>NZ_JAJNHW010000003.1:0-290966 GCF_022386695.1 Mammaliicoccus sp. D-M19 | reverse complement strand
CCCATGCCGAACACAGAAGTTAAGCTCTTTAGCGCCGATGGTAGTTGGGCTTACGTTCCGCGAGAGTAGGACGTTGCCGGGCAAATATTTAATTTTATTATTCCACAGTAGCTCAGTGGTAGAGCTATCGGCTGTTAACCGATCGGTCGTAGGTTCGAGTCCTACCTGTGGAGCCATGGCCCCTTGGTCAAGCGGTTAAGACACCGCCCTTTCACGGCGGTAACACGGGTTCGAATCCCGTAGGGGTCATTATTTATGGAGAATTAGCTCAGCTGGGAGAGCATCTGCCTTACAAGCAGAGGGTCGGCGGTTCGAACCCGTCATTCTCCACCATTTAATTTCATAAGCTGGAGGGGTAGCGAAGTGGCTAAACGCGGCGGACTGTAAATCCGCTCCTTCGGGTTCGGCAGTTCGAATCTGCCCCCCTCCACCATCTTTGGGCTATAGCCAAGCGGTAAGGCAACGGACTTTGACTCCGTCACTCGCTGGTTCGAATCCAGCTAGCCCAGCCATTAAGAGCCATTAGCTCAGTTGGTAGAGCATCTGACTTTTAATCAGAGGGTCAGAGGTTCGAATCCTCTATGGCTCATATGTAAGAGACATTAGTTAATCTAATGTCTCTTTTTTTATTGATGAAAATATGCATAAAATGATGTATATACGTATAAATATTTGGAATATATTAATATTATCCATAAACCCTTATATAGCTTGATGTAAGTGTTTACATATACTAGAATATAATAGTAATGCAAATTAAGGGGGATTTGAAATTATGAAAAAGAACATTGAAATAATCGGTGCACCAACTGCTTTTGGTCAAAGGAAATTAGGCGTTAATTTCGGGCCAGATGCATTGAGATATGCTGGTTTGATTGAGAGAATAGAAAATATAGGTCATAATATCATAGATAAAGGTAATGTTGAATCACCTATTATAGATATGAAAAAATATAAAAGCGAACAAGAAGGTTTAAGAAATTTAGATGAAGTGATTTCATTTTCAAATAACTTATATGAATCAGTAAATGAAACAATGAATAATGGTAACTTTCCTTTAATTTTAGGTGGAGATCATTCGTTATCAATTGGATCAATAGCTGGTATCAGTAAACATTATAGTAATCTTGGGGTTATTTGGTATGATGCACATGGAGATTTAAATACATTAGATTCTTCACCGAGTGGGAACATTCATGGAATGCCATTAAGAGTCTTATTAGGTGAAGGTAATGATGAATTAATGAATATCGGTGGTTATAAGAATAAAGTAAAACCTGAAAATATCGTTCTAATTGGTATGAGAGATTTAGATGATGGTGAGAAGGAATATATTAAAAAATCAGGCATACGTACATATACAATGGCAGATATAGATAAACTTGGCATGAATCAAGTTATATCTGAAACGATAGATTACTTAAAGGATAAAACGGATGGTGTACATCTTTCATTGGATGTTGATGCATTAGATCCAGTCGAAACGCCTGGTACGGGCACAACAGTACCGGGAGGCGCAACATATAGAGAAAGTCACTTAGCTATGGAGTTACTTCATGAGTCAAACTTAATTGTATCTGCTGATCTAGTTGAAGTAAATCCTCTTATCGATGAATATAATAAAACGGCTCATCAAGCAATTGGATTAATGGGTTCATTCTTTGGAGAGAAATTATTATAATTGACAATCATGGATAAAATATACTTTAATAAAGAAGTCTCTTTTATAGAGGCTTTTTTTATTTTATATATAATTAAATTAACAATATATCTCAAAAATTGTTATAATAAGCACTAGGTAAATGAAACACGGAGGAGATACTATGCAGTTACCTGACATTTTTGGTGAATTAAGTGCCTTAAAAGTTATAACAGGTATACTTGATTTAATTATTGTATGGTATGTATTGTACTTAATCATAACGGTCGTTAAAGGTACAAAAGCGATACAACTATTAAAAGGTATATTTTTCATCATAATTGGTAGAACAGTAAGTAATTTTTTGAATTTGACGACTACTACGCTTTTATTTGATTTTGTATTGCAATGGGGATTTTTAGCAATCATTGTAATATTCCAACCAGAGTTTAGAAGAGCGTTGGAACAATTAGGGCGAGGAAGTCTATTTAAACGAGTAAATGTAGCGACATCAGCAGAACAAGAAAGGTTAACTGATAGTGTTGATAAAGCTGTTCAGTATATGGCCAAAAGAAGAATAGGTGCATTAATTGTATTCGAGAAAGAAACTGGTCTTCAAGACTACATAGAAACAGGGATACCTATTAATGCTGATATTTCTCAAGAATTACTCACAAATATTTTTATTCCAAATACACCATTACATGATGGTGCGATGATTATACGTGAACAAAAAATTGCTACAGCAGCAAGTTATTTGCCGTTATCTGACAGTCAAAAAATTTCTAAAAGTTTAGGGACGCGTCATAGAGCAGCTGTAGGAATTTCAGAAGTATCAGATGCATTTACAGTTGTAGTATCAGAAGAAACAGGTTCAATATCTGTAACAATTGATGGTCGGTTAAGAAAAGAAATATCAAGTGAAGCCTTTAGAGAGTTACTAGTTGAGCATTGGTTTGGTTCTGTTCAAAACAGAAAGGATGTGAAGTAGATGCTAGAATCTAAATGGGGTTTACGTTTTGTAGCTTTAATTTTAGCGCTACTCATGTTCTTATCTGTGAATAATGTGTTCGGTAGCTTGTTTTCAGAAAATGCTTTGAAAAGTTCAGATCATGTAATAGAAGATGTTCCGGTAGATACAATCTATAATACAAAAGAATTATATTTATCTGGCGCACCTAAAACAGTAGATGTAAAAGTTTCTGGTCCACAATCAACAATATTACAGGCTGAAAAATTATTGAATTTTAAAGTAGAATTGGATTTGAAAAATAAATCAGTAGGACAATATAAAGAAAACTTTAAAATCAAAGGACTAAGTGATGAACTTAAAGCGACAGTTGTGCCTAAAAGCGCAAATGTAACGTTACAAGACAAAGTTTCTAAAAAATATCCAATTGAAGCAGAGATTAACCAAAACAGAATTGCTTCTGGATATGAGCTAGTAGGAGAAACTGTTAATCCATCACAAGTAACAATTACAGGTGGACAAGAAGAACTTAATAAAATTGCTTATGTTAAAGCTACTTTAGATGAAACGAAGCAATTAACAGATGATACGACCGAAAAAGCGGGTATCAGTGTGCTTGATAGCAATTTAAATAAACTTGACGTTCAGATTAGACCAGATACTGTTAACGTAAATATTAAAGTTGCAAGATCTAGTAAAACTGTGACATTAAATCCTGTTACAAAAGGTAGTGCATCTAAAAATATAAATATTGATGATATTACTTTAGATAAAAACGAAGTTAAAATATATGGTTCGAGAAACGTGCTTGATGGTATAGGATCAATAGATGTACCTGTCGATATTTCTAATGTTGACGGTGATACAACTAAAAAAATAAATCTTAGCTTGCCTGATGGTGTGGACGAAGCAGAATTTAAAAATGTTGAAGCAAAAATAGAAACTTCTAAAAACTAATCGAATTAAAGGAGAATTATAATGGGCAAATATTTTGGTACAGATGGTGTTAGAGGTGTAGCTAATTCAGAGTTAACACCAGAAATCGCATTTAGATTAGGTAGATTTGGTGGTTATGTATTATCGAAGAAACATGGTAGTGAAAATCCTAAAGTATTAGTAGGTAGAGATACACGTGTTTCTGGGGAAATGTTAGAAGCAGCTCTAATCGCAGGTCTTTCATCAATTGGTGCAGAAGTCATGAGATTAGGCGTTATTTCAACACCAGGTGTAGCTTATTTAACGAGAGAAGTGGATGCAGATTTAGGTGTTATGATCAGTGCGTCACACAATCCAGTAGCTGACAATGGTATTAAATTCTTTGGTCCAGATGGTTTCAAATTAACGGATGATGAAGAATTAGAAATTGAAAACTTATTAGATTCTACAGAAGACAATTTACCAAGACCAACAGGTAACCAATTAAATCATATTTCGGATTACTTTGAAGGTGCACAAAAATATATAAGCTATATTAAATCAACTGTTGATGGAGATTTAGATGGATTGAAAATTGTCCTAGATGGTGCACATGGTGCTACTTATTCTCTTGCGCCATATTTATTCGGTGATTTAGAAGCAACTAGCGAAACAATTGGTTGTAAGCCAGATGGTTATAATATTAACTTAAATGTTGGTTCTACACACCCTGAAGAATTAGCAAAAGCTGTTATTGAACATGGTGCAGATCTTGGTTTAGCTTTTGATGGTGATGGGGATAGAATCATTGCTGTAGATGATAAAGGACAAATCGTTGACGGTGACCAAATCATGTATGTGTTAGCTGAAGATATGGCACAAAATGGTGAATTAAAAGATAACATGGTCGTTTCAACAGTGATGAGTAATTTAGGTTTCTATAAAGCACTAGAAGAAAAAGGCATTAAATCTAACAAAACTAAAGTTGGAGATAGATATGTTGTAGAAGAAATGCGACGTGGTTCTTTCAGCCTAGGTGGAGAGCAATCAGGTCATATCGTTATGATGGATTATAATACAACTGGTGATGGTTTACTGACTGGTGCGCATCTTGCAAGTATCGTTAAAAGATCAGGTAAAAGTTTAAGTGACTTAACAAGCAAAATGAAAAAATATCCACAAAAATTAGTAAACGTAAGAGTTTCTGATAAATATGGTGTTGAAGAAAATGCTAAAGTTTCTGAAATCATGACTAAAGTTGAAGTTGAAATGAATGGCGAAGGTCGCATATTAGTAAGACCATCAGGTACTGAACCACTTGTACGTGTAATGGTTGAAGCTAAAACAGAAGAAGATGCTGAAAGATTTGTTAACAGTATTGCAGAAGTAGTAGAACAAGAAATGGGAATTGAATAAATATATTATTAATCTGAGACAACTTTTGTATGTCTCAGATTTTTTGTTTTATTTATTACAACTGTTATTATTATATTTTTATGAGAAAATTGCACTAAATATAGTATTATAATTGCACAACTTACAATTTCATTGTAGAATGAAGAGAGCTTGCTTAAGGAGGATTGTGAGGTTTATCGAAATAAGGAAACTTATAGCGCCTGAACAAAGAGTATACACGATTGAAGAGGCACGTATAATCAGATACATGCTGAATGAGTGTTATGAACTTTGTTGACGAGGAGGATAGTTATCGAATTATCGGCGGATGCTATCCCGGATGTGGCCCATTCGAAGTTCAATGTTTAAAGCATATAGGTGACTGTATGTCCAAAGACATTGAAATAGCCATAAATTGAACAGAGTATTGAAAGCGACTAGACTAAAATTTTAAAGTCTGACCGCTTATTTAAAATTGGAGGAATTTTGATTATGTGTGGAATAGTAGGATATATAGGTACAGCAAATGCTAAAGAATTATTACTTAGAGGATTAGAAAAATTAGAATATAGAGGTTATGATTCAGCTGGTATTGCTGTAAGAAACGAAGAAGAAATTAAAGTATTTAAAGAAAAAGGAAGAATTGCTGAATTACGTAAAGCAGCTTCTGATGACTTTGATGGAAATATTGGTATTGGACATACACGTTGGGCAACTCACGGTGTGCCAAACTATGAGAACGCTCACCCTCACCAATCAACATCTGGTCGTTTCACATTAGTACACAATGGTGTCATTGAAAACTATGAACAACTTAAAAATGAATTCTTATCAGGTATCACTTTTAAATCAGATACTGATACTGAAGTTATTGTTGAATTAATTGAACACTTCTCAAACGAAGGATTAACTACAGAAGATGCTTTCAATAAAGTATTATCATTATTACATGGTTCATATGCATTAGGTTTATTAGATGAACAAGATGCTGACACAATCTACGTAGCTAAAAATAAATCACCATTATTAGTTGGTATCGGTGATGGATTTAATGTAATTGCTTCAGATGCAATTGCTATGTTAGCTGTAACAGATACTTATAAAGAATTAGTCGACAACGAAATTGTTATCGTAAAACGAGATGAAGTGATCATTAAAGACCAAGAAGGTAACGTAATTGAAAGAGATAGCTATAAAGCTGAAATCGATGCTTCAGACGTTGAAAAAGGTACTTATGATCACTACATGTTAAAAGAAATTCACGAACAACCAGGTGTTATGCGTAACATTATTCAAAACTACCAAGATGAAGAGGGTAACCTTAAAATCGATAAAGAAATTATTGAAGATGTTGCACAAGCAGATAGAATTTATATCGTTGCATGTGGTACAAGTTACCATGCTGGTTTAGTAGGTAAAGAATACATTGAAAAATGGGCAGGCGTTCCTACCGAAGTACATGTAGCTTCAGAGTTCGTTTACAACATGCCTTTATTATCTGAAAAACCATTATTCATCTTTATTTCACAATCAGGTGAAACAGCAGATAGCCGTGCAGTATTAGTAGAAGCTAAACGTTTAGGTCACAAAGCATTAACAATTACAAATGTACCAGGATCAACTTTATCTCGTGAAGCGGATCATACGTTAATTTTACACGCTGGACCTGAAATCGCTGTTGCATCAACAAAAGCATACACAGCACAAATCGCAGTATTAGCAATTCTTTCTCAAGTAGTTGCGAATGCACATAACAAAAATACTGGCGTAGATATTATTCCTGAATTAGCGAAAGTAACAACTGCAATCACTGCAATTGTTGACGATGCGCCTAAAATGGAACAAATTGCTAAAGATTTCTTAGAAACAACACGTAACGCATTCTTTATTGGACGTACAATGGATTACTATGTAGGTTTAGAAGGTGCATTGAAACTTAAAGAAATTTCTTATATCCAAGCAGAAGGTTTTGCTGGAGGAGAATTAAAACACGGTACAATTGCATTAATTGAAGAAGGTACTCCAATCATTGCATTAGCTACACAAGAAAAAGTTAACTTATCGATTCGTGGTAACGTTAAAGAAGTTGTAGCACGTGGTGCTAATCCATGTATTATCTCTATGGAAGGTTTAGAACACGATCATGATACGTATGTAATACCACACGTTCATGAAATGTTATCACCACTCGTATCAGTAATCACATTACAATTAATCTCTTACTACGCTGCATTACACAGAGGTTGTGACGTAGATAAACCACGTAACTTAGCTAAATCAGTTACAGTTGAATAGAATGATATTAAACATCTGAGCAACTCGCTCAGGTGTTTTTTTATGTAAATTTTGAATATATTATATACGGATAGGCGTGTATGATGACTTGTAGTAACAAAAGTCTGGGGAAATGTAACTAAGGCAGTCTATAGTAACAAAAGTCGGCGGAATTGTAATTAAGGTGCCCCATAGTAACAAAAGTCGGCGGAAATGTAATTAAGGTGCCCCATAGTAACAAAAGTCTGGGGAAATGTAACTAAGGCAGTCTATAGTAACAAAAGTCCGGGGAAGTGTAACTAAGGCAGCCCATAATAATAAACTGCCGTTATTCAACATCTCATTATAAATTTTTTGAGCTTTTATATTGAAAAATATACTATAGGGGGGTATAGTATTAATTAAAGAGAGGACGTGATTGTATGAGTGAATATTTACATGAACATACTGTAACACCTAGAACTAAAGAGGAAAAAGATAAAGTGATCAATAGACTTAAACGTATTGAGGGTCAAGTGCGTGGTATTCAAAGTATGGTTGAAGAAGATAGATATTGTGTGGATATATTAGTACAAATTAGTGCAATACAGTCTGCTTTGAAAAATGTTGGACTTGCGGTAACGGAAAGACATGTTAAACATTGTGTGACGGATGCTATTCAAAATGGTGAAGGTGAAGAAATGATTGATGAATTGATGAGTGTACTTAAACAATTTTCTAAGTAAGGAGGTAAACGAAATGAGTGAATCTAAACATGTTACTGTTGGTGTAACGGGTATGACATGTGCAGCTTGTTCCAATCGTATTGAAAAAGTGTTAAACAGAATGGATGGTGTTGATGCTCAAGTGAATTTATCGACTGAGAAAGCATCCATCACTTTCAATAATGACGCTACAAATTTATCCGATGTAACAAATAAAATTGAAAATCTCGGATACGGTGTCTTAACTGAAAAGGCTGAATTAGATGTTTATGGTATGACATGTGCAGCATGTTCTAATCGTATCGAGAAAGTACTAAATCGACAAGAAGGCATTACACAAGCAACAGTTAATTTAACGACTGAACAAGCTAATGTTGAATACAATCCTGAAATAATAGATGTTAAAAATATCATTAATAAAATTAAAAATTTAGGCTATAACGCTGCTACTAAAAGTGATGTTCAAAATAAAACAACACATAAAGAACAAGAAGTACAGAAAATGAAAACTAAACTTATTATTTCTGCTATTTTATCATTACCACTTTTATTAACGATGTTTGTGCATTTATTTAATATGCCTATGCCTCATATCTTAATGAATCCTTGGTTTCAATTTATATTAGCAACACCTGTTCAATTTATAATTGGCTGGCAGTTCTATGTTGGTGCTTATAAGAACTTGAAAAATGGTGGCGCTAATATGGATGTTTTAGTGGCATTAGGAACAAGTGCAGCATATTTTTATAGTTTATATGAAGCTATCAAAACAATTGGTAATCCATCTTATATGCCGCATTTATATTTTGAAACAAGTGCAGTGTTAATTACTTTAATCTTGTTTGGTAAATATTTAGAGAAACGCGCTAAAAGTCAAACAACGAATTCTTTATCATCTTTATTAAATTTACAAGCTAAAGAAGCAAGAGTTATTCGTGATCATAAAGAGCTCATGATACCTATTGATGATGTCGTTGTCGGAGATATTTTATACATCAAACCAGGTGAAAAGATACCGGTGGACGGTATTATCGAAAAAGGACGTACATCAATAGATGAATCTATGATTACAGGTGAATCTATTCCTGTTGAAAAAACGATAAATGAAGAAGTCATTGGTTCAACGATTAATAAGAATGGTTTAATTCATATTAAAGCAACAAAAGTAGGTAAAGATACGGCACTGGCTTCTATCGTTAAAATTGTAGAAGAAGCGCAAGGATCTAAAGCCCCTATACAAAGATTAGCGGATGTTATTTCTGGTTATTTTGTTCCGATTGTTGTTGGGATATCAATCTTAACATTTATTGTATGGATAACATTAGTGGATCCAGGTCAGTTTGAACGTGCATTAGTAGCAGCAATTGCTGTGATTGTCATTGCTTGCCCATGTGCGCTTGGATTAGCTACGCCAACATCCATTATGGTTGGTACGGGTAAAGCTGCCGAGAATGGCATATTATTTAAAGGTGGCGAACATTTAGAACGTACACACCAATTAAATACAATTGTGCTAGATAAGACTGGTACAATTACAAAAGGTAAACCTGAAGTTACGGATTATACTGGCGACTTAGAAACACTCAGTCTTTTAGCAAGTGCAGAAAAAGGATCAGAACACCCACTTGCTGAAGCTATTGTTGCATATGCTACAGAACAAGAAGTCGCATTAAATGATGTAGACGACTTTGATGCAATACCTGGATACGGTATTCAAGCTACTATTCAGAATAAAGAAATATTAGTGGGTAATCGAAAATTAATGGTAAGACATAGTATCGAAACGAAAGATTTTGAACAAGACATGTCCAATTTAGAATTAGAAGGTAAAACAGCTATGTTAGTTGCTGTGGATCGTACATTTAAAGGTATTGTCGCAGTTGCGGATACGATTAAAGACAGTGCACCAGAAGCGATTAAAATGCTTCAAGAGGAAGGATTAGAAGTCGTGATGCTTACAGGTGACAACGAAAGAACAGCTCAGGCTATCGCAAGTCAAGTAGGTATTCAAAAAGTCATTTCTGAAGTATTACCAAATGAAAAAGCCGATAAAATTAAAGATATTCAAAGTAATGGTAAAAAGGTTGCAATGGTCGGTGATGGTGTTAATGATGCGCCAGCGTTAGCAATATCAGATATTGGTATCGCAATTGGAACTGGTACGGAAGTTGCGATTGAAGCGGCAGATGTAACAATTCTTGGTGGAGAATTATTACTTATTCCTAAAGCGATTAAAATAAGTCATGCAACAATTAAAAATATTAAACAAAACTTATTCTGGGCATTCGGCTATAATACGGCAGGCATACCAATTGCTGCAGTAGGTATCCTAGCACCTTGGGTTGCAGGTGCTGCGATGGCATTAAGCTCTGTAAGTGTCGTCACAAATGCATTAAGATTAAAAAAAGTTAAATTATAAATACTCATTCACACTCATATATAAATGGGTGTGAATTTTTTTATGAATCATTTTATTGTAAAATAAAAAGTAATGACAATGCATATAAATATAAATTGTCATGTTCATACTTAAGTCTTACACTTATTCAGCAACATATATTATATAATTAAGTTTCATCATTATGTTTTATTTATTATTATCGAATGTTTATATTTACAAAGCAATAAAAAGAGAAAGATATCAACTTAAAGGAGCAAATCAATGGAGAGTTGGATTACAAGTGTAATGGAACAATTTGGCTATTTTGGTATTGCCTTATTGATATTATTGGAAAATGTTTTCCCACCCATACCATCAGAGGTTATTTTAACATTTGGAGGTTTCATGACCACTAAGTCAGATCTAACAGTCTTAGGTGTAGTCGTTGCATCTACAATAGGTTCTGTAGGCGGTGCTGTCATATTATATTGGATTGGTCGTATTCTAAATGTTGAAAGAATCGAAAGAATTATCGAGAAATGGGGTAAATATCTTAGGTTAACGAAAGAAGATGTAAGAAAAGCAGATGCTTGGTTCGATAAATATGGACCATGGACTGTATTCTTCTGTAGATTTATTCCACTTATTCGAAGTTTAATATCCGTTCCAGCTGGTATGAGCGGTATGAATCAATGGTTATTTTTAGTATTAACGACAATCGGTACATTGATTTGGAATTTAGTATTAGTACTGGTAGGCGCTAAAGTAGGAGATAATTGGCATCAAATCGTCAATTATATGGATGTTTATTCTCACTTTATGTATGCAGTCATTGCAATTGGTATAATTGTATTTATCATTTGGTTTATTAGAAAGAAGAAAGTTTCATAACTTAAACAATGGAGGTGATACAATGATAACTTTATGTGAGCAGTTAAATGATAGGCATTATGAATTATTAGCTTTAGCAGATGAAAGTCAACATGCTGTTAATGATTATGCTACTAGAGGACAAGTATATGTTTATCAACAAGATCATCAAGATATCGGAATTGCAGTTGGATTATTAACGAGACCTAATACATATGAATTAGTTAATTTAGCAGTTGATCCACATTTTCAAAATCAAGGTATAGGGAAATTATTAATTGACCATATGATTAATGAAGCGAGAAATTTACATTGTCATACAATAACTGTAGGAACAGGTAACTCAAGTATAGGGCAGTTGAAACTTTATCAACAAGCTGGATTTAGAATGAAATCAATAGATATTGATTATTTTGTAAAGTATTACGAAGAACCTATCTTTGAGAATGATATACAATGCAAAGATATGGTGAGATTAGAAATGGAATTGTAATAAAAGGACCTATACGGATTCAATTTTAAATTGTGTCGTATAGGTTTTTTTGCTTTTTGAAACAAACTAGTATACTTTTTATAGTATATAAAGTATACTATTATTTATTAATAAATAAGAAGAGGTGCAAGTTATGTTTCATGGTAAAGATGCAAATTTAGTAAAAGGCATTACATTAAATGTTAAAGATTTAGAAAAAATGACTGTATTTTATGACAGTATTTTAGGTTTAAATATAAAAAGTAAAGATGATAAGCAAACTGTATTTGAAATTGGTAACTCAGGTCATACTATTACATTAAATTTATTAGTGGATGGTAGAGAACCAAGTATGAGAGAAGCTGGATTATTCCATCTAGCAATATTATTACCAACAACTGCCGATTTAGCTGACTTTTTATTACATGCTTCAAGATTAAATGTAAGACTTGGCGCTGGGGATCATATCGTGTCAGAAGCATTGTATTTAAATGATCCAGAAGGAAATGGTCTAGAAATTTATAGAGATAGAGATCCAGAAACTTGGGTATGGAATGATGGAAACGTTAATATGGATACACTTGAAGTAGACGCAGAAGCATTAGTCCAACATGTTTCAACTGAAGGTTGGAATGGTATGCCTGAAGGTGCTAAGATTGGCCACTTACATTTAAAAACAAGCAACATCAATGAAAGCAAAGATTTCTATACTGATACATTAGGATTAAAAATTGTTGTAGGTAATTTCCCTAATGCATTATTTATGTCAACGAAAGATTATCATCACCATATTGCGATTAATACATGGCAATCTAATAAAAAACGTGAAGATTTAGATCATAGTTACGGACTTGCTAATATCGATATGCAAATACCGAATAGAGCATCTGAAGTATTGATTTCGCCAGATGGATTAAGATTCGATATTAATCCAGAATAAGCATGATAAAATTTAGCCTTCCTGTCCAATCACCTTTAATATAAGAGATGTTTCATGTACAATAAGTGAATATTCTAAATTCTTATATTAAAGGGGATGTAAGTATGCTTCTTGATTTGAAACATATTAATTGGATTAGAGAAGGTAAATACATATTAAAAGATATTTCTTGGGAAATAGTAGATGGAGAACATTGGGTGTTATACGGACTAAATGGTGCAGGTAAATCTACTATTCTCGATATTATTAACGCGTATACTGCTCCATCATCTGGGGAATTTGAAATACTAGATATGAAACAAGGAAGACCAGGTTATTCAGCAGATGGCATTAGAAGACAAATAGGTTATGTTTCGTCATCTTTATTTAAGAAAATGAGACAACAGGACAATGCTTTTACAACAGTCATTAGTGGTGCTTATGCGTCAATTGGTGTTTATGAAGAACCTACTGAAGAAATTAAAGAAAAAGCGAAACATATTTGTGAAACACTAGGTATTACACATTATATAAATAGAAGGTTTGAAACGCTATCACAAGGTGAACAAACGCGCGTATTAATAGGTAGAGCATTAATGTCTGAACCGAGGTTGCTCATTCTTGATGAACCAACAAATGGATTAGACTTTGTAGCGCGTGAAGATCTGTTAGAAAGAATTGAGTATATCGGACAAGATAGTGATGGACCAACCATTATTTATGTGACACATCATTTAGAAGAAGTCTTACCAATCTTTAAAAACATACTTTTATTGAAAAATGGTGAAGTATTCAAATCAGGTAATATTCAAGCGCTATTAAACAGTGATAATATGAGTAACTTATTTGGAATTGATGTAGATGTTGAGTTTAAAAATAATAGACCAATTTTATCTAAAAAGTAACATGTATTTAAAAAAATTGCCTTTACGCTGTGAGCATGAAATAATAGATATTGATAAATGATATGGAGGATTCAACATGACGAATCAAGCAGTTTTTTTAGATATGGACGGGACAATTTTAAATGAAGACAACAGAGTCACGAATCATACAAATGATGTTATTCAAGAAGTTAGACAAAAAGGCATTAAAGTATTTATTGCGACAGGAAGAGCATATGATGAAATTCCATATTTAGTACCAGAGAACTTTGAAGTTGATGGTATCTTATCTTCAAATGGAGCAGTAGGATATATTAATGGAAAAGAAATATTTAAACACCAACTGCCTATGGAAACAGTGCGTAAACTTGTTGATTTAGCAGAACAACATCAAATTTATTATGAGTTATTTCCATATTATAAAAATCGTATCGCCTTAAAACGTGATAAAACGTTATTACTTTCTGAAATCCAAACAGATGAATTAGGTGATGTAGAACGTAATGAATGGAAATCACGACAAGAAGCTTTAAGTGAAAAAATCAATTGGGTTGATGATATACCTAAAGATGCTTATTCTAAATTTTATTTCTTCAAAAAATACGAATCAGAAATTAAAAAATGGGAAGAGCTTATCGTACCAATGAAAGAAGAATTAGATATTTCAATATCTCATTCAACAACTTGTAATTTAGAAACAATGCCTATAGGTGTTAACAAAGCGACAGCTATTCAATCGACTTTAGACTATTTAGGAATTGCAGAAGATACTGAAACATTTGCGATTGGTGATAGTGATAACGATAGACAAATGCTCGAGTTTGTAGACAATCCAATTGTTATGAAAAATGCACCTGATCATATTAAAGCGTTAGGTAGTGAAGTTACGAGACGTACAAATGTAGAAAATGGTGTCGCTGACTTTTTAAGTCAAAAGTTTTTAATTAAATAAATCAATTTATGAAACCATGTCCGATTTGCGGTGACATGGTTTTATTGTATAAACTAAAAATATTGTCAGCAATATATTTTGTGTGATTGTTTTATATACATTTGGATATAATATAATGAGTGATGTTTTAAAGGGGTGATGAAATGATTAAAACAGTTGTATATGATTTATATGGAACACTTGTTGATATAGATAGTGTAAGAGAAAAATGTGAAAAGTTATTCCCGGGAAATGGAGATAGGATTGCTAAAGCATGGCGATATAAATTAATTGAATATACACATGTGAGACAATTAGTGGATGAATATAAACCATTTAGTAAAGTGATTCGTGATTCACTTGAATATGTGCTCAGTAGAAATGATTTTGATTACTCATTGAAAGAAATTAACGAATGTATGGCAGCATATAATCAATTAACGCCATTTCCAGATGTCGCACATACATTAAAAGAACTATCAGAAGTCGATCAAATAATATTTAGTAATGGCAATAAAAACATGATAGAACAAGTACTAGATTATTCAAATATCACGAGTTACTTTAAGTTTATCTTGTCTCTTGAAGAGTTTGGCGTGTATAAACCAGATTCTAATGGATACGCATTGCTAGAAGAAAATATTCCATATAATAAAGATGAAGTACTATTTGTATCATCAAATAAATGGGATATTGTTGGTGCACAAAAGTTTGGATTTCAAACGGCATGGGTTAATCGTAATTTTAGTGATTTTGAATATATAGAGGTTAAACCCGACTTTGAATTACAATCCTTATATAGTATTAAAGATTTAATATAATAAATAAGGCGCTCAATCTATTGCATCTAGATTGAGCGCTTTATATGTTATCAATTAGGATTACTGTTATTTGGAGGGTAAAGTGCATTTTTATTTTTATGATAGAAGTTCATAACACTTCCGTATATGAAGTATGAAACAATAAACATAAAGATAAAGTACACAATATATCCAAGTACCGCGAATATAACTTGTAATACTGCTGGCATAAATGAAACGACAACTGCAACAATGATACCAACAATAGCTAAAACAATATATGCAACAACAACATAAAGTAAGTTACTGAATAATAATTTCCAAGCATTATTAGGACCTTTACTTGTAATGTTCCAACCAATTGAGAATTTAGTTAAAGTGGGTAATGATCTTTGATCAATATGAACAAGTACTGTGTTCATAATAAATATTACTAAATAATATAATGGAATAAACACTGCGAATAGAACTAAAATCATAAATAACATGATGATTACAAATGATATAGACATTGCACCAAAAGCTTCACTTGAACCGCTTGGTTGAATAATAGCCATAGATGTTCCAAATATCGCAAAGAATATTAGTTCAACAACTAATACGACAATATAAATCGCTATATACATTGCAACACTAATCACACCTATAATGATTGTAAGTTTTAATGTTTTAACATAGTTTCCTTTTCGTAAGAACATAAATAAATCACTAAAGTTTGGCCCAATACCTAAGTCTGTATCTTTGTAGTATTTAATCATGCCATAAGCTAAAGGAATTAAAACAAAGATATATAAACCAAGTGTTAATAAAAAGCCGAGTACCATAGTGACAAAGAATATCGCTAGTCCTCCGCCAGAAGGTTCACCTGAAAAGTCTTGTGATGAAGCGAGTGAGACACCACCGATTAAGAATAATACACCCGGTATTAACATTATAAGAATCATAACGATTGATGCTAAAATAGAAAATAAAATAGTTTTTAAATGGAATCCCTGTCCATTTCTAAAGTAATCCAATTGGAACTTGAACATATGATTCACCTCTTGTCTTTTGGTATCATTAGGGTACCATAAAAAACTATGAAAATGTCATTTAATTGTCAAAAACTTTCTTGCATTTGCGAATTTTTTGTAAAGAGCTATAAGCACTTTATTTGATATCCTACGTTATAACTCATATATTTGAGGTATATTAGTTATAGGAGTGAGCTATGAAAAAGTTATTCCGCTTCATTATCTACCTTGCAACATGGGTCGCTATCATAACGATGGTATTGCTGTTTAAAAGCCAAGGTGGATTCGATTTTTTTAATCATTATGTTGAAGATGTAAAGAAGCAGATGAAAGAAAAAGAAGTAGCGATTCGCACAGAACAAATTAAAAAGAATGATAAAACAGATGACCGTTCGCTTGGTAATTTTTATCAAGAAGGTCAATGTACATTTTATGTATTTGAAGAAAGATTGAAAATTGATAAAAAAATTAGTTCATCTTGGGGTGACGCTAAACATTGGGATGACCGTGCCAAAGAAGAAGGTTATAAAGTGAACGGAAAACCTAGTGAAGGCTCAATCTTACAAACAGATTATGGTGAACTAGGACACGTCGCAATAGTTGAAGAAGTAAAAAATGATGGTTCAATTGTTGTTTCTGATATGAACTATAAAAAGCCATATGAAGTGACTTCAAGGTTAATCACACCAGATAGATTACACAACTATCGTTTTATACATGAAAAAATTTAGAGGAGTGTTTTATAATGAAGATTTTCGTAATAGGCGCTAATGGACAAATAGGAAGACATTTAGTTGAAGATTTAGTAGCAGAAGGCAATGAAGTTGTTGCAGGTATTAGAAAAAACAGTCAAGCAAGTTTCTTTGAAGACTTAGGAGCAACAACAGCACCACTAGATCTTGAATATGACGATATCAATGACATTTCTGAAAAAATAAAAGATTCAGATAAAGTTGTGTTTACAGCAGGTTCAGGTGGACATACTGGTGCAGACCAAACAATTATTATTGATTTAGACGGAGCAGTTAAATCAATTGAAGCAAGTAAAATAGCAGGTACGAAACATTTTGTACTCGTATCTTCATTTGATACGAGAAGATCAGCTTTTGAAGGAGATTTAAAACCTTATACAATAGCTAAACACTATGCAGATGAACATTTAAGAAACGCTAATATACCATATACAATCGTTCATCCTGGTGCGCTAACAAATGATGATGCTATTGGAACAGTTACTTTAGCAGAAGAAGTAGAACGTGGAAAAATACCTCGTAAAGATGTAGCGACTGTCTTGGTTGAAGTATTAAACAATGATGAGAAAATTGGTCAAGAATTCCAAGTCGTTTCAGGAGATGTTGAAATTAAAGAAGCAGTTGATCAATTTAATCAATAATCATAAAGGAGTATTATGATGGTTAAATTCGCAATTTTAACAGATATACACGGAAATATAGATGCATTAAACGCGGTACTTTCAGATATCGATAATCGAACGGATATAGATCACATTTATAACTTAGGTGATAATATTGGTGTTGGCCATTGTACTAACGAAGTTCTTGAAACCGTAACAAGTAGAAAAGATATGACATACATTGCTGGTAATCACGACGAAGCGATTATGTCAGTCGTTAACAACGAGCCATATCCTGAAAGTTTGAAAAGTAAGTTTTATGAACATCATCAATGGATAGTAGAACATTTAGACAGCAAATATTATACCTTTTTAAATGAACTTAAACGTGAAGTTACAAAAGAAATAGACGGTTTAAAATTTTATTTCACACATTATCGAATACTCGAAGAAAATATGGATAAGCATATTAGTGAAGATCCATTTGAACCAATTGTAGATCCTTCGTTAGAACATGTACACGGATTATTTAATGGCATAGATGCAGATTTTGTCACATTCGGACATAATCACGTGTTACATCACTTTGATGATATAGAAACAATATATTTTAATCCAGGATCAGTAGGATTAAATAACGGTGCATACGCAGTGTATGGCATAGTAGAAGTTAAAGGTGGTGCTATAAACGTAGAAAGAGTCAAAGTACCTTATGATAATCAACCATTCTTAGAAGGATTCGATGATAAGAAAGTGCCAGGTAAACAATTAATATTTGAATCATTTATATAGAAGAAATCAGCCACTACATTGATGTTGTGGCTGATTTTTTTACTGAGATGGATTAAAATGGAAATGAATAAACTTATAAAGAAGGTGAACCATTGAAAAAGAACTATTATTCAGTGATTGGATCTCTTATAGATAGAACATACATAAGTCCTCAAGATATTCAAAAGTATGAAACATATAAAAAAGGAAAAGAAGGTGAAAGGAAGTTTTTGGAAATATTAAACTCTATTGATCAATTAGAGTTTATATATGATTTACAACTTCAAAGTACTCAAAATTATCAATTTGATTTTATAGTTATCACTGATAAGGTTATATATCAATTCGAAATCAAAAATTATTTTGGTAAATATGAATTTAATAATGGTAATTTGATTTGTGATAACGGGTTTGTAATTAAATATCCGTTAGCTCAATTAGATAGAAATGACTATATCCTAAATAAAGTACTTGATAAATTAGTTATAGAAAGAACAATAAAAAGCTATATAATATTTATTAACGGAAATTTTAGTATGAAAGGCAAAATAGATGAAGAAACAATTATTTTACCAAACCAGTTAAATAAAGTAAGACATCTCCTTAACAATAATAACTCTCCAAATAATTCTATAATAAAAACCACATTACAAAATCTCCATACACCTTTTGAAGATGATTATCATCAATATCCGAATTATGAATTTAACAAATTAAAACCTGGTATAAGATGTACACAATGTAACAATATAATAGATACACCACTGAAAAATAAAAAGAAAATAATTACTTGCACTAACTGTTTTAATGAGATACCTAGAAAAGAACTTATTTTAAATACTTTAGACGAATTAATGTATTTGAAAGGAGCACCATTCAATATGAAAGAAGCCAGGAAGTGGTGTAATGGTGTACATAGAAATACACTTTCATATATTATGAAAGGACATTTTAAAATGATTACACAAGGAAATACTAAAGTATATTATAAGTAAGTTAATGCATATCATAAATTTGAGTTTGAATAGTGTGTTGGGGTACTGAATCCAGGTATGGCGCACGAAGACCGTGAGATATCGTGCGCTAAGGTACAAAATAAGGGTGTATCGCACGAAGACTGAGAGAGATTCCTATACCAAATTATATAAAGTAAAAAAACTAGAACAAATTAGGTATATTTACCTAAATGTTCTAGCTTTTCTAATGTACATGTTCTGTTTGTTCCATGCAACAGAGTAGGGAACTGTCATGTTGATGATCTGGTGTTTCTAATTGGATTGTTGCGTGATGTATAGATTTATGAATAAGTTTATGATTGATTTCTTCTATTATATTGTCGCATTCCTGTACAGTCTTATCTTTATCTACGACTGCGTGACAACTTAATGCTGTTAAGTCACTTGTAATGGACCATATATGCAAATCATGTACTTCAATAATATCTGGGTGTGAAGTGATTGTTTCAGATATTTCATGAACATCGATATTTGATGGTGTTCCTTCCATCAGTACATTTAATGCAGATTTCGTAACTCCATAGCCGCTTCTAATAATTAAAAGTGCCACAATAACACTTGCTATCGGGTCAGCTAATTTCCAACCGAATGTAATCATAATGAGTGCTGCTACGATTGCGCCAACTGATCCTAATAAATCTCCGAGTACATGAATGAATGCACCACGCATGTTTAAGTTGTCTTTCGTATCAGATCCTTTAAACATTAACCAAGCAATGAATATATTCACAAGTAAACCGATTGTACTTATAATTAACATTCCAGTTGAAGCGACTTCTGGTGGATCAATGAATCTTGAAATGGCTTCATAAAAGATATATATACTAATGACAATTAACAAGACACCGTTAATTAAAGCAGCTAAAATTTCAAATCTCTTATAACCATATGTCTTATTCTTATTTGCAACACGTTCGCCAAATTTAAATGCCATTAATGCAATAAAGAGTGAAATGGCGTCGCTTAGCATATGACCAGCATCAGATAGTAAAGCTAAACTATTTGTAATATATCCACCAATCACTTCAACTATCATAAATACAGAAATGATAATAAATGAAATGAGCAGTATTTTTTTATTATTTGTATGAACATGATTGTGGTCATGTCCATGATGTTCATGTCCCATGAAAACACCTCCTATTTTGTTAATGTTTGGCATGCTCGATGGCTTGTTTTAATAATAAGATAACGTGATCATCATCTATTGAGTAGTAAATACTTTTACCTTCACGTTCAAATTTAACAAGCCTAAGATTCTTTAAAAATCTTAATTGGTGCGACACGGAAGATTGACTTAGCGAAAGTGTTTCAGCTATACAACCTACAGAATGTCGACCGGTACATAATAAATGTAATATCTTTACGCGAGTCGGATCGCTTAATGCTTTAAAAGTTTGTGATACAAGTAATAATGTTTCGTCATCTAAAATAGTATTTGTAGTCATATTATTCTCCTAACATATGAATATATGTTCATATGTTAATTTTATTAAAATTTATCGTTTATGTCAAATCATTATAAATTGACAAAATAGCTATAATTATGAGATGTTCACTTAAAGTAAATTTTTTGGAGGATACTATGGTGAAAATACATGGCTTAACTGTAGATAATGAATCTAGATGTGAACATTATCATACGCCACTTGATATCATCGCTATTAAATTTAAATGTTGTGATAAATTCTATCCTTGTTACAAGTGCCATAATGAATGTGAAAAGCATGACATTAAAAGATGGGATCAATCTGAATTTAATGAACATGCGATACTTTGTGGGGTTTGTAAAGAAACAATTTCTATCAATGATTATATGTTAAAAGAAGTATGCCCAAATTGTGATGCTCGATTTAATCACCGATGCAAGTATCATCACCATTTATATTTTAAAATTTAAGTTGGTTTTCTTTTTTAAAGGTAATTTATTACAAAACATGTTATAATATTTTTGACTTTAAAATTTTAACATTGAAAAGAATGTGAATGTTGCATAGAGAGAAAAGGAGGACATTGAATGAAGGATTTGATTAAAGGTCATATATTAAGTGGCGAATTTGATACTGCATATAGATTGATGTCCGAAGTGGATTTCTTAGAATTTGAAGAACACTTTATTTCAGCAGCTCACGAAGAAGAAAGTACGATGTTTTATACATTTATATTAGACTGTATTAAGAAGGAAGAAACAAGTGAACTTCATGACTTAGCGTTCTTGTTACACGTTTATCCATATAGTGAACATGATGGCGCATTTCATTCAGCTTATTATCATGCTGAAAGATCGATGATTTTAACAGATCATAAAGAAGTTAAGAGTTTATTACAAATGCTTCTTTTACATGCTATACCGGAACCTTTACTTTCTGACAAACAAGCTTTTGATATAAGTAAGCAAATACTTAAGATAGACCCAGAAAATAAAGTTGCTAGAAATATTATGAAAGAAACAGCGAAGAGAATGGACCAAGTAGTGGTAGATTTTTCACAACTATCCAAATCTCAAAATGCATAAACCTAGTCTTTTGACTAGGTTTCTTTTTTATGTCATCATAGACAAGTTACAAAATAAAATTTAGGAGAAAAAAATGGAGAATCAGTTTAAAAGAAAAATAATTATGATTGTCTTTTTAGTTGGTACATTTTTCATGATTTTAAATGAAACACTCTTAAATATTGCATTAAAAGAATTAATGTCAGTATTTGATGTTGATGCACCAACTGTCCAATGGATGGCAACTGGTTTCATGTTAGTAATGGGTGTACTAACACCATTGTCTGCAGTCGTAAATCAATGGTTTACAACGAGACGGTTATTTTTAGGGTTAGTAACAATATTTTCTATCGGGACTTTAACTGCGGGGTTAGCTATTAATTTCCCAATGTTATTAGTAGGAAGAATGATTCAAGCAGCTGGAACGGGGCTTATGATTCCAACTGTCATGAATGCAATGCTCATGCTTTATAATGAAAATGAACGCGGGAAAATTATGGGGCAATTCGGATTAGTCATTATGTTTGCACCTGCATTAGGTCCAACATTATCAGGTGTTATTGTTGATTATTTAGGGTGGAGATGGTTATTTTTAATCGTTATCCCATTCATGCTATTTACGTTTATATTCGCATATAGATATTTACAAAATGTTGGAGAAGTTACAAGACCAAAAATTGATGTCTTTTCAATCATTTTATCAACAATTGGTATTGCAACAATTATATATAGTGTTTCTTCTGTGAGTAGTACAGAAGGCGGATTCTCAAGTCCTTCAATATATATCACACTCATCATCGGTATCATTACAATGATACTATTTGTCTTTAGACAACTTAAATTAGAAGAACCTTTATTAGATTTAAAAGTGTTTAAATATCACAATTATACTAAAGGCGTTATCATTTTCGTAGTCGTTATTATGACAATGTTTGCTTCTGAAATTGTAATGCCAATGTATTTGCAAGGTCCTATGGGTTTCAGTGCTAAAGTTGCTGGACTGATCTTATTACCAGGTGCTTTATTAAATGGTTTCTTGTCACCTTTTATGGGTGCCATATTTGATAAAATTGGTCCTAGAAAACTTATTGTACCAGGTTTAATCATATTGTTATGTGTATCAATATTTTATTCAACAATTCATCCAGGTATTTCGGTTTGGATATTTGTTGTTGTATATATTATATTAATGATTAGTATTTCTGCAGTATTGATGCCAGCTAATACAAATGCATTGAATGCTTTACCAAAAGAAATGTATCCACACGGTACGGCTGTATCTAACATGTTACAGCCAATTGGTGGCGCATTAGGTATTGCGATTTTTGTAAGTATTATGAACGGTGGACAAAGAGCAGCATTAGAAGGTATTAAGAACCCTACAGTTGATCAAATCAATCATGCTATGACACAAGGTATTCATCAGTCATACTGGTTTGGTATCATTTTACTTGCACTAGCAGTTATTGTTGGCTTTACAGTTACAAGAGCAAATTATAGTCAATCAATTAAAGATAATTCATAAAGATATTAAAGAGAAAGCGGGACAGAAATCTAATTTGTACAAATTAGATTTCTGTCCCGCTAATTTTTTGGAATAATTTTGTGAATAGTGGGTATACATCATTATGTTGAACAAAATTATGAGGAGGAAAGTTTGTGTCAAATTTGAAAGAAGCAACAAAAATAGGGTTTGCTTATGTTGGGGTCGTTGTTGGTGCAGGGTTCTCGACAGGGCAAGAGGTAATGAAATTCTTTACCCACTATGGTTTATACGGGTATATAGGAGTTATTATATCTGGTATAATGTTGGCGTTTTTTGGTAGACAAGTAGCCAAGATTGGTACGGCACTCGATGCAGATGATCATAGCTCAACAATTAACTATTTATTTGGTAAAGCAGGTATCGTTATAGATTATGTATTAATATTTTTCTTATTTGGTATATCAGTAACGATGATAGCTGGCGCAGGATCAGCATTTAATGAAAGCTTTGGGGTGCCAACTTGGTTAGGCGCTTTAATTATGTGTATTGTTATATATATCACGCTTTTATTAGACTTCGATAAAATTGTAAAAGCACTAGGTGTCGTCACACCATTTTTAATCATTGTGATATTAATAATAGCAGGTTACTTTTTTGTGAATGGCCAAGTAGGCATTTCTGAAATTAACGATACGGTTGAATCACCAAGTCTTTTCTGGGGAATTGTTCAAGGATTTATTTATGGTGGTTTAGCGTTCTCAGTAGGATTTAGTACATTAATTGCCATTGGTGGAGATGCTGATAAGCGACGTATTTCAGGCTTAGGTGGCATCATTGGTGGTATTATATATTTAATATTATTAGCACTTATCAATGCTGGATTATTAGTTGAATATCCTAATATTAAAGATATTGAGATACCAACGTTAGAACTCGCTAGAACAATTTCACCTATTATTGGGTTTGCATTATCAGTGATTATGCTTATGGTTATGTACAACACGATTTTAGGACTTATGTACTCATTTACGGCAAGATTTACTGTACCGTTTTCTAAAAAATACGTTGTATTATTGACGATATCTATGGTTCTCGCTTATGGCTTAAGCTTTGTAGGTTTTTCATCACTTATTGATAAATTATATCCAGCTATGGGTGTTATAGGTTTAGTGATTTGTGCTGCAATTGTTGTTAAATATATTAGTCGTAAAAGAGATAACAAAGAACATATCGCATAAAATAATTGAATATGTTAAACTATCTTCTTACATGAGGAAGTGAACATATGAAAAGGAAAAAACGACGATTGTTTATTTTGATTGTAGCGATTATCGTTGTTGTAAGTGGATTTTACGGTTATAACAAATATCAGGAACATAAACAAAGGGAAGCACAATTACAAGCTCAAAGAGCCAATCAATTATTACTAAACAATAAGAAAGTAAAATTGATACGTGATGTATCTTATGGACACAGTGCACCAAATAGTCAAATGGATATTATTATGCCTTCAAAAATGAAAAAAGGTGAGAAATTGCCAGTTATTTTTTGGACGCATGGTGGTGGTTTTATTGCGGGAGACAAAAGACATAAGAATCCATACTTAGCACAAATTGCTGAAAAAGGATATATCATCGTAAATGTTAATTATGCTTTAGCACCTGATTACCAATATCCGACACCAATACAGCAATTAGATCAAGCTACTAAATATACATTAAAACATAGAAATAAATTTAATATCGATTACAGACAAATCGTATATGGCGGAGATTCTGCAGGTGCTCAAATTGCCAGTCAATATGTGGCTTTACAAACAAATGATAAATTGCAACAACAAATGCGTATGAAGCCAAGTATTAAAAAAGACTATTTAAAAGCTGCCATTCTTTTTGGTGGGTTATATAATATGCAAACGGTGAGAGCTACAGAATTTCCTAGAATTGATTTATTTATGACGAGTTATACGGGTACTAAGGAATGGGAACAGAACTTTGCGAGAATTAATCAACTATCTACCGTTGATCAAGTAACAAAAGATTATCCACCTACATTTTTAACGGTTGGAGATGCTGACCCATTTGATCCACAAAATAGAGAATTTGATGAAGTCCTTAAAAAGCAAGGTGTTCAAACGACTACAACATTCTTTGATGGTACACACGGTTTACGTCATCAATACCAATTCCATATGAACTTGAAGGAATCTAAGAAGAATTACAATAATGTCATGATGTTTCTAGGGGCTAATACGAAACAGTCACCATATGAAAATAATGCAAACCAAGATTCTGAAACAGTGATTAAAAAAGATGAATAATAAAAAAGGCAAACTACGCGAAATACGTGATGAGTTTGCCTTTTTTATAATAGTTTTGCCATCATAAATTCATCGTAATATTTATCATTAAAATACAATGTTTGTTCTTTCTTTCCTTCTACTTTAAAACCAAATTTTTCATATAATCGGTATGCAGGTTCATTCTCCGTAACGACTGTTAATTCTAGTCTATGCAGTTGTCTTCTCACTGCCCAAGCTTCAGTTTCTTGTAATAGTTTATATCCAATTCCTTTATTTCTAAATGTCGGGAGTAGACCCATTGCAATTTTAGCAGCATGACGATTTCGATTCGTTTTGCCACCTTGAATAGTTACATAACCAATTAATGTGTCATTTAATTCCGCAACAATGATTGTAGAGTTACTTGTCGTAATCATTTCTTCTAGAAATAAAGTTTGGTTCTGTATAGATATTTGATGCTCACCTGGATTAAATAGTAAATATTCGGATTGGTTAATCACGCTATCTAACAATTTATTAAAGTCTTCAACATCATTTATTCGAATTTCGCGTATGATTTCTTTCATAAAATGTCTCCTATTTCTATTTATAAATTACAAACAGTGGTATATTTATGTTAATTAAACAATAAGTTATAAACAGTATAACACATATGTAAAGTCCGAATATAAAGGAGTGCTTAAAATGAAAGCGAATGTACTCATCTCAGGTGGATCAGGGTATATAGGCAAGCATTTAATCAGTACGTTAAAAGATATCGGAAATCTTTATACGATTACAAAGTATGAATCAGATATGATGATAGATGATGAAGTTACTTGGAGAAAATGTGATATTTTTGTACTTAAAGATATGATTGAAGCATTGAAAAATATAGATATTGCAATTTATTATTTAGATCCAAACAAGAAATCAGCAAAGTTAACACAAAGTACTGCCCGTAATTTAAACATCATTGCGAGTCATAATATGGCGAAAGCATGTAAAGTAAATAATGTTAAAAAAATTATATACATTAAAGGTTCGCCTTTTGATATAGAAACGATGGAAATATTAAGTTCAACCGGTATTGAAGTTCAAGTGACAGAACAATCTATTAAGCGACCAGCTGTATCGATAGAATTACAGAAGTCTAAAATTGATGACGTTAGAAGCGTTGATAGAATGCCTATTCCATATAAATGGGATTTAGAGGATGTTGTGAAATACTATTTCCAGTGGTTACAAGAGACTAGTGGAACGTTAGTAAGAACAGAATTAATTGGAGATATTTATTATGTTTATTTTCAACATCGCAGTAAACCATTATTAAAATTAAAAAGAGTACATCCAAATATTGATGAAGATATTATACAGTTCAAAGTTATTGGCGGTTCACTTACTGTAGATTTGTATGAAGATAATGGCATGTTAGAATTTAGAAAGTTAAAGTTAAAAAATGAATTTATAGTTCATTTATTTAATTACGTACCAAGATTACCGTGGAGTATATATTATTTATCACAAGCACCTATTCATAATGTAACGATGAAGGGATTCGAAGTTGATTGTAGAATTAAAGATTTTCAACTACGCAGTATAGCAGGAGAAGTTAAAAAATATACAAAGTAGAGGGATAGTATGGAATTACTAATAATTGAAGATGATGAAACTTTATTTAATGCTATGAAGCAACAACTAGAAAAATGGGATTGGTCAGTACATGGCATAAATGATTTTGGTGCCGTGTTTGAAGAATATAAAATATTGCAACCAGACATGGTCATTATAGATATACAGTTACCTCAATATGATGGGTTCTATTGGTGTCGTGCGATAAGAAAACAGTCTAACATACCGATTGTATTCTTATCTTCAAGGGATCACCCGATGGACCAAGTCATGAGTATGGAACTGGGTGCTGATGACTTTATACAGAAACCATTTCACACGGAAGTGTTAGTTGCTAAACTACAAGCAATTTATAGAAGAGTTTATCAATATAATAAAGATGAGCCTAGAATCAAATTATGGCATAAAGCGCGAGTGGATTACGGTAAACATATTATTGAAAAGAATAACATTGAAATTTCGTTAACTAAAAATGAAATGTTTATTTTAGAAATTCTGTTGAATCATAAAAATGAAATCGTGAGTAGAGATAAGATTATCACTGCTTTATGGGATGATGAACAATTTGTGAGTGACAATACATTAACCGTTAATGTTAATCGATTAAGAAAGAAACTTACTGAAATTGGATTCAATGATTTAATTGAAACTAAAGTAGGTAAAGGCTATATAGCGCACGAGCCGGAGGGATAAAATGATCAAGTCGTTTCTGAAAGAAAGATGGATTTGGATATTACTGTTTATAATTATGCAAGCTACCATACTGTTGACGAGTTGGTTAGATGTAGCCTTTTCTTTTAAAAGCGCTTTATACTTAATTGGTATAAATTTGATTATTTTTATCGTGTTTATATGGTTGATTTACACGCGAGAAACAAGATTTTATAGCGCATTAAAAAATGATATGCCGATTAAAGAAATTGAACATAAAGAATTGAATCAATCAACATATGAAAAGATTGTTTTTGATTATATTCAACTTTATGATGAGCGTACGAGACGTACTATTCACAATCAAAATAAAGAAATACAAGCGACTAAAAATGATTTATTAGATTGGATACATGAAGTCAAAACGCCCATCACGGCAATGAAATTATTATTAGATCAAATCGAAGAACAAGCTCTAAAAAAGAATTTATTATATGAGTGGAGCAGAATCGACTACTTACTGGATCAGCAACTTTATATTAGACGTTTAAGCTCTAAAAGTAATGATTTTTATTTTGGTCATTATGATTTAAAAGAGATGGTTATTAAAGAAATTCAACATGCACGTAATATCAGCATGGCAAAAGGCATAGGGTATGACATTCAAATTGAAGATGAAAAAGTATATACAGATGAAAAATGGTGTCGTACTGTCATTAGACAGCTGATAAGTAATGCTCTGAAATATACTGAGAATAAAGATATTATCATTTCAACTTATGAGCAGCATGGTCAAACATACTTGAATATTCAAGATTTTGGGCGAGGTATTAAAGCGAGAGATTTACCACGTATTTTTGAAAGGGGCTTTACTTCGACGACTAATAGACGTGAGTCAACAGCCACAGGAATGGGTCTTTATTTAGTTAAAGAGATTACTGAAGGATTAAGTATTAAAGTCAATGTTAAATCTACTCATGGAGAAGGTACGACTGTATTGCTTATTTTTCCTCAACCAAATGATTTAACAACAATAGAACAGGCAAGTGACAATAATGTCACATCAAACTTAAAAATGTACGATGAATCAAAGGAAGAATCGTAAAAAAGGCTATATTATGGAATCATAAACAAATTTCAAAGGAGTTTTGAATATGAGTATATTAAAAACTGAACAACTCGTTAAAGTTTATGGTTCTAAAAAAAATCAACAAGAAGTGTTGAAGCAAATAGATATGACTGTTGAAAAAGGTGAATTCATTAGTATTATGGGCCCATCTGGTTCAGGAAAAACGACACTTTTAAATGTATTAAGTTCCATTGATTATGCGACAACAGGGCAAATTGAAATAAATGGTCATCAACTACAAAACATGAATAATAGACAAATGTCTAATTTCAGAAAAAAAGAGCTCGGATTTATATTCCAAGAATATAATTTGCTTAATACGCTTACCGTGCAAGAAAATATTATGTTACCATTAACGATTCAAAAAGTTTCTAAAAAAGAAACTCAAATTAGATTTGAAGAAATTAGTAAAGCTTTAGGTATTTTAGATATACAAAATAAATATCCTAGTGAAATCTCTGGTGGTCAAAAGCAGAGAACTTCAGCAGCAAGGGCATTTATAGCACAGCCATCAATTATATTTGCTGATGAGCCTACAGGTGCATTAGATTCTAAATCTGCATCAGATTTACTGAACAAATTAAATCAAATGAATCAGACAACACAATCAACAATTGTAATGGTTACACATGATTCATCAGCAGCAAGTTATTCAAATAGAGTCATATTTTTAAAAGATGGTAAAATCTACTCTGAACTTTATAAAGGAGACGATGATAGAGAGACATTTTACAAAGAAATCATCAAAACACAAAGTGTGTTAGGTGGTGTTGTAAATGAGCTTTAATCAAATTGTTATTAAGAATTTAAGACGCAACATTCGACATTATAGTATGTATGTCTTTTCAATAACAATGAGTGTCATGCTCTTTTTCGGATTTGTTACGTTAAGATACTCTGAAGATTTAAATAGTGTTCAATCTGGTATAAGAGTTGGCGCTGCTATTAAAGTAGGTGTAACAATACTGACAATTATCATCGTTATATTTCTACTTTATGCCAACAAACTCTTTATAAAGAGAAGATCTAGAGAAATTGGGTTGTACCAATTAATTGGTATGACTAAGCGTGAAGTCTTTAAAATATTTGCTTTAGAAAACTTTGTATTATTCACATTAACAGCTGTGATTGGATCTATTTTAGGATTTTTCTCATCTAAAATATTATTGATGATTTTATATAAAATCATCGGCATCCAACAAGAAGCGCATTTGAATTTTAGCATAGAAGCATTCATTCAAACTATTGTACTTATGATCGCGATTTATATCATTATCGCTTTTCAAAATGCAATATTTATTAAGAGAAAAACAATTTTAGCACTTATGCATGAATATAATGCTACAGATACTAAAATTAAAAAAATTAAACTATATGAATTAATTTTTGGTGCAATTGGTATCGTAATGATTATAAGTGGTTACTATTTATCAAGTGTCATGTTCGATAATCTCAGTAGTGCTGGGATGACAACATTATATATAAGGATGCTTACAATTTTATTCTTAACAATAGTGGGTGCATACTTGCTCTTCAGATGTTCAATTTCACTGATATTTAATACTATTCGTAAATATAAAAAAGGTATGTTGAGCGTAACAGATGTTGTTTCAACTTCATCTATTATGCACAAAATGAAAACAAATGCTTTATCACTTACAATTATCGCAATTGTGTCAGCTATGTCAGTTGGTCTACTAGCGTTAAGTTACGTACAATATTACAATGCCGAAGAAACAGCTCGAAGTTCGGCACCAGACGATTATATTTTTGTAAATAAAGATGCTAATCAACAATTTAAAAAAGCCTTAGATGCTGAACATATCCAATATAAAGAGCGTAATTATGGCGTCACGCGTTATATCATTGATGATAGAAAAGTGCTGAAGAATGCTGATGAAACAACTGGTAAAGCTCCTGATTCACCTTCAACAGTTGCTAAAGCATCTGAATTTAAAGATTTAAAATTGAAAGATGATGAAGTAGCAATCGTAGGATACAGTGATATTCTTGATAAAGTCATTACTGTTAATGATGAAGGAAAAATGTCTTACAAAATGGACAATCAAACACATCATCTTAAAATGAAATCTATTAGCAAAGAATCGTATTTGGCTACAATAATAACTTATAATGCACCTGTTTATGTTGTATCAGATCACACATTTGATCAAATGAAAAAGCATGAACCTAAAAATGATGATTTGAATCAGCAATATGGTGTGAACTTAACAAATGATAAAGATGTTAAGAAAGCAGAAAAAATCTTTAGTAAGGTGAAAAGTGAAACGGATTCTTCAATGTCTTATTACGAGATTTACAATGATTCTAAAAGTGGCCTCGGTGTTATGCTATTCATTCTTGGTTTCTTAGGTATTGCATTCTTACTTTCTACAGGATGTATCATTTACATTAAACAAATTGACGAAACAGAAGATGAAACATCAAACTATATTATCTTAAGAAAGTTAGGTTATACATCTAAAGATATGTCTAAAGGTATCGCACTAAAAATTGGCTTTAACTTTGCGTTACCATTAATCATTGGATTATGTCATGGATATTTCGCGGCTAAATCAGCTTGGTTCTTTATGGGACAATCGTTCTATACACCAGTGCTTATTGTGATGTCACTTTATTCATTAATTTATATTCTGTTTGCCTTCTTAGCATATATCCACTCTAAACGCGTGATTCAAAGAGTACTTTAAAAATTAAATATTTAAAATAAAGGCTAGTGCTTGTCATTAGCCTTTTTTTGTGTTATAAAATACCAATGTGAACTTTGTGTTTACGTAAAGTTTACAGACAAGTTAAATTTTCAAAAATAAATTAATAAACTGTGGTCGAATTCATTTTGAAAGAGTACAATGAAAGAGTAATTACATAAATTATGATGTAAATTTTGGGAGGATTACTAATGTTTAATAAGAAAAAGGATAAGTTTGGTATTCAGTTAGAAGCTATAGCTGAGAATTTAAGTCGCGCATCAGTTGAATTTGGAGAAATGGATTTTGATTCAGATTTCGACTTAAAAGCTTATTCAGATAAAATTAAAGCCTATGAGTCTAATGGTGATGATCTTATGCACCAAATGATTACTGATTTAAATCAAACTTTCATTACACCTATTGAAAGAGAAGATATTTTAGAATTATGTGATGCATTAGATGATGTATTAGATGAAATGGAAGAAACTTCAGCAATGTTTGAAATGTACTCTATCAGTTATTCAGATGAATACATGGCAGAATTCGTGAAAAATATACAAGCAGCAATTAAAGAAATTGAAATAGCCGTGACTTTAGTAGCTGAGAAGAAATTCTCACACATTCGTGTACATTCTATCAATATTAAAGAATATGAAACGAATTGTGATGGTATTTTAAGACAATCTATTAAATATATTTTCAATAGTGAAACAGATCCAGTAACATTAATAAAAATTAAAGATATTTATGAATCTCTTGAAGATGTAGCAGATAAATGTCAATTAGTAGCAAACAAATTAGAACAAATTATTATGAAAAATAGCTAAGGAGTTTTAAAAAATGGATAGTTTACTCATTATTACCGTAGCTATTGTTGTGTGTGCGTTACTTTTTGACTTTATTAATGGTTTCCATGATACAGCCAATGCAATCGCTACAGCAGTATCTACAAAAGCACTTAAACCACGACATGCAATTATTTTAGCAGCGGTTATGAACTTTGTTGGGGCATTAATGGCAACTGGTGTAGCACAAACAATTGCTAAAGATATTGTCGATCCGTTTAAATTAGAAAATGGTTCAATCGTTATTTTAGCAGCATTGATTTCTGCTATAGCATGGAACCTTATTACTTGGTATTTCGGGATTCCAAGTTCATCTTCACATGCATTAATAGGGTCAATTGCAGGTGCAGCTATTGCTTCTGCAGGATTTGGAATATTACATTACCAAGGATTTTCAAAAATTATATTAGCTTTAATTGCATCACCAATTTTAGCGTTTATAGTTGGTTTTATTGTATATTCTATTTTCAAAGTCGTATTTAAAAATAATAATTTAACAAGAACTAATAGAAATTTTAGATTTATCCAAATTGGTACAGCAGCTTTACAAGCATTCTCACACGGTACAAATGATGCTCAGAAAGCAATGGGTATCATTACAATGGCACTTATTTCAGCTAATATGCAATCTACAACAGATATTGAATTATGGGTTAAAATAAGTTGTGCTACTGCAATGGGTCTTGGAACTGCAGTAGGTGGGTGGAAAATTATCAAAACAGTTGGTGGAAACATTATGAAAATCCGTCCAGCTAACGGTGTAGCAGCTGATTTATCATCAGCATTCGTTATTTTTGGTGCTACATTCATTCACTTACCTGTATCAACTACACACGTCGTATCTTCATCTATTTTAGGTGTAGGTTCGTCACAACGTGTTAAAGGTGTTAAATGGACAACAGCACAAAGAATGATTATTACTTGGATTATAACTTTACCAGTATCAATTATCCTTTCTTTCATTATTTATCATATTTGTGCTTTATTCGTATAATAAATCATCAAAACATCCAACTCGTTAAGTTTGGATGTTTTTTTGTATGGAAAAACTGAGAAGGATAGGCGTAATTAATTGATAGGTGAATTTTTTGTGGGGAGTTGTTCTGAGTTAGGGACAGAATTCCGAGAAATGTCCGTAAGAGGCATTGTTAGGGACAGAATTCCGAGAAATGTCCGTAAGAGGCGTTGTTAGAGACAGAATTCTGAGAAATGTCTCTAAATGAGTGCTCATCTAACTACCACAATTCCGAATAATGGAAGTTAGCGGATTCTAATTACCACAATTCAGAATAATGATAGTTAGCGAACTCTAACAACCACAATCTAGTTTTCTGCATAGAAAAAACCAGTTCATCTTCTGAACTGGTTTTTTTATTAATGAATATATGAATAGTTATATACTTGTGATGCTGGGATTGTTCTGTAATCTTTAACTCCTGGAGGCGTATTATAGTTCATTTCTGAAATTAATAGACTTCCGTCTGCGTTAATAGATTCTACATATGATACGTGACCATATTGTCCTGCTGTAGATTGCATAATTGAACCTACTTCAGGTGTGCCGTCTACTCGGAAACCGTCAGCTTGTGCTGCGCCTGCCCAATATTTAGCATCTCCCCAGTATGTGCTGATTGAACTACCAGCTTGTGTTCTGCGATCAAATACATAATATGTACATTGACCCCAGTCATATAAGTTTTGGTCATTGAATGATTGATTGCCACCTGTTTGAGTAGGTTGTGTGTTATTTGAAGGAGCAGTTGAAGTGTCACTACCGCTTCCACCAGCAATTTTTAAAGTTTGACCAGGATAGATAATATAACCTTGTAAATTATTTGATTTCATTAATTGGTCAACTGTAACACCGTTTTGTTGTGCGATTACTGCTAATGAGTCACCGCTTTTAACTGTGTAAGTAGAGCCTGAAGATGCTGACGTTTCTTGTGAACCGCTTCCTCCTGTTGAACTACTACCGTTTACAGTAATGACTTGTCCTGGGAAAATCATATTTCCTGAAATATTGTTACTTGATTTCAGTTGATTTACAGATACACCGTATTGGTCTGCAATCATCCATAAAGATTCACCATTTTTTACAGTATGTTGAGTTGAAGCTTCGGCGTCGTTATGAGCTGCTATAGCTGCAACACCAGAAACAGCTGTTACTGCGAATGCAAATTTTTTCAAAGGCTTATCCTCCTTAGGTATATATAATATATAAAAACAGAATACTAAAATGAACTTTCTTCTATACACGTAATGGTAACAAAAATAATATTGTATGTACGAGATGTAATCACTTTGTAATAAAAACACAATAATTATTTTTTGCTTTTTTACATTGATTGAAGTTCGCTAAAACCGTTGTGAACGCTTCTATATGGAATATGGTAATTTATGTATGTATGATGAATGTTACAATTTATCGAAGACATGACGTTTGATATATAGAGAAATAGCATGTAAAATGTTGGTATTACGTTATAAAAAGGAATGATTAAAGATGAATTATGATAACCAATATGCATCTTATCAACAAACAGATACTCATGGTTCCGCCATTAGAAAAACATGGCTATACTTCTTATATTATTGGATAATCTTTGGAGTTGGCACATATGTAGGTCAATTCGTACCACCTGCATTACACTTACCAATTACAATTGGGTTATTTGTACTCATTATGATTTCGTTATTTGTAAAATCGTCTAGAAAATTTGGCGGCCTAATTTCAAATATATATGCATTCTTTATCGGTGTAATTTCATATACGGCCTTTATGTATTATTTAGGCGCATTAGGTACACAAGCCTTTTATGGCAATATTGCATTAGCAATTGGCGCGTTTGCTGCTTTTGGTATACTCGGTTACTTTATGATTGATGACGCGTCAGGTTTAGGAAAATATTTATTTGTAACATTAATCGCATTAATCTTCGCAAGTTTATTAGGTATATTCATCCATAATCCTATTTTCCATACAGTATTATCTGTAATAGGTATTGGACTGTTTCTACTTTATACTGTGTATGATTTTAACCGTATGAAATTAGGGAACTTCTCTCCAAGAGAGATGGGCTTTAATTTGTTTATTAATTTACTCAACATCATCATGCACATTTTAAGACTCGCAAGTATTTTAAAAGATTAAACATAACAAGTCTGAGGCAATTATCGTGTCTCAGACATTTTTTGATTTGTAAACTTTGCCAGATGTAATCATTATTGTATAATAGGTATGTTAAATAACTCACTTGAAAGAGAGATGGAAATATGGGACGTAAATGGAATAATATTAAGGATAAAAAAGCCCAAAAAGACAAAAATACAAGTAGAATCTATGCTAAATTTGGTAGAGAAATATATGTAGCTGCTAAATCAGGTGAACCTGATCCAGAATCAAACCAAAATCTTAAATTTGTATTAGAAAAAGCTAAAACTTATTCTGTTCCTAAACATATTATAGATAGAGCAATTGAAAAAGCTAAAGGCGGATCAGAAGAAAACTTTGATGAGTTAAGATATGAAGGTTTCGGTCCAAGTGGTTCAATGCTAATTGTTGATGCATTAACAAATAACGTAAACCGTACAGCAAGTGATGTACGTGCAGCGTTCGGTAAAAATGGTGGTAATATGGGTGTATCAGGCTCAGTTGCATACATGTTCAATCATACTGCTGTATTCGCATTTAAAGGGAAATCTGCTGATGAAGTTTTCGAACTATTATTAGAAGAAGATTTAGATGTGAGAGATGTTATCGAAGAAGAAGATTTAACAATTGTATACGCAGAACCAGATCAATTTGCACAAGTTCAAAATGTGCTTAAAGCAAATGGCGTAGAAGATTTTGATGTTGCTGAACTTTCAATGTTAGCTCAATCAGAAGTAACATTATCAGAAGAAGATTTACAAACGTTTGAAAAATTAGTCGATGCAATTGAGGATTTAGAAGACGTACAACAAGTATTCCACAATGTTGACTTGTAATGGAGTGTTTAGATGAATAAAGAGAAATGGATAAACGTGCTCAATTTAATACCACATCCTGAAGGTGGTTTCTATCATGAAACGATTAAATCAGAACATGCTTTAAATGATGGCAATGCGTTATATACAAGTATTTATTTTCTATTAGAAAAAAATAATATTTCGCATTTTCATAGAATAGAATCTGATGAGGTATGGTATTATCATGCAGGACAAACATTGACTGTGCATATGATTTATCCGGATGGTCATTATGAAAAAGTGAAAGTCGGCCCAAATATTGAAGAGGGAGATGTATTACAAGCGCTCGTACCAAAAGGCGTTATATTTGCTTCAACTGTTGAAGGTGACAATGACTATGCACTTGTAGGTTGTATGTGCGCACCAGGATTCCAGTTTGAAAAATTCGAACTGTTTACACAGGCTCAATTGATTGAACAGTATCCACAGCATCAAGAAGTAATTGAAAAATACGCTTTCGAAACAATTTAAAGCTTAATATAAAAAATTCCCAATCCGAATGTGTCGGATTGGGATTTCTTTGTGGAATTATAGTTCTCCGTATACTTCTTTAGCAGTTTCGATAACATAAGATAATTTACGCCATTGATCATCTTCAGATAAGATGTTTCCTTCTTCTGTCGAAGCGAAACCACATTGAGGGCTTAAGCATAATTGATCTTTCGAAACGTATTTTGTTGCTTCGTTTAAACGATCAAGAATATTTTGTTTGTCTTCAAGTTCACCAGTTTTTGATGTGAATAAACCTAATACAATATATGCATCGTTTCTATCAAAGTGTCTTAATGGTTCAAAGTCTCCTGAACGATTGTCATCATATTCTAAGAAGAAGCCTTGTAGCTTTTCAGTGAATAGTTCTTTCGCAATTGGTTCATAACCACCTGTAATTGCCCATGATGATTGATAGTTACCACGGCAAATATGAGTTGTAATCAATAAATCTTCTGGTAAATCAGCTAATGCATCATTGACAACTTTTGCTGCTAGTTTGATAGCTTCTGCTTTTTCTTCTTCAGAACGCTCTCTATTTTTAATTAATTGTTTTGTTGCTGCTAATCCAGCCCAATATACATCATCAATTTGTAAATAGCGACAACCTAATTCATAGAATTTAAGGATTGATTGGCGATACGCTTCTGAAACATCTTTCGCGTAATCATAAATATCTGGGTAGATGTCATGGTTTAATATGTTTGGATGGAATAACTGATTTGGACTTGGTATAGATACTTTACTAACAGCTCTTCCGTTTACTTGCTTATGTAAATAATCAAAATGAGCGAAGTGAGGATGATCTGGGTTGTATTGGACTTTTCCTACAACTCTTACGTCATGTTTTTTAGTTTCTACGCCGTTAAATGTTAAACCAATTTCTGGTTCATAATCTTCTACGCCTGTTAAATTTTCTAAGAAATCAAAATGCCAATATGAACGTCTGAATTCACCGTCTGTAATACTTTTTAATCCGACTTCTAATTGTTTTTCAATAATTTTATTAATTTCTTGATCTTCTACTTTCGTAAAATCTTCTTGTGTAATCGTACCTTCTGAAAATTGTTGACGAGCTTTCTTTAAAGGCTCAGTTCTTAGTAAACTACCTACATGGTCGGCACGGAAAGGTCTTAATTGTTCTGTCAATTTACTTCACTCCTGTATATATACTCTAAAAATTCTGAAAAATTCAATATTAATTAAAAATACCAAAGTAATACATCGATGTCAATTTAGTTTTGATATAATAAATAAAAAGGAGGGGATTAAACACATGGCTAATAAAAAGAAAAATATCAAAAAGAAAAGTCAGTCTGTAAAAAGAAAAAAGAAAAATGATAAGTCAAAGCGTAAAAATAAAAAGAAATATATTTATGGATTCCTTTTATTGATTATTGGAATTGTGATAGCTATGAGTATTTATCATGTGTTTAAACCTTTACCACATGGCGTTTCAAAATTGAGCTCAGAAACGATGACAGACCATGTGGAACTATTAACAGATGTCACTTATAAAAACGGGAATAAGATGCAATACAATCAAGAAATATTTGATAAAGTAAATGAGACGATTAAAGAAGCGGATGATTTTATTATTATGGATATGTTCTTATTTAATCATTATCAAACGGGAGATAAGACTTATCCAAAAATATCTAAACGTCTTACGCAATCTTTAATTGATAAGAAAAAAGAAAACCCAGATATGAGAATTATTGTGATCACAGATCCGATTAATTCATTCTACGGTTCATACACGCCTGATAATATTAAGAATTTAAAAGCCAATAATATAGACGTCTATTATACAAATCTTAATGAATTAAGAGATTCTAACCCGATTTATTCAGGTATGTATCGAACATTTTTCCAATGGTTTGGTAATAGTGAAAATGGTAAGTTAAGTAATCCATTAAGCCCTGAAGCACCAGACGTTACGATTAGAGGTTATTTAAATATTTTAAATATGAAAGCAAATCATAGAAAGACTTTAGTTACAGAAAAACATGGTATGATCTTATCTAGTAATCCACATGATCCAAGTGGTTATCATCAAAATGTTGGAGTTAGAGTATCAGGTCCAATTCAAAATGCAATTATTAAATCAGAAATTGCAGTTGCGAATATGAGTGGTGGTCGATACTCACCAAGTGATTTCAAAATTAAAAACAATAGCTGGAATGATAAAGCGAAGTATAGTGTGCAATTAGCAACTGAAGGTAAAATTAAAAATCAAGTCATTCAAAATATTAAAAAAGCACAATCTAAAGACCATATTTCAATAGGTATGTTTTATCTTTCAGACAGAGATGTGATTGATGAGTTGATTAAAGCTTCTAAAAGAAATATAGATATCAAATTGATACTTGATATTAATAAAGAAGCATTTGGTAAAGAAAAGCCAGGCGTACCAAATAAGCCGGTTGCAAGTGAATTAATCAATCGCTCAAAAGGAAGCATTAAAGTACGATGGGCTCGATCAAATGGCGAACAATATCACTCTAAATATATGTTGTTTGAGCAAAATGAAAACAATCGTGCCACAATGATATTAGGGTCATCCAATTTAACAAGAAGAAACATTGGAGATTATAATTTAGAATCAGATATCATCATTAAAGGTAAACAAAATGATGCAGCCTTTAAAAAATTATCCAATAACTTTAAACAATCTTGGAATAATAGTGAACACGATATGACTGCACAATACGATGAATTCAAAGACGAAGCACTTTGGAAAAAAGTATTATATAGAATTCAAGAAAGTACAGGTTTATCAAGCTTTTAACAGTATATAAAAAAGACATTCATCGTTAAGGTGAATGTCTTTTTTGATAAGTAGGAAGAGCAGGGTATAACGCACGAAGACTCGGAGATATCGTGCGCTAGGGCAGAAAATAAGGGTGTACCGCACGAAGGCTGCAAGATATCGTGCGCTAATACACAAAATAAGGGTATAACGCACGAAGACAGAGAGATTGAACCATTATCTATTAATCTTAATAATGTTCCGATACATAATATCTGCCATTTTTTCTGGTTTCTCTACACAGCCGTTTTTTAGCCAACTATAAATGGTAGCGATTTGACCACCGACTGTATAGTCTAGGAAGAAATTGACGTCTTGAAGTGTACCTATTTGTGTAATCAATTTTTCAAATCTTAATTTAATAAGTTTGATAAAACTGATGATGAGTTCTTTTTCTGGATGGACAACGAAGACGCTTGTGAAAAATCTCTGATGTCTTGATATGTAGTAAAAGACATTCGTAAAGTACTGTTTAACATACTTTCTTCTTTTATCAGGGGTTTCAAGAATAGATCGCTCTATATTATCCATTAATGTTTCATAGTTCGTCATATGAAACTGTTTAATTTCTTCATACGTTTCATATTTATCTTTAAAATGTGCGTAAAATGTTGAACGATTGATACCACATTCTGCACATAACATTTTTATTGTGATTTCATCAAAATGATAATGTTCTAATAAGTAAACCATATTACTTATGATTAGTTGTCTCGCATGTTTTTTCATAGGTCACCTCGAATAAATACATACCTAATATTTTAACAAAAAGCCGTTCAAAGATACATTCATATACCATTTAAATATGTAGATATTATGAATAATTATCTGATTTTTCCGCCATCTTAACCCGACAAACTTATTTAATTTGTTGGTTTAAATCATCATTCTAGAGCCGTATAATGAATAAATCATTGAAATTTGGAGGAAATAAAGTAATGAAAAAAATAGTGCTTGTAAATGTTATCACTATAGTAATTTTAGTGGCTATCGGTCTAGTAGGATTCCATTATTATAGTGAAGCAACAGATTATGTAAAAACAGAAAATGCAAAAGTTGACGGTGAGCAAATCAAAATTGCTAGCCCAGTATCAGGTAACTTAACAAGCTTCGACGCTAAAGAAGGTAAAACTTATGACAAAGGCGACAAAATCGGAGAAGTAGCTGGTAAAGGTGAAGATGGACAGTCTCAAGAAATGGACATTAAAGCACCATCTAAAAGTACAATCGTAAAAACTTCTGCAACAGAAAACAGTTTAGTTCAAGCTGGATCACCAATTGCATATGCATATAACTTTGATGATTTATATGTAACAGCAAACATTGACGATACAGATGTAGAAGATGTTGAAAAAGGACAAGCTGTTGACGTGTATATCGACGGACAAGAAGCTAGTGTTAAAGGTAAAGTGTCTCAAGTTGGATTAGCAACTGCATCAAGTTTCTCATTGATGCCTTCATCAAATAGTAATGGAAACTATACAAAGGTGACACAAGTTGTTCCAGTGAAAATCACATTTGATTCTAAGCCATCAACAAATGTTGTTCCAGGAATGAATGTTGAAGTTCGAATCCACAAGAATTAAGGAGGGTGTATTATGACATCAACCTTTACGGTGGCTTATATAATTGTAGCAATCCTATTATGGATTGGAATTAATGCATTTGTTTTAAAACGCAAAAAAAGTAAATCAGTTTCTAAGCAAGTAACTGATGAAACAACAGAGAATAAAGAAACACAATTGAAATCAAAAGATGATGATGTTGATCATCAAATAGTACGTTCAAATATTGAGAAAATGGAAGCTGAACGTAAGTCATCTGACTCAGAGATGAATGAAACGACTTCTAACAATATGTCTTCTGAAGGTCAGGATAAAGATTCAGATGAATCACATGAGCATACTGAATTATCTGATCGTGGTATGGAATTAAACGAAGACGAACCAATTAATGAACAAATTAAAAAACATCATGTCAATTTCGTATATGGCAAAGGTATTTCAAGAAACAAAATTTTAGTTGCGATGATGTTTGGTATGTTTATAGCTATTTTAAACCAAACATTATTAAATGTTGCTTTACCGGTTATTAACAATGAGTTTAGTATTTCAGCGTCTACAGGACAGTGGTTAATGACAGGATTTATGTTAGTGAATGGTATTCTAATACCAATCAGTGCATTTCTAATAAGTAAATATTCATACAGAAGACTATTTCTTATAGCAATGACGCTGTTTACGATTGGATCAATTATATGTGCGCTATCATTTAACTTCCCAATGATGATGACAGGCCGTGTTATCCAAGCAGTTGGTGCAGGTGTGTTAATGCCATTAGGTTCAAATGTATTTATGACAATATTCCCACCAGAAAAACGTGGTGCGGCAATGGGTACTTTAGGTATTGCGTTTATTCTAGCGCCAGCAATTGGACCAACATTATCAGGTTGGATTGTCCAAAATTATCATTGGAACATCATGTTCTATGGTATGTTTGCGATTGGTTTAGTGGCAATATTTATTAGTTTCTTCTGGTTTAGAATCTATCAAAAAACATCTAATCCAAAACCAGACTTTCAAGGTATTATCTTTAGTACTTTAGGATTTGGATTATTGCTTTATGGATTTAGTGAAGCGGGTAACGATGGATGGACTTCTTTAACAGTTTCATTATCATTGATTATCGGTGTAATCTTTACAGCATTATTTGTTATTCGTGAAGTCAGAATGAAAAATCCAATGCTTGATATGTCAGCATTAAAATATTCAGGCTTTACATTGACTACAATCATTAACGTTATCGTAACAATGAGTTTATTCGGTGGTATGATTTTATTACCAATCTACCTACAGAACTTACGTGGTTTCACACCACTAGATTCAGGGTTATTACTATTACCGGGTTCACTTATAATGGGCTTCATGGGTCCTATAGCTGGTAAAATGTTAGATTCATTTGGTATTAAACCACTCGCTTTAATTGGTTTAACAATTATGACATTTGCTACTTGGGAATTGACACAGTTAAATATGGATACACCATATACAACAATACTTGTTATTTATATTGTCCGTTCATTTGGTATGAGTTTCATCATGATGCCAATTATGACAGCAGGAATGAATTCATTACCACAACGATTAATTCCGCATGGTAATGCAATTAGTAATACTGTAAGACAATTAGCAGGGTCAATCGGTACAGCCATTCTTGTTACAGTTATGACTCAAAATACGACAACACATTTGGCAAATATGTCAGATAATATGGATTCAACAAATCCAATGATACAAGAACAAATTAAAGCTTTATCAGAATCTGTTGGCGGAGAAGAAGCAGGTACAACTGCACTATTTACATTCTTCAACAAACTGGCTACAGTTCAAGGTATTAACGATGCATTCTGGATTGCAACTTTATTCAGTGTGATTGCTTTAATTTTAAGTTTATTCTTAAAAGGTAAATCTCATTATTTATCAAAAGAATAGTAACGACTCCTAGATATAAAAATATAAATTCATTTTGTATTTTTAAATTATATATTAATGTTTAATTGTTTAAACACTACAAGAAACAGCACTGTTTCTTGTAGTGTTTTTTTAGAATAGTAATTTAATTTATGAAATTCTATATTGAATGCTTTGAATTAGACATGGTTTTTTATATAATGTAAAAAAGGAGTTGGTAACTTATGAAAGTTAAGTATATTGACAAACGTCATTGGCGACGTCTCCTTAATCGCGAATATAAAGAAGTTGTATTGGACACCAATCATTTTCAAGGGCTTGTAGGATTAGTAACAATGGTACAAGTAAAAGAGCCCTTACAAGTAAATGTGGTCGGCAGGGAAATTACAGTTGCGGATAATGGATATAAGTGGATGCAAATCTTACCTGAAAAGAAGCCGTATAGTATTACTGTAATGTACGATAAACAAAATAAACCAGTACAATACTATTTTGATGTGAATTTGAGGAATATCACACAACTTGGAAATGCTAGAACATTAGATTTATGTCTTGATGTTTTAGTGATACCGAAGTCGGGTGAATATGAACTTGTTGATGAAGATGATTTAGAAAGAATGCTTAAAGAGAAGAAAATATCCAAAGCCCAATTCCATAAGGCATATGTTACAGCTCATGAAATTATGTTTAAATTAGAGACGGATTTCAAAGGAATTGAAAAGAAAATCAGATATTGTTTTCACGAAATTATGAATGCGAAGTGATTTAACCACAATGTTATGGCATATTTCTATATAAAAACGAGGAATCCCTTTAAAGTTGGAATTCCTCGTTTTTTTATTATAAGAAGATTAGCGCTAGTATAATTGCTAATGGACCTACGATGAAACAATATTTACTAAAGATACCTAATTGACCACGTTCCATAATGCCTTGTAACCATTTTAGAGAGAAATAACTTGCTACAAGAGATGCAATAAATGCAAATACATATGAAATCATCAATGATGTATCGGGGGGTGTTTCAACAATATCTTTAATACCAAGTAAAGCTGTACCTAAACTTACCGGGATATATAGTAAGAATGAGAATTTAAATGCTGTTTTTTGGTTCATACCTACACCTAATGCACCAACAATCGTTGCACCACTTCGACTTAGTCCAGGTATTAAGGCAACTGCTTGAAATAAACCTACGATAATAGCATCTTTAAGTGACAAATCTTTTTCAAGCTTTTGTCCACGTTTATTCTTAATAAACCACAATGCGATACCAGTGACGATAAGCATGATACCTACCATAATCACACTTTTAGTATCTCCAATAATATCTTTAAAGATAATACCTAGAACACCTGCAGGAATCGTTGCAATGACTAAGTACATAGCAAGTTGGAAATTTTTCTTAATAGATTCGGTACGGTCACCTTTAATATATTTAAGTGTATCAACAATAAGCGTGATAATATCTTTTCTAAATAAGATAAGCACGGCAATTAATGAAGCAGTATTTACAACAATTTCAAACGTTAGACCGTCCGTATGTAAACCTAAAAATTCTTGTGCCATCACAAGATGTCCACTTGAAGAAACCGGAATCGGTTCAGTTATACCTTGAAGTAACCCAAGAAAAACATATTTAATAATTTCTATAATAAGCATGATATGATCCTTCCTATTTAATGTACATGCTCAACTATAACGAATTATGAATCGACTTTCAATTTATGAAATAAAAAAATTTATATTTCGGTCTAAAGTTGTAGGCGTGGTCGTGTATGCAAATCGTGTTATAATATAATGAAAGTAAGGAGTGTGTGTCAATTGAAAGTAGACGATTATAAGTTACTGGTAACATTAGAAGACGTAAAGACATTAAGGAAGGCAGCAGACATTCTATATATATCTCAGCCGGCAGTAAGTCAAAGGTTAAAAACAATTGAAAACTTTTTCGGTATAGATATTTTTATAAGAACAAAGAAGCAACTTATTACAACAAATGAAGGTTCACTTGTAATTGAGCACGCTCGAAAAATGTTAAAAGAAGAACGTTTATTATTAGATAAAATCAGTTCTAAAATAGGCGAAGTAAATGGTAGCATTTCAATAGGGGTATCTTCATTAATTGGACAGACCATTCTCCCACAAGTATTAGGAGAATACACGCACTTATATCCTAATGTAGATATACAATTACAAATTGGTTCAAGTGAACACATTAAACAATATCAGAATGACTTTCACATCATGGTCGTAAGAGGCAACGAAGTTATGAATGTTCAAAATGATCTCCTACTTAATGAGCAGCATTACTTTATATATCCTAAAAATAGAAAACAAGATCTACACCTTTTACCAATGATCGAGTTTCAAGCAGAACCCATTTACTTAAAACAAATAGAAGAATGGTATACAGATTACTTACAACAAGAATACCATGCACTGATTAAAGTCGATCAAATCGCTACATGTAAAGCATTATTATTAAATGGTGTAGGTGTAACAGTCTTACCTGAACTCGTTATAGGTGATATCGATACAAATAAATTTGAAATCAAGAAATTAAATGTCATGCGTAAACCACTGACAAGATCTACATATATATGTTATGAACATAACGTATTACAATTACCACAAGTGAAATCATTCATAGAAGTCTTAAAGAACTATATTAATCAACTTGAGATAGGAAAAAAATAAAAAGCAGAAAAGAAATCTGTATGGATTTCTTTTCTGCTTTCGTTATATTGATTTCTATGACAGACGCTTTCTTAACTTCGTAAATATTTCACGAGTTTCATCATTAATCGCTTCGTGGTTTAAAATATTGTCAATACGTTGTAGATTTTTACTATCTTTAAATCGTGTTTCATTCAATTCATAAATGGATAGTTTAGGCTCAGTTTGCTCAATTAATCTCATATTGTCATTCTGTGCAACGTAACCTTCTTTTAAAACTCTAAAGTAACAGCCTGTTCTATAACTATCAGCCATGCGTTTAACTAAATCTTTAATGCCATATCGTTGTGCGATTGTAGCGCAAGGTTGTCTTGGACATGAAACTTGAATGATTGCTTCACCAAGTTCGTACGTGTCACCAATGTTTAAATCTTTTTCTGTTAAACCTGAAACGGTTATATTCTCTCCGAAAATTGCATACTTTGGTAACAAATCAATAATGTCATCCCAATATGCGTAGTTATCTTTGCTGTAAAAACAGAGTGCTTTTTCAGGTCCACCGTGTCCTTTGTATTGCTGTTCGTCTTCAACAAAGCCTGTATGTGTTAAGTACATTTTATCTTTAAAAGGTTCTTTGAAAATGGCAGTTTTTTTAGATTTTTGATCGCTAAATGTGATGTTAGCAATTTTTCCGACTGATATATAATCTACTTTGTAATTCACTAGAATGACTCCTTTTTTCAATATTTAATAATGATTTTACCGGTTAATGTGAATTATAGCAATAAAGCATTGACGTAGCAGAGGATAAGCTTTAAAGTACAAGCATATAATAAAATATAGGAAGTTGTGAATTCATGTTTTTGAAATTATTTCAAATAAAAAATTATAAACTCTTTACAGCAAATATGGGTTTACTTGGTATGGCAGTTGCGATTACTGTTCCATTCCTAGTGTTGTATGCGACGCAACATTTAGGCATGACGAAAGGACAATATGGGTTGTTAATGGCGCTTGCAGCAGGAGCTTCATTTACAGTGAACTCTATTGTTGCTAGATTTTCAGATAGTGGCAAAATTAATCGTAAATATCTTATCATTACCGCTCTTATTATGGGTGCATTATGTTTCTCCATTTATTTCTACATACATACAATTTGGGTGTTTATTGCACTTTACGCAATGTTCCAAGGTTTAGCTGCACCAGCAATGCCTCAAATGTATGCCTCAGCACGTGAATCAATTAATGAATCAGCTTATAAAGATAGAAGTATATTTGCTAATACAGTTCTACGTTCTACATTTTCATTAGGATTTTTATTTGGTCCTTTAATTGGTACAGTATTGTTAAGTACCTTTGGATATGATGGATTGTTTGGTGGAACGGTGGCACTATTTTTAACAGTTTTAGTATTATTAATTATATTTTATAAAGAACCGAAAAAAGTTATTAAAAATGCTATCGGTAATTTTACAGAAAAGAAAGCACCAAACTTAATGAAAGAACCGACATTATTAATACCATTCTTAGCATTCATTTTGTTACATGTTGGTCAGTGGATGTATACGCTGAATATGCCATTATATGTAACAGAATATCTTAAAGATAATGAATCACATGTCGGATATTTAGCAAGTTTATGTGCGGGATTAGAAGTGCCGTTTATGATTATACTTGGTATTATTGCAAGTAAGTTCAAAACAAAAACATTATTAATGGTTGGTTCTATTTTTGGATTCGGTTATTACTTTAGCATCGGGGTGTTTGATAGTTTCGTAGCAATGTTAATAGGACAACTAGCGTTAGCATTCTTCTTAGCTATTTTACTAGGCTTAGGTATTAGTTATTTTCAAGATATTTTACCAGAATTTCCTGGATACGCATCGACATTGTTTGCCAATGCAATGGTCATCGGGCAGTTAGGTGGAAATTTATTAGGTGGTATTATGAGCGATATAGTTGGACTAGGCAATGTATTCTTTGTTTCAAGTTTATCAATAGCAGTAGCATTTGTATTACTTATATTCACAGTAGAACATACGACACATAACGAAACTAAAGTAAGTTAGGAGATATAAAAATGACAGCAATAAGTTGGATATTAATTATTTTAATGTTTGTAATTGCATTTATAGGATTAGTGAAACCTATTATTCCATCCGTATTATTTATATGGGTAGGGTATTTCATTTATCACTTTGCAATTGATTCAAGCAAATTGTCTTGGATATTTTGGGTAGTAATGATTGTATTTACAATATTTATGATCTTGTCAGATATTATTATGAATAGTTATTTCGTTAAGAAATTTGGAGGTTCTAAATTAGGAGAAACAATGGCAGCAGTCGGTGTCATCATCGGTTGTTTCGTATTTCCTCCATTTGGAATCATAATCGTTCCATTTGTATTAGTATTTGTAACAGAAATTATTCAAAAAGGTGATATCGCAGCTGCAACAAATGCAAGTGTAGGATCATTACTTGGATTCTTAACAAGCTCAATAGCAAAAGCATTGATTATGGTAGTCATGATCATATGGTTCTTTATTGATATTATTATTTAATATAGTAGGGATGGCCTGGTACAGTTCAATAGCTGTATCAGGCTTTTTTGTGGAATGAGGAATATGGGGGTAAGGGTTTGTTTTTGTGTGTGGAGGTTTGTTGAGTATGGACCTATGGGGGCGAAGGTGTATTGGGTATGGTGCAGAGTGTTGTTGAATATGGATGTGGAAAGATGTGAGTTAAAGGAGAAGTAAACACACGAGAACTCATCCATGTCTTTGCTTAACTACTGACTTAAGCCAAGAGATCGTCCAAGTCTTAGCTTAACTCCCTAATTAAGCCAAGAGATCGTCCAAGTCTTAGCTTAACTCCCTAATTAAGCCAAGTGATCACCCAAGTCATGGCTTAACGTCTAACTTAAGCCAAGAGATAGCCGAAGTCATGGCTTAATATCCAACTTAAGCCAAGAGATTCCGCACATTTCGTCTTAATACCTAAATTAAGGCGTGACATTTCCCACATATCACAATAAAAACCCTCAGGAACATATGAAACTGTGTCCCTGAGGGTTCCTCTTTTCCTACTATTTGCCTTCTTTCATATCTTGTTCGATTTGTTCTTTTGATTCGCCGCTTTCTTCTAAGACCATTTTACGGTCGTACATTTTGAAGAATGGGAAATATATTATGACTGAAACAGCGATATTAAATAATACGAGTACAATTGCTCGCCAATCGCCTCCTGTTGCTAAGTATGCACCGATTGGAGCTGGTAATGTCCAAGGTGCCATTACGCTTGTGGCATTTACGAGTCCAAACAATGTTGCTAAGTAGGTTATAACGGTTAATACTAATGGAATGATAATAAATGGAATAACCATGATTGGATTTAATACAATTGGCAATCCAAATATTACTGGTTCATTAATATTAAATAATGATGGTATTGATACAGCTTTACCGAATTTTTTCAAGAACTGAGATTTTGCAAATAATAATATACAAATGACAAGTCCTAATGTAGCACCTGCGCCACCTATCCAAACAAACCATTGGAAAAATGTTTCTGGTGCTATATGCGGTAATGAATCTCCGGCAGCATGTGCTTCTGCATTTTTTGCTAAATAAACTTCCCATAAAGGACGTTCGATTGTCCCGACAATCGACATACCATGAATACCAAATGCCCAGAAGAAAGTTGTTAAGAATACAGGTACAAGTACACCAGGTAGAGTATCACCTGCAAAGACGAGTGGACCTACGATTTTATCAACGAGTGTATGTAAATCAAGTTGGAACACTACTGTAATGATACTCATTGCACCGAGTACAAAAACTACTGGGATTAAAGATTCAAATGAGCGACTTACTGATGGCGGTACTTGAGGTGGCATCTTGATCGTAATATTTTTATTTTTACATAATCGATATATTTCTACTGAGAAGATTGCAACAAACATTGCAACAAATAGACCATGACCGCCTAAATTGGTCATTGGTAATACGAAACCTAATTTTTTATCCATAGTTGGTGCGATTGTTAATAAGAATGCAGCAGTGGAAAGTTGTGCTGCTGACAATGGATCTAAGTCATAGGATTTGGCGAGATTGTAACCTATGCCAAACACAATATACAAACTCATGATAAACATCGTCATTCTATATGGAATTAAAATTTGCTCAGCATGTTCTGTTGCCCACTGAGTAATTGCCCAAGATTCAGGTAACGGTGGTGTCGCAAATATTAGGAAAAATGAGCCGAATATAATAAATGGAAGTGCTGAAATGACCCCGTCACGAATGGCGAGTAAATGACGCTGGTTAGAAAGCTTTGTCATTGGACCTGAAAGTTTGCCTTCTATCCATGTAGCAAAGTTATTCATAAAAAATCCCCCTTCATTTGTAAGCGCTTAAATTTTGTTATAGTATAAACTAAATAGATAAATTATTCAAAATTATAAAAAAAGAAATATATTGCGAATGGAAGTGAAGTTTGATGAAACGGTTAGGAATTTCTTTATATCCAGGAAAATCAAATGAAGATGAAGATATTCAATATATCGAAAAAGCTCATCAGTACGGTTATACGAGAATATTTACAAATTTATTGCAACTTACTGATGAAAATAAAGCGACATTGTTACCTATAATTGAAAAAACAATTCGTTATGCTAAAAATTTAAACTTTGAAATTTTTATAGATGTGGCACCTCGCACATTTATAGTACTAGGCATTGAACCAAATGATTTATCTTTTTTCAATGAGTTAGGTGTAGACGGTATTAGACTTGATGAAGGTGTAGGAGCGAAAGAAACAAGTGACATGACCTATAATCCTTATGGCATTAAGATTGAACTGAATATGAGTGTGATGAATCATTATATTGATAATGTGATGGATTTTGAGCCGAATCGCGCTTGTTTAGTTGGATGTCATAATTTTTATCCGCATCGATATGCAGGAATATCAGAAGCATTCTTTTTAGAAGGTAGTAAAAAATTCAAAAAATATGGTTTAAGAACAGCAGCATTTGTTTCAAGTAAAGTAGGTGACTTTGGACCATGGCCTGTTACTGAAGGTTTGCCTACTTTAGAAGATCATAGAGGTTTACCAGTAACGACTCAAGCGCAACATTTATGGGCTACAGGGTTGATAGATGATGTCATTATCAGCAATTGTTACCCGTCTGAAGCGGAATTAGAGATTTTGAGTCATTTGAAAGATGAACCGATTACATTTGATGCAAAATTATTTGATGAAATTTCTGACTTAGAGAAGAAAATTGCAATCGAAGAGCCACATTTTTATAGAGGTGATGTCAGTGAGTATATGATTCGTTCAACACAAAGTCGTGTGAAATATAAAAGTGAACCATTTCCAGCACATCATACAGTTGCTATTAAACGAGGCGACATATTAATAGACAATGAAGAATATGGTCAATATAAAGGTGAATTACAAATTGCATTAAAGCCAATGCTCAATACTGGGAAAGTCAATGTGATTGGCAGAATTGAGCCACATGATTTACCACTGCTCAACTATTTAAAACCTTGGGCACATTTTAAATTTAATATAAAGGAGAAAGATTAACATGAAAAAAATATTATTAGTTTGCTCAGCGGGTATGTCTACAAGTATGTTAGTTAAAAAAATGCAAGATACTGCAAATAAAGAAGGTAAAGATTATGAAGTTGAGGCGTTAGCTTTATCAGAAGCAGAAACAAAAGTTGATGAAGTAGATGTTATTCTACTAGGACCACAAGTAAGATTTCAAAAAGCACAAGTAGAAAAAGTAGCAAATGGTAAAGTACCAGTAGACGTTATTGATATGCAACAATATGGCATGATGGATGGAGAAGGTGTATTGAAACATGCCGAAAGCTTAATGGAATAAGGTGAGAATATGGAAAAATATGAACAAATTGCTTTTCAAATTATTACAAATGTAGGAATGGCAAAAAGTAATTATATGCAAGCAATTCAAGAAGCAAAAGAAGGTAATTTTGAAACATCTGAGAACTTAGTTTCTGAAGGTAATCAATTTTTAGTTGAAGGACATAAAGTGCATAAGGACCTGATTCAATCAGAAGCTTCAGGTGAGCCTGTTCCTTTAAATTTGTTATTGTCCCATGCTGAAGATCAACTTATTTCTACTGAAGTCATTAAAGAAATGGCTAAAGAACTGATTTATGTACATCAACATTATGTGAAAAAGCAATAAAAATAAGGAGATAAACAATGTCGAATAGAATTCTAGCAATCACTGGACCAACTTCAGGAATAGGAAAATCAACCGTTATTGAATTAGCACACGATTATGACATTATTATTTTGTTATGTAGAAATGTTGATAAAGGCAATGACTTAAAAAAGCTTTTAGAAGCGGAACATCAACATATAACAGTAGATGTCATTAAGTGTAATTTATCAGATTTAGCAAATGTTATGAAAGCTGCGACACTTGTTTTAGAACGATATCCTTTTGTCGACTGTCTTATCAATAATGCAGGCGTCATGTCATTAACAAGACAAAAAACAGTAGATGGTTACGAATTAATGTTTGGTACGAACTATTTAGGACACTTTATGCTAACGCATATATTATTTGGTTCAATTATGAATAGTCATGACAAACAAATTATTATCGTATCATCTGGCGCATATTTATTTGCACATCTTGGAAGACGAAACTTTAAATATCCTTTAAGGTTTAATCCGATTAAGTCTTATGGAAGATCTAAGCTTGCGACTTTATATTTTATGCAAGAATTACATGAAAAATTTTCAAAAGATGGCTTACATGTAACGGCAGTACATCCAGGTGCTGTTTCAACTAATTTAGGAAAAACAAAATATAATCAAACATTTGGGAACTTAGTTTATAAAATATTTGATCCATTATTTATATCTCCTAAAGAAGGCGCTAAGTCGACGATTAAAGTATCGAAGGATAAAAATTTGTATAAAGGTGAATATGTTCAAGAAGGAAAGATTACAAAACTCAAATCACATGGACTTAATTACTATGACCGCAAAAGATTAATTCGTGAAACGTTAGCATCATTACAACTAGACCAATTTATGTATTGGGAAAAATAATAAATGAATACGTTTACATCTAAAACTGATGATGTAATTTATTGTTTTCTTTTAAATTAAATTTTATAATAGTTGATATTGTAAGAATATTTCCAAAATTAATCAAAGGATGAGGCACATGAGTAAGCATTATATATTATTGGCTGATTGTAAAGATGAAATTGGCATTACGTCATTAATATCCACTATTATAAAAGATACAAATTCAAATATATTTCATTTAGATCACTATACAGACATTCAAGAAGAAGAAAACCATTTATATTTACGTATAGAATTTGATAAAAACGATGAAGTTAAATCGCTTTTAGAGAATGAACTAACAAATAGAAAGATTAATTTTCAAATTTTTGATGCTGAAGAAAAAGTGAAAACAGCGTTACTTGTGTCTAAAGAAGACCATGCGTTAAGTGAAATTATGTTACGTGCGAATAGACAAGAATTTCCGATTGAAATCAGTTGTGTCATTAGTAATCACGAGAATAATCGCAAATTTGTTGAGGATATGGGCATTCCTTTTCATCATGTCAGCGTAACTAAAGAAACTAAGCGTGAAAGTGAAGATGAAATTACAAGAATTTGTGAAAGTTACAATGTCGATTTACTTGTACTTGCGAAATACATGCAAATATTATCACCAGTATTTGTTGAAAGACATCACTTGAAAATTATTAACATTCACCATTCATTCTTGCCGTCATTTATTGGTGCCAACCCTTATAAACAAGCCTATACAAGAGGTGTTAAATTAATAGGGGCTACAAGTCATTATGTTACGGAAGACTTAGATGCAGGACCAATTATTGAGCAGGATGTTGTAAGAGTTAATCATAGATATACTGCACAAGATATGAAGCATACAGGTAGACATGTTGAATCTCAAGTATTAGCAAGAGCGGTGCAATGGCATTGTGAACATAAAGTTATCGTAAATGGTAATAAGACAGTCGTATTTTCATAACTTTTTTTTAGTAGTGAGTATATTTGCTCACTGCTTTTTTAGTTGTATAATATGAAATAAAGTAAAGTGAAAATGGTGTGAAAAAGATGATTAAAACTTATTATGTCAATTTAAAGGATGAAATAAAGGAAACGAATTCACCTAAAGATATTTCAGAAGAGAAAAAATGGATATGGGTTGATTTAAATGAGCCAACTAAAGAAGAGTCCGAAATATTAGTTGATTATTTTGATTTTCACCCTTTATCAGTAGAAGATGCAACACAAGTTCAACAAAGACCGAAGTTTAAACAATATGACGATTATCAATTTATTGTATTCCATGCATTAGATTTAAAGACTTTAGAGTCTGAAGAAGTGGATATCTTTATTGGTGATGATTTTATCGTGACATTCCATAGAGAACGTTATGAAGAAATCGATACGATCAAAAGAAAACTATTTAATGAAACGATCGAAATAAATGAACCTAAAGATATATTATTAAATATTCTAGATGATATTGTAGACAACTATTTTCCGTTTATTTACGACATTGAAGACAAGGTGTTTAATTTCGAAGATCGTCATAATTTAGATATTACAACAAAGACGTTAATTGATGACACATTTGATTTAAGACAAGAGTTGCTAATTATTAAAAGAACTGTTCAACCAATGAAGGATTTAGTATATAGAATGCGTGAAGGTAAAGTGTTGCATCTTAATGAACAACAATTTCTATATATTACGCATATTAATGACCATCTTATGAAACAAATGGAAATGGTAGATTCATCACGTGAAATGACAAGTGATATTCGAGATAATTATATTTCTTTGAATTCATTCAAGATGAACAATATAATGAAAATATTAACTATTTATTCTGTTGTGTTTATGCCATTAACATTAATTGCAGGTATTTATGGGATGAACTTTACAAATATGCCTGAACTCGAATGGCATTCAGGCTATTATATTGTCCTTATTATTATGGCTGTTATAGCAATTATTATGTTAATCGTCTTCAAGAAGAAGAGATGGTTCTAATGAATAATTTCGTTATGATTCTGAATATAACTTATGAAAATAAATAAAATGGGAAAGAGTGTGAGATAAGTGAAACTTCTAGGAGCGATTGAAGCGGGTGGAACGAAATTTGTATGTGCAGTTGGAGATGAAGATTTAAATGTAATTGAACGCATCTCAATACCAACAACTGAGCCGTCAGAAACATTACCTAAAGTTATAGAATTTTTTAAACAATATCAAATTAGTAGTATAGGTATAGGATCATTTGGACCGATAGATATCAATAAAGATTCTGATACATATGGTTATATCACTTCGACACCAAAAATTGCGTGGCAGAATTTTGATTTTATAGGTGCAGTTCAAGAGCATTTCGATGTACCTGTAGCATTTACGACAGATGTAAATGCCTCTTTATATGGAGAGTATCAAAAAGGAATCGCAAAAAATATTGACTCAGCGGTTTACTATACAGTAGGTACAGGTATCGGCGGCGGTGCAATCGTTAAAGGGAAAATTGTACAAGGATTAAGTCATCCTGAAATGGGACATATGTCTATTAAAATTCATAAAGATGATCAAGACTTTGAAGGTAATTGTCCATATCACGGTAATTGCTTAGAAGGTTTAGCTTCAGGACCAGCAATCGAAAAAAGAGCAGGTATTTCTGCCAAAGAAATTCATGAAAATGATAAAGATTGGGACATCGTTGCTTATTACATTGCTCAAGCAGCACTTAATACGGCATTAATGTTATCTCCTGAAAAAATCATTTTTGGTGGTGGTGTAATGCATCAAACACATTTATTAAAAAAAGTGCATGAGCAATTTGAACTATTAAATAACAATTATATTGCAGTGCCACCAGTTGAAACATATATTGTTACACCAAGTTTAAATGATGACCAAGGTATAATCGGTTGTTTAGCATTGGCGTTGAACGAATATCAATCATAAGTAGGTGTTAAGTATGAATGTATTAGTCGAATTAGCAGAAAATCAAATATTAGAAACAGAAAGACTTATTTTAAGACCTATTAATTTGAATGATATTGAGTCATTATTCGAATATGCATCTGATATTGAGAATACAACACATGTATTTCCAACACACTCATCTATAGAAGAAACTAAAAATGTGATTGCTCGATATTATATGAACGCACCATTAGGAAAGTATGGAATTGAATTAAAATCCGAAAATAAACTAATAGGTACAATCGATTTAAGAGTTGAACAAGAACATAAACGCGGAGAACTCGGTTATGCCCTTAACTTAAAATATACAGGTAATGGCTATATGACAGAAGCGGGATTAGCATTGCTATCACTATCATTTGAAACATTAGGACTTAATCAAGTAAAAGCAATGCACAGTACAATTAATCCTAAATCAGGCGAAGTGATGAAAAGACTCGGCATGAAGAAAATAGGGGTCATGCCTAAAAATAGAATTCATAAAGAAAAAATAGTAGACGATGTCATTTATGCCATAACGGATGCAGAATATGCAGAAATGGTAAATCGTGAGAAGTAGTGGTGTGGTGTAGGTTAAAGTCTTGAGTCGTGGCTTAAGTACAGAATAAAGCCAAGAGATTGTGTAAGTCATGGCTTAAGTACCAAGTAAAGCCAAGGCTTTCGCACCATTCATACCACCATCCACCCCAAACAAAAAACAACCTGAACTTACATAAGTTCAGGTTGCTCATAATCGGAAAGCAGCTTATGTTTAAGCTGCTTTTTTCATTTTTGTTAAAACTTTGAGTCCATATGCAAAGATACCGTATCCTACTAATGAACTTGGTAACCAAGTTTTAGTTAACGTGCTATCATTTTTTCTACTGAATAATGCATATGGCACGAACGTTGAAATTAAGTAAAGTACTAGAACTTTTTGATACCGTTTGTTCATTTTAAACACCTCACTTTGTTACTTTTATTATAGTACTTTTTCATGCATGATTGAGGTGAGTTTTTTACAAATTTAGAACATTCGCTATTCGAATTTTGCAAATGCTGATGCTGGTATACGTGAAGCTCTGTCATTATTCATTTCACCTTTACCAATTGAGATAAGCATTGCTGGTACTAAGTTATCTTCAATATTAAATGCATCAATTACTGCTTGTTTGTCAAAGCCTATCATTGGGCAAGTTGCAAGTCCAGCATCTTCACTGACTAACATTAAACTCATTGCAAATAATGAAGCACCACGTATTGCTTCGTCTCTTCTGTTTGAATCACTTTCAAAGAATTGGTGGACACTTTGTATTAATCCTGATTTCTTATCAGCTGGTATATGTTTATGGTCTATCCAATCATCTGCGATATCACCAATTGTTTCATGTGCATTTAAGTCACCTAAAATAATAAATGTCGCGCTAGATTCTTTTATTTTAATTTGTTTATTAGCCGCGGTATATAATTTTTCTTTTGCTTCATCTGTATCAACAACGATTACTTTCCATTGTTGTAAGTTCCAAGCTGAAGGTGATAATGCAGCTTGATCTAATAAATTATAAATTGTTTCTCTATCTAAATCGTATGGCTCATAAGATTTAACAGAGCGTCTTCTTTCTAATGCTTTTGCTAATTCCATGTTTTTCCCACTCCTTATATGTCGATATTTTTATGTTCATATAAAATAGTCTTAAAAACAACTTTTCTGCTTATTTACAAAAATCAGTCATTTTAATACTGGTTACAAACAGTTATTTGTTACAATATAAGTAATAAGGGAATAAAGTTGTATGATTATAGATACGTGACAAAAGGAGAGGTGCACATGATAGATATTCATAATCATTTATTATATGGATTAGACGATGGTCCATTAGATGAGGAAAGTATGCTAGAACTTGCAAGAGAAGCTGAGAAAATAGGTATAACAGATATAGTTGCAACACCTCATTATATAAAACATCGATTTAGAAATAATGCCGATATCGTTAAAAGTAGAACTGAAGAAGTACAATCTATATTAAATGATCATCATATTGATATTAAAGTTTATCCTAGCCAAGAGATTCATATGTTTGGTGAGGAACTTGAAGGATTAGAATCTGGTGAATTGTTACCTATTACTGAAGGTTCAAGATATGTGTTAATTGAGTTTCCATTTTTCTCGATACCAGAATTCGCTGAACAAACATTTGAAAAGTTATTTAATGCAGGATACCGTCCGATATTAGCTCATCCAGAACGTATCATTCCTATTCAAGATGATCCGCAAATTTTATTTGATTTAATTGATAGAGGCGCATTATGTCAAGTTACAGCAGGCTCTTTAGTTCATAAATATGGTGAAGATGCTAAAAGAGTAGCTGATTATTTATTAGAACAAGATGCGATTCATATTGTCGGAAGCGATGCTCATAATACGTCTAATAGAAACTTTCATATTAAAGAAGCTTATGAATTTTTAGAACGTACAAAAGGTATTGAGACTGTCATACGATTGAAAGAGAATGCCCGAAAAATATTAAAAAATGAAGAAATATGAAGTATTTAAAAAGCGAGAAAAGCATGAGGTACCAGTTGATATCTCATACATTTCTCGCTTTTTTATTATTACTAAGTTGTTTGTAAAGGTTCAGTTGTTTCATGCTTGTTGACGACAAACATTAAGATACTTGCTACAAGCACCATGATGAATGCGAAATAAGGTGTACTAGATAATGTTAAATGATTTAATATAAATCCACCAATAACAGATCCAAGTGTAATACCTATGTTAAATGCAGATATGTTTAAACTTGAAGCGAAATTGACAGTTTCTTTACTATTACGTTCAGCAAAAAGTACGACAATAAGTTGTAAGCCGGGTACATTCATAAATGCGAATAGTCCCATTAATAATATACTGATAAGACCAACGACATGAAAATGTATCGTAAATCCGACTAGTAATAACGTTAATGCTTGTAATAGAAAAATAATCGTTAATGATTTTGTTGGCGCATGGTTTGTTAATTTTCCACCTAATGTATTACCAATTGCAACCATTACACCATACAATATTAAAATAATAACAATACTATTTGTTTCATACCCTAAAATATTCGTTAAAATTTCAGTCATATATGTGTAAACAACAAATGTACCACCGTAGCCAAGCGCTGTAATTAAATAAATAGACATAAGTGGTTTGTTCTTAAAGACAGCAAGTTGTTTAATAATAGGTGCTTGCTCATATTCTGTTAAATTTTTTGGAACGAATGATATATTTGCGATTAAACTAATGAGTCCTATTAAAGCAATCGTATAGAATGACATTTCGTAACCGAAGTTTTGACCGACCCAAGTTCCAAATGGGACACCTGTAATCGTTGCAACTGTTAAACCTGTAAACATCATGGCGATGGCACTTGAACGTTTATGCGCAGGGACTAAGTCAGCTGCAATGGTTGTTGCAATAGACATGAATACACCATGTGAGAAAGCACTGAGGACTCTCATAGCTAGTAATAAACTAAATGATGTTGCAAGTCCTGCAAATACATTAGCAATAATAAACACAACCATAATGAGTATCAAAACAGTCTTTCTTTTCATATTGTTTGTTAAAGGCGTTAAGATAGGTGCGCCAACTGTAACACCAATTGCATATAAAGATACAGTAAGTCCTGCTAATGGGATCGTCACATCAAAGGCGTCTTTAATTAATGGGAGTAACCCAACGCTAATAAATTCCGTAGAACCAATAGCAAAAGCTGAGATAGCAAGTGATATAAGTGCGAGTTGATTCGAAAATTTGTTTTTCAATTTTTAAATTCCTTCCTTTATTATAAGATATGTGATATTTTAAAACGTAATAAGATAAATAGGAAGTACGCACTTTAAAGTCATATAGGTACTAAAAAGTGCCTTAGGGAGGAATCATGATGGAAGTTACGGAATATAATATTGGTGTAGAAGCAACGATAGATGTCATTGGCGGTAAATGGAAGCCAGTTATACTGTGTCATTTAAAGCATGGGACAATGCGAACATCTGAACTTAAAAAAGCTATTCCGCATATTACACAGAAAATGTTAACGCAACAATTAAGAGAGTTAGAAAAAGATGGCATTATTAATCGAATTGTATATCAACAAGTACCACCAAAAGTTGAATACGAGATATCAGAATATGGTAGTACATTAAATGAATTACTAGAGCACTTATGTAAATGGGGAGAATTCCATATTAAAAAACGTAAAGAAGATGGCGAGCAAATAGAGCTTGATTCCATAGAATTTATAGATGGTGTTTAAGTAGGAAGTGTAAATAAGGCAGCTGTTAGTAACAAAAGTAGGCGGAAGTGTAACTAAGAGCGCCCATAGTAACAAAACTTGGAAGAAGTGTAAACAAGCAGGGACAAATTTTTGTCCCTGCTTGTTGTGTATCTTATTCAAACATACCTTTTCTAATCATTTTATAATCTGAAAGCATATGTTGTCCTTTTGCAAATACATCTTTTATTCGTTTCTTTTTCACATCAATTATTAATATATCTGCATCATAATGTTCTTCGATATGACCTTTATGATGTAGTGTTAATACGTTTACGACATTTGAAGTAAATAAAGCAATTACTTCTTCCCAGTTCGAGTCTTGTACCAATAAATTAAATAATTGGTCTGTTAACGTGCTGCATTTTGCAACGTCATAACCTACAAGTTGATTGTGTTCATCGAATTTAGGTAAACTGCCATGTCCATCTGAAGAAACCGTCAATTTCGAAATGTCGCCTCCATGTTCTCGGTAATAATTGACGTATTCTACTGTATTTGTACTTGCTGTTAAGTCAACATACACACCTTTATGACTTAATGAAATACCTTCTTCTAACAAATCTATACCTTTATCAAAATGTGTAACATATAGTTTGTTCGGTTTAACATCATAATGCTCGATTAGGTCATGAATTTGTTTCAATTTATGTTTACCTGTACCTATATGAAAATGTGTTACACCAGCTTTTCCACTTAGCATACCGCCAACTGTTGTATCCGCCACAATTCTTGAGAGCTCTTCAGTTGTTGGAATTGATGATCTGAAATCATTTATAGCTATCTCGCCAGTGCCAATCACTTTATCAATTAAAAATAAATCTTCTTTGATGGAGTTTGTAATTGTAGTAACGGGTAGGTGATAATTACCTGTGTACATATATGTAGAGACACCTTCAGCTTCTAATGCTTGAGCTTTTGCATATAAACTCGTTAGCGTTCGAGAAATACCATCTGTACCGATCAATCCAACTACGCTTGTAATACCATTTGATATTAAATGCGTTAATTGAACTTCTGGCGTTCTTGTCACATAACTCGCTTCTCCTCCACCTCCTAGCAAGTGAATATGTGGGTCTATAATCCCTGGCATAACCGTATATCCTGTAGCATCGATGATCTTTAAGTTTGGATCCAGTTGCTTTATTAATTCAATATCTATATCTCCGATTTTAATAATAGATCGCCCTTGAATAAGTATCGATTGCTGACCCATATAGTTTGGTGAATATAAATCACCATTTTTAATAATTGTAAACATCAGCATCCTCCTTTAAAGCTTTCTTTATCTATATATTTTAGAGCAAGTATATCGTGAAATCAAAATGTAGCAAACTAAATTAATATATGTCGATATTCTATATGTAATATAAATGTAATATAAAATTACACTTTTTATAATGACTTTATACTTCATGTTATATATAATTAAGTTGTACTTATTCTAAAAATATATAGGGGTGGATTAAATGTATCGATCGAAAAAAATTTTATCAGTAGGTTTTACTTCAGTTATGGCTTTGACTTTAGGATTATCAAATGTGGCTAGTGCGAAAGAAAGTAGCCCTTTAGATCAAAAGGAATTAAAATCAATTCCTAAACAAGAAATTAACACAAAAGCTGAAGCACAAGAGATTTTGAGTCAATTACCAGGCAATCCAAATATTAAGAAAAGTTACAAACAATTTGAAGTAGCAAATGAATTTAAAGATAACTTAGGATATACGCATTATACTTTGAAACCTAAAGTAGATAACTACGTTGTCGAAGATAAAGAAGTCAAAATACATACCAATCATAATCAAGAATTAGAACTCGTCAATGGGGATGTCAATACAGAAAAAGTTACATATACAAATAAACAAAGCTTATCTAAAGATGAAGCGGTTAATAAAGCTTTTGAAAGTATCGGCGTGAGTCAAAATGAAGTGAAAAATATTAAAGGACAAAAAGTCGTTAATAAAGATGAATTAGTGATCAATGCTGAAAAGAAAAAATTAGTCTATAATGTTGAAATTATTTATTTAGATCCTAAACCAGCACGTTGGGAAATTAAAATTGATGCTGAGACTGGTGAAGTTCTAAGTAAGAAAAATAAAATTGAACATATTGCTGGTAGTGGTGTAGGTGTTAATGGGGATATTAAAAAGCCACTCAATTTAACTAAAATAAGCAATGGCTATGGTTTACAAGATGAAACACATTCTGGAACAATCCATACTTATGATGCAAAGAATGGAACGTCTAGCTTCTCACTTATGACAGATACGGATACAAACTTTAATAGTAAAAATCAAGCTGCAGGTGTGGATGCGCATTTTAATGCTGCTAAAACATATGATTACTATTTAAATACACACAATAGAGATAGTTATGATGGAAACGGTGCAGAAATTAATTCTATTGTTCATTTTGATAGAAATTATAATAATGCCTTTTGGAATGGCCAATACATGGTGTATGGAGATGGAGATGGCAAAACATTTACGTCATTGTCAGCTGCAGATGATGTTGTTGCACATGAATTAACACATGCTGTTACTGAACATAGTGCAAATCTTGTATATGAGAATCAACCAGGTGCTTTAAATGAATCGATGTCAGATGTGTTTGGTTACTTCGTTGACCCTGATGACTGGTTAATGGGAGAAGATGCATACACACCAGGTAAACCAGGTGATGGATTAAGAAGTCTTTCTAATCCAGAACAATATAATCAACCTGCACATATGAATAATTATCAGAACTTGCCAAATACTGAACAAGGTGATTATGGTGGCGTGCATATTAATAGTGGTATACCAAATAAAGCAGCTTATTTAACGATTACTAAAATTGGAAAAGAAAAATCAGAAGACATCTATTATAGAGCTTTAACACAATACTTAAGTTCAAACTCTTCATTCTTAGATGCTAAATTTGCATTAAAACAAGCAGCATCTGATTTATATGGTGCAAACTCAACTGAAGTACAACAAGTAGTCAATGCTTGGAATTCAGTAGGCGTAACTGGATAAAATAATTGTATTTTCACACATTGAGACTTAAAATAAAGAGGAGGACATTAACATGCAGAATCCGAAACATATGATACATCGTAAAATGCTTATGAATGGAGGTCGTGTATATTTGACGGGACAAATATGCACAGCAACACCGATACCAGATGATATGCATAGCGTGGGTTATTCAAACATGTTAATTCGATAACTGAATACGGGGAGCGTTATATATGAAATTAGGAGAACGTGTCAAACAAAGGAGAATAGATTTAAAGCTATCTCAACAGAACTTAGCGCAAGGTATTGCGACTCAAAGTCAAATTTCAAAAATAGAAAAGAATGAATTACAACCGGGATCTCAACTACTATTTAACATTTCAAGAAGATTAAATTGTAGTATGGACTATTTATATATTGGTGATGAGTTAGATACACAATTAGAACAGAAGTTAAAAGTAATAGAAAGATTGTTAGAAGAGCGTGATTATGATGCACTAATACCTATTATAGATGGCAATTATTTATCAAATAGTTCAACAGATGAAATTGCTGCTTCGAAGTGGGTAAGATCTATTATTACTTTTTATAAGCATGATGATGTTGAACAATCTCTACAACTAATAGAAGAAGCTTATCGTTTAATGGATCATAATATGTATGAGAAATTACAAGTTTCTATCTGTAATACGCGCGCTATTTACTACTATAGACAGAATGAAAATGAAAAAGCAAAGTCATCACTAGAACAAGGTTTAGAAATTGCTAAACGCTATAATGTAGATGATAATTATCAAATCAAATTGTTATATACATTATCTAATATTTACTCGAATGAAAAAGCTTATGACAGATGTTTAGCTTATGCTCAATCTGCATTAGATATTACGATTAAATCGAATAGATATATGTTATATAGTGAATTAGTTTATAATATTGTGCAATCACGATTAGAGATGGGCATTCTAAATGATACAGATAAGAAACAATTAGACATTGCACTTTTCTTAAGTGAACAATCTAAAAAACATAACATCACAATATTAATTAGAGATTTAATGAAAACTTTATAAACAAAAATACTTTCATAACCAATTCTTCTAAACGAATAGGATATGAAAGTATTTTTTATTTTTGAATGACTTGAAGGATGGTTTATGTCGTTAATTCAGATTCAAGTTTAGAAGCTAATTGTTGAATAGCTTTAAAGTCATGTCTGTCTTTATAAGGATATGTATAATTGAGCGTCTGTAAGATATGTAAGATAAGCGCTTCTTCTAATATGACATGTTTATTGTTCAAAATAGTCGTCGTAATCTTTTCAGGATTGTAATCTTTAATGATTTCATATATGTATAACTTCGCGAAATAATACGCTATCACATCGTTTAATAAATCATATTTATGACATAGAGACTCTATAAATAAATATAAATGTGCGTTATCTTCTAATTGAATTGAAGCATCTTCTTTATATGTCCCAACAAGAAAATAAATATCTGGCCTTAAATATGTTTGATATTGCTTTAGAAATTTCAGCCTTACTTCAAAGATAATATGAACTAATTTCGTGTTTATTTTTAAAATTAAGGGAAGGTCTTGTTCTAATTTAAGAAGCGTTGGATGGATATTTTGACATAGTACATGTTCATCATAACCTGCATGTTGAAACTCTGTACGATACTTTGTAAAATATGAAAGCCTAGACTGTTCATTTAAATGAAAGTTATTAAAAAAATCATTAATTGTATTACTAATAATCATAATTGAACCCCTTAACATTTGCTTTAATCTTATGATAGTTATATTACCTGATTTTGATGAATTAATCATCAAATGGTAAAATTAAAAATTAATAATTGACGAGAATCAATATGTCCTGTACCCTTTTAAAGTATTCAAGATATTTAAGAGGAGAAAATAATGAATCAAATTAATCATAAAGGATCATTTATAGCTTTATTACCGTTAATCGTATTTGTAACGCTGTTTATAGGTACTGGATTAATCATGAAAGATTTTAATTACTTACCTTTAAATGTAGCGATTCTTATTGCGGCAGTCTTTGCATGTGCCATGTATCCAAAGACACCTTTAGCTAAGAAATTAGATATATTTACAAAAGGCGCAGCTCATCCTAACATTTTATTAATGGTATTTGTCTTTTTAATGGCAGGTGCGTTTAGTCAAACAGCTAAAAGTATGGGTGCTGTAAGTTCAACTGTTAATTTAGGATTATCTTTAATTCCCGGACAGTTTTTATTAGCAGGTTTATTCATAGTTGGTGCATTTATTTCAGTAGCTATGGGTACATCAATGGGAACAGTAGCAGCATTAGCACCGGTAGGCGTAGGTATCTCAGAAGCGACAGATATCTCACTTGCTTTAACAACAGCAACTGTCGTAGGTGGTGCAATGTTCGGTGATAACTTATCAATGATTTCAGATACAACCATCGCAGCAGTTAGAACGCAACAAACGAAAATGAGCGATAAATTTAAGATGAATTTCTTAATTGTATTACCTGGTGCAATCTTAACAGTGCTTATTCTATGGTTTGTTACAAAAGATGCAGGTATGACAGATGCCAGTCAAGGTGGCTATAGTATCATTAAAGTCATTCCATATTTATTTGTATTAATTAGTGCGTTATGTGGGATGAACGTATTGATGGTATTAGTGCTTGGTGTCATCGTAGCAAGCTTAATAGGATTATTAGACGGCTCATTTACACTTGGAGAAAACTTAAAAGCAATCTCAGATGGACTTATCGGCATGCAAGATATTTCTATGATTGCATTATTAATCGGCGGTATGATTGGTCTAATAGAATATCACGGCGGAATAAAATGGTTGCTCAATACCGTAACGAAACGCTTAAAATCTAAACGCGGCGCAGAATTTGGTATTGCCAGTTTAGTAGGCGTGACGAATTTAGCAACAGCTAACAACACAATTTCAATCATTACAGCAGGACCACTCGCCAAAGAAATAGCAGATGATTATCAAATTGATCGCAGAAAATCAGCAAGTATATTAGATATATTTGCAAGTACAGTACAAGGAATTATCCCATACGGCGCACAAGTATTAGCAGCAACAAGCGTCGCAGGAATATCAACAGTATCACTATTACCATATTCATTTTATCCATATTTATTAGGCATATGCGGTATCGTGTCTATTATAATAGGCTATCCACGTAAGAAGAAAGAAGCGGAATAAGCTTAAATATTAATATTATAAACAAAAACAAGCATATCACGTTATGACTGAATGATTCAGTTAAGTGATATGCTTGTTTTTTCATAGCTATATTTTTATGCTTTTTCTTGTTTGAGTTCGTATCCATATGCGGTTTCGCCATGGAAGACGGCATCTAAGCCTTCTAGTTCTGCTTTTTCGTCTGTTCTTAATGTTGTAAAGATACTGATGATTTTAGCGATGATGTAAGTCATAATTCCACTAAATGCGATTGTTACGACGACGGCAACGATTTGTACGACTACTGGCATAATGCCACCACCAAAGAATACACCGTCTGCTATTGTTGAGTTAACGCTAGAATTTTGGAATAAACCTGTTCCTATTGCACCAACGATGCCTCCAAATCCATGTAAACCGAATGCATCTAATGCATCATCATAGTTAAGTAATACTTTAAGGTGCGTGATAACATAGTAACAAACGAATCCACCTAATATTCCTAGAATCATTGCACTTCCGTAACCGACAAAACCTGCTGCTGGTGTAATCGTTACGAGTCCTGCTAACATTCCTGATAACGTTCCGATTAAAGTGACCTTTTTCTTTTGAATATATTCAAAGATAGACCAACCGGCAATACCTGCACATGATGCTAATATTGTATTAACAAATGCGAGCATGGCAACTGAATCGAAAGTGAGTGCTGATCCTGTATTAAAGCCAAACCAACCGAACCATACGAGAATACCACCGATTAGAGTAATGACTAAATTATGTGGTGGTTTTTTATTGCTAGGCTTTCTAGAACCAAGTAGTAGGGCAAGTACAAGTCCAGAAACACCAGATGAAATATGGACTACTGTACCACCAGCAAAATCAATTGCACCAAGTTTGTGAATCCAGCCGCCACCCCATACCCAATGTGCTACTGGGCTATAAACTAGAATGACCCATAAACTCATAAAGATTAAAAATGGTCCGAATTTCATTCTTTCAGCTACTGAACCAGTAAGAATTGAAACGGCAATGGTACAAAATGTTAATTGGAAAAGCATAAATAATGCGAATGGAATGGTTTCACTAAAATTACCATTAGGTGTGAATCCAACTCCGTTTAATAACGCATGTGAGAAATCACCTATCCATAAATTGTTACCGCCAAAACTAATAGAAAATCCTATTAATACCCACGTGAATGTTACAACAACAATTGCTGAAATACTGTGCATGGAAGTATTTAAAACATTTTTAGATTGAACTAATCCTCCGTAAAATAATGCTAATCCAGGTGTCATTAACCAAACTAACAACGTACATCCGAATAATAAAAGTGTATCTGTCTGACTCATCTTCCCTCAACTCCTTATTTTTTTAAAAGTATAAAATATAAAATAAGAAAAAAGAAATATGAGTCAGGTAAATTTACACTTGGTGTGACATTACTTAACATCTGTTAAGTAAATTGATTATTGAACACCTAAATAATCAAAGGTAACAGCAGCTACTGATTTGGCTGCAATAAGTAGAGAACCTTCATCAATATCAAATTTAGGATGATGATGAGGGAATGTTTCTTTATCTTTTGGACTTGCACCTACATAGAAGAATGTACAAGGTAATTCTTTTGCATAGTAAGCGAAATCTTCTGATGGTGGTTGTGGTTCGCAACGTTCAACACTTTTAACTTCAGGAATATTAGCCGCTTCAATTGCTTTCGCAACTTGTTTCGTTAATTCAGGATCATTATATAGAACTGGATAATCTCTCGTATATTCAAGTTCACATTGAACACCATACATAGATTCTAGACCTTTAGAAAGTCGTTTAACTTCTGATTCAATGAGTTGTAGTGTTTCTTCGTTCATACCTCTAACGTCACCTTCAAGTGTGACTTCATTTTTAATGATATTAAACTGTCCTTTACCATCAAATGAACCGATAGAAATAACGCCCATATCAAATGGATTCAATCTTCTTGAAACGATTGTTTGTACAGACATGACAAAGCTACTTGCTGCAACAATTGGGTCATTTGCTAAATGTGGTGACGAACCATGACCACCACGACCTGTGATTTTTAATTTAAATATATTTCGACCAGATTGAACATTGCCTTCTCTATAATAAACGTGATCACTTTCAAGTGCGCTCATGACATGGACGCCGATGACATTATCAACGCCATCAAGAATGCCATCTTTAATTAAGTATTGTGAACCACCAGGTGGCTTTTCTTCAGCAGGTTGGTGAATGATGACAATCTTACCTTTAAGTTGATCTTTCACTTCAATTAAAGTTTCAGCAAGGACCATCATATAAGCAGTATGCGCGTCATGACCACATGCATGCATGACACCCTCATTCTTAGAACTGAAAGGTAGGCCGGTATCTTCTTTTATTGGTAAAGCATCGAAATCAGCGCGTAACGCTAATGTCTTACCTGGTTTACCAGAATCAATTGTTACTTTAATACCGTAAATGCCTTCTCCTCCGATATGCGTTTGCAATGTTACATCTTTATCTTTATAAAAGTCTGCAATATACTGGGCTGTCTCTTTTTCTTCAAAAGATAACTCAGGATGCTCATGTAAGTATCTTCTGATTTCAATCATTTTATTTTCTTTCTTAGATAATCTTTCATAGAAATCATTTAACATATCAAGTTTCTCCTTATATTTGTTTAATTTAATTATAATAGAAATTTTTGAAAAATTGTTGTTAGAAGCGTAAATGGGTGTTGACATAACATGACAATGGGCGTAGAATGATTGAGTGTTAGTTAGCAAAGCTAACTATATTTTTATGAGAAAAGGTGAAAACAATGAAGAACTTTTTATATTCCTATACAAATTTGTATCGACCATATATTCATCATATTAATGAGATATTGGAACCGTTTGATTTATATGCTGCGCAGTACAAAGTGTTGCATGATATTGCATTTAATCAACCAACCACACTGGTACAAGTTTCAAAGCGTTCTTTTATTGAGAAGCCTACAGCTCGTAAAATTATAAAAAAATTGATCGAACGGGAATTGATTCAAGCAGTTAATAGTAAAGAAGATAAAAGAGAAAAATTCCTTACTTTAACTGAGCAAGGTCAAAATCAATTCGATGAAATCCATCATAGAATTGGTGTATTTCAAGAAAAATGTCTGCAAGCAATTGGTGTCGAAGAAGCGGAACTTAATAAGGCACAAGAGATTTTAGAGAATTTGAGAAGTTATTTAATAGAGGAGGAAACAGAGTAATGAATGACCAAATTAAGAAACCGATTTGGACAAAAGATTTTATATTTAATTTTGTTATTAGCTTTTTTATATTTTTATCAATGTACTTACTATTAGTAACAGTAGGTGGTTATAGTAAGGAAACATTTGGAGTTTCAGACAGTATGGCTGGTCTAGTATCAGGATTATTTATTGTTGGATCATTAGTAGGTAGATTTTTAACAGGTAAATATATCAATATAGTAGGTAGTAAAAAAGTGTTAGTCATCGGTGGGATTCTACTAGTTATCACAAATGGTTTATATCTCGTGACTGCATCATCATTCGCATTGTTATTAATCGTACGTATTCTAAATGGTATTGCAAGTGGGGTAGCAAGTACAGCTACAGGAACAATTGCAGCATTTATCACACCAGCACAACGTCGTAGTGAAGGTATCAGTATGTATAGTTTAAGTATGGTACTCGGTACAGCAATCGGACCATTTATAGGCTTATTACTATATCAACACATTCCAATGTCTGGACTATTTACAATTTGTACGATACTTATTGTTGTAGCATTTGTTATGTCACTATTCATGAAAGTTGAAACACCTGTAATGGCTAGTGTCAAAACAGAAGAGAAAAAAGGATTTAAACTTACTGATTTCTTCTCAGTACATGCCTTACCAATTGCAATCGTAGTTGTAATTGTTAGTATTGCATATTCATCAGTATTGTCATTTATTCAATTCTTTGCACAAGAAAATCATTTAGTAGATGCAGCAAGTTTCTTCTTTGTTGTTTATGCAGTAGCAGTCTTAATTACAAGACCATTTACAGGAAGAATTATGGACCAACGCGGTGAGAATATCGTTACAATACCAGCATTTATATGTTTAATTGTCGGTTTATTCTTAATTAGTATTGCAAGTAATGGTGTGATCTTATTAATCGCAGGTGCATTTATAGGATTAGGATTCGGTAACTTACAATCTATATTCCAAGCATTAGTCGTTAAAGTATCTCCAATAGAAGCAATGGGATTAGCAACATCAACATATTTCATAGGCTTAGACTTCGGATTAGGATTCGGACCATATGTACTAGGTAACTTCACACATTCAATCGGATATTCAGGATTATATCTAGCAATGTCTATCGTAGCCTTAATAGGATTAGTCGCATTCTATTTCTTACACATGATTAAAGCTAAAAAAGTAAGTCAATTATAATAAGTTGATGATATGAAGGGACAGAATTCCGAGAAGTGTCCGTAAGAGGTGTCGTTAGGGACAGAATTCCGAGAAATGTCCGTAAGAGGTGTCGTTAGGGACAGAATTCTGAAAAGTGTCCGTAAGAGTGGGTGTTAGGGACAGAATTCCGAGAAGTGTCCGTAAGAGGTGTCGTTAGGGACAGAATTCCGAGAAATGTACGTAAGAGGTGCTGTTAGGGACAGAATTCCGAGAAATGTCTCTAAGTGAGCAGTTTCTAACTACCAGAATTCAGAATAAAGGAAGTTAGCGATACTCAATTTCTAAACTTCATAATAATCTAGTCTGAGACACCGAGATGTCTCAGACACTACTTAAAAAAATAGCGTATAGGACATTCATTGTCCTATACGCTATTTATATATTATCCTTCTAAATCAACTGAGTTGATATCAATGCCTAATGCATTTGCTACACCTTTACCGTAGTCTGGATCTGCTTTGTAACAGTTACGGATGTGACGGTGTTTTACTTCGTCAGTAGTGCCTTGCATTTCGTTAGCTGTATTTTGGAAAATACGTTGTTGTTGTTCTGGTGATTGGAGACGGAATAATTTACCTGGTTGTTCATAGTAATTATCGTCATCTTCACGGAAGTCGTGTTCGTATAATTCACCTTCAAGTTCTAAACTTGGTTTTTTGTATTCAGGTTGTGATTGATGCGCTTCATAACTATTTGGATAGTAGTTAATTCCGCCACCTTGGTTACCATCTATTCTCATTTGTCCATCTCTTGAGAATGGGCAAACATTTGTTGCAGCTTTTGGAGAGTTTACTGGGATTTGCCAGTGGTTAACACCTAAGCGATAACGTTGCGCATCTCCGTAAGAGAATAAACGACCTTGTAACATTTTATCTGGAGAGAAGTCTATACCAGGGATGATGTTTGTTGGCGCAAATGCAGCTTGTTCAACATCTTGGAAATAGTTCTCTGGGTTACGATTTAATTCGAATTCACCAACTGGAATTAATGGATATTCGTCTTTAAACCATACTTTAGTCAAGTCAAATGGGTTATCTTTATGATTTCTTGCTTGTTCTTCAGTCATAACTTGAATGTACATTTTCCATTTAGGGAAATTGCCTTCTTCAATAGCGTTGAATAAGTCTCTTTGACTTGATTCACGGTCTTTAGCAATTACTTGTTCAGCTTCTTCTGCTGTGTAATTTTCGATACCTTGTTGTGTTCTGAAGTGGAATTTAACCCATACACGTTCACCTGCATCGTTGTACATTGAGTAAGTGTGTGAACCGAAACCGTGCATGTTACGGAATCCTTTTGGAATACCTCTATCTGTCATTAAAATTGTAACTTGGTGTAATGCTTCAGGTAATAATGTCCAGAAGTCCCAGTTTGATTGTGGGTTATGCATGTTTGTTTTAGGGTCACGTTTAACAACATGGTTTAAACTTGCAAATAATTTAGGATCACGGAAGAAGAATACAGGTGTGTTGTTACCAACTAAGTCCCAGTTACCTTCTTCAGTATAAAATTTAAGTGCGAAACCACGTATGTCACGTTCAGCTTCTGCAGCACCACGTTCACCAGCAACTGTAGAGAAACGTGCAAACATTTCAGTTTGCTTACCAATTTCAGAGAATATTTTAGCATTTGTATATTGTGTTATATCATGTGTAACAGTAAAAGTACCGAACGCACCAGAACCTTTAGCGTGCATACGTCGCTCTGGAATCACTTCTCTGTCGAAATGTGCCATTTGTTCTAAGAAATAAATATCTTGCATAGCAAGTGGTCCGCGTTTACCAGCAGTTAATGAATTTTCACGATCTGATACTGGCGCACCAAAAAGTCCTGTAAGTTTTGATTTATTACTCATATCATAATCCTCCTCAAGATTTCTTAATTATAATAATTCTAATTTCATACTAATTATAATTTAAAGTGAGCAAAGTGACAAGTAAAAGAATAAAAAATACAGAAATAATTACAGAGATACTTTGTTATATATTTAGATATAATAACCTAAAAGTGTAAAAACTAAACATTAAACAGGGCTTTTTGAGTAAATTTTACGTTTTGTACACAAATTGTTAATAGAATAATTTTTATTTAAAATGAGAATTGGACAGATTAATTGATTATAAGAACTATAAATAATAAAAAAAGAACGCGTTTTTTCGCGTTCTTAATAGAAATAAATATTAATTAGGTAAATCTCTGTCAATAAATAGTGGCTGAACGTCTACTCTTTTCAAAATGATTTCTTTTGCTTTTTGAGGTAGCAGTTTGATTTCAGGAATTTCTGAGACTTTTAATGATACATATTTAATTTTTTGATCGAATGGAATGATTAAATCATCTAAAGATTCATTAATTGTAGCATGATAAATAAATAATATTTCGTGATAAGACGTACTTTCATATTCAAAGAAGTTTTGAACAGTCGTTAAAAAGTAAATATCATCACATTCAATATTGAGTTCTTCTTTGATTTCACGTTTAATAGCTGAGTCCGAGCTTTCGAAATATTTTACTCTCCCACCAATTAATGCATAATAATCATGTTTTTTATCATAGTGGAAACAATAACCATGCTTATCTTTGATGATTGCGCCAACTCTAATGTTCAACATACCATCGCCTGATTTAAGTGAAAGATCCATCACAACGACCTCCTTAGTGTTAAATTAGAATAATTTAAGAATGACAATGCCAACAAAGACTAATATTGCGCCAATTAATCGTCTCGTTGTAATTTTAAATTTTGGTGTATTAAATAAACCGAAATGATCAATTAAGAGCCCCATTAACATTTGTCCAAATATAACGACCATTAATGTAAGTGCTGCACCGAGTTCAGGCATAAGTAATATGTTCGTCGTAACAAATACAACACCTAATGCACCACCAATAAAGTAAATCGGTTTAATCGTACCTTGTTCAGGTTGATGGAAGCTAAAACGAATTCTACGAACAAGAATAAGTGAAAGAAAGAATAAAGCGATTGTCCCAACAGCAAATGAAATAAGTGCAGAAAAATAAAATGAATCTACTTCATATCTGAGTGCACTATTAATAGCTGTTTGAATAGGGGGAAGACAACCAGTCATAATACCGAGTATCATCCAATAGTTTGTATGATTAGATTGTGTTGTAATGACACGTGATGATTTCTTTTTATAATTCATTAATAATATACCCAGTAACATCAGAATTACGCCAGAAATTCTTCCGATATTGATTGTATGAATGTCAGCATCAAATAATCCAAATTGGTCGATGATCAGTCCCATAATGATTTGACCAGAAACTGTCATCACGACTGTTAATGCTGCGCCAATTCTTGGAAGTAACAATAAATTACCTGTTAAAAAGACGACGCCTAATAGACCACCTGTAAACCAAACGTATGAAAAGTCTTGATTCATTATAAATGAAGGTGTTAATTTTTGTGGATTCATAATAGTATTCACAATGATTAACACAATGGTTCCAATTAAGAATGAATAAAATGATGCGAGTATGGGTGATTTCGTGTAACTACCAAGTTTCGTATTAATAGATGTTTGTAATGGTACACATAACCCTGCTAAAATGCCTAGAATAATTAATAAAATCAATCTTCATAACCCCTTTTTTCTATATCTACAGCTTCTTGATAATAAATCTTTTGTTCATTTTCTGGCACCATATTACCGCCTGTTGACCAAACGAGGTGCGTGGCATTTTCAGAATCATAATTTAAATCATGAATATATTTCAAACCTTGGAAACCTGAAGTAGCAGAAGGTTCTATAAAGATATTTTCATGATCTTTTAAAGATTTTAAATAAAGATAAAGTTGATGGTCATTCACAGTACATGAACCAAACAATAGTGAAGTCATTATGTTTCCGACTAATTTAGAAGGGCGACTGACTGCTAAACCATCTGCAATTGTTTTTCCAGATAAACCTATATCTTGAACGGAAATTTGATCATGTAGTTGTGTAATCATGCCTAAAGTCATACAAGGTGCTTCAGTAGGTTCAATAAAGATAGGATATACATGATCACCATAAATAAGTTTTAATCCAAATGCGACACCACCTGGACCACCACCAACGCCACATGGTAAATAGACGTATAACGGATGCTCTTTATCTACATGAATATTTAAGTCTTTCAATTGATGTTTAAGTCTTAGTGCGCTGACTGCATATCCTAAAAATAAATCTTTAGATGCTTCATCATCAACAAAGTGGCAATATGGATCATCTGCTGCAACTTTACGACCTTCTTTTACAGCATAACCATAATCTTGAACATGTTCTACAACTTCGACTCCTTTAGAACGGAGAAGGTCTTTTTTCCATGTCTTAGCATCTTGAGACATATGAACTGTTACTTTGAAACCTAATTTGGCACTCATAATACCAATGCTTAATCCTAAATTGCCAGTTGATCCAACAGCAATTCTGTATTTAGAGAAAATAGATTGATATTGTTCAGTAGCAAGTAGGCGATAATCACTGTTGATCGTAAAATCAGCTTCTTTAATTGCCGTTTCCTCAGCAAACTTTAGCACTTCATAAATGCCACCACGTGCTTTAATAGAACCAGAAATAGGTAAAGCGTGGTCACCTTTAAGTAATAAATGTCCCTTTAAATGGCTGAATCGTGCTCTTTTGAAATGATCTAATGAAAAAATTTGAGATTCAATTTTTCCATTATTTTGTTTCGTTTCAGGAAAGACTTCTTCAATATACGGGGCAAAACGTGCCAATCTTTGTTCAGCATCTAGTACATCATCCATTGAAAATGGTAAGTCAGTAGTCGTTAAATAGTCAGGGTTTTTCCAGAATATTTCTTCTCCACGTTTAATATTAGAAATAATAGGATACGTATCTTCTAATGCTTTTATGTCTATAGACATGAATAATCTCTCCTTTTTAAAATATGATGTAATACAATAGTACAACTGTTTCAATATTATAGATAGATTGTGATTATAAAAAATATATGATTATTTGTATCCTTTAACAATAATAGGAGGTTTGGTAGTTTTTGGGATTCCAAGAACGGCATGTATGTAGTGGGTGAGTTAATTACAAAAGTCGGCGGAAGTGTAACTAAGGGGGTCTATAATTACAAAAGTCGTCGGAAGTGTAAATAAGGGCGTCCATAGTAACAAAAGTCGGTCGAATTGTAACTAAGGGGGCGTTAATTACAAAACCCGACCAAACTGTAACTAAAAACCCCATTATCATCACTTCACACCAAACATACTCAACCAAAAGACTTCCGACCTATAATCGAAAGTCTCCATTTTTATGATGTATATAAATCTCTTGTAGGTGTCGGGATTCTACTTGGATCTGCATGTTTAATAATTGCACGTACATATAATGAAGCGACAATTAGAAATACCACTGATCCGCCAATTACAGATGTTTGATATGGTAATGATAATCCTTCAGGTGCGTATAACACATACACGCTAATTGCAGCTGTCATGAATAATGCTGGTATCCCGGCTACTAAATGTTTCTTGCCATATCTTAATAAGTAACTTACACTTACCCACAACATAACTGTTGCGACGATTTGATTTGAGAATCCAACGTATCTCCATAAGAATGAATAATCAATTGTTGATAGTAAGAAAGCTGGTAATCCTACAGCAAAGCTTGCTGCAATCATTAATACTTTTGGTTTAATATTTATTTTATCTCTCATGAAATCTTCTATAATCATTCTTGAACTTCTAAGTGCAGTATCACCAGTTGTAATAGGTAGGATGATAACACCAAGTAGTGCAAGGATACTACCAAATGGTCCTAATAGTTCCATTGAGATTTGGTCAACTACACCAGCTGGACCAATAGATTGTAATTTTGCTGCTAATCCTTCTGTACCACCGAAGAATGTCATACCAGCTGCTGCCCAAATTAATGCGATAATACCTTCAGAAATCATTGCACCATAAAAGACTTTTCTACCTTCTGATTCATTTTTAACTGTTCTTGAAATGATTGGACTTTGCGTACAATGGAAACCTGAAATTGCACCACAAGATATTGTCACCATAAGTAATGGCCAAACAGGTAGTTCTTTAGGATGCATATTATGAATGGTAATTTCAGGAATAGGTTTACCACTGAATATTAAAGCAACGGCTACACTAACTGCCATAACGATTAAGATAACACCGAATATTGGATAAATACGTCCAATTATTTTATTGATAGGAAGAATAGCTGCTAGTATAAAGTATGTAAAAATGATAACTAATGCTACGAAGAATGAAATAGGTGTCTTGCTTGATAATAACTGAGCTGGACCAGCAACAAAAGCAGCTGCAACGAGCACCATCAAGACGACAGACACAACGTCTGTGAACACTCTAATAATCTTACCTAAATAATGTTGTACAAGCATAGGGAACTGTGCACCGCCATGTCTCAAACTTAGCATGCCTGAGAAGTAGTCATGTACACCTCCAGCGACGATACAACCTACAACAATCCAGATAAATGCTACAGGTCCATATAAAGCACCAGCTACTGCACCAAATATCGGACCCAATCCAGCTATGTTGAGCAGTTGAATCATCCATCCTTTCCAAGCAGGCATAGGTACAAAATCCATATTATCTTGTTTACTATACGCTGGAGTTTGTTTATCTGGATGTATCTCGAATACACGTTCAACATATTTTCCGTAAAAGATATACCCCAAAATTAAAATAATAATACTAGAAATAAATGTAACCATTGTAAAACCTTCTTTCGAACTAAGAATATTCATAGATTAGCAAAAATTTTACAGTGTATCAATAATATTTTTGAAATTTCTGAAAATTTATCGATATAGTAAACGTAACAATTATTTGCAATTGTAAAATTACAAAATTATAATCAAAAGTAAGCCTTTTCATTTAAAGATGATTATATTTGGCTTTTTTGGGCATAATTTCATAGAGGGGGTAGTCAATATGCAAGAACATCAGGTTATAACAATTGATGGTAAAGATTTTCTTGTAGAAGAGGGCATGAGGCTATTGGACTTTATTAAAGCTGAAAAGTTATCCTTTGTGCCGTCTATATGCTACAACGAATCTTTAGGACCGATTGAAACGTGTGACTCATGTGTCGTTGAAGTTAATGGACAACTTCAACGTGCGTGCAGTACGATGATTGAGAATGGTATGGTTGTGAATACGCAACTTGAATCTGTAAAATCAGCTCAGAAACAAGCATTGGACAGAGTGCTTGAACACCATGAATTATATTGTACAGTTTGTGATTATAATAATGGCAATTGCGAAATTCATAATACAATGGGTGAATTTGGTTTGGAACATCAATCTAATCCATTCCAATCTAAAGGTTATGAAAAAGATTTTGGGGCATTTTATAGATATGATCCGGATCAATGTATTTTATGTGGAAGATGTGTAGAGGTATGTCAAGATGTACAAGTGAACGAAACATTGACGATTGATTGGGAAAGAAAACAACCTAGAGTTATTTGGGACAATGATCGTGCGATTGATGAATCAAGTTGTGTGAATTGTGGACAATGTGTAACGGTATGTCCATGTAATGCTTTGATGGAAAATAACATGCTAGGTAATGCAGGCTATATGACTGATCAAGAACCAGGTTTATTACGTTCGATGATTGAACTCACTAAAAAAGCTGAAACTGGGTATGGACCTCTATTTGCGATTTCTGATTCAGAAGCGGCGATGAGAGAAGATGTTATTAAGAAGACTAAGACAGTATGTACATACTGTGGTGTAGGTTGTTCTTTTGATGTTTGGACAAAAGATAGAGAAATATTAAGAGTGTTACCGCATGAAGATTCTCCAGCAAATCATATTTCTACGTGTGTAAAAGGGAAATTTGCTTGGGATTATGTGAATTCTGGAGATAGATTAACTAAGCCTTTAGTTAGAAAAGAAGGCTATTTCCAAGAAGTTGAATGGGATGAAGCTTTGAGAGTGATTAGTACTCGATTTTCTCAAATTAAAAATCAATATGGTAAAGATGCATTAGCGTTTATTTCATCTTCTAAATGTACGAATGAAGAATCATATTTAATGCAGAAATTAGCAAGACAAGTTATCGGAACGCATAATGTCGATAATTGTTCTAGATATTGTCAATCACCAGCTACTCAAGGATTGTTTAGAACGGTGGGTTATGGTGGTGATTCCGGTTCAATTGAAGATTTAGAAAAAGCTAAAATGGTCATTACTATCGGTACAAACACAGCCGAAGCACATCCTGTTATCGCGAGTAGAATCAAACGTGCACATAAATTATTAGGACAAAAATTATATGTATTTGATATTAGAAAACACGAGATGGCTGAACGTGCAGATAAATTTTATCAACCAAATCCTGGTACAGATTTAGTTTGGCTATCAGCTGTTACAAAATATATTATCGACCAAAATTGGCACGATGGAGCTTTTATCAATAAATGGGTTAATGATTTTGATAGTTATTATGACAGTCTTAAAACGTTTACGTTAGAGTATGCAGAAAGTCTAACGGGCATTAGTCAAACAGAACTTAAACATATTGCTAAACAAGTTGCAGAAACTGAATCTCTATCCATTTGTTGGGCTATGGGTGTAACGCAACATCGTATCGGTAGTGATACAAGTACAGCCATTTCTAACTTATTGTTAGTAACAGGTAATTATATGAGACCTGGTACAGGTGCTTATCCTTTAAGAGGTCACAACAATGTTCAAGGATGTAGTGATATGGGCAGTATGCCAAACACATTCCCAGGATATCAAGATGTGTCTGATGATGAAGTGAGACATAAATTTGAACAAGCTTGGCAAGTTTCGCTCGATTCAGAAAGAGGTTTGGACAACCATCAAATGATAGATAGTATACATGAAGGGACATTACACTCACTTTATATTAAAGGTGAAGATACAGGTGTTGTAGATGCTAATATTAATTATGTCAGATCAGCATTTGAGAAAATTGATTTCTTAGTCGTTCAAGATTTATTTTTATCAAAAACAGCCGAATTTGCGGATGTTGTGTTACCTGCATCTCCTTCATTAGAAAAAGATGGTACATTTACAAATACTGAAAGACGTGTTCAAAGAATAAATAAAGCATTAGACACGCTTGGAGATTCTAAACCAGACTGGGAAATCATTCAATTAATTGCACAGTCACTTGGCGCAGATTGGGATTATCAACATCCTAGTGAAATATGGTATGAAGCACAATCACTCATGCCTTTAGTTAAAGGAATTACGTATGATCGATTAGAAGGATTTGATAGTTTACAATGGCCAATGAATGATGATGGTACTGATACACCATTATTATATACAGAAAGATTTAATTTCCCTGATGGTAAGGCTAGACTTTATCCATTGTCATTTAATGTTGAGTCTAAAAAGACAAAAGAAATGTCATTACACGTTAACAATGGACGTGTATTAGAACATTTCCATGAAGGTAATATGACTTATCAAGTACCTGGTTTAAAATATAAAATGCCTAGAAACTTCTGTGAGATTTCTAAAGAACTCGCTGAAGAACATGGTATCGAAAATGGTGCGAGAGTTAAAGTAACTTCCAAGGTAGGTACAGTAGAAGTGAATGTGCAAGTTACAGACAGAGTAGCAGGTAATAATATTTATATTCCGTTAAATGATCAGAATGAAGGTGCACCTAACTTTGTAACAGATAGTGATGTTGATAAAGATACAAATACACCAGCATATAAAGATAATTATGCGAAGTTAGAATTTATCACTAAAAAAGGCAAATCACCTATACCTAAACATAATTCGCGGTTTGGTAATAGACAGCCACAGATTAGTGTGAGAGTACAAGACAAGTGGGCGAAATCAAGTTATACATTCCCTAGTAAAGGTGGCGATGCATAATGGGTGAAAGAGTTAAAGTGTTTAAGAAAATTCATAAAAGTAGAGAATATATAATTGAAGAAAATATGAATGACATTAAATCACGATTATCAGATCGAAAAATTGCCATTGAAAAAGGAATTGATATACTCGATGCACTGGAAGAAGCGGAAGCGTTAGATGCATTTCACGCAGCCATTGTGCAACGTAAAATCATTACGAAAAATATCGTCAATGAACTGAATAAAGAACAATATGAAGGTATTTTAGGAAATCTTGGACAAGTTCTATTTCTATTAGGAGAATTGGATATAGAAGAAACATCTACTTTCGTGAGAAGGATTAATAACGGCATGAAAGTTGCGAATAGGGCTAATCCTTATAAGAAGACTTCTGTTACAGATTTATTAGGCGCACTTAAAGATCCAGAAATTAATCAAAGTGTAACGCTATTATTGAACTTTTTAAAAGGTATGAGTAGAGACGAGTGAGACAGATTTCTGTCTCACTCTTATTTTTTGAAAACATTTCGTTGAAATTTAAGAAAATATAAGATAAGTTAAAACAGTAACATTGCTTATACAAATAGAAAAGGTGTGAATATTATTAACTTTTTGAGAGAAAGGTTTTCTTTAATTTTAGGGCTCACAATTATTATTATATTTATTGTTTTATTATTTATTTTTGAGTCTCCTTTTTTTAAAAATCATCAAACACATACTTATGAAGAAGCGCTCGAAATTCAAACGCAAAGTGATGCACCAGCTGTTACACAAAAGGACAATAAATTCGTGTATGCTGATAAAAAAGATATAGATAAATTTATGGATATTGACAAAAGTCAGACAGACTTTCAATTCATAGATATATCTAAAAAAGTAGATGTATCAGAAAAACAAGTTAAAGACATTTTAAAAGATAAAGGCATATTAAAAGGTAAAGAAAAAGCATTTATAGAAGCCCAAGAAAAATATGATGTCAATATCATCTACTTGATGAGTCATGCTTTTATCGAAACTGGAAATGGTAATTCTGAATTGGCAAGTGGTGTCAAAATGTCCAACGGTAAAACATTCTATAATTTCTATGGGATTGGGGCATTTGATCAAGATGCTGTAGAAACGGGTAGTAGTTATGCGCGTAAGAAAGGTTGGACTTCTCCAGAAAAAGCTATAAATGGAGGCGCAGAATTTATTAAAAAGGACTATCTTAACAATGGGCAAGACACATTATATAAAATGAGATGGAACCCTTATAATCCTGGACAGCATCTTTATGCAACAGATGTGAATTGGGCAACAAGTATCGGTAAAATTATGGAAGGTTATTATGATGACCATAATTTGAAGAAATCAAAAGTCCATAAAGACTATTACAAATAAAGGTTACCCCTAGTTCAATATGAACTAGGGGTAAAGATATGTAAGGATTCGTGTTAAAATAAAGTTTATAATCAAATTTTTATTTCAAAGAAAGTAGTGAACAAAATGAAAATTGCTGTAATTGGGGCAGGCATCGGTGGATTAACGACTGCTGGATTACTAAGTCAAACGGGACATGAAGTTTATGTTTATGAACAACGTGGCAATTTAGAACAAGATGGCGCCGGTTTAGGCATTGGAAGTAATGTCCTTAAAGCATTAAAACAATATAAAATGGCATATGCAATTGAGCAAGAAGGCCAACCATTAAGAAAAATAGAAATTAGATCTGATTTAGATGAATTTTTAAATTCATTAATGATGGATCAAGATGAACATAAAAATATTACGATTCATAGAAAAGTGTTACATGAAATCTTAAAAACACATGTACCATCAGATAATATTTATTTAAATCATGAAGTTAAAACGTTTAAACAAACAGCTGACGATGTACGACTTTATTTTACAAATGGTTTAGAAGAACAATTTGATTTAGTAATTGCAGCAGATGGTATACATTCAAAAGTAAGAACACAACTTTATCCGAAATCAGCACCTAAGTATGCTGGATACACTTGTTTCAGAGGCGTTGTAAATGAGAAGTTAAATATTGAACAAGACGTTACACTAGAATATTGGGGACATAAAGGAAGATTTGGCATAGTTCCTTTAAAAGACAACGAATTATACTGGTTCTGCACAATGAATGCTAAAGAAAATGATTTGCAATTTAAGTCATTTGAGAAACCACATCTTCAAGCATACTTCAATCAATTCCCAGATGAAGTAAGAACCGTATTAGATGCACAAGAAGAAACAGGCATATTACATCATGATATGTATGACCTCGTACCATTGAAATCATTCGTTTCAAATAGAGTTGTTCTATTAGGTGACGCAGCACATGCAACAACACCGAACATGGGACAAGGTGCAGGCCAAGCAATAGAAGACGCCGTAACATTAGTTAATTTAATAAACGATCGAGATATAGAATCAGCCTTAAAACGATATGACAAATTAAGAACGAAACATACTAAAAAAGTCATCATAAAATCAAGAAAAATCGGTAAAGCAGCACAATCATCAAGTACTTTAAAAATTAAAATAAGAAATAAAATGCTCAAACAAAAATCTTCAAAATCACTTAGTAAAAAAGTGAAGTTTTTACAAAAAGCAAAATTAAAATAAGTAAAAACCGCTTAGACACGACGGATGTCTAAGCGGTTTTTGACATTTAATAAGTTAGTTGGATATGCTAATTACCAGAATTCCGAGAAATGGTAGTTAGGAGCGTCTAATTAGGGACATTATTCGGAATTGTGTCTCTAACAGCCTCTTAGGGACATTACTCGGAATTCTGTCCCTAAATACTTCACCAACATTACTAATTTTTAATGTGTAATATCTGAAGTTGATATGCCTGTTGCTGATTTAACTTGTACTTCTTGGAATTTATCATGTGATTCTGATTTACCTAGGAATGTTCCTAAAAATGCACCAATAAAGCCTGCTGGTACTGATATGATTGCAGGATTTGATAAAGGGAATATTGGCGACATTGTAATAAATGCTGTTCCTTCTGGATTCATGACATTTGGACTTAGTATAACGAGTATAAGTGACACGATTAAGCCGACAGCTATTCCTGTGATGGCACCGTGTGTATTAAATCTCTTCCAAAATATCGTAAATACAATGACTGGTAAATTTGCACTTGCTGCGACACAAAATGCTAATGATACTAAGAATGCTACGTTTAAATTTTGAGCAAATAAGGCTAATATAATGGATACGACTGAAACTGCTAATGAAGCTAATTTTGCTGCTTTCATCTGTTCACGTTCGCTTATTTTACCTTTTTTAATGACTTGTCCGTAAATATCATGTGCGAATGCAGACGCGCCTGTTAATACTAAACCTGCTACTACTGCCAATATCGTAGCAAATGCAACGGCCGAAACAAATGACATTAGGAAATCTCCACCTAATTTTGCTGCTAATAATGGGGCTGCCATATTACCAGCAGGGTTGGCGCTAATAATTTCTTCACGTGTTAATAATGCTGCTGCGCCAAATCCAAGGAATATCGTTAAAATGTAAAAGATACCGATAATCCATGTTGCCCACATAACAGAAGACCTTGCCGTTTGAGCATCTTTAACTGTAAAGAATCGCATCAATATGTGTGGTAATCCAGCTGTACCAAATAATAACGCAATAATTAATGAGATGTTATCTAACGGTGGTTTACCTTGTGAACCTGGATTAATAAATTCACCTTTGAAATCAGATGACTTAATGTTATGCATTTCACCAAACATCGTAGAAAGGTTGAAGTCAAAATGTAATAACACTAAAAATGAAATAATCACTGTGCCAATCATAAGTAATACTGCTTTAACCATTTGTACCCAACTTGTTGCTGTCATACCACCAAATAATACATAAATGGTCATCATAATACCAACTAGAATAACAGCGAGTGTATAAGGTATACCAAATAGTAATTGAATAAGTGCACCTGCACCAACGAGTTGTGCAAGCATATAGAAAATAACTATTGTAATAGAAGAAACTGCAGCCATTGCTCTCACTTTTTTCAATTCAAATCGTGCTGCAATCATATCTGCTAAAGTATATTTACCAAGATTTCTTAACGGCTCAGCTACAATGTATAACACAATAAGATAAGCTGTTAAATAACCGATACTATAGAAAAAACCATCAAACCCCCATAATGCGATGGCACCTGCTATACCTAAAAATGATGCGGCAGATAAATAATCACCTGCAATTGCCAATCCATTTTGCCAACCTGTTAAGCCACCACCAGCAGTGTAGAAGTCATTTGCTGATTGCGTTCTTTTAGATGCAAAATATGTAATAAACAATGTGATCCCGACAAATACTAAAAACATAACGACAACGATGACATTCATAAGTTTTGCTCCTCTCTATATGCTTTTAATAGTTCCTCAGCATCTTTATCAAAAGACTTCGCTTTTCGCATGTACAAAGTGACAAGTGTCCAAACCATAATGAATAATAATAAAGCGTAAATCCATGCCCAAGAGATATTCCAAAATGCAATATTATTCAAGATGTTTGTATAACCAGTCAATACTGGAAATAGGAGCGTTGCAATAATAAAGAATATAGAGATAGGAAATATGAAATTATTTCTTTTTTTCAGAAGTTCTTTAAACTTTGGCTCTGCTGCTAAACGCTTGAAATCATGCTCTGCCATACTTATAACCCCCTTATTTGTAGATGTAAAAATACATCTTAAGTTTCATTTTATTTGTTGTTCACAAAGTTGTCAATAAATTATTGATAGCGCTTACATTAATAAAAATTCATTAAGAACATGTTAATCAATCATTAAAGAGAAAAATTACAATATAGATAAATGAATATTTAGAAAAATTTGATTATAAGTATTGACGATAAAAGGAAACACCCATATAATTCTTATCATATTAATAAGAATTCGGAAGGGATAAATACGATGATTGAATTTAAAAATGTAAATAAAATTTTCCAGCAAAAGAATTCTAAAATCCAAGCTTTAAATGATGTCAGTTTTAAAGTCGAAGAACAAGATATTTTTGGCGTAATTGGATATAGTGGAGCAGGAAAAAGTACGTTAATAAGACTTGTTAATGTATTGGAAGAAAAAACAACGGGAGAGGTCATTGTAGATGGCCATGACATCAATCAGTATTCAAAGAAAGAATTACAAAGTGTTAAGAAAAATATCGGCATGATATTCCAACATTTTAATTTATTAAATTCTAAGACAGTGTTTAATAATGTTGCGATGCCGCTTATTTTGCAAGGTACAAGTAAAGATAAAATTAAAGCTAAAGTAGATGAACTACTCAAGTTTGTTGGTCTAGAGGATAAAGGGAAGCAATATCCAAATGAATTATCTGGCGGACAAAAACAAAGAGTGGCTATTGCAAGAGCACTCGTGACAGATCCTAAAATATTATTATGTGACGAAGCAACAAGTGCACTTGACCCGGCTACGACAGATTCTATATTGAAATTATTGAAAAGTGTCAATGAAGAGTTTGGTGTCACAATTCTACTGATTACACATGAAATGAGTGTGATACAGAAGATTTGTAACAAAGTCGCAGTGATGGAAAATGGTAAAGTAATCGAAATTGGACCTGTATTAGATGTCTTCAGCCATCCTAAAACAGCAACAGCGAAGAACTTTGTATCTACAGTTATTACAACAGATATATCACCTAATTTAAGAAAATTAATACCAACTGATCATCAAGCAACAGACATTAAATTATACATAGATGGAGATAAAGTGACACAATCTATCATTAATGACTTAATTACAAAATATCAAGTTCAAATTAATGTATTGTTTGCTTCAATGTCAGATATTCAAGGCACACCTGTAGGGTACTTAACGTTACGTTTGAAAGGTGACGACAGTGCAATTAGAAGAAGCTTTGCCCATTTAGATTCATTAAATATAGAATTTGAGGAGGTTGGTGCATAATGTTCGGATCATCATTAGATTCTTCACTATTGTTAGATTCTATATATCAAACTTTATACATGGTAACTGTATCACTTGTATTAGGTGCCTTAATTGGTATTCCATTAGGTATTTTGTTAGTGATTACTAGAAAAAATGGTATATGGGAAAATGTCATTATTTATTATTTACTCAACCCAATTATTAATATTTTCAGATCATTACCTTTTATTATTTTATTAATTGCGATTGTACCTTTTACTAAATTAATTGTAGGTACTTCAATAGGTACATCTGCAGCAATTGTACCACTGACTGTTTATGTTGCACCTTATATAGCAAGATTAGTAGAAAACTCATTATTAGAAGTTAATTCTGGAGTTATTGAAGCTGCACATTCAATGGGTGCTTCACCATTTCAAATTATTAGATATTTCTTATTACCGGAAGCATTAGGTTCATTAATTTTAGCATTAACAACTTCAATTATTGGTTTAATTGGTGCTACAGCAATGGCCGGTGCAGTTGGTGGCGGCGGAATAGGTGACTTAGCACTCGCATACGGCTATCAAAGATTTGATACAATCGTCATCGTTATTACCGTTATTATACTTGTTATTATGGTACAAGTTATTCAATCTCTAGGTAATGTATTATCTAGATTAGTACGTAGAAGTTAAATAAACATTTTAATATAAAGGAGAAGTTTAAATGAAAAAAGTCTTAACATTATTAGTAGCATTAGTCTTATTACTCGCAGCATGTGGAGATAAGAAAGACGACAAAAAAGTCACAATCGGTATCGCGTCGAATGACACAGCAGTATGGGATAAAGTTAAAGAATTAGCTAAGAAAGATGGCATTGATGTCGAAATTAAACAGTTTTCAGATTACAATGTTCCAAATAAAGCTTTATCAGACGGAGACATTGATTTAAATGCCTTCCAACATTTCGCATTTTTAGATCAATTTAAGAAAGCAAATAAAGGTACAGACATTACACCTATTAGAACAACAGTGTTTGCACCGTTAGGTATATATTCTAAAGAATTAAAAGATGTAAAAGATTTAAAAAATGGTGCGAAAGTCGTGATTCCAAATGATGTTTCAAACCAAGCAAGAGCGTTAAAATTATTAGAAAAAGCAGGTTACATTAAATTAGATAAGAACTTCGGTTTAAGTGGTGGACCTAAAGACATAGTTGAAAATAAAAAGAATTTAAACATTAAAGCAGTAGATGCACAACAAACAGCGAGAGCATTAGATGAAGTGGATATTGCTGTTATTAATAATGGTGTAGCTTCAAAAGCAGGATTAGATCCAAAGAAAGACCCTATATTCTTAGAAGATCCAGATGCTAATGCAGCTAAACCTTATATCAACTTTATCGCAGCAAATACGAAAGACAAAGATAATAAAACATTCAAGAAAATTGCAGAATTATATCATTCAGAAGAAGCTAAAGATGCTTTAAAAGAAGATACTAAAGACGGAGAAATTGTTGTAGACTTAAAACAAGATGAAATTAAAGAAATTGTGGATTCACTAAAATAAACTAAAATAAAAAGATTCGGCTCCCCTTAGCCGAATCTTTTTTTATGATGCTTTTTTCAATGATTTTAAGTATTCTTGTCCTTTTGCATGGTCATATTTGTTTTCCCATTTAGAGATAACAACTGTTGATAGTGCGTTACCTACAACATTGACACATGTTCTTGTCATATCTAATAGTCTGTCTATACCGATAATTAATGCAAGTCCTTCTGGATTTAATCCCATAGATCCTAATGTTGTAATAAGAACAACTATAGAAGTACCAGGAACAGCAGCCATACCTTTAGATGTAATCATCAATGTAAACATTAATATTAACTGTTCAACAAGTGTTAAATGGACACCATACATCTGTGCAACAAATAATGCTGCGATTGATTGGTATAAGGCTGAACCATCTAAGTTAAATGTATATCCTGTTGGTACAACAAATGAAACAACATCTTTTGGTGCACCGAATTTTTCCATTTTTTCCATTACTGATGGTAGTACTGTCTCTGAACTTGAAGTTGAGAACGCTAACAATAAGTCGTCTTTTAATATGTGAATAATAGAGAATACGCTGATGCCACAAATTTTTGCGACAATCCCTAATACAACAATAATAAAGAATACCATTGCACCTACAACAACTGCTAATAACTTAACTAATGGAATTAAAGCAGATAATCCAAATGTCATAATCGTTACACAGATAAAAGCAAATACACCGTAAGGCGCTAATCGTAATATTCTATGTATCATCCAGAATACAGCTTCTAATGTTCCACTTAATACATCTTTAACTGGCTGACCTTTTTCACCAACTGCAGCGATTGCTAATCCGAAGAATACTGCAAAGAATATAATAGGTAGTAATTCTCCAGCTGTTAAAGCTTCAAATATATTTGTAGGTATGATGCCAACTATTGTATCTATCATATGGTTACCATAAGTCGATTTTTCTGCAGCATCGGCAGTTTGTTCGTATTTAGAAATATCACCTTTAGGTAATTTGTTTGCGTCAATCCCTAATCCAGGTTTGAATAAGTTTCCGAATATAATTCCCAATCCAATAGCAATTGTAGTGATGATTTCAAAGTATAAAATTGTTTTCCAACCATATCTACCAACTGTATGCATATCACCAACGTTTGAAATTGATAATGCTAGTGAACAGAATACAATTGGAATAACAATCATTTTAATAAGGTTTAAAAAGATATCTCCAATAGGTCGAATGAATTTAATCAAATGGTCTTGTCCGTGTAAAAAGTATCCTACTACAACACCTAATACTAAAGCGATTAATATTTGTGTCGGTAAGCTTATATATCTTCTTCTCGGTTTTTTAATTTTTTGATCCAAAAAAACTCCTCCTTTAAAGCACTGTAGTAATAAAGTACAAAAAAAATTATGCCTTTCCATAAAATGGAAGTGCACAAATAACGTTTAAAAAGGGGATTCATAAAATACGGTACTCTTAAGATTATAAGAGTATACATCATTCTATCATGAAATTAAATATTCGTATTTAATCAGTTTTACCATAAAAAAGAAAAATAACACTTTCGAAAAATGAAAGTGTTACTTGATCATACGGATTGATAATGGTGGTAAATAAGTTTCTCCATTGTATGCTTTGATAGCACCAATAACAGTAAAGACAAAAGCTAAAATAGCTAATATTGGTATTAAAATAAAACCTACTAGTATTAAACATAATAGGGAAGCAACAAGTCCCCAAATCGTATATGAAATAAAGAAATTTAAATAATCTTTACCAATTTTATCAACGAATGGAGAGTTCTCTCTTTTAATTAACCAAATGATAAGTGGCGCAAAAAATGAAGCAAAGAAACTTGTTAAATATATAAGCATACCAAATAATCTATCATCATCAGTTGTATCTAAGTGTTGTGATACATCTTCATATGTTGAATGTGTTGAAGTTTGTTGAAATGGATTTTGTTCGTTTTCACTCATGTATAATCCCTCCTAACTTAATTTAAGTATACAATTTTTTATCGCTGTAGCCAATCAATAATATAAATTAATTATTTTATAAATAAAAAAGGAGATCTAGACAATGGTATGCCTAGTCTCCTTTTTAGATATATTATATTAATCTTAGTGAATGTAGTTGTAAGTACCAGCTTCTGAAGCTGAGATAGTACGAGTTGATACAACACCTTCACCTTGGTAGTTCATTTCTGAAACTTCAACACTACCGTCAGAGTTTACATTTTCAACGTATGCTACGTGACCGTAAGCACCTGCTGTTGATTGTAAGATTGAACCTTTTTTAGGTGTGTTGTTTACTGTGTAACCATCTGCTGCTGCATTTGCTGCCCATTGGTTAGCATTTCCCCAAGTTGAGCTAATTGGGTCTCCATCTGCTTGCTTTTTGTCAAATACATAATAAGTACATTGTCCAGCAGTGTATAAGTTAGCTGATGAACTTGAAGTTTGAGTTGCAGTTTGAGTAACTGATGAAGTAAATGATTGACTCATGTTTGAAGTATTGTAATTTTGGCTATAATTATTAGTATAGTTAAAGTTTTGAGTTTGAGTTTGGTTTTGAATTGGAGCTTGAGCGTTATCGAAAGTATCTGCTGAAGCTTCACCATTTCCAATTACTGTTGTTGCTAGTCCCGTAGATAATACTGCGAATGCTGTTAATTTTTTCATTATAAATAATCCTCCGTAAATTTCGTATATGTTTTAAATTTAAATTTTTAGTTTTGTTTGTGTCGTTTTCCGACGACAAATAATACTTTAACAGATGTTTTTATGTTTGTGTGTGTTTTCATACAGTTGTTACTTAATCATAATCAGATACAATATTTTAGTAATATTTTTGACCAATTATGACAAACAGTAATATAGAAAATATACCGATAATATAAGGTTTTACGAGGAATTTTTAGAAAATTAATGTCATTAGCTTGTAATATTTGTATTAAGGATTAAATCATTGAAAAAGAGTAGTTAGCAAATCATTTGCGACTACTTTTTTCATATATAAAATAATATGATTACTTTTCTAAGTATATGGAAGGGGGCATTATATGAAGAGATTACCAACTTTATTTGAAGCAATTTCTACAATTTTATTTATGGGGTTAGTCGTATTGATTGGTTTTGGGATTTTACATTATCCAATTCAGCCATTATTAATTATTGCGGCTGTTTATGCGAGCTTTATAGCCATTAGAGTAGGCTTAACTTGGGAAGACTTGCAAGATGGCATTACAAAGAGGCTAGCAACTGCAATGCCAGCTATATACATAATATTTGCAGTCGGTATTTTAATAGGTACGTGGATGTATTCAGGCACTGTACCTGCTTTAATTTACTATGGTTTAGAAACGATTAATCCGACATACTTTTTAGTAACTGCATTTGTCATAACAGCCGTTACATCTGTCGCAACAGGTACTGCATGGGGATCAGTAGGTACTGCCGGTATAGCTTTAATGGCGATTGCTAATGAGATGAATATTCCGATAGGTATGGTTGCAGGTGTTGTAATAGCTGGTGGAGTGTTTGGAGATAAAATGTCACCACTTTCAGATACAACTAATTTAGCTGCATTAGTAACGAAAGTAAATATCTTTAGGCATATTCAACATATGATGTGGACGACAATACCTGCATCAATTATAGGGCTCATTGTATGGTTTATAGTAGGTTTACAATTTGATGCTAAAAATGTAGAAAGCAAAAGAATAAATGAATTATTGAGTAATATTGATACGGCTTTTAATTTGAATTTTTGGGTATGGATACCAGTCATTGTTATCGTATTAGGTATTAGTATAGGAAAACCTACTGTACCGATGATGTTATTATCCAGTTTAGTCGCAATGTTTGTAGGTGTGTTTAATAATGGATTTGAAATTGTAGATGCATTTAATGTAACGATGCAAGGTTTCAACATCAATATGACAGGCTTATCTGAAAATGATGCATCAAGTTCAATGGTAGAACTGTTAAAACGTGGTGGCATTATGAGTATGACTGAAATTGTTGTAACGATTTTTTGTGGTTATGCTTTTGCGGGTATTGTAGAAGCATCTGGCAGTTTAAAAGTTATTTTAACGACAATATCTAGTAAAGTTTCTAAAGATTCACATCTGATATTAGTTACGATAGCGGGAAGTTTAATACTCGTTTTTGCAGCTGGTGTTGCATCTGTCGTGATTATTATGATAGGTGTACTGTTAATGGAAATGTATAATGAGCGTAATTTAGATCGTGTGAACTTATCAAGAACGCTAGAAGATTGCGGAACAATGGTGTTGCCATTTATTCCTTGGGGAACTTCAGGTATATACTATCGAGATTTATTGCATGTTTCATTAGGAGATTTCTTCTGGTGGGCTGTTCCATGTTATTTATGTGTAATCTTTGCAGCGTTTTATGGTATAACAGGTATCGGTATTAAAAAAGTAAAAACAAATGCATAAAAAAAGAGCAATCATAGCGATTGCTCTTTTTTTTATATTCATCTTAGTGAATGTAGTTGTATGAACCAGCTGCTGAAGCTGAGATAGTACGAGTTGAAACAACACCTACACCTTGGTAGTTCATTTCAGAAACTTGGATAGAACCGTCAGAGTTCACTTTATCAACGTAAGCTACGTGACCATAACCACCAGCTGTAGTTTGTAATACTGAACCTGCAGATGGGTTGTTATTTACTGTGTAACCAGATTGTGCTGCTGCACTAGCCCAGTTATTAGCATTTCCCCAAGTGCTACCTAAGTCAGGACGTTTGCTGAATGCATAGTAAGTACATTGTCCAGCAGTGTATAAGTTAGCTCCTCCACCAGTTGATGGGCGAGAAGTTGATGTAGTTGTAGTGCTTACATTTGAACTTGAGTTTGATGTAGTTGCTGTATTGTTGCTAGTTGATGGTGCTTGTGTAGTTGTTACACGAACATTATTTTGATTTGAAGACGTGTTATGTGAATCTCCTAAACCACCACCATTTGGTGCAGCATTGAATGCTGGTTGTGAATAATTTGTATTTGAAGCTGCTTCGTTATTTGAAGAAGCAGTGTTAGATGCTACTTGTTGTTGAGCTTGGTTACCATAATGAGATGATGGATTCCAGTTACCTTCCCATGTGTAGTGGTAGTTACCTTGTTGGTCAATTGTGTAATTGTAAGAATAAGAATATGGATCGTTTGGATTATATCCTTGTGTATTTTCTGCTGCATCTGCGTCATGTGCCATAAATGTTGCGATTCCTGCCGTTGCGATTGCTGCTGTTGCGATTTTCTTCATAATAAATAAATCCTCCTAGATAATTTAAAAATAATTTTTCGTATATGTTTTATGTTTTTTTTTCTAATAAGTTTTTTCTTCGCTGTTAATCAACAAAATCTACTTTATCAGAAATCGTTTAGTTTGTGTTGAATGTTAAAGCTTTGTAATTTAATTTAAATATCTAAAGATTTCATGTAATAATTCCGAACATTTTACACTGAATAAAGAACGTTGTAATACCAGCGTTTTTAAGTACTTTTAGGTGTTATACACGATTCTTTGTTACACGTTTGTAATATTTAAGACATAATAAAATAATTGACTTTGGATAATACTATGAAAAATTATATCCAATAAACAAAAGAATATTCCATCTGAAGGATTAAAATAAGTACAAAATTTCATAATAAAAAGTCAAGAATAAAGTATTTTTAGTAATATTTGTTGAATTATAATTATCATAAATAATAAATAAAGATGTTTCATAAGGAATTGGGGTGTTTAACATGTTGTATGATGGTAATTTTAAGATTTATCAACCATTAAATATTCAATCTGATTTTAATATGGGGTTAATACTGCTATATGTAATAGAAGGAAGTAGTAAAATATATATCAATGGTAAACGTAAAGTATATCAAGCAAATGACATTCTTATCATAAATGATTTAGAACAATATCGTATTTATTCTAATGAAGATACAGTTATAGCTAGTTTATATTTATCAAGATGTGAACTTGATTATTTTTTTCAATTCGAAAAAAAGTACTATATTGATGTAGATAAACTTGATTACAATGTTATTAGATTTTACATGAATAAGGTACTCGCCAATTATATTAAATATAAAAAAGACAAGGACATAAATATGTTTGATGTAATTAAGCAATTAATGATGACATTGCGATTATATAGAATTGTAAATGAAAATCATGATTATTTTTTAAATAATGATATACATAAAGCAATCAATTATATGTATGAACATTATAAAGAGAAGTTATATATTGCTGAAGTTGCGACGAATTGTATTTTATCAGTGAGATGGTTTTCAGAAAATCTAGAAGAAATAACAGATATGAAATATAGAGAACTTAGAAAAAATATTCGTTTATCCTACGCCATATTTGACTTGATTTATTCAAAGAAGTCTATAACGCAAATTGCAGGTGATAATGGTTTTACTTACGAATCAAACTTTATAGCAAGTTTCAGAGATAAATATCATATAACACCAGCGAAATATCGAAAGCAACTCACAAATGATCAGTATTATCCATTTAATAATAAGCGCTCGAATCTTCTTGAAAATTTTAATAAGATATCTCAGGAAATTAGAGCTTTGACAAACAATTTTGTAGATTTTATTAGTTTAGATATTAATATAGACTCACAGCTAACATCAAATATGCCATCATCAAACTTATTAATATATATCAGAAACATTGAGGCACTAACAAATAATTTTCAACAATCAAAACTTTTAACGATGAGGAGAGAAATTGGGCAATATGGTTTATTATTCTCGCATTCATTACTTGATGAGTTTTTAAATGAAGCTAATTTTGAGAAAAATAGATTAATGCATCAAATGTTTTCATTTTCTTTAGAGCATCAATTTGAAATTTCATTTGAATTAAAGTTGTCTAGAAATAAAAATCTAGAGGCGTTTGAAGAAGACTTAAAGAAACTTTTAAATTATCTAATCGATTGTACATACTACTATGGACAACGACAATTTCATTTCTATTTAAATATGACATTTTACCAATATAATCATATCTATAAAATGATAAAAGACACATTAAAAGATTCAAAAGTAACACTAATATTAAATAATCGGGATAAATACATAACTAACCGAATGACAAATATAATAGAAGGAAATAAACAAATTGCCTATAAAGTTTACCATGAATTAGTCTCCGATAGAGAAATAACTACTATATTAAAGAATAATTCTTCGATAAATATCTTATATCAACCGACAACCCCTAATCGAATTGATTCACTTATTGAAACATTTAAATGGTGTTTAGAATATAAGCAAAGAATTTCAATTATTATAGATGATACTTGGATTGATAGTATGATACCTTCACAGAGCAGTCACCTTATGATAAAAGAATTACAGTTAAATAAAGAAAGTCAGTATCAGTTATTCGAATTAATATTAACTTTAAAAAGATTAAGAGGAAATATCATATTTTTTAATGGCAGTATCCTCATAACGCATTATTTAAATGAATACCAGCTATTAATCTTTCCAAACAATAAACTGTTTAATAAGCTGCAGCAAAAACTAAATATTACTGGTTTAAACATTGAGGAATTTGAGTTTAGAATTCACGATATTTTTATTAAGCGTAATAAGGCAATTAATCAGCAGTTTAATGAAGAAACGAATAAAAAGATAAATACAATAAATTTAAAAAAAGAATCAAAAAAATTAGTAATAGATTATGATTCTTCAGCGGATGTCATTAAACATATCTATATAAAACGAAAATAAACTAAGGTGGTATTGAGCTATGATTGAACATAAGAACGAATTATTGAAATTTAATTATTTAAATTTTCAGGTGAAGAAAATACTAAAGAAAAATTACGCATTAAATATTTATCATTTAAAAATATTGAAATTTATTAACGATAATCAGAAGAGAAAGAAATTTACAGCTTTAGATTTTAAAGAAGTACTTCGTATTAATCAAACGATGTTAACACATGTCATATCCTATTTACATGATTTAAATTATTATAAAAAAGAACGACTAAAACAAGATGAGAGAAAAATCATTATAATAGTAGAAACTCGTCACAAAATGAAAATTTCTCAACTAATTAATCAAATAGAACTGGACTTTAAGAGTAATTTAAATGAGATATCTACACATGTAAATTCAAATTATTGTATTGATTATGCTATAGAGGTTAATAGTATGATTAGTGAAATCCATCATAATATCCATCATCAATATAGAATAAATGTCGATCAATTTATGATTTTATTATTTATACAGATGTCTCAGAATGGATGTCGAACACTAAAAGACATTAAACAGCAATTTGGATGGGATTTAGTAAAAATCAATAAATCCATAAAAGCCCTTGTGCAATTAAACTATCTTGATAAAGATAGAGCTGATACCGATGAAAGAATTGTATTAGTTTCTATTAAGCCATACAAAGAAAAAATGATTAAATTAATGATAGAAAATGTTCTAAAAGCACAAAACATTAAAAATGGTGCACAAAATTTAGCTATGGTAGAATAGTCATAATAACAGCTTATTAGGGAGGTTAATATGTCACAATATCATTTCAAAGAAAACTTTTTTGGTGCATCTACTAAACCAATTGAAGTCTATGATGAACACAATAATCCTATATTTATATTAAGTTTGTATTACACATCCACTAGACAAGAAACATTCGCGTTATTAGGGAGAAAGAAACATAATTTTATGATCGAATTTGAAGGTGGCTCTTTTAAAGTGATACAAGAAAGATCGATAGAAGGAAAGTTAAAGACCCCTTTTAAAACTGTTTGGGAAGTATTTAAGAATGATACTAAAATAGGCACATTCGAAACAAAAATTGGATTCAAACCTAGAATAATATTTAATGGTGAAAAAAACGATAATTTGTTGTTTGAATCAGGATTTATATCTAGATCTGTTAAAGTAACAGATGACACAAATAACTTAATCATGGAAACTAAGTCTGAAAGATTTAAAATTGCATCTAATCATGATATTGATATTTTCAATTCACAATATCATCCTGCAATGTTAATTATGTTATTCCAAGTATTTTTTGAGTATCAGGAGTATCAAAGAAGTAAATCTAATTAAAATGATTAATGAAGGGGATCGTTTATGTTGTTTAAATTTTTTAAGAGAGAACAACTGAGTCAAGATGTTACTCATGAAAAACTTGAAATGGATGGCATGACTATTGTTGATGCGTATTATATACAAGATGATCAAGTTGAATTATATAAAAAAGACCGTGAAAGATATAGTGATGCATTAATTTATATTTTAAGTCAATATTTTTCCGACGTTGATAGAATGTTTGAAAATACAGATGATGGAGAAGCAATTGTCGCTTTTCAAAATGGAGAACCTCGAAAGTGTATTTATTTAAATCCAGAAACAATCGATCAATTAAGAATCTATGAACAAGAAATGCCATTAAAGCAGTCTATTTTAAAAATATGCAATTTAGAAAATGATATTTAAATAAAAATTAGCGAATAAACTTATGCATAAGTTTATTCGCTAATTTATTATTTTGTTTAATTTCATTGACAAATAACAAATTAGTATTATAATTATACCTAGTATATTAATTATATCGAGGTGAGAACATGAAATTTGAATTAGGGTTATCTTCATTTGCTGAAATCTCTCCAATTAATGGTGTGGATAAACCTTTCCCCGCACACGAAAGAATTAATCAAATCGTTGAAGAAATTAAGCTAGCTGATAAAGTAGGATTAGATGTTTATGGATTAGGGGAACATCATAGAGAAGATTATGCAGTATCAGATCCAGTTACAGTGTTATCAGCTGCGGCTAGTCAAACTAAAAATATTAGATTATCATCAGCTGTAACGGTATTATCATCTGATGATCCTGTTAGGGTTTATCAAAGATTTGCTACTTTAGATGCTATTAGTAATGGAAGAGCAGAAATTATGGCAGGTAGGGGTTCTTTTATTGAGTCTTTTCCACTCTTTGGATATGACTTAAAAGATTACGATTTACTTTATAAAGAAAAATTGGATTTATTAATGCAAATTAATGAAAATGAATCTGTAACTTGGCAAGGAGAAACAAGAGCAGCAATTGATCATTTAAAAGTATTTCCAAGAGCAGTTCAAGATAAATTACCTATTTGGTTAGCAACTGGAGGAAATCCAGAATCTTCTATGAGAGCAGGACAATTGGGATTACCTATCACTTATGCTATTATAGGAGGGGCGCCAAGTCGTTTTAAACGTAATGTAGCAATGTACAAAGCTGTTGCTGAATCAAATGGTTTTGATACATCTAAATTACCTGTTGCGACACACTCATGGGGTTACATTGCAGAAACTGATGAAGCAGCGATGGAAGAATATTATCCATCAAGTGCATATGTTATAAATCAATTAGGACGAGAACGTGGATGGCCACCATATTCAATGGAAAAATTTGAACAGGAAATTGTTCATGGTGCAATGTTTGTCGGAAGCCCTAAAACAGTTGCAGCAAAAATTATTAAACTGCACGAAGATTTAGGTGTTAATCGATTTATGTTACATTTACCAGTAGGTTCTATGCCACATGAAAAAGTATTAAAATCTATTCAACTATTAGGTGAAAGAGTTAAACCGATTGTAGATGAATATATGAAAAATAAGGAGGAAATTAAGTAATGTTAAGATATTTATTAAATGTATATGTAGGTAAACAAATTTTTGATTCAAGTCAACCAAAAGTGAAAGATGACGACGGTATGGCTCAACAATTCGAAGAAGGTTTTGGTCTTTCAAGAAACGCTATGAAATTAGCTGGCGGGCTTGAATTAGTAGGTTCAATCTTCTTATTCTTAAGTGCTTGTAACAAATCTTTATCAAGATTAGGTTCAGTACTTGTAGGATCAGTTATGACAGTTGCAGCATATAAACATTATGAAGCTGGACATGGCTTTAAAGGTGCAAAACATGCATTAACACTTTTAGGTTTATCTGCATTAAGTTTCGTTGATACATTAGGTAAGAAAAAATAATATATAACCTTTTAATCTGGTACATTATGATGTATCAGATTTTTTGTATAATACAAAATTATGAAAATACAAAAGAAAATCTATCATCACTATTAATATATATTCTTCAATTTATGACAGGATTTCTTTATATTTCAAAAGTAATGAACTTTTAAAATGTCATAAAAACAAACTATATACACGGGTTATTATTTTGTGAATTGAACGCTGTAGAGCTTGATATAAAAGGGTTTGTCTTAAAAATAAAAATGTTGAAAAGTCATTATTTGAAAATTTGTTGAATGTTTTTAAAACTCATTATAAAATAATAAATATTATTAAATCATTGTGTTGAAAAGGAAAAAAGCTATAGATACTAAAGATTGCACAATATACCAATTCAACAATTTATTAGATTATTTTGAGGAGTTGATTTGCAATGGAATCAGTATCAGTACCAATCAGAAACATCGTTGAATTAGTTGTCACAACTAAGAAATCTAAAGATTATGTCGCAAATATCAAAAGTCAATTTGCACTCTCATTCGAAGAAATATATATTTTAGTTTATATATATAGAGGCGAGAAAGATTGTTACAATGTTAAAGATATCATCAAACAATCTAAATTTAAGCCGTACTATATTTCAAAAGCCGTACAAAACTTAAAAGAAAAAGGGCTTATTTCTAAGAAAAGAAATGATCAAGATGAGAGAACTGTCGCTATTCAAGTATCTAAAATCCAACATAAAAAGATAAAAAAATTATTAATGGAAATTGAAGCTGAAATATTATAAAAAATCGTGAGAAGCGGGACTAAGAAATCTTTTTATTTAAAAGATACTTCAGTCCCGCTTTCTTATACTATGTAGTTAAATGTTAAATGATATATTATAAGTATAAACAAACGTTTTAATTTAAGAAGATTTCGTAAAAGGAGAACCTTTATGGGCGTAATATTAAATGTTAAACCGAAAAGTCAATTATTTCCTATACCAATGGTCATGGGGTGTGAAGGTACGGCAAGTTCAATGTTGCTTAATTACTATAATAAAGATATTAATGCAACGACTATTATGAAAGAGTGGCCAACACATTCAGATAACCCGGAAAAGGGATATGTAGGCAATCATTTTCTAATAAAATTTGGCCATCACCAAACTATTTTTCCGAATGTGCTTGCGGAATTTCTAAGTAGATATGACTCTGAAATTATAGATGGTACTGGTACTGAGCTTGAAGAGCTTGAGCATATAATTGATAAAGGACATCCAATTGTAATATATCATACAACATTAGGGTCTAAACCGATTCGAAAAGTTTTTAAAATCGGAAATAAAGGTAAATCCTATGTTACAAATATCCATGTAACTTTATTAATTGGATATGATGATGAATATTATTATTATATAGATCCTTTATGGAAACAAATATTTGGGTACGTATATATCCCAGCTTTGGGGCCATCCAAATATCAAATTATCAAAATGAAAAAAAATAAAATGAAGATTAGTTATAATACGCCAGGAAAAATGTGTATTTACAAAAAAATATAAATATTTTTAAAATATTATGTCATAATGTTGTAACATTTGTTATGATATGATTATAAATTTTAAAAAGAGGTGTTTAAATGTCTACTAAATTAAAGTTACTAATTATAGGAATTGTAGTAGCCTTTCTTGCAATAGTAGGAATTGGTGGTGCAGCAACATATTATTTTCTAACTAATACGCCAAAGAATACATATTTATTAAGTGAACAAGAATCAGCAAAATCTTGGAAAGAATATTTTAACGACAGGTTTGAAAATGAAACTGAATTCCAAGATAAAATGAAAGATGAATCTTATGAAACTTCATTGAAATTTGGAGCAGAAGTATCAGATTCATTAGTTTCACAATTAGGTATACCAAAGTCGGTTATTGACTCAACGAATATTGTCTTCAATGTTGGGCATGATCCTAAAGCGAAAAACTCTAAACTAGGTATTGAACCTACAATTGCAGACAACAAGATAGGTAACTTCCAATGGAGCGCAGACAAAAATAATCAATATTTAGAAACACCATTATTTAAAGACATATATAAAGTGAAAAATAATGAAATTAAAAAAGGAATCGAAAAAGCTTCTGGTGAATCATTAGATTCAGCAGATGGACAAGAAATCACAAATGATTCTTTAAATTTAAATACGATCTTATCAAGCTCTCAAATCTCTCAAGATCAAATCGACAAAATCTCAAAAAGATATAGTGACTTGTTTGTTGATCAATTAGATGACGATAACTTTGAAAAAGACAAAGAAAAAGTTAAGATTTTTGATGATGAAAAAGATTTGAAAAAAGTAACAATGAACTTAAGTGAGAAAGATACTAAGAAAATTGTTGTAGCAATTCTTGAAGAAGCTAAAAAAGATGAAGATATTAAAAACATCGTAGAAAAACAAGGTAATGTAAAAGAGTACGATAAAGAAATTAAAGATTTATTGAAAAAAGCTAAAGACGAAGATGTAAAGAATTATCCTAAAGTTAAATCTATCATTTATGTAGATGGTAAAGAAATCTTGAAACGTGACTTAACAATTACAAATAAAGATAATGAAAAAGTTAGAATTCAAGGTACAAATGTTATTGATGATGGCGTACAAGTAGATTATAAAGTATCAGCACCAGGTGAAGACGGTGGACTTACACTTAAAGGTAAATCAACTGGTAAAGATGAAATTAGCGATAAATATGATCTAGAAATCAAAGAAAATTCATACTCAACAACAACACTAAAATTAGATAATAAATCTAAAGTTGACGGAGATAAACGTACGGATAAAGGTAAAGTGACGATTGCACCATCTAGCGGTCAAAGCTTCGACTTAAATTACGACCATAATTTAACAACAGACACTAAAAACAATCAACAAAAACAAAAATTAAATGTTGATTTTGATGTGAATGGTGAAAATATTAAATTAATTATGGATGGTAAAACTGAACTGAAAAAAGACATTAAATTCAAGAAAGATGGCGCGATTGACTTTAATACATTATCAGATTCAGAAGTTGATGATTTAACAAAAGAAATAGAAGATAAGCTACAAGATTTAGGAGAAGATCTTGCGAAAGATATTCAATAATTAGAGAGGAGTGGTTATATGTCGACAATAAAATTGTTCAACATATACCACTCTTTTTTAATTAAAAAGTGGTATTTGATTGCATATATTTTATTATTATTGTTAGCTGTGTTGGCCGTAATGATTGGGGTTAACCAAGTAAACGAAAAAGATCAGGCGTTTACGATTGGAATCGTAGATAAAGATCAATCAAAAGAAACAAAGTTAATTTTAAATGCGATAGGTGATGGGCAATCGCTTGGAAATGATTTGTCTATTAAGCATTATAATGAAGAGAAAGCACGACAACTATTATCAAAAAAGAAAATTGATGGCTATTTTGTCTTTAAAGATGGCATGACGAAAGCATTTTATAAAAATGGTGAGTTACCAATAGTTGTGAATACATATGATAAACAATCAGTTGAAAGTATTATCATTTTGCAATTAACAGATTCGGTCTATAGCCGGTTAATGTTGTCGATGGGTGGGGCGATGTCTTATACGTATCTTTATCCTAGTGCATCCGAAAATGAATTATTAACGATGATGACAGATATGTTATTTACTGGTTTAAATAGAAGCGGCTCCTTTGATGATGAGCCTATCAAAGTATTTGATACATTCAGTTATTATACAATTTCAACTTATTTTGTATCTATTTTTTTCTTCTTCTTTTCAATTTTTAGCATTTTAAAAATGAATCAAAAAGATGTGTTGAGAGAACGATTAAGTATGTATCATTTCTCATATGAAAAATTAACAATTGTAAGAGGTGTGTTTAGTCTTTTCTATACAACACTATGGAGTATACTGGGTTTATGGGTCATCATACATTTTCTTAAACCAGAATTTGAAATGTATAATATTGGGCAACTTAGTTTAGATATTGCTTATTATTTAATCATGATATTCTTAGTGTTTCTCCTTATAGATATTGCGTTTAGAAGTATGTTGAATTATTTGTTCAAAGTTTTATTAACGTTAGTGATAATATTGTTATCTGGCGCAGTGATTCCAATCATTTATTTAAAAAGTTTGAGTGCAGGAATAATTGAGGCATTACCATTTTCAATTGTGTTTAATCAGTTAGTAGAAATGCTATTAAATAATTACATCATTGACACACATCCAATGTATTATTGGCATTTAGGTATTATGCTTGTATTAGTAATCTCTGCTTTGTATTGGAGGTATCGCCGATGAAATCAATCTTTCATTTAGTTGTTAAAAAGCAATGGAAACAATATTTAACTTTAGTGGCGTTGCTGTTTATAACAATATTGCTCATTGTAGGCGTTCAAGCATCTAGCAATCAATTATTTAAAATGCCAATAGCTGTTCAAGATTTGGATAAATCTCAATCTTCAAAAGAGTTAGTGCATACTTTAGAACAAACAAAATATTTAGAAGTCATACATTTACCAAAGAATGAGGCGTATATCGAAGATGTCATTCAAAAAAAGCAAGCAATCGTAAGCTTACAAATACCTGATGATTTTAGTAACCGTTTAAAAGAAAATCGTTTACGTGATAGCATTCCGCTATATTACAAAGATGATTTCATTGGAGAAATTGCATTAGAAGTGACGAGTAAAGCTTTATACCAACAGCAAATACCCGTCATTATTGAAGGTCATTTAAAGAAATCTAAACAAGATGTAACAATGCAAGAAATTAAAGAAGCGTATATTAAAAATACACCTCACTCTAAAATGGAACACCATGCAGTTCAAAAGCATTCAGATGTTTCGATTGGTGCAGCAGTATATGTTGCATTGCTATTAATCGTGAGTTGTAGTCAAATTGTATTGCACCAACGACTGAAACAAAATGCTGCACTAGAGCGATTAATGATGTTTAATGGCACCAAAATCAAATTATATACGTATTATATATTGAGTCATGTCATATTATTATTCGCGATTGTAACCATTACGAGCTTACTATTATCATGGTCATTAAGCATCGTATTTTATTTGGTCTTATTGATGACATTATGTATATATGAAAGTGTCTTAAGTATATTCTTATTTAAAATAAATACGCTTAGTCATAAATTATTTATGTCTATCATATGGTCTATCGCAATAAGTTGTCTTTATTTGTATATTCAAGTTTAGGAGGTGTATACATGATTACAATAGAGCATTTATCAAAAAAGTATAAAGATAAAGAAATTTTCCATGACTTTAATACAACATTTAAGGATAAGACACTTACCGTATTACTAGGTGAAAATGGTGCTGGTAAGTCAACATTACTAAGGATGATTACAGCATTAGAAAATCCAGATAGTGGGGGTATCCGTTATTTTGGGAAAAAGTTAAACAATAAAAAAATCAAAGAAATCATAGGTTATATACCTCAAGATATTGCATTATTTGAACATATGACAGTAAATGAAAATATAGAATTTTTTAAAGCATTAAATAAACAACCTATATCTTCAGAGCTTATAGAAGATTACTGTAATCAGTTGAATTTATATGAAAGAACAGCAAAAATCTCTTCGCTTTCTGGTGGTACAAAACGTAAAGTTAATTTATTAATCGGATTGCTCGGTAATCCAAGTATATTAATTTTAGATGAACCAACAGTAGGTATTGATTTGAAATCTAGATTTGACATTCATAAATTATTAAATCATTTAAAAACAACAAGACTTATTATATTAACAACGCACCATTTAGATGAAGTCGAAAGCTTAGCAGATGAAATTAAGTTAATAGGAAAAGATCCATTCTATAGAAATATATTAACCGATAAATCTTGGGCATTTGAAGACAGTCTTGTATTGTGAAAAAGAGTAGCAGTTAGTAACAAAAGTCGGCGGAAGTGTAACTAAGGAGACCCATAGTAACAAAAGTCGGTGGAATTGTAACTAAGGAGGCCCATAGTAACAAAAGTTGGTCGAACTGTAACTAAAGCGACCGTAAGTAATTAAAAAAATCATCATAATTTTAAACATACTAAGATTATTGAAACAATAATCTTAGTATGTTTTTTTGATTGTATTTATCTAAATTTTTAGAAAAAGAAAAACGTATTGCAAAACATATTTTTAAAGTGTATTCTTATTTAATGTATCGGAATTAAAAGATTTAGGAGGTCCATTAATGGAAACACTATGGGTAGTCATTAATATTATTGTTTTCTTATCATTTATAGGTTTATTAGGTTATTTAAATAAGAAACATGTAAAGTTCTCTAAACGTGTTCTTATTGGCTTAGGAATAGGGATTGTGTTTGGTTTAGCTTTACATCTTATTTATGGTGTAGATTCTAAAGTAACAGAGTCGACAGCTTCATGGTTTGATATTGTAGGTACAGGTTATGTAAAACTATTACAAATGATCGTTATGCCACTTATCTTTATCTCAATTGTTTCAGCATTTACTAAAATAACAATTGGTCAAAACTTTGCTAAAGCTGGCGCTTGGATATTTACATTTTTACTAGGAACGGTTGCTGTTGCAGCTTTAGTTGGTATTATTTATGCGATGCTATTTAATTTAGATGCATCACAAATCGATTTAGGTAATGTAGAAAATAGTCGTGGTCAAGAAATTGAACAAACTTCTAAAGATATGACGGCTAATAATTTACCATCACAAATTATTGAATTGTTACCTGCCAATCCATTCTTAGATTTCACAGGTGCTAGAGGTACTTCAACAATTGCGATCGTTATATTTGCTGGATTTGTTGGATTTAGTTTCTTACGTGTGATGAGAAAAGAACCTGAAAAAGGTAACTTAATTAAAAGAGGGATAGATGCGATTTATGCCTTAGTTATGGGAATCGTTACGTTTGTATTAAGATTAACACCTTACGGGATTTTAGCGATTATGACTAAAACGGTCATGACAAGTAACTTTGAAGCAGTATGGACATTAAGTAAATTTGTTGTAGCATCTTATGCGGCCTTAATTACGATGTTCATCATACATTTAATTTTAGTATCTGTTGTTGGTTTAAACCCAGCTACTTATGTTAAAAAAGCAAGTGAAACATTACTATTCGCATTTACGTCTAGATCAAGTGCAGGAACGTTACCTTTAAATGTTCAAACACAAACAACTAGACTAGGTGTTCCAGAAGGTATTGCAAACTTTGCAGGTTCATTTGGTTTATCAATTGGACAAAATGGCTGTGCAGGTATTTATCCAGCGATGTTAGCTATGATGATTGCACCAAGTGCAGGTATTGACATTGATTTACCGTTTATCTTATCTGTTATCGGCGTTGTAGTCATCAGTTCATTTGGTGTAGCAGGTGTAGGTGGCGGTGCAACATTTGCCGCTATACTCGTACTTTCAACATTGAATTTACCTATTGCTTTAGCAGGGGTATTAATTTCAGTTGAACCATTAATCGATATGGGTAGAACAGCATTGAATGTTAATGATTCAATGTTAGCGGGTACGGCTACTGCTAAAATTACAGGACAATTAGATGAAGAAAAATACAATGACCAAGACTTCAATGAACTTGGAGAGTCATATTAATTATTAATTTTATACAGGCACATACTGATACCGATCGTGAATTTCAGTATTGCCTGTTTTTTATAAAAACTTATTGGTATGCTCGGATATATATTGAAAGCAAATAAATACAATGATAAAGTGATATTAAGGAGTGTGGACACGATGAGTAGAGATTTATTTATTAAGAATGAATTCCAACAAAAATGGGTTAATAAAATAGAAAATCATAAAGCGTCATTACAAAAACACGCTGAAAAAAATGATTTAAATTCAGAATTTCCATATGAAAATATTAATTGGTTAATTGATGAAGGCTATACTAAAATTGTGCTTCCAAAATCATATGGTGGCGAAGGTGCGACACCAGAAGATATTATTTTATTCCAAGAAACATTAGGTAGAATTGATGGTGCAACTGCATTAGCAATTGGTTGGCATATGGGTGTAGTTGGACAAATTTATCAAGAAAAATTATGGACACAAGATTTATTAGATGAATTTGCTGAAGAAGTATTAAATGGCGCGATTGTTAATAGAGCTGTAAGTGAAGCGGAAACAGGCAGCCCAACTCGAGGTGCACGTCCAAGTACATACGCTGATCGTGTCGGAGATCATTATATTATAAATGGTGTTAAGACATTTACAACAATGAGTCAAAGGTTAACGCATTTTCTTGTTGGTGCATATGTACCAGAAAAAGAAGCACTCGGTTTCTTTTTAATACCAAGAGAATCTGAAGGTTTATCAATAGCAGAGAATTGGAATATGGTAGGTATGCGTGCTACTGAGAGTCATGATTTAGTGTTAGATGATGTTAAAGTTCATGAGAAATACTTAGTAGAAGTTGCGAATGGTCCAAGAGGTAATAATATCAACCCATGGAATCTACATATTCCAGCAGTATATTTAGGTATTGGGCAAGCAGCACGAGATTATGCTGTTGATTTTGCAAATGAATATAGTCCTGGAAGTATCGATGGCGTGATTGCTGATATTCCAGCTGTTCAACAAAATATTGGTCAGATGGAATTAGAATTAACAACTGCAAGACATTATATATATAGTGTAATCAATAAGTATTTAAATCCTTCCATAACAGATGCAGTTATAGATGTTGAAATAGGTGCAGCTAAACATGTTGTCGTTAATCACTCTATTAAAATTATTGATATCGCAATGAGAATTGTAGGTGCGAAAAGCTTACAAATGGAAAGACCGTTGCAACGCTATTATAGAGATATAAGAGCTGGCTTACACAATCCACCGATGGATGACGTAACCATTACAAAATTAGCTAAAAAGGCTAGAGAAGAAAGAAGTAAAAATCAATAAAAAGAATGGTTAGAAATTTTAAAGATTTCTAACCATTCTTTTTTACTATAGATGATCTGTTTGTGTGGCTTTTTTACGTTTTTTACGTCTTGGTTTCATGCCTACTGACATATATAGTACGACAATCAAGATGATAATCATACCGATGAGTTGCCACAATCCAAATGGTACTTTTAACCATAGAACTGAAGATATAACAGCTGTTACGGGCTCAAGTACACCAAATAATGCTGTTGTTTGTGGGCTAATATATTTCACACTTTCTAAATACATCCAAAAAGCAAACATCGTTCCGAAAGTGATCACAAAGATGAAATAAATGACGCCTCGTATATCTAATAAATGCCAAGGAAATGAGAAATCTAAGTTGATAATTGAAAGTGCAATACCGCCAATAAACATTGACCAACCGATTACAACAAGAGATGGCCAATTTAAAAATAATTTAACAGCATATACAGTATAAAAAGCAGCTGCACAAGCTGTTAATAATCCCCAAACGATGGCATTTGGAGGGACTGATAATGTGGCATAATCACCATTTGTTAATAATAAGCTCGTTCCGAATAGTGAACACACGATGATGATAATATCAGTTAATCTAAATTTACTTTTTCTAGTGATTAGTAAATAAAGTAATATGACGACTGGTGCTAAAAATTGTAACAAAGTAGCAATAGCAACATTCCCTTTATCAATTGTCGCCATAAAGGTGTATTGTACACCTAACATGCCGAATAAAGCATATATAGTCAATTGAAATAATGAATGTTTGACTCTAAATATATTTGTTAAAGGATGTTTCTGGATTAATTTTGCAATGAGCAAAAGGAAAAATCCACTTAATATCAATCTTTCAGCTACAAATAATGAAACAGGTAAATGGTATTCTGTAAATAACTTTTCAGTAACCGTTCCACCTAACCCCCAAAATGTAGCGCCAAGCATCACTAATAAGGTACCTTTTAGTTGTTTGTTCTGCACTTATAAGCCCCTCGATTCTAAAAGATGTTAATTAATTAATTTTAGCATTTGATAAATTATTAAACAATAAGCTGAAATGTTTTACTTGCAATTTTATAATATGCGTTCTTATAATGAACATAATGAGTTAAAAGTGAGGTTTCCGCATGAAATTTGTATTAATATCAGTTGGTATACTTGCTACTATATTAGGATTTGCTGGCGCTGTATTGCCGTTATTACCTACAACACCATTTATATTATTAGCAGTATTTTGTTTTGCTAAAAGTTCAGATAAATTCCATAGTTGGTTAGTAAGCACAAAAGTTTATAAAGAATATGTAGAAGATTTTCAAAAATATAGAGGGTACACTTTAAAGAAAAAGTTCGAATTGCTTATAAGTGTATATATCGTAGTAGGCTTTTCAATTTGGATGGTCGATCATTTTTATGTTCGCATAGGTCTTTGCATCATGTTATTCTTCCAAACTGTTGTATTATTCACTTTTGTTAAAACTTTGCCAAGTAAAAATAAATCGTAATATTAAAATATCGATAAAATGACGTAACGTCTTTTATCGGTATTTTTTTGTTGTATTTGCATACATCATTATTATTGTAAAATAGAATAAAAAAGTTATATAAATTTAAAAATTCTATTGCTATATAGATTGAAGGGTTATATAATAGACAAAGATGAAAATGAGAGTCATTATCAATTGGGAGGATAATTATGAAGAAACTTTTAGTGTTTATTATGGCTTTAGCATTAGTTGTTGCTGCTTGTGGCAATAAATCTGATGAGAAAGAGAGCAACAGTAAAACAAAATCAAGTAAAGATACAGTAAGTTATAAATTAGACGACGGTAAAAAAATAGATATCCCGAAAAACCCTAAACGTATTGTTGTATTAGCACCATCATACGTTGGTGGCTTATTACACTTAGGTGTTAAACCTGTGGGTGTACCAGCTTCTACAGATCAAACACCAATACTTAAAGATAGAATTAAAGGTATTGAAAAAGTAAGTGAAGACAATGTTGAACAAGTAGCTAAATTAAAACCAGACTTAATCATTACATATAACGCAGATAAAAACTTAAAGAAATATGATAAAATCGCACCAACAATTCCTTACGACTATGCAAAACACAATTACTTAGACATGCAAGTAGAATTAGGTAAATTAGTTGGTAAAGAAGACAAAGCAAAAGAATGGGTAGAAAAATGGAAGAAAGAAACTTCTAAAGACGGGAAAGAAATTAGAGATAAAATCGGCGAAGATACAACAGTATCAGTTATTGAAGCATTCCAAAAAGACATCTATACTTACGGTGAAAACTGGGGTAGAGGAACAGAAGTATTATACCAAGCATTCGGTTTAGCAATGCCAGAAAGCATTGAAAAAGATGTTAAAAAAGACGGTTGGAAAAAAATCTCTCAAGAAGAAATTGAAAAATATTCAGGAGATTACTTATTCTTACCAGTAACAAAAGGACAAGCAAAACCAGAATTCACAAAAACTGAATCATGGAAATCAATTCCAGCAGTTAAAAATGATAAAGTCATCGAAATTGATGCACAAACATTCTGGTATAACGATCCATATTCATTAGAAATGCAACGTAAATACTTAAAAGATGAAATTCTTAAAAAAGCTGAATAATCAATAGCAAATGCTATAACACCGATTCTCATTATCAGAATATAAAAAGCAGGGACGTCAGTCTTTGCTTTTTATTGTTCAGGCCATAACGCATGAAGACTAAGAGATATCGTGCGCTAGAGTACAAAATCAGTATGTAACGCACGAAGACTAAGAGATATCGTGCGCTAGAGTACAAAATCAGTGTGTAACGCACGAAGTCTAAGAGATATCGTGCGCAAAGGTATAAAATCAGGGTGAATCGCACGAAGACTAAGAGATATCGTGCGCAAAGGTACAAAATTAGTGTGTAACGCACGAAGACTCTCGAACATTATGCAACAAAAATTAAAAGCAGGGACGCTGATGTCCCTGCTTTTTATATAGTTCATTATTTTGTTTCTTTAACATATTGATCATTAATTGTATGAATAGTTAAGCCTACGATATTCTTGTTGTGTTTCGCGAATGGTAAGCTTGCTAAGTAACCTACAATAAATGCGATAAAGAAACCGATTACGGATACTGTAAATGGTGTGATATCTGTTTTTCCTATAAAGTAAGAAACGATTGCTGCGACGATTAGTCCGATGATAACACCATAAGTATTGGCTTTTTTAGTAAATATACCTACTGCAAACACGCCGGCGATTGGTACACCGAATAGTCCTGTTACAAGTAAGAATAAATCCCATGTTTCGTTTGTTTTTTGATTAATTAAGTATAATGATGCCAATGTACCAAAGACACCTGCTAGAATAATGATGATTCTTGCTAATAGTACATCATTTTTAGCGTTATTTGTTTTAGAAAATCTTTGTTTTAAATCGACAACTACACAGGCTGAAATTGAGTTCAAGCTTGAAGAAATTGTTGATTGTGCTGCAGCAAATATAGCAGCGATTAATAATCCGCCAACAAATGGTGGAATTTGTGTAAGTATGAAATAAGGTACGATAGCTGATGTGTTAAATCCTTCTGGTAAAGATGTTACATTATTATAGAAGGAATACAACACAGTTCCCATTCCATAGAAGATAGGGATTGTAATAAATGCTAATAACCCGTTAGTCCATAATGATTTGTTTGTTGATGATATTGAACCAGTTGTTTGATAACGTTGAACGATATCTTGGCTGGCAGTGTATTGGTGTAAGTTATTAAAGATAGAACCAATAAATATAATTGGAATTGCAGCAGCAGCTGTTCCGAATTTCCAGTTGTCCACTGAGACAAATTTCTTATCTTGCACAGCTTCATTTAAGACTGTACCGAAGTTTCCATCAATTTGGAAAGCACCTAAGAAAATAACGGCAACAGCACCACCTAATAAGATAATACCTTGAATAACGTCGCTCCAAATAACCCCTTCTATACCACCCATAAACGTATAGATAACACATAATAATCCAACTAATGCTGCGATTAAATATGGGTTAATATCTGAAACGGAAGTGATTGCTAATGTTGGTAAATAAATAACAATCGCAACACGTCCAATATGGAATAATGTGAATGCTAGAGATCCAATAACACGCATTGTGATACCGAATCTTTCTTCCAAATATTCATAAGCTGTTGTTACATCAAGATTTCTGAAGAATGGAATATAGAAATAAATCAATAATGGAATGATCGCGATAATGGCGATATTTCCAGCTGCATAAGACCAGTCTGTATTAAATGCTCTTTCTGGTGTTCCCATATAAGTAATCGCACTTAAAGTTGTAGCATAGATTGAGAATCCAACTGCCCATGCAGGGACTCTACCTTTTGCTCTGAAGAACGCGTCTGTATCTTGCCCAGCTCTTTTTGTAAAATATACACCTACTAATAATGTTGCAATTAAATATAAAATTAATGCAATCCAGTTTCCTGTACCAAATCCTACTTCATTCATAATATGGCATCCCCTTTGTACATCAAATAATTATAAATTGTATTTAGAAACAAGTTCTTTAACTTTTTTGAGTGATGCTTCATCTAATGGCGCGAGTGGTCGTTTAGTTGTACCAGCCTCAATGCCATTTTCATTTAGAACAGCTTTCAAAGTAGGGTAAATACCTAAAGCCAATACTTGCTCAATAATATCGTTTGTTTCATGTTGAATTTCATACGCTTGTTCAATTTTGCCTTCTTTAGCTAAATTAAATATTTGTCTAGCACGTTGTCCATTGATGTTATAAGTTGAACCGATTGCACCGTCTACACCTGAAACAGCTGCTTGAATAAGCATTTCATCAAAGCCAGAAAGTATTAATTTGTCTGGGAACGCTTTTCTAATTCTTTCTAATAAGTAGAAGTCAGCTGCAGTATATTTAATACCGATAATTTTTTCATTTTCGAAAAGTTCTTCAAATTGTTGTATAGATAAGTTAACACCAGTTAATGCTGGAATTGAATAAATGATCATTTCATTTCCAGTAGCTTCAATGATGGCATTGTAGTAATACTTGATCTCTTCGAATTTGAATGGGTAATAAAATGGTGTTACAGCTGATAATGCATCATAACCTAATTCTGTAGCAAATTTACCTAATTCGATTGATTCGTTTAAATCTAATGCACCAACTTGTGCGATTAATTTAGCGTCTGATCCTACTTCGTCTTTAACAATTTCAAAGACTTTCTTCTTCTGATCAGTATTCATTAAGAAATTTTCACCTGAACTACCATTTACATATAAACCATCTACTTGTTGTTTATCGATATTTTGGCGAATGATTTGTCTTAAACCTGATTCTAAAATATTGCCTTTCTCGTCAAATGGCACTAGTAATGCAGAATATAATCCTTTCATTAAAAAAACTCCCTTATATTTATTAATTGATAATATTGTCAGACCAATTTATAATCATATTGTAAGCGAATACATATTCTTCTGTCAATCGTTTTATTATTTGATACATCACTTATGATAAAATAAATAATTAAGAGGAGGTAGGTAAAATGATGAAACGAACATCACTCGTTGATGTAGCTGTTGAAAAATTAAAAGAATATATAGCAGAACATCAATTTGATAATGGAGATAAACTACCTTCAGAGAAAATGCTTGTCGAACAATTAGGGGTGAGTCGCACAGTTGTGAGAGAAGCGATTAGTCGTTTACAACAAAGTGGTCTCATTCAAGTTAAATCAGGAAGTGGCATGTTTATAACAGAGAAGAATAAACATTTATCAATGCTTTTTGAGTCGCATATGAAAGTACATGGTTTTAAAATTAAAGAATTACTTGAAGTGCGTAAAATATTAGAACTCGGTGCGATACGTCTTTTAATAGAAAATAAAATCGTGATCGATGCGAATAAACTAAGAGATTTGAATGATATTTATTATGAGTCTTTTAACAAATCTCAAAAATTTGCACATTATGATTCAGCTTTTCATGAAACGATTATTATCTTTACTGAAAATCAAACATTAATCACGATGAGTAAAGTTATTAAAGAGTATTTCGATAAGAACCAGTTTAATCAAATCGTTGATAAAGAAGACATAGAAAAATCTTACAAAGAACATGCTGATTTAATAGAAGCAATTGAGAAACAAAATTTAACTTTAGCACATGACATTATTAATAAACATCTGTCTAGAGTCGTTGAGTGGATAGAAGAATTGGAGCAAAAATGATGGGTAAATTAGATAAGATTGAAGTCCAAAGTTTGAAGTCGCAAGTATTACAAGAAATTAAACAATATATTTTGGATAATGGCATGACAGAAGGGGATCGCTTACCGACAGAGCGTGCTTTTACTGAAATGTATGGCGTGAGTCGTTCAGTTGTAAGAGAAGCTTTGAGTTATCTGGAACATACAGGTGTGATCGAGACAGTTCAAGGAAGAGGAACGGTTATCAAAGCACCGGATATCTCTAGTTTAGTTGAAGGATTTCTATTTAGTTTCCAAGTCGCAAATGGTTCGAAAAATGATTTACTGTCATTGAGAATTATTTTTGAATGTGCAGCTATTGAAGAAATCGTTAAATTAGATAAGGATATCACTGAATTAAAAGCAATTGTAAATGAAGATGTTATCAATCATTATGAGAATGATAAAGCATTTCATCAAACTTTACTAAGCGCTACAGGCAATGTATTATTCGAACAATTAAGCTCTGTTATTCAGTCATACTTCTATCATATTGAAGAAGAAGGGAAAGAAATTAATTATATTCAAACGAATGAAATGCATAGGAAAATTATCGAAGCAATTGCCAATAAAGATGTTCAATTAGCTAAAGAACTTATGACGACACATTTGTCTATTTAGGAGGATATTATGAAAATTGCAATTGATATAGGTGGCACATTTATTAAAGCTGGTGCAATTGATAACCACCACACAATACATAGTTATCAAAAAATTGAAACACCACATAATAAAGATGGGGGTATAGTTGAAGCGGTTAAAGAGATCGTGGAATCATATACAAAAGAATTTAACTTAAATAAACCTGAAGTTGGTATTTCTACTGCAGGTGTCGTTGATTCACATAAAGGTGAAATTACATATGCTGGTCCGACGATACCATATTATAATGGTACAAATTTTAAACAATCATTAGCAGATATAGCTAGTAATGTAGCAGTTAATAACGATGTATCATGCGCGTTACTTGGTGAATTGTTAACATTTGATAGAGAAGTTAAATCGATATTTTTAATGACGATTGGTACGGGTATTGGTGGCGCATATTATGAAAATCAATTATTAGAAGGTGAAAAGTATAGAGCATGCGAAATAGGCTATTTATTATATGACAAAGAAACGAATACAACATATGAGGATAGGGGTTCAACAACCGCTTTAAAAAGATTAATCAGTGCCAATTATAAAGAAGATGTGCAAGTCGAGAAGTTGTTTGATTTAGCGTATCAAAATGATGAAAAAGCTCAAGACATCCTTAATCAATGGGCTAAGCATGTAGCAGAAGGTATTGCGCAAGTACAAATCATGTTTGATCCAGAAATTATACTTATTGGAGGAGGGATTTCTCAACAAGAAGTAAGACTATTATCATTGATAGAACCATTTATCGATGATTATTTACCAACTGATTATGGTCATGCCAAAATTGAAGTCACTTCAAAGGGAAATGATTCAGCTTTATATGGTGCGATTTCTAGTTTATAAAATAATTGTTAACTTGTAATTTACATTGGTTAACAATGTGGTATAATATCGTTATCTTATATTAGGAGTGAAAAATTTGAAAACTAAAGATATCGTTATTATAGCAATGTTTACTGCTTTTATTTCAGTATTAGCATTTATACCACCAATTCCATTACCATTTATGCCGGTACCAATCGTTCTACAAAATATAGGTATTATATTAGCGGGATGTTTATTAGGATATAAAAGAGGTACATTAAGTGTTATCATCTTCTTATTACTTGTTGCAACAGGACTGCCATTATTATCAGGTGGTAGAGGCGGACTAGGTGTATTCTTTGGACCATCTGCTGGTTATTTATTTGGCTACCCAGTTGTTGCATTTCTAATTGGATTCTTTATAGATAGAAAGTGGAAAGAGATCTCGTTTACATATGCGTTAACAATTAATATTGTGATTGGAGTTCTATTACTCAATTTAATTGGCGGATTTGTGATGGGTGAGTTTATGAATATTTCAATCGCTAAAAGATACATATTAGCAGCAACGTTTTTACCAGGTGATATTGTTAAAGCAATATTAGCAACTATGTTATTATTTAGCTTGAAGAATGTACCCGAAATAAAACGATTAAGAAATACTTAATGAGGTGAATAACGATGGTTTCATTTAAAGATATAGAAACAGATGGAAAGGTTTTGACTGAAACAAATAGATATATACATTATCAAACATTGGATAAACGTATTCAGTATGATTCTAACAAAATTGTATATAAAGAAATGCCAGACTTAGATACGTTTAAAGCAGATGAAGCAATGTTGAAAGAAATCCATCAAAAAAATAATCAGCCTTTTCTTAAATTTGTCTTTCCTGAAAATGAAACAATCGATATTGAATTAAGAGAATATTTGAAATTACAAGGTTATGAAACAGGTTGGTTAGAATTATATATCAATGCTGAGAAGAACTTTGAAAGTGATGACAATCAAGAGGTTGAAGTTGTTCTAACGAATGAGGATAACATTGTTGATTTCTTGAACGTATCATATGAACAAGATGAAGCATATGGCAAAGACTATGCAGATCTTAAAGTTGAATTAAATAAAGAACAATTACATAGTGATAATCCGATTCAAGTATTATCTTATTATAAAGGTAAGCCTGCAGGTATGTTGCTTATATGGATGAATGAGAAATATGTAGAATTAGATAGCTTTGGTGTTCGAGAAATATATAGAAGGTTAGGTATAGGAACGAAAATGCAAGCCTTCGTAGCAGAAATCGCTAAAGATAAACCGATTATTCTAGTAGCAGATGGTGAAGATACAGCTAAAGATATGTATAAAAGACAAGGTTATATTTATAGTGGATTTCAATTTGAAACGTTAAAAGAATACAAATAAAAACAGGTGAGACAGCAAATGATGTCTCAACCTGTTTATTTATTGTTAGGATTCATTTTGTATTCTATAAGTGTGGCTATATACATTAAAGCTGCCATCTCTTATAAATCCAACTGCCGTTATATTTAAATCATGTGCTAATCCAATTGCTAAGTTAGTTGGTGCTGATTTAGACAAGATGATGCCGACACCAATTTTAGATGCTTTGATTAATATTTCCGAGGAAATTCTTCCACTAAAAATGAGTACTTTATTTCTGATTGGAATGTCATGTTCTATACAATAACCATATAATTTATCTAATGCGTTATGTCTACCAATATCAGATCGATGCAAATAAAAGTCATCTCCATCACTTATTGCAGCATTATGCAAACCACCTGTTTCTTTGAAAATCTTACTTTCTTCATGTAGTTTATCCATCATAGTTATAATTTGTTGAGGTGTAATGTTTATTTTAGATTGTGACACTTTAGCTGTTACGGCATCGTTATTAAAATAGAAAGCTCTACTTTTACCACAACACGACGAAATCATGCGTTGTGTATTTTTTTTGAAATTGATATCAATTTCTTTTGTGAGCTCTACATGAGCAAAACCTTTAGAATCATCTATTGAAATAGATTTAATTTCAGATTTCTTCTTAATAACTCCTTCAGATGCAATAAAGCCGAGCACGAGTTCTTCTAAATGTTTAGGTGAACAAACGATTGTTGCAAATTCTTCTCCATTTATAATAATCGTAATAGGAAATTCTGTTGCGTAGCTATCCGTTGTCTCTATAAATTGATCATTTTGGTATTTTAATATTGGAAGATTGTAAGTCATATTTTGCTTCATAATGATTCCCCATTTAAATAATTGTTTAATAGGTTTATTTTACTTTGTAACCTATGAATAATAAAGTGAAAGCACTTTCAAAATATATTGTGATTTCATATAATAAATGTAAGTGAAATCATGGAGGGTTAAATATGGGTAAGACAAAACATCAAGGTCCTATGAAGAAAGATTTAAAGCCAGCACCAGAATTTTGGGTGAGTCCAATACCTTTTGGACTAGGAAAAGTAAAGCCTAAACATATAAGAGATACAATGAAAATTGTTTGGGATAATAAAGATAATTTAAATTACGCTAAAAATATTATCACTAAAGGTGTCTGTGATGGATGTGCATTAGGTGTATCTGGATTAAGTGATCAAACTTTAACCGGTCCTCACATGTGTACAACACGATTTAATGTTTTAAGATTGAATACAATGCCAGAAATTAAACCAGAAATTTTGCATCAAGATATAGATGAATTGAGAAAATATAATAGCACAGAATTAAGGCAATTAGGTCGTATTCCTTATCCAATGATGAGACGAAAAGGTGATCGTAAGTTTATCCGTATTTCTTGGGAAGAAGCGATGCAAACAATAGCTGAAAAAATGAAATCATTGAATCCAAGAAATTATGCATTTTATTTAACTTCAAGAGGGATTACGAATGAATCATATTATGTTGCAGGTAAGGTCGCGAGATATTTAGGTGCTAACAATATCGATAATGCTTCTAGAATATGTCATTCACCTAGTAAAACAGCGATGAAACGTTCAGTAGGCGTTGGAGCTTCAACAGCGAATTACCAAGACTGGATAGGTACAGACGTGTTACTGTTTTGGGGAAGTGTAGCATCTAATGCTTCACCTGTTTCAACTAAATATATGCTTGAAGCAAAGAAAAAAGGAACAAAAATCATCGTTATCAATCCATATAAGGAACCAGCAATGGATAAATATTGGATTCCATCTGTGGCAGAATCAGCATTATTTGGTACAAATGTCGCAGACGAATTCTATCAAGTCAATATTGGTGGTGACATTGCATTTATGCACGGCATTATGAAACACTGGTTTGAAATGGAAGAACAGGCATACGGTTCTGCAATTAACCATAAGTTTGTTGAGGAACATGTTACGAACTATGAAGAACTTAAAGAAACAGTCGAGAAGCAGTCGTGGGAAGACATTGAACAATCAAGTGGTATTTCTAAAGATCAAATTTATAAATTAGCGCTTGAACTTGCCAATGCCCAAAATGCTGTATTTGCCTGGGCACTAGGATTAACGATGCATGAGTTTGCGACGGATAATATATCTCAAGTATGTAATTTAGCTTTATTAAGAGGTTTCTTAGGTAGAAAGCACAGTGGTCTAATGCCGTTCAGGGGACATTCTAGTGTGCAAGGTACTGGAGAAATGGGCTGTGATCCATTTGTATTGCCAGGCGGTGCATTTGATGGAGAAAATAAAAAGCGTATTGAGAAGTTATGGGGATTTGATATTGCGGATTGGCAAGGTGATACTGTCGGTGTAACGTTGGAAAATATTATGTTACCAGATGATCATGAGCGTAAAATTAAATGTTATTACATGTCCGGTGGGAATTTCTTAGAAACAATGCCTGACCCAACATTTATACAAAAAGCTTTAGAAAACTTAGAACTTAGAGTACATCAAGATATTATATTAAATACATCTACTTTAGTTGATGCGAAAGAAACCGTTATTGTATTACCTTCGAAGACACGTTATGAGCAAGATGGTGGCGGTACGTCTACTTCAACAGAACGCATGGTTTACTACTCACCAGTAATTGAAGGGAATCAAAATAGAATAAAAGAAGCAAGATCAGAATGGCAAATATATATTGATTTAGCTAAACGTGTTAAACCTGAACAAGCACATTTAATTGATTTTAAAGATGGTCAAGCTATTAGAGAAGAGATTGCAAAAGCAAATCCAGATTATGATGGTATCCAACATTTAAGAAATCAAGGAGACGTCTTCCAGTGGGGGGGCGCTTGGTTATGTGAAGATGGGATTTGTCCAACTGAAGATGGTAAAGGTCATTTAATTAGCGTAGATATTCCAGACTTAAACAGACAACCTGATGATTTCATGTTAACGACTAGAAGAGGTAAACAATTTAACTCAATGGTATATGGTGATTATGAATCCTTTAACCATGGTGGAAGATATGATGTATTAATGAATAAAGAAGATGCTGATAGATTAAGCATCGCTGAAGGGGAAGGTGTTGTATTGCATAATGGTTTCGGCGTATTTCAAGGTGTCGCAAAATATGTAGATATCTTAAAAGGAAACATTGAAGTCTACTTCCCTGAAGGCAACTATTTATTACCTAGAGGTAGATACGAGAAATACGCTAAGATTCCAGATTATAACATTACAGTCAAAGTAGAAAAAGCGGACAGATTTAACGCCAAAAAAGATAGAGACTATTATGAAAAACCGATTAAAGATTTAGAAGAAATACCGATGCAATAATAGATAGGGAGTATCCTCAAATAAATAAGGATATTCCCTATCATTACATATTTCACTATACTTTAAGAATAATTTGTGAAAAAATGTATAAGAGTCTTACAATAGTATAGATAAAGGTGTAAATTAAGTTTGTACATATCTAAAAAGGAAGGAAAGAAGTCATGAAAAGATTTTTAACATTAGTCTTTGCTTTGTTACTTGTATTAGCTGGTTGTAGCACAGAATCTAACCAAGATAAAGCTAAAAAAGAAACTGAAAGCAAGACGTTAACAGTATCAGCAGCAGCAAGTTTGACAGATGTTTCTAAAGCTCTAGAAAAAGAATTTAAAAAGAAGCATCCGAATACCAATATTAAATTCAATTATGGTGGTTCAGGTAGTTTACGTAAACAAGTAGAAGCTGGTGCAGATGTAGACGTATTAATGTCTGCAAACACTTCTGATGTTGATAAATTACAAGATAGTAAAAAAGTTAAAGAAGTTTATGATTACGCTAAAAATAAATTAATTATCATTAAATACGAAAACTCTAGCATCAAAAATATTAAAGATGTTAGTGCGCCTAACAAAGTCGCAATTGGTGAAGAAAAAAGTGTACCAGCAGGTCGCTACGCTGTAGAGTATTTGAAAAAAGAAGATCTATATAACGGCATGACAAGTACATTTGTTTTCGCAAAAGATGTTAAACAAGTATTAAACTATGTTCAAAAAGAAAATGCAGAAGCAGGATTTGTATACGCAACAGATATGTATAAAGGTAAAGATAAAAAAGTCGATAACGTCGTTAAATTAGCAGATGCACCTTTAGATCATCCAATTACTTATAGAGCTGGTCTTGTTACTGACAAGAAAGAAGCTAAAGAATGGTTTGAATTCTTAAAATCAAAAGAAGCAAAAGAAATTCTTAAAGAATATCACTTTGAAGGATAGGAGATAACGCTATGCCAGACTTAACACCACTATGGATATCAATTAAAGTAACAATTATCAGTACAATCATTGTTTGTATCCTAGGTATTATTCTGGCAAAGCTGATGCTCAATTATAAAGGTAAATTAAAGCCTGTAATCGAAAGCATCATTATGCTTCCAATTGTATTACCACCGACAGTTATGGGTTTTATACTCCTTATTGTATTTGGTAAAAATAAATTTTTTGGACAATTTTTATCTGATGTATTGCATATCAATGTGATTTTTACGTGGGTAGGTGCGGTGATTGCAGCGATTATTGTAAGTTTACCGCTTATGTACCAACATGTAATGAATGGATTTCAATCTATTAATCCAAAGATGCTAAACTCAGCAAGAACGATGGGCGCTAGTGAAGGGAAAATTTTTAGAACGATTATTTTACCGTTATCAAAACAATCCATTTTCTCTGGTGTAGTAATGAGTTTTGCTAGAGGGTTAGGAGAATTTGGTGCAACGCTCATGATTGCTGGCTATATTCCTGGTTTAACGAACACATTGCCATTAGAAATTTATTTCTTAGTGCAAGCTGGTGAGGAATACAAAGCATGGTTATGGGTTATTGTACTTATCGCATTTGCAGTTTGTGTGATTAGCTCACTTAATATATTAAATCAAAAGAATCATAAATGGGAGTAGATATGGATGATTGATATATCAATTAAAAAGTTAATCAAAGACAGAACGATATCATTAAATATCCAATCTGATACTCCGAAAATTTATGCGATAGTTGGACGATCAGGTATAGGTAAATCTACATTATTGAACATTATTGCAGGACTTACAGAAGCGGAAACTTGCAGAATAGAAATTAATCAAAAAGTGCTCAGTGATCAAAAGCATGTGATTAAAGTGCAAGATAGAAATATTGGCTATCTGTTTCAAGATTATCAACTTTTTCCACATAAGATAGTTCATGAAAATATTCATTATATGATTGAGCCTAATAAAGAGACAGAGCAATTGATTAAACATTTACGTATAGAAAATTGTTTAAATCAATATCCATCTACTTTATCTGGTGGAGAGTCACAAAGAGTTGCATTATGTAGAGTATTAAGTGTCAAACCTAACTTATTACTATTAGATGAACCATTTTCAAGTTTAGATGATGAAACAAAAGACGAAGGTATGGCATTAGTAAAGTCCATTTTCAAGACTTGGCAAATACCGATCATACTTGTGTCCCATTCTAAAAAAGAAGTTCAAATTTTAGCAGATGAAGTTATCGAAATTAATTAACAGTTAATTGTAAGGTGAAAATAAATAATATGTCCGAAGCCTCAAACAAAGATCAACACTTTGTTTGAGGCTTTTTTGCGCAAATAAAGGAATGTAGGGAATTCGTCATGTTGTATAGGTAATCCCCTAATACATAAACATTGTGAAAAAAATTACAATTGATATAGATAATTAAGGGCAAATAATAGGAGGTTCTAACTATGTCTAAGTTAGGTTTGAAATTCTTTAAGCCAACCGAAAAATTTAATGGAAATTGGTCTATCTTAGAAGAAAAAAGTAGAGAATGGGAGAAAATGTACAGAGAAAGATGGAGTCACGATAAAGTTGTCAGAACGACTCATGGTGTAAACTGTACAGGCTCTTGTTCATGGAAAGTGTTCGTGAAAAATGGTGTGATTACATGGGAAAATCAACAAATTGATTATCCTTCTTGTGGACCTGATATGCCTGAATTTGAACCTAGAGGATGTCCGCGTGGTGCTTCTTTTTCATGGTATGAATATAGTCCATTACGTGTGAAATTCCCTTACGTTAGAGGTAAGTTGTGGAAACTTTGGAAAGCTGCTTTAAGTGAATACGGAGATCCTGTTGTCGCTTGGGCATCCATTGTTGAAGATGAACAGAAAGCTGAAATTTATAAAAGTGCACGCGGTAAAGGTGGACATGTTCGCGTAAATTGGAGAGATGTTACACAACTCATCACAGCACAAATTATATATACTGTGAAAAAATATGGTCCAGACAGAATTGCTGGATTTACACCTATACCGGCTATGTCCATGATTAGCTATGCTTCAGGTGCGCGTTTTATATCGTTATTAGGTGGGGAAATGCTTAGTTTTTATGATTGGTATGCTGACTTACCACCTGCTTCACCACAAATATGGGGTGAACAAACGGATGTACCTGAATCAAGTGATTGGTATAACGCCGGTTATATTATTATGTGGGGATCGAATGTACCATTAACGCGTACACCAGATGCGCATTTTATGACTGAAGTAAGATATAAAGGTACTAAAGTTGTGTCTGTCGCACCAGACTATGCTGAAAATGTAAAATTTGCTGATAACTGGTTAGCACCAAATCCTGGTACAGATGCAGCATTAGCGCAAGCTATGACACATGTCATTCTTCAAGAATATTATGAAGATAAACAAGAAGAAATGTTTATCAACTATGCAAAACAATACACTGATATGCCTTTTATCATACAACTTGATAAACATGGAGAAGGTTATAAAGCAGGTCGTTTCTTAAGATCAAGTGATTTAGGTATGGAAACAGAACATGCAGAATGGAAACCAGTAGTTTACGACCAAAATAGTGAACAACTTGTCATACCTAATGGAACGATGGGACAAAGATATGAAGAAGGCGTTAAATGGAACTTAAATTTAGTAGGTGAAGATGGAAAAGAAATAGATCCAGCTCTATCTTTTAAAGACCATGATTCTAAAGTGATCACAATTCAATTTCCGTATTTTGATAATGATGGAAATGGTATTTTCGAAAGACCTATTATCGTTAAAGAAATCGAAAATAAGGACGGAGAAACAATTTATATCGCGACAATATACGACTTAATGACAAGTCAATATGGCGTAAGAAGATTAAATCATCCACTTGAAGCATCAAGTTATGAAGATGAAAATTCTATGTATTCACCTAAATGGCAAGAAAAAGTAACAGGTGTTAAATCTTCAATAGTGACGCAAGTGGCAAGAGAATTTGCGCAAAATGCAGTTGATACAAATGGTCGCTCAATGATTATTATGGGGGCAGGTATCAATCACTGGTTTAACTCTGATACAATTTATCGCTCTATATTAAACCTTGTTATATTATGCGGATGCCAAGGTGTAAATGGTGGCGGATGGGCGCATTACGTTGGTCAAGAAAAATGTCGTCCGATAGAAGGTTGGTCAACGATTGCTTTTGCGAAGGATTGGCAAGGACCACCTAGACTTCAAAATGCAACAAGTTGGTTCTACTTTGCAACGGATCAGTGGAAATATGAAGAGTCTGGTGTTGATAAATTACAGTCACCATTATCAAATGAATTGAAACATCAACATCCAGCTGATTATAACGTATTAGCTGCACGATTAGGATGGCTACCATCATATCCTCAATTTGATTGTAATAGCTTATTGTTTGGAGAAGAAGCGAAAGATGCAGGGGATGACTCAAATGAAGCGATTCTTCAAAGGGCAATTGAATCAGTAAAATCTAAAAAGACTAAATTTGCTATAGAAGACCCAGATGCAAAGAAAAATCATCCAAAAACATTGTTTGTATGGCGTTCAAATTTAATCTCTAGTTCAGCAAAAGGACAAGAGTACTTTATGAAACATTTATTAGGTACTAAATCAGGTCTATTAGCAAATCCTAATGAAACAGATAAACCAGAAGAGATTGTTTGGCGAGAAGAAACAACCGGCAAATTAGATTTATTAGTTGCGCTAGATTTTAGAATGACAGCAACACCGTTGTATGCAGATGTCGTATTACCGGCAGCAACATGGTATGAAAAACATGATATATCTTCTACTGATATGCATCCATTCATACATCCGTTTAACCCTGCAGTTGACCCATTATGGGAATCAAAATCAGACTGGGATATTTATAAAACGTTAGCAAAATCTGTTTCTGATTTAGCGAAGACACATATGAAAGGCACATTTAAAGATGTTGTGACAACCCCTTTAGCGCATGATTCTAAACAAGAAATTTCAACACCTTACGGAATTGTTAAAGATTGGTCTAAAGGTGAAATTGAAGCAATACCTGGTAAAACGATGCCTGGTTTCGCAGTTGTAGAAAGAGATTATACAGCTATATACGATAAATATATATCAGTTGGACCGTTGTTAGAAAAAGGTAAAGTCGGTGCTCATGGTGTAAGTTTCTCAGTTAAAGAGCAATACGATGAATTAAAGATTATGTTAGATACGTGGGAAGATGACACTGTTAAAAATGGCCTTCCTAGAATGGATACAGCACGAAAAGTAGCAGATGTTATATTGAATGTTTCATCAGCTTCAAATGGTAAAGTATCACAAAAATCTTACGATGACTTAGAAGAACAAACGGGGATGACATTGAAAGATATTTCTAGTGAACGTGCATCAGAAAAAATAACGTTCCAAAATATAACAGCACAACCGAGAGAAGTTATACCGACAGCAGTATTCCCTGGTTCAAATAAATTAGGCAGAAGATATTCGCCATTTACGACAAATATCGAACGTCTTGTCCCTTTTAGAACGTTAACAGGTAGACAAAGTTATTATATTGATCATGAAGTATTCTTACAGTTTGGCGAGAACTTACCAATCTATAAACCAACATTACCGCCAATGGTATTCGGTACTAAAGATAAAAACATAAAAGGTGGCGTAGATACATTAGTATTACGATATTTAACGCCTCATGGTAAGTGGAATATTCACTCAACTTACCAAGATAATTTGCATATGTTGACGTTATTTAGAGGTGGTCCAACTGTTTGGATTGCGAAAGAAGATGCAATGGCGAACGACATTCAAGATAATGATTGGTTAGAAGTATATAACAGAAATGGTGTTGTTACAGCTAGAGCAGTTGTATCGCATAGAATGCCTAGAGGTACGATGTTTATGTATCATGCACAAGATAAACATATTGAGACACCTGGATCAGAAATTACAGATACTCGTGGTGGTTCACATAATGCACCTACACGTATTCACTTGAAACCTACGCAATTAGTAGGCGGTTATGCACAAATAAGTTATGGCTTTAATTACTATGGGCCAATTGGAAACCAAAGAGATGTATATGTTGCGATAAGAAAAATGAAGGAGGTAGATTGGCTTGAAGATTAAAGCGCAAGTAGCTATGGTTATGAATTTAGATAAATGTATAGGATGCCATACATGTAGTGTCACATGTAAAAGTACATGGACAAATAGACCGGGCGCTGAATATATATGGTTTAATAATGTTGAAACAAAACCTGGTATCGGTTATCCGAAACGTTGGGAAGACCAAGAAACTTATAAAGGTGGTTGGGTACTCAACAAAAAAGGAAAATTAGAATTAAAGTCAGGTAGTAAACTATCTAAAATTGCATTGGGTAAAATTTTCTATAATCCTGATATGCCAGAAATGAAAGATTATTATGAACCGTGGACATATAATTATAAACATTTAACAACAGCTAAAGAAGGAAACCATTCTCCAGTAGCAAAAGCAGAATCTGTTATTTCAGGTAGAAAATTAGATATTAAATGGGGACCAAACTGGGAAGATGATTTAGCTGGTGCTCATGTTACAGGACCTACTGATCCTAACATTCAAAAAATCGAAGAAGAAATTAAATTTAACTTCGACCAAACATTTATGATGTATTTACCAAGACTGTGTGAACATTGCTTAAACCCAAGTTGTGTTGCATCATGTCCATCTGGTGCAATGTATAAAAGAGATGAAGATGGTATTGTACTTGTCGATCAAGATGCATGTCGTGGTTGGAGATATTGTATGACAGGTTGCCCGTATAAGAAAGTGTATTTCAACTGGAAAACGAACAAAGCAGAAAAATGTACATTCTGTTTCCCTCGAGTTGAAGCCGGGTTACCAACAGTATGTTCTGAGACTTGTACAGGTCGTATGAGATATTTAGGTGTATTACTCTATGATGCTGACAAAGTTCAAGAAGCAGCTTCTGCAGAAAACGAAAAAGACTTATATCAAAAGCAACTTGATCTATTTTTAGATCCATTTGATGAAGATATTATTCAACAAGCTGAAAAAGATGGTATTTCACAAGATTGGATTGAAGCTGCACAAAATTCACCAGTATATAAACTGGCAATAGAATATAAATTAGCATTTCCTTTACACCCTGAATATCGAACATTGCCAATGGTATGGTATTGCCCACCATTAAGTCCGATTATGAATTACTTTGAAGGTAAAGATTCTATTAGAAATCCAGATATGATTTTCCCAGCTATCGAAGAAATGAGATTACCCGTTCAATATTTAGCGAATATGTTAACAGCTGGTGATACGAAGACGGTTAAAGAAGCATTGCAAAAAATGGCCATGATGCGTAGTTATATGAGAGCTAAATCAAGTGGTAAAGATTTTGATATTTCAAGACTTGAACGTGTAGGACTCACTGAAAGACAAACGAAATCGATGTATAGATTACTCGCGATTGCTAAACATGAAGATCGTTTTGTTGTACCGACATCACATAAAGAAGGTTATATGGATACTTATAGAGCACAAGGTAGCCAAGGTTATGGTGGCGAAATGTTTGGCTCAAATTGTGATGGTTGTGGTGTTCAAGGATTATCAGAACAAAAATCCGGACAAGAAATATACAATGAGAACTTCTATGGAGGGATTTTCCGTGATTAATTTAGATGCATTATATCAACTTAAAGAAAGCTTTGGTTTCTTTAGTAACCAGTTAACTTATCCAGAAAAGCTAGACTTTCATCCTAAAGCATTTGATAAAGCTTTCGATACCAATCATCCTGCCTATCACGAAATTAAACAATACTGGGAAAATATGCATGATATTTCTTTAGATGATATTCAAGAAGTATATACAAGAACATTTGATTTTGAAAAAAAGACGACGTTATATATGACGTACAATAAACTAACAGAACAAAAAGAACGAGGTCAAATGCTTGCAAGATTAAAAGTACTTTATGAAATGTTCGGGCTAGAAATGCCTCAAAATGAACTATCAGATTTTTTACCACTTATGCTTGAATTCTTATATGCTGCTGAGTGGAGAGGCGACAGTCGTGCACAAGAAAGTTTAACGCTTGTTGTGATGGTCATTGAAGATGGAACATATGAATTGCTTCAAGCATTAGGTAAACAAAACAGTCCGTACTTTCATTTGATTAAAGCAATTAGAGAAACGTTAAAATCATGTGTAGTAGAGCAAGAGAAGGTGATCAACGGTGATTAATCAATTTATATGGGTTATCTATCCTTATTTATGTATCGCTATTTTTATTATTGGTCATTTATTTAGATTTAAATATGATCAATTTTCATGGACAGCAAAGTCTAGTGAGTTTATTGAGAAGAAACAATTGATGTGGGGAAGTATTTTATTTCACTTAGGTATTATTCCAGTTATATTCGGACATGTAGTTGGTTTAGGTGTACCTGCAGAATGGCTAAGTAGTGTCGGCGTTAATGATCATTTATATCATATCGGCGCAGTTTATATTGGGAGTATTTTCGGTATTGTGACATTAATCGGTATGGTCCTCTTAACAGCTAGAAGAATCACGAAACAAAATGTAAGAAGGTTAAGTTCAGCATCGGATATTATTGTAAATATATTATTGTTAGTTATCGTGTTGATGGGTTGTATCTCGACGTTATGGACGAACGCGACAACACCAGACTTTGATTATAGACAAACAATTTCTGTTTGGTTTAGAGGCTTGTTAATCTTTAAACCGGATGTTGCTTTAATGAATGACGTCCCTTTAACATTTAAGGTACATATTATTTTAGGATTCTTAATCACAAGTTTATGGCCATTTACGAGATTGGTACATGTTTGGAGTGTTCCACTTAATTACTTTAGTAGAAGTTACATTATTTACAGAAAACATAAAACGAATTAAACTATAAGTAAAAGCGAGGTGTTTAAAATGTCTAATGATTTTGATTTTCAGGAACAGTTGGATCTTATTCGTAGTACTTATGGTGTTGATTTTGTCGGATTAGCAATGACTTCTGAAAACGCTGCTCACTTTCATATAAAATGGCAGTATGTATCTGGAAATTTAAATCATAGATATCAAAACATCGTATTAAGAAGCGGAAGAGGAATAGCAGGAATTGTTATCAAAAGTGGGAAACCTGTTAAAATTCATGATTTGAAAGAAAGTCCCTATCATGATCACCCCTTTAACTATCCGATCGTACAAAGTGAACAATTAACATCATTGCTTGCGATTCCATTATGGAAAAAATACCGAGTTTGTGGTGTACTCTTGCTCGGACAACGTGATGAAAAACGATTTCCTGAAATAGATATGAATGATTTTAATCGCTTTGGACCATTTTATGGAAAGGACATGATGAATGTATGAGTTCAGAAGATGCTTCAATATTGATGGATATATTAAAACAATACTATGAAAAAACGAGCGAAATGATTGTGTTTTTAAATAGTAAAGGACAGGTTATTAATATGAATGAAGCTGCCCGAAAAGTAATCTCTGAAGACAATCAATCATCATTGACACATGCCATTTGTAGTAGATGTGAAGGTTATTCAAATGAATATGCCTTACAATCATGTAGAGACTGCTTTTTAGAGTCTTCAAAGATTGGCAACACAAGCTTTCAAGTGTTTATGCAGACGAATAGCGGGACTGTTGAACCTTTTACAGCGACTTATCAAACGATTAGTCAAGAAGACGATGTTAAAGTGTATACATTACAAAATGTATCACCACAAATTGAAAGACAACAGAAATTACATCAGCAAACGATGATCCAAAAAACAATATCCGCACAAGAAAACGAGCGTAAAAGAATTTCTAGAGAATTACACGATGGTGTTGTTCAAGAATTGCTTAATGTCAGTGTTGAACTTAGATTATTGAAATATCAGAATGATATTGACGAATTGAAGCAACAATCTCAACATATTGAAACGTTAATGTCTCGATTAATCGATGATATTAGAAACTTATCTTTAGAACTAAGACCTTCATCATTAGATGATCTTGGATTAGACGCAGCATTCAAGTCATATTTTAAACAGCTTGAGAAAAATTTCGGTTTCCATGTTCACTATCATTATGATTCGTCTATTAAACGTTTTAATACGGAAATAGAAACGGTCGTATATAGAATTGTACAAGAAGCAGTGTTTAATGCATTAAAGTATGCTAATGTGGATAGTGTTGATGTACATATGTCTTGTGATGGAAATGAAATAGAAGTTGAAATTGCTGACCAAGGGAATGGATTTGTATTAGGTAGTCAGCCAAAAGGTTCAGGACTAGGTATATATGGTATGAAAGAACGAGCTGAAATCGTTGGCGGTAAAATCAATATCGAAAGTAAACTTAAAAAAGGTACAAATATTAAATTGAATGTACCAATAGCATAAATGGTGGGTGGTATATATGAACATCGTAATAGCAGATGATCATGCAGTGGTGAGAACAGGCTTTTCAATGATTTTAAATTATCAAGAAGACATGGAAGTTGTTGCGACAGCTGCAGATGGTATAGAAGCATATCAAATGGTTGCAAAATATTCACCAGATGTATTGATCATGGATTTAAGTATGCCACCTGGTGAATCGGGATTAATCGCAACTGGTAAAATATCAGATGACTTTAAGCAAACTAAAATATTAATATTAACAATGTATGATGATGAAGAATATTTATTTCATGTACTAAGAAGTGGTGCTAAAGGATATATCTTGAAAAATGCACCAGATGAAGAATTAATACATGCTGTAAGAACGATATATAGAGGTGATATGTATATTGATTCTAAAGTTACAAGTTCTCTTGTAAATGAACTTTTTAATCATCAAGATAACAGTGATCAAAGTACTTCTGATCCATTTAAAATATTATCTCAAAGAGAACTAGAAATCTTACCTTTAATTGCAAAGGGCTATGGTAATAAAGAAATCGCGGAGAAATTATTTGTTTCTGTCAAAACGATTGAAGCACATAAAGCGAGAATTATGGATAAACTTGGTTTAAAATCGCGCCCAGAATTAGTTGAATATGCTATGAAGAAAAAATTATTGGACTTCTAAAATGAAATTGACCTGATAAATTTTTGGCTCAAAAGCCTCAATTTATCAGGTCTTTTTATGTTTTTTTAGTGTATTGAATTTATAAATGAATATAGGGATTTTCCATGTTTCAATAAGGGGATATCCTTATGTGCACTTTTTCACAAATGACCTACAATAATATTGGAAAGATTATACATAAAGATTAATTTCGAAGGGTGAAAAACATGAGAAATAACTTAGGAAAAGTTCAACTACCACTCCAAACCTTTAGTTTAATGGCAGGATTTATGGTTTGGAGTATACTCGCACCTTTAATGCCTTATATTACACAAGATATAAGTGTTGAAGAAGGTCAGAAAGCTATTATTTTAGCAATCCCCGTTATTTTAGGATCAATATTAAGAATACCGATTGGCTATTATACGAACTTGTTAGGTTCTAGATTGGTATTTTTAGTGAGTTTTATTATTTTATTGTTTCCAGTATTTTATTTAAGTCAAGCACATTCAACTACAGGATTGATGGTTGCAGGATTCTTTATTGGTCTTGGTGGTGCAATCTTTTCAGTAGGTGTTACATCTATTCCTAAATATTTTCCAAAAGAAAAACATGGTTTTGCGAATGGTATTTATGGAATGGGTAATTTAGGGACAGCCGTATCATCATTTTTAGCGCCTCCAATAGCAGGCATTATCGGATGGCAACATACTGTTCAACTTTATTTAATCGTATTACTTATCTTCGCAGTATTAATGTTTATCTTTGGAGATAAGGAAGAACATAAAGTCAAAATTCCAATGATTTCACAAACGAAACAAGTTATCAATAACTATAAACTTTACTATTTTAGTTTCTGGTATTTTATTACGTTTGGTGCATTTGTTGCATTTGGTTTGTTCTTGCCAAACTTTTTAGTGAGTCATTTTGAAATTGATAAAGTAGATGCTGGTATTAGAACAGGTATCTTTATTGCAATCGCAACATTACTTAGACCAATAGGTGGTATGTTAGGAGATAAATTTAATGCTTTAAACGTATTGAAAGTATTTTTTATCGGTTTAATAGCAGGTGCAATCGTACTTTCAATATCACATCATCTCATCTTGTTTACAATTGGATGTTTGACGGTAAGTGTTTGTGCAGGTATTGGTAATGGACTTGTATTTAAACTTGTACCAACATACTTCACAAAAGAAGCGGGTGTTGTAAACGGAATTGTATCTATGATGGGTGGACTCGGAGGCTTTTTCCCACCATTAATTATAACGTTAGTAACGAGTTTGACTGGTTCAAATCATTTAGCATTCTTTATGCTTGCTATATTTGGTGTGATTGCACTTATCACAATGATGCATATGACTAAAATAGAAAGAAAGTATCTATAGTTGTTTGTCTTTAAAAATTAAGAAGGCTGGGACAATGTATTGTCTCAGCCTTACAATTAATTGAGGATAAAAGCGTTTAACTTTATAATAGAGTTAAAGAGATTCGTGAAAGGTTGATATAAATGAACGAACGTTATTCTCGTCAAATTTTATTCGATAAAATTGGAGAACAAGGTCAAGAAAGAATTGAACAAGCGAGTGTCACAATTGTAGGCATGGGTGCACTTGGTACGCATGTTGCTGAACAGTTGACTAGGTCGGGGATACAGAGACTCAATATTATTGATCGAGATTATGTTGAATCGTCAAACTTACAAAGACAAACATTATTTATAGAGAATGATATTAAAGAAATGCTACCTAAAGTTGTAGCTGCAGAAAGACATTTAATGAAAATTCGTGAAGATATTACAATAAAATCTTATATTGCGCAATGTGATGCAAAGTTATTACATGAAGTAGCGCGTTATTCAAACATTATTATTGATGCGACAGATAATTTTAATACGAGACAAATTATTAATGATTTTGCGTACAAGATGAATATTCCGTGGATATATGGCGCATGCTTAGAATCTACTTATGTTCAAGCGACTTTTGTGCCTAAAGAAACACCTTGCTTGAACTGTGTATTACCACAATTGCCAGTGATTAACCGAACTTGTGACACAGTAGGCGTGATAAATCCAGCAGTAACAATGGCAGCAAGTTTACAAGTTGCAGATGCACTTAAAATATTGGCTGGTTATTCATTTACACCTAAAATTACGTACGGTGACGTTTGGTTCGGTGAACATCAATCATTTGGATTTGAACAAATGAAACAAGACTATTGTGAGACTTGTGGAGCAGAACCAACTTATTCAAAATTATCAAATTCAGACAAACAACTAACTGAATTATGTGGTCGTCATACTGTTCAATATATAAACGAGAAGCTTAATCGACCAGCTATTGAAAAGTTTGTTGCTCAAAATGGATTATTGCATCGTTCTAATGCGTATATGATTCAGTATTTATACGATGACCATCGTGTCGTAGCATTTAATAATGGTAGGTTATTAATTCATGATTTGGATTCTGTAGAAGAAGGCAGACAGTTTGTTGAGAATATGTTTGGATAGGAGTTAAATCGATGAGTGTAGTTAATAGAATAGATCGTCTTATAAATGTGGCAGTTTTAACCGTAAGTGATACGAGAAAGAAAGAAACAGATAAAGGTGGACAACTTGTTCAACAATATTTGAAAGATCTCAATGTTGAAATTAAAGAAGGCCATTACCAAATTGTTAAAGATGATGTCACTGAAATTCAAACACAAGTAAATGAGTGGCTTAATAATGATGTTGACGCCATTATTACAACTGGCGGTACAGGTATTAGTCAAAGAGATGTTACGATCGAGGCGATTAAGCCTTTACTAGATAAAGAAATTGAAGGATTCGGTGAGATATTTAGATATTTAAGTTATACAGAAGATGTAGGTACGAGAGCGATACTTTCTAGAGCAATTGCAGGTACAGTAGGGCATCAAGTTATTATTTCAATACCGGGTTCTACAGGTGCAGTTAAATTAGCAATGGAAAAGCTCATAACTAAAGAATTGAATCATTTAGTACATGAGCTTAATAAATAACTATTGGCGTTTGAAGTCGCCATTTTTGCCACCAGTCTTATAAGATAAATATGTTTCACCAATAACCATGCCTTTATCAACGGCTTTACACATATCATATATTGTTAAAGCTGTAACACTTGCAGCAGTTAAAGCTTCCATTTCTACACCCGTTTGACCTTTCGTCTTAACGGTTGCTGAAATGTTGATTGTGTATGGTTGATCTTTATCCCATTCGTAAGAGATATCGATGCCTGTTAATTGAAGTGGGTGACACATAGGTATCAATTGGCTTGTATTCTTAGCAGCCATAATGCCTGCAATTTGTGCTGTGCCAAGTACATCGCCTTTTTTATTTGTTGCATTTTTTATTTGATCATAGATTGTTTGATTTACTTTAATACTTGAGTTTGCAATTGCGATACGTGTGCTTGTTTCTTTATCTGAGACATCGACCATTTTTGCATGGCCTTGCTCGTTAAAATGTGTAAATTCAGACAAAATCATCATCCTTTCTAAAGATATTATAACATGTAAGTTTAAATAAATTGATAGGGAGTGTAGACAATTGACAGTTGAAATGAGAACACCTATACCAGTAAAAGAAGCAATTGAACGTGTTATTAAAGTAGTAAAGCAGTTAGAGACAGAAACAGTATCAATAAATGAAAGTTTAAACTATATACTTGCTGAAGATATTCAAGCAACTTACGATATTCCTCGATTTAATAAATCACCTTACGATGGGTTTGCAATTAAAAGCGCTGATTCTAAAGGGGCATCAGGAGATAATAGAATATCATTTAAAGTTGTAGATCATATCGGTGCTGGAACAGCTTCAAATGTGACTTTAAATAGTGGAGAAGCGGTACGTATTATGACTGGCGCACCTATACCTGAAGGTGCAGATGCAGTTGTAATGTTTGAACAAACAGTGGAAACAGAAACAGGATTTACCATTCGTAAACCATTTACGGAAGGTGAAAATGTCGCGTTTCAAGGAGAAGAATGTAAAGAAAATGAATACGTCTTACATAAAGGTCAACGTATTAATAGTGGAGTTATTGCAGTGTTGGCAACATTTGGCTACGAAACTGTTAAAGTATCCAAGAAGCCAACCGTTGCAGTCATAGCAACAGGTAGCGAGTTAGTTGGACCAAATGAGCCATTAGAACCAGGACAGATTAGAAATTCAAATGGTCCTATGATTGAATCGTTATGTAAAGAAGTTGATATCGAAGCTACTACATACAAAATTCAAGAAGATAACTTACAAGGTTGCATTGATATTGTTGAAAAAGCAATGTCACAACATGATATCGTGATTACAACTGGTGGCGTATCAGTAGGAGACTTCGACTATTTACCGAAAGTGTATGATGCAATTGGTGCAACAGTATTCTTTAATAAAGTGCAAATGAGACCTGGTAGCGTAACAACGGTTGCTTGCAAAGGTGAGAAGTTGTTGTTTGGTTTATCGGGTAATCCATCAGCTTGTTACTCAGGATTTCATTTGTTTACTAAGCCAACCATTCTAAAAATGATGTCTGCAGATGCTATATACCCGGTCATAATAGACGCGAAGTTGAATGAAGACTTTAAAAAAGCTAACCCATTTACGAGATTTATAAGAGGTAAATTATCATTCACTTCACAAGGTGTTTATGCTGAACCATCAGGATTTAATAAATCTAATGCGGTTGTAGCGATTGCTAAAAGTAATGGTATGATTATTTTACCTGGTGGAACAAGAGGCTATCAAAAAGATGACGATGTGAAAGTTCTATTAACGGATCATCAGTCATATGAAAGTCAATTAACACTATGAAGATATTACAAATAGTTGGCTATAAAAATAGTGGTAAAACAACATTAATAAATGAATTAATTAAAGAAATTCGCAGTCAGCAATTAACAGTTACTACAATTAAACATCATGGGCATGGTGCAGACGAAATTTCTTTAAATCATAAAGAAGTAGACAGTTTAAAGTTTATAAATAGCGGTGCTAAAGAAAGTATCGTATTGGGTAAACAGTTAATAGAGAGAGTAACATTTGAGGAGAAGTCATTACAGCAAATAATAGATGAAGATTTGTCTAATGAGCCTGATGTACTACTAATTGAAGGATTTAAGCATGATCATTTTCCAAAAGTACTTTTAACGAAGCAATCTGAAGATTTGGAACAAACGCTACAAAATATCGTATATCAGTTTGATGCGTTTAATCTTGAAGAAAAGAAAGACTTTATAGTTTGGTTTGAAAATTGGTTGAAAAAGTAGGTGTTGAAGTGAAACAATTTGAAATCGTCAATGATCCAATAAATCCTGAACAATACAGAAACTGGACACTCAATGAAAAGCAAGGTGCAGTCGTTGTCTTTACAGGACATGTCAGAGAATGGACAAAAGGCATTAAAACGGAGTACTTAGCTTATGAGGCTTACATCCCAATGGCAGAGAAGAAATTAGCTCAAATAGGTGATGAAATTAAAGAAAAATGGCCAGGTACAATAGTTGCAATTGCACATAGAGTTGGTGAATTACAAATATCAGATATAGCTGTTGTCATCAGTGTATCTTCACCGCATAGACAAGATGCTTATAAGGCGAATGAATATGCAATTGAAAGGATTAAAGAAATCGTACCAATCTGGAAAAAAGAAATATGGGAAGATGGTGAAGAATGGCAAGGCAGTCAAAAACAGTACCATTCTTCTATTCAAATGGAGGGTGAATAATGAAAGTATTGTATTTTGCTCATTTAAAAGAAATAATAAACATAAATGAAGAGCAAATAACTCTTAACCAAGACTACTCTGTGTTAAACTTTAAGCAATATTTAGTTGAGAAGCATCCAGAGTTAAAGGATGAAACTTTTCAAGTTGCTGTAAATGAGGAATTCGTGCAAGATTCAAGTGTTATAACAGACCAAGATGTTGTTGCATTGATTCCACCAGTTAGTGGAGGGTAAAGAGAAAATGATAGCAATAGTTCTAGCTGGCGGTAAGTCCAGTAGATTTGGTTCACCAAAAGCGTTAGCGACAATTAATGGAGAAGTTTTTTATGAAAAAATCATTCAAACTTTAAATCAAACGAATTTATTTGAAAAAGTTGTGATTAGTACGAGTGAAGAATTGAAAGATTCATTCAATTACCATGATGTTGTCGTAGATTTATCAAAGTACAAAAATAATGGTCCTTTAGGTGGGATATATAGCGTGATGCAAAAACATGATTCGGAATGTTATTTTGTGATTGCTTGCGATACACCTAAAATTACCGAAAAAGCGATTAGTCATTTGTATCAATTTTTTATTTCGCGTGTAATGGAAGAACAGCTAGATATTGCTGGATACGAAGCAAATGGTAAAAAAATGCCGACGTTAGCATTTTATAGTCATCGTGTCGAAGCGGACATTAAAGAAGCGTTAGACCATGAAGCCTTTAGAATGAAAGAAATATACGAAAAGAAACCTTCACAATGGTTAGATGTATCAAATGTGAAAGATTCAACTAATTGGTACCAAAACATAAATTACATTGAAGATTTAGAAAAAGCAGAGTCTTAACGATTGTATAGGTAGAGGGGGCGTTACGATGCATCAACCTATCAAAGATAAATTAGGAAGACCAATTAGAGATTTAAGAATATCCGTTACCGACCGATGTAATTTTCGCTGTGATTACTGTATGCCAAAAGAAATTTTTGGAGATGATTACGTCTTCTTACCTAAAGAAGAATTGTTGAGTTTTGAAGAAATTACGAGATTATCTAAGTTATACAGCACACTTGGTGTAAAGAAAATTAGAATTACAGGCGGAGAGCCGCTTCTAAGACGAAATCTATATGAGCTTGTAGAAGCTTTGAACAAAATAGAAGGTATTGAAGACATCGGACTAACAACAAATGGTATGTTGTTAAAAAAACATGGATTGAATTTATACAATGCAGGACTACGTAGAGTGAATGTAAGTATAGATGCAATGGATGATGAATTATTTAAATCGATTAATAATCGTCAAATATCCGCTTCTCAAATACTCGATCAAATAGATTATGCAGTGAGCATAGGTTTAAAAGTTAAAGTGAATGTCGTAATCCAAAAAGGGGTGAACGACCAAGAAATACTACCACTTGTTGAGCATTTTAAAGAGAAAAACATTATCGTAAGATTTATAGAATTTATGGATGTAGGTAATGATAATGGGTGGAATTTTGATAAAGTCGTCACTAAGAAAGAAATGTTAAATATCATTTCTTCAGCCTATGATGTAGAACCAGTAGAAGCCAATTATTTTGGAGAAGTTGCAACATACTATCGCCATAAAGATAATGGCGCACAATTTGGTTTGATCACGAGTGTATCAGCATCGTTTTGTTCATCATGTACACGAGCAAGAATTTCATCTGATGGTAAATTTTATGGTTGCTTATTTGCTGAAAAGAATGGCTATGATATAAAATCAGAGCTAAGAAGCGGTAAGACGGACGAAGAATTATTAACCATATTAAAGTATTTATGGAATATAAGAGATGACAGATACTCAGATGAACGAACAGCAGCTACTGTAGCTAGACGAAAGAAAAATAAAATTAATATGAACTATATAGGTGGTTAGATTAAAAGTTAGGGACAGAATTCTGAGAAATGTCTCTAAATGAGCGCCCATCTAACTACCACAATTCGAAATAGTGGAAGTTACAGCATTCTAATACAACTAAAACAAGCTAGGACAAAACGATTGTCCTAGCTTGTTTTACTATTTCATAAAATATTTTCCGATAATCATATCCAATGTTTCTTTTGAAAGTACGAGTGTCTGTTCGTTTGCTTTTTTGAGCATTTCTTCAGTATTCTCATCATTAAATTTGATAGATTTAGAGAAGTAAGGTGCAAATACATCGATAAAACTATTCAGTACTCTTTCTTCATCTGTTATTGTGTTTATCTCACTCATTGGAGCAACTTCTAATTGATGGAAGTTTAAGTGTTTCTTGATTGTCTCAAATATAAAGTCATTTGATGGTGGGTTCTGATTGGTTGCGTGATAAATTTTATGGTTTTCTGCATAATCACATGCTACTGTGAGTACTTGTACAACATAATCAACTGGTACGAAATTCGACGTATGACTTGCATCTCCAAATAGTCTATATATTGCATGATCTTTCTTTTTTTCTACACGTCTTTTGAAGACTTTTAATGCTTTCATAAAGCCGTACAATGTGAAGTTTGAATCAGCTTCGCCTGTTACGGAATCACCTATTATAATGGCAGGACGAATAATTGAAGTTGCCATTGTTTTATTTTGCATCACAATATGTTCAGCTCTAATTTTAGTCGCTTCATAAGGATTATTTGTTGGTGAATCGATTGAATGCAGTACTTCATTACCACGTTCTTGCTCACCAACTGTATAGGCTGTTGATACATATAAAAAATGCTTTGTTTGTATATGTTCTGCTAAATCCAAAGCATGTTGTGTGCCGATATAATTGATTTGATAAAGATCATCTGCAAGTTCGAAATTAAATTTGACGAGTGCAGCTAAATGATAAAATTTATCTATTTGAGGTATCGTTTCAATATCACCTTCAGACACACCACATAATACTTCTGTAATGTCTCCATTAATAAAGTGAATTCTTGAATGATACGATGGATTTAATTTATTGAGCAATTGATCTTTCTTCTGCTCACTCCTGTATAATACATAAAATTGCTTTTGTGCATCTTTTGCAAGTGATTGTATTAACTCTGCACCTACAAATCCCGTAGCACCTGTTAAAAAAATGTTCATGTTTCCACTCCGATTCTAAGTTTCTGACTATATTTTGAATGATGACTATCTGAAAGTAAAGTATTTTAATAAGTGTTCACATATAACATTGCTATTTGAAAATTGTTAAGCAATAATATTAGGTAATAGATATAAAAGGAGCGTATTTCATGAACGAACAAAAGATGGCTAAGCCTTCATTATTTTTAATCGTGATTCTCGGTTTATTAACCGCATTTGGACCATTTTCAATAGATATGTATTTACCAGCATTACCAGAAATTAGTCGTGATTTTGATACAACAACGTCAAACACGCAATTAACGCTCACACTCTTTATGGTTGGTTTAGCAGTTGGACAAGTATTTGTCGGGCCACTATCTGACTTTATAGGGCGTAAGCGACCACTCATGGTTGCATTAATTGTTTATACAGTTGCTTCAATATTATGCGTATTTGCACCTAATATATACGTCATGATGGCATTACGATTTGTACAAGGTTTTACTGGTGGGGCAGGCGCAGTTATTTCCCGGGCAATTTCCAGTGATTTATATAAAGGTAAAGCTTTAACGAAATTCTTAGCGATATTAATGCTTGTTAATGGTGTTGCGCCTATTTTAGCACCTGTATTGGGTGGTATTATATTATCATTTTCAACTTGGAAAGTGGTCTTTATTTTACTAACGATATTCGGCTTTATTATGTTTAGTTTATCTTCATTAAAATTAACAGAATCATTATCAGAAGCAGAACGTTCATCAGGTAGAATCAGTGAAGTGCTAACAGACTTTAAAAATTTACTCAAAAGTCCAAAATTTTTAATGCCTTTATTTATACAAGGATGTACATACGCATTGTTATTTAGTTATATATCCGCTTCATCATTCATAACGCAATCTGTCTATCATATTTCACCATTAGCTTTTAGTTGTATGTTTGCTTTTAATGGTTTTGGATTAATATTATCAGGTCAAATTATTAATAAATTAGTCGACTATTATGACGAACATGTACTTATGCGTTTATTCGGAATGATTCAAATTATAGGTGTGATTATCGTTTCAATCACATTGATGAATGGATTATCCATTTGGATATTAATGATTGGATTCTTCATACTCGTTAGTCCAGTATCTGCAATTGGTACGACTGGTTTTTCTATTGCGATGGCTAACAATAAAGGTGGCGCTGGAAGTGCGGCAAGTTTATTAGGACTATCTCAATTTCTATTCGGTGGTATCGTTTCACCGTTAGTGGGTATAAAAGGAGAACACGAAGTATATCCATATGTCCTTACGATTATTATCGTTTCAATATTGCTGATTATTTTATTCTTCATTAATAGTAAAGTGTTTAAAAGAGCAGCTTAAAAGTAGGAGGTATGTACATGAATTTAAAATTTGATCATATTATTCATTACGTAGACGGTATAGAATCAATTGAATTTCCACATCAATATATTCAAGCCATCCAAGGTGGTAAACATACACAATTAGGAACGTACAATCAATTAAGTTATATAGATTTACATTATATAGAGTGGATTGATGTCTTTGATGCAGCTTTAGCGCGTTCATATGCTCAAACGGAAGAAGGTAGATTAAGCTTTGCGAATACGTTTAAAGATGAGCATGTACAAGAAGGATTTAAAAGGATCTGTCTTAGAACACAAAATATCGATAGCGTTAAGACTCATCTAGAGCAATTTGATTTAGATATTATAGGTCCAATTGAAATGTCGAGAACGAAACAGGACGGCACAACGATACAATGGCAATTACTATATTTAGATGATAAGCAAGAGTTAAATTTACCATTCATCATTCAGTGGGGCGAAAGTGATGAAGAAAGAGAAGCTTCATTAGAAGATAATTTTCATTATAACTTATCAATTGATGAAGTGACGATTCAAGTCGGTAATCTTCAAGAATCTAGTCAAAATTGGCAATCATGGTATGGATTGAAAGAGATTGAGAAAAGCGAAGATGATGTTAAGTTAGGCTTTAAAGAAGATGATGTTGTCATTAAACTTATAGAGGATGCAGAAGAGAAATACACAACATTATCACTCTCATCAACAAATATAAAAAAAGACACGCGCATTTTATATAAAGGCGCGTGTTACGAATTCAAAGCTAATTCGCATAAACATTGAGATAGACACTTTGAATAATAATACTTAAATTCACGAGTGCAATCAAGGCGCTTATAATGGCTATAAATAATATAGATTTGCGTGCGTTTTCGAGAATAAAGACGATGCTTAGTAGCAAGGTGAAGGCAACAGTTATGATACGATAGCTTAAATAATTAATCGTGCTATCAAAATTTAGACTGACCGCAATCAGTATGATATTTATAATAATAAAAAGCGTTAGAACAAGTTGTCTCATATATTTCAATCCTAACTGTATGTTTTATATGACAAGTATAACAAATATTGGTCTTTTGCGTGAAATTATAGTACGTTTCATTGTATAATTAAAAGACGAATTGATAAAAAGGAGATTTATAAATGACGATAAAGAAAATGAATATCACTCATGAGCAACATGATGAATTTGTAAAGCAACATCCAAATGGTGATATGTTGCAACTTACAAAGTGGGCAGAATCCAAAAAGCTTACAGGTTGGTATTCTCGTCGTATAGCAGTGGGCGATGGTGAAAAAATAACAGGTGTAGCACAACTTTTATTTAAGAAAGTGCCAAAGCTACCATATACATTATGTTACATATCTAGAGGTTTTGTTGTTGATTATAAAGACGAAACATCTGTTAAAGTACTTTTTGAATTATCTAAAGAAATCGCACGTAATGAGAAAAGTTATGCCATTAAAATTGACCCAGATATAGAAGTGGATCAATCTGAAGGTGTTCTTGAATATTTAACTTCATTAGGATTTGAACATAAAGGTTTTGAAGATGGATTAAGTAAGAAATATATCCAACCTAGAATGACGATGATCACAAAAATCGATCAACCTGAAGAAGACTTAATGCAAAGCTTTGATAAACGAAACCGTTCACGTGTTAGAAACTCTCTAAAAAGAGGTACTGAATTAGTCATCGGTAACCGTGACGACTTGAAAATCTTTGCGAAAATCATGGAAGAAACAGGCGAGAGAGATAATTTCTTAACAAGAGATGTTTCATACTTTGAGAATATTTATGATCATTTACATCCAGATGGGGATTGTGAATTATTCTTAGTCAAAGTCGTGCCAGATACAGTCTTAAAAGACTTATTTAAAGAACGTGATGCACTATTAGAAGAAAAAGAAAAATTAGCAAATAGAAGACAAACTAAGAAAGTCGTTAATCAGTTAAATGATGCTGATGAAAAACTAGGTAACTTTGAAAAACGTATTCAAGAAATGGAAGAATTAAAAAGTAAAAAACCAGATGGCGTGTATTTATCTGGCGGTATCTTAATCTTCTCAGGTAAGAAATCATATTATTTATATGGTGCGTCATCAAATGAATATCGTGAATTTTTACCGAATCACCGCATGATTATTGAAATGATGCGCTTTGCTAAAGAGAAAGGCGCTACTAAGTTCGACTTCGGTGGTACGGATAATAACCCTGACCAAGACCATGAACATTATGGATTATGGGCATTCAAGAGAGTTTGGGGCACTTATTTAAGTGAGAAAATCGGTGAATTTGATTATGTATTAAATAAACCACTTTATACTGCAATCGAGAAAGTAAAACCGGCAGTAGTCACATATAAAAGAAAAATCGAAAAGAAAATCAAAAGAAACTAGACATAAGATTAAGGCACTAAAACTTTAAATTATTAAAATTTTAGTGCTTTCTTTATGTATAAGGTTTGTTTCAACATTAAATTATTATACAATTACTTACAAATCATAAATTAGGGGGAAATTGAGTGGTTCAAAAAATGATCAAGTTCTCGCTGAATAATAAATTTGCTATTTTGCTTATGACGATTATTATTTTGCTTGGCGGCATATATTCAGCGTTCAAAATGAAACTAGAGTTATTACCGGATATTACAACTCCTGTTATTACTATTACGACACCATATCCTGGTGCAACACCTGAAAGTGTACTAGAAAATGTAACAGAACCAGTTGAAAAAGAAGTTCAAAATTTAGAAGGCGTACAAAATGTAACAAGTCAGTCTTTAGAAAATGCTTCAGCAATTACATTAGAATATACATATCAAACAGACATGGATGAAGCTGAGACTGAATTAAGAAAGAAATTAGAAGCGTTAGATTTACCTGACGGAGTTCAAGACCCAGATATGAGTAGAATGTCTATGTATTCATTCCCAGTTGTGAGTTATTCAATATCTGATAAAGATGATAATCTTGAAAAAGTAACAAAACAAATGCAATCAGATTTAATACCTAAACTTGAAAAAGTAGACGGCGTTCAAAATGTATCATTGTCTGGTCAAACGTTAGAAGAAGTAAATTTAGAATTTGACCAAAATGAATTAACGAAACGTGGTATGAGTGAGGATGAAGTGCTTCAATATATCGACGGTGCTACGAAAGAATCACCTTTAGGTTTATATACATTTGGTGATGATTTGAAATCAATTGTCGTAGATGGAAGATTTACTTCAATTAAAGCGCTGAAAGACTTAGAAATACCTATGACAGGTGGTGCTTCAAGTGGTGGTCAACAAAGTGCTGCAAGTCAATCACAACAAGGCCAGCAAGCACAACAAGCTCAAGAAGGCTCCGAATCAAATGATAGCAGTGCATCTCAAAGTATCCCATCTGTAAAATTATCTGATATCGCAGATGTTAAACAAGAGAAGAAACGAGATTCAATTTCTAAGACAAACGGTAAAGATGCTTTAGCTCTTCAAGTAACGAAATCTACAGATGCCAATTTAGTAGATGTCGTTGATAATGTAGACAAAGAACTCGAAGCTTATAAGAAAGATCATAAAAACATAGAATCTGTGCAATTGATGGAAACAGCATCAACAATTAAAGACTCAGTATCGACGATGGTTGAGAAAGCTTTAATCGGTTCTATCGTTGCAGTTATTATCATTATGTTCTTCTTAAGAGATATTAAATCAACTATTATCGCGATGGTATCTATTCCAATGTCATTATTAATGGCACTCATTGGTCTAAAAGCGATGGATGTTTCATTAAATATCTTAACTTTAGGGGCATTAACAGTCGCAATTGGACGTGTTATTGATGACTCCATTGTTGTAATAGAGAATATTTATCGACGTATGTCGGATAAAGGTGAAGAACTGAAAGGTAGTAAACTGATTACAAGTGCGACGAAAGAAATGTTTATACCAATCATGTCTTCAACAATCGTTACAATTGTCGTATTCTTACCGTTAGCTTTTGTAACTGGACAAATTGGAGAAATGTTTAGACCATTTGCTTTAGCAGTAGCATTTAGCTTATTAGCTTCACTACTTATAGCATTAACAATTGTGCCAGTACTTTCACACATTTTCTTTAGAAATGGTATTAAGAAAGCTAAAAAAGAAAGAGGACATTGGTTAGCGAATAAATACAAAGGCATTTTAAAATGGAATTTAAATCATAAATGGCTCGTTATCGTACTAAGTATTGTGCTTGTTATCGCAAGTATTGCACTTGTATTCACGCCTTATATTGGTAAATCATTTATCGATACAGGCGAAGATAAAATGTTAGCACTGACTTATAAACCTTCACCAGGTGAAAAAGAAGATCAAGTTGTTAAAAACGGTGAACAAGCTGAGAAATATTTATCAAAAGATAAAAACGTAGATTTTGTTCAATATAGCGTAGGCGGAGAAAATCCATTTAATCCTTCTGCCAAAAATGACATGGCTTTAATGGTTAAATACGATAAAGATACACCTAACTGGGATAATGTCGGTAAAGAAGTTATGGACCATATCGGTAAATTCAATCATAAAGGTGAATGGAAACAACAAGATTTCTCTACTGGTGGTACAGCGAACGAAGTATCTGTAAAAGTATCAGGTCCATCAACTGACGCAATAGAAGGTACAGTTAAAGATGTAGAGAAAGAAATGAAGAAAGTTAAAGGTGTAGAAAATGTAAGTTCGAACCTTTCTAAATCTTATGAGCAATACGATGTGAAAGTTGATCAAAATAAAGCGAGCAAATTAGGACTTTCTGCAGGTCAAATTGCTATGACGCTTAATCAAACAACACAAGAAAAAGTTGTTACTAAATTAAATGATGATGGTAAATCTATCGACGTTAAACTGACTAAAAAAGAAAAAATAGATTGGTCAGAGAAGAAATTAGAAGATACTAAGATTACATCTCCATTAGGTAAAGATGTGAAACTAAGTGATATTGCGACATTGAAGAAAACAACTTCACCAGATACAATCACAAGAGAAAATGACAAAATTTCTGTTTCTGTAGATGCTAAAATCACTGCAGACGATGTTGCGAAAGTGACAACAGATGTTAATCAAAGAGTTTCTAAAATTGATACACCAACAGATGTTGAATTGAATGTTGGCGGTACAAACGACGACATCAACGAAGCAATAGAACAATTGTTGCTTGCGATGGGCGCAGCGATTCTAATCGTATATTTAGTAATCGTATTAACATTCAAAGGTGGATTAGCACCATTTGCAATATTATTCTCATTACCAGTATCTATCATTGGTGTAATTGCAGGACTGTTAATTACACAAGAAACAATATCCGTACCAAGCATGATAGGTATGTTAATGTTGATTGGTATTGTTGTAACGAATGCGATTGTATTAATAGATAGAGTAATTAATATGGAAGAAGCGGGCATGACTACAAGAGAAGCATTAATAGAAGCAGCAGGCACGCGTTTAAGACCTATCTTAATGACAGCTATTGCGACAATCGGGGCATTAGTACCACTATTATTTGGTGGCGGAAGTTCTGTCCTTATTTCTAAAGCATTAGCAATTACAGTAATAGGAGGATTAATTTCTTCAACGATATTAACACTATTAGTTGTGCCAATTTCATATGAAATCATTATGAAATTTAAACGAGCAATATTTAAAAGACCAAAAGAACGTATAGAATAGATGTTTAACCCCTCCATGTCTATGAGACAAGGAGGGGCTTTTTGTATGTTGTATATATATTGGTGTTGTTAGTAACAAAAGTCGTCGGAATTGTAACTAAGGAGGCCGTTAGTAACAAAAGTTGGTGGAAGTGTAATTAAAAGCGCCTATAGTAACAAAAGTCGTGGGAATTGTAACTAAGGGCGGTCATAGTAACAAAAGTCGTGGGAATTGTAACTAAGGACACCCATAGTAACAAAAGTCAGCGGAATTGTAACTAAGGCAGCCTATCCTAATATAAGCATCCAGAATAACAATTCCAAACGCCTACTATGATTTATTTCTTAGTAATTTAATAAGAAAATACTTGTTCGTGTTTCATACTTTGATAAAATATATTCATATACAAAAATATAGTCTGAAGAATTTTATTTCGAGGAGTCGTTATTGTGCCAACATCAAAACTATTATCAGAGATACCAGACAGTTACTTTGGAAAGACAATGGGTCGTAAGGTTGAACATGGTCCGTTACCGTTAATTAATATGGCAGTTGGTGTCCCAGATGGTGAGACGCCAAAAGTTATTGTAGATGAATTTATAAATGCCGTACAAAAGCCAGAAAACCAGAAATATGGTGCTTTTCATGGTAAAGACACGTTTAAACAAGCGATTGTAGATTTTTATAAGAGACAATATGATGTGGATTTAGATAAAGAAGAGGAAGTTTGTATTTTATATGGTACAAAAAATGGTTTGGTAGGTTTACCGATCTGTGTCGTAGAACCTAAAGACTATGTGTTATTACCGAATCCAGGCTATACAGATTATTTAGCAGGTGTTCTACTTGCTCGTGCTAAGCCATATTCTTTAGAATTAGCGCCTGAACATCAATACTTACCACAGTGGGATGAGATAGAACCTGAAATCTTAGATAAGACAAAATTAATTTACTTAACTTATCCAAATAATCCAACTGGATCTGTTGCAAATACTGAATTTTTTGATGAAACGATTGCTAAATTTAAAGATACGAAAACAAATATTATACATGACTTTGCATATAGTGCTTTTGGATTTGATCAGAAGAATCCAAGTATTCTCCAATCGGAAGGTGCTAAAGAAATAGCTGTAGAAATATTTTCCTTATCGAAAGGGTATAACATGTCTGGATACAGGGTAGGCTTTGCAGTCGGTAACAAAGAAATGATTGCCGCTTTAAAGAAATATCAAACGCACACACATGCCGGTATGTTTGGTGCATTACAAGATGCGAGTACTGTCGCATTAAATGAATGCGATGATTTTCTTATTAAACAAAACGAAATATTTAAGACGAGAAGAGATCAATTTGAAGCGTCATTAAGAGAAGTAGGTATACCATTTGAGCCAATGAAAGGTGGTATATTCCTTTGGTTACAAACACCTCCAGAATATGATGGAGAAGCATTTGTAGAATATTTATTACAAGAGGTGTCTATTTTAGTCGCACCAGGTATACCGTTTGGCGATAATGGTCAAAATTACGTTAGAATCTCATTAGCGTTAAGTGATGATGAACTATTGGAAGGTGCTAAGAGGTTACAAGGTCTAGCTCACTTATACAAATAAAAAGAGCTGAGAAATAATGATTCTCAGCTTTTTCACATAAATGAGATTTTGATGATATGCTTTAGGGTATTAAAACACTATAAATAATAAAATCGCAAATATGATTAATATAAAGATCGACATATAATTGAGTAGTTGAATCGCTTTTTGGTCTTTAATACGATATTTAAATGCTGTGATTTCAACATTGATAACGAGACAAACCAATACAGCTAATATCCACCAAGTTTGCATTGCAAAACTAAATACAATACTGCCTAAAAAGACAATAAGCATAAGCCCCATTATAAATCTTAAAGCTTGCGTAAGCATCGTATGTAGTTGATATATACTTAAGTAACTAATAATAAGATAAATAATGGTAAATAATAAAAGTATGAGAATTAACATAGTCATTTCCTTTCGTTAATCTTGATCAAGTTGAGCGCGAACTTTACTGATTTCTTCTTCGATTTTGACAAGTTGTTTTTCAAGTAAGTCGGTTGCTTGACCAGTAGATTCTCTCTTTTCTAGGTCATTTTGTATACGTATGTAATCATATTTAAGTTCAGAAAGATGTTGGTTTAAATCCATTTTAAACACTCCTTTTTATAAAATAGCTATGAAGTAGGTGATAAATTGAAAAAAGTAAAAACCAATGCTATGCGCATCTTAGATCAATATAATATATTTTATCATACTCATGAATTTAAAATAGGAAAAGATCATTTAGATGGTCATGAAGTTGCGCAATTAATTCAGAAACCAGAACATCAAGTGTATAAGACGCTTGTATTAACAAATGGGAATCGTGAATATTTCGTTTTTGTTATTCCAGTCGTTGAACATCTTGATATGAAAAAAGCTAGTAAAGCTGTTGGTCAGAAAAAATTAGAACTCTTACCACTTGATCAACTCACCAAAGTTACAGGGTATGTCAGAGGTGGTTGTTCTCCAATTGGTATGAAAAAAACATATCAAACCGTAATTGATATCAATGCAGAACCATTAACTACGTTTATCGTAAGTGCAGGTAAACGTGGTTATCAAATTGAACTTGATCCAGCAGATTTAGCCAAAGTCATTGATGTAAGATTTGATGATATTATTAAATATAACTAAACTAATTTTAGTATAATTTATTAATATTTCAAACAAAAAGTGTGCATAGAAGTTAAACTGTTGTTAATATAGATAAATGTGAGTTTAATGAGAGAAGTGATAAAGTGACAGAAAAATTTATAATGATTATTTTATTAATTGCTTTAGGATACGTTCTAAAGAAGCTTAAATTCTTTAAAGCTTCTGATGGTAATGTACTTGCAACACTTGTACTAAATGTTACTTTGCCTTCATTAGTGATTGTAAATTTAAATGGATCTGATTTAGATTTATCTTTAGGATGGCTACCTATATTAATGCTATTATACGGCATTATAGCAAAGCTACTAATCATATGGTTATTCAAGAAAAAATATAATAATCAAATAAGAGGTACTGTTGGCATGATGGCCGCTTCAGTTAATATTGGACTGTTTGCATATCCATTAGTCGCACAAATTTGGCCTAAAAATGGTTTATTATACTTTGGTATGTTAGACATTGGTACAGCTATCATTATGTTTGGTGTAACTTATTTTGTTGGTAGTTACTTCAATGATGGTGGCGATCAGTTTGACTTTAAACGAATGGGTTTAAATTTATTAAAGACCGTACCACTTATGACATATATGATTATGTTTATCTTAAATATAATGAGCATTAAAGTACCTGATAAAGCGATAGATTTCTTTGAAATTATTGCAAATGCCAATATGCCATTATCCATGATCTTATTAGGTTTATTCTTGAATTTTAAAATCGAAAAAGCATACTTACCAATTGTTGTTAAATACTTAGCATTTCATTATGGCTTTGGTTTATTAATGGGCTTAATTGTTCATTTCTTCTTACCTGTTGATGATCCAATGATCAAAACGACGTTACTTATTGGTTGGTTATTACCTATAGGTGTTTCAGTATTGTCTTATGCTATTACATTTAAATATAAGACCTTACCTATAGTCGGCATGGCTACTAATTTAAGTATTGTCATATCAATCGTCATATTATATGTATATCAATTTTTCTTTGTTTAATTAAACATTAAAAAAGCGTTTGGATTTCGCATCCAAACGCTTTTTGTTATATATTAACCTTTACCGCCCATGAAAGCAGGATAGTTTGTCATTCCGCCATCAACATATATTGTTGTACCGTGAATGTAACTTGCTTGTTCTGAAGCTAGGAATGCATTAATATTTGCAACTTGATCCGCTTCACCAATTTCATGTAATGGAATCATTTCTAATGTTTCTTCACGTGTTGCTGGGTCAGAGAATTTTTCGCGAGTATGTTCTGTAACAATAGCCCCTGGAGAAACATTATTAATTCTTATACCATTTTTACCGTATTCCATAGATAAAGTTTCCATCATCAATTTTAAGCCGCCTTTACTTGCTGCGTAATTGACGTAGTTTGGCCAAGGAATAACATCGTGCACACTTGCAGTATTGATGATTTGACCTTTAATATCATGCTCTAAGTAGTAATTAATGACTTCTCTACTACCAATAAAAGCACCTGTTAAGTTGATATCGATAACTTTAGACCATTCTTCTAAACTCATTTCATGAGATGGAATTGGTTTTTCGAAACCAGCATTATTGATCAACACATCTATACGACCAAATGTTTCATGTGTTTGTTGAATCAAGTTTTTGATATCTGCTTCTACTGAAACGTCTGCTTTAATAGCAACCGCGTCAGCACCAGAATTTTTAATAGATTGAACGATTTTTTCAGCTTCTTCAACGTGATCTAAATATCCAATGACAACTTTTGATCCTTCTTTACCAAATCGTTCAGCAGTTGCTTTACCAATACCACTGTTACCTCCAGTGACAATCACAACTTTATCTTTTAAATCTTCATACATATTAAACACTCCTATTTTTATATATTGAGTTTACCCTTTAGCTGCACCAATAATAAATGCGGCAATAATGATTAACACGATACCTATCCAAATAAATGTCATTTGACGTTTTGTTTTTTGTTCACCTAATAGGTAAATACCACCTAGAGTAGAAACAATTACTAACATTTGTGAAAATGAAAAGCTCGTTCCGACACCAACTTTTGGTTGTGAAATGAATAGGAACATATTACCTAATGCCCATACAATCCCTGGCAATAAGTTGAGTGACGTATGTTTAACAGTAGGTTTATGTTTGAATGATAAAATGATACCACCAATTACCATACCTATAGATTGTGGAAATAGCGCATCCCAACCTTCAACACCGAATACTTGGCCGATTACAACGTATACGACATAACCGACTGTAGAGATGAGTAATATTGGAATAGCTTTACCAAGCTTTTTAGTATTTCCGCTATTGCCAGAACCTTTTTTCTGAACAGATGTAAATATCACGCCGATAATTAGTAACACTAAACCTGATAGGCCAAGTGCAACTTGCGTACCTGTTGACCATTCTCCTAAAAATGCAGCACTGAATAATGTTGTTCCAAGTAATTGTAAGCCTGTAGATATAGGCATCGTAATTGAAACCCCAATTAAGTCTACACTTCTAAGTTGAAATCCTTGTCCAAGTGCCCAGAAAGCACCAGAAATCATACCGATAATAACTGTAGTGAATGTAAAGTGTACATCACCAAAGAAGAATAAACATAAACCGATGATGAAAGCCCCGATTGTTGTACCTAAGATTTGGTTATAAGGACCTCCACCAACTTTAACATTGATTAATACGACGCTTCCCCAGAACAATGCTGGTAATAGCGCTATAAGGTATTCCATACACAAGACTCGCTTTCTCTATTTATTTGTATTATTTAAACTACCCAAGTATTATACGCCCGAAACTTTTTTAATGTAAAACATATAGCTCACAATGTAATTTTACTATTAAAAATAGACCCATGAATGTTCAATAAGCATTCGTGGGTCTTAGTTTAAATGTTAAACATCGTATGGTCTAACATATTTGAAATGATGTGTTTCATTGACGATGTGGAAACCGACTTTTTCATATAATAATTGTATTTGTTCATGTTTTTTACTATCTACATAGATACGAACTGTTTCGACATCTTGGTGATTAAATGCTTCTGTCGTCGCGAAATGAATCATTTGAAAAGCAATGCCTTGTTTTCTGTAATCATGGTGAGAAGCTAAATTAGGAATTGTGGCTAATTTCTCAGGTATATCTATGGATAGATATATGTAGCCTTTAACGAGCCCTTCAGCTATATATAAATAAAGCGCATGATTATCATCTAGTGAGTCTATTATATCGTCAGCACTGATATCACTATGTTTGAAACTATTGGAATGTAATTTATTAAATGCATAGTAATATGGTTTGCTGTACGGCGTCATTTGGTGTTTCTTATCAATTGGTAAAGGTGGTTGTTGAATTTCTAACGTATATTGCGTTTCTACATATCCCGCATGTAGTCTCTTCAGTTTACTGTTATTTAAAATGTGATCTTTATGTAGTGAAATGTGACAATATTTAATGTTTGGATGATCGTTTAAAAGTGTTTCCCATATTTCTTTTAACGCGCTTAACGTTTCTTCACTTGTATCATTAACGATTGGTCCCCATACATTTGCAGTTTCATCATCTACGCTTTCAAATCCTAATATCCCGATAATTGTGTCATGATCTTCTATATAGTAGAAGGTATTCTCATCAAATTTATGGCTTAAGTCATTCTTTATATCTTCTATTGACTGAGGTATATGTGTCACGTAGTTTGTTTCTTGCCTATTTTTTTCGTGTAAATAAGAAGCAATCGGATCGATTTCTTTAAGAGGCAGTATTTGCATGATAGTCACTCCTTTAATATTCAACGATTATTTTATTCCATTATACGATTAATCGAAAATTTATAAAAGTTTTTCATGCCTTTAGAACACTTTTTATTCATGTTATAATAGTACGAATGTAAAAAAGAATGGGTGAAAAGAAATGAAAGCATTAGTTCTTGCAGAAAAACCTTCAGTAGGTCGTGACATCGCTAAAGCATTAGGTATTCATGATCAGAAAAAAGGTTACTTTGAAAATAAAAATTATATCGTTACTTGGGCATTAGGACATCTTGTAACGAATGCTACGCCTGAAGAATACGACAAAAAATTTAAAGAATGGAATTTAAATGTTTTACCAATTATTCCTGATTATATGAAACATGTTGTAATTAAGAAATCAAGAAGCCAATTTAACACAGTTCAACATTTGATGAAGCGAGACGATGTGAATTCAATTATTATTGCGACAGATGCTGGTAGGGAAGGAGAACTTGTTGCAAGATTAATTATTGAAAAAGCAAAAGTCAAAAAGCAAATTAAGCGACTATGGATCAGTTCGGTTACTGAAAAAGCAATTAAAGCAGGTTTTCAAAATTTAAAACCTGGTGAAGCATACAACAATTTATATCAAGCAGCATTATGTAGAAGTGAAGCGGATTGGATTGTCGGTATAAACGCGACTAGAGCTTTAACAACGAAATATGACGCGCAATTATCATGTGGTCGTGTTCAAACACCAACTTTAAATCTTGTACAAATGAGACAACAAGAAATTCAATCATTTAAACCTGAAAAGTATTATCAAATGAATATTGAAGTTGAAGGATATAAATTTAAATGGTTGAGTAAGAGTGGGGATAAAACATTTGATTCTGATTTAATAGAACAAGTTAAACAAAAAGTTCAAAATAAAAAGGGTATTATCCAAAATATTTCGAAGAAGAAAAAAACAAAGTACCCTCAAAAGTTATACGATCTTACAAGTTTGCAACAAACAGCGTATCAACGATATAAAATGAGTGCGAAAGAAACGTTGAATACAATGCAAGCATTGTACGAACAGCATAAAGTACTGACTTATCCTAGAACAGATTCTAACTACTTAACAGATGATATGGTTTCATCTATGAAAGAACGAGTATCATCATTAAGTGCTACGCCACTTAAATCTCATGCTGTACCATTGCTTAAGAAACCAATTAAAGCGGGTAAACATTTTGTTGATAATAAAAAAGTATCAGACCATCATGCGATTGTACCAACAGAAGTGAGACCTAACTTTGATCAGTTATCTCCTAGAGAACAAAAAATATATATGCTTGTAGCTGAGAGATTTTTAGAAGTATTATTACCACCATATCAATATGAAGAAACAACTGTGACATTAACATGTGAAGGAGAAACTTTTAAACTGACACAAGAAGTAGCAGTTGAATTAGGCTTTAAGGAATTATATGAAGAAAAGACGCATGTGAAAGTTTTACCTTTTGAAGAACAACAGCACGTGAATATACAAAAAGTGAATGTCGTTAGTAAAGATACAGAACCACCTGCATACTTCAATGAAGGAACTTTACTTAAAGCGATGGAATCACCACATCATTTCTTTAAACTTAAAGATAAGAAATTGGCTCAAACTTTAAATGAAACAGGTGGTATCGGAACAGTTGCAACTAGAGCAGATATCATTGAGAAGTTATATAGTTCTAATGTTATAGAATCGGTACAAGGTAAAATTAAGATTACGCCAAAAGGTAAACAATTATTAAACTTAGCACCTGAACAACTGACATCACCAGAATTAACAGCAGATTGGGAAATGAAGTTAACTCAAATCGAAAAAGGAAATTATTCTAAAAATAAATTCATGGATGAAATGAGAAACTTCACGAGAGAAATCATCACAGATATTAAAGAAAGTGATGACAAATTCAAGCATGATAATATCACAACTACTGAGTGTCCGACTTGTGGAAAATTTATGCTTAAAGTTAAAACGAAAAATGGTCAAATGCTTGTGTGTCAAGATCCAACATGTAAGACTAAAAAGAATCAACAAAGACAAACGAATGCCAGATGTCCAAACTGTAAGAAAAAACTTACACTCTATGGTACAGGAAAAAAAGCGACTTATAGATGTGTATGTGGTCATACAGAAACACAAGAGCATATGGACGAAAGACTTAAAAATAGAAAATCAGGTAAAATAGGCAAAAAAGAAATGAAGAAATATATGCAAACTGAAGAAGTAGAAAACAATCCATTTAAAGACGCTTTAAAAGGGTTGAAGTTCTAACTTAATCTGAATAAAGGCTGGGACATCATGTGATGTCTCAGTTTTTGTTTATGTATTTAATTGAGTTGGCTAGAGGCGTACTGTCACGGATTATAAAGCGTAAAAAGCGAACTATAACACGAACATAAATAAATTAAAATATATAAACGTTCGTAAAAAGTATTGATTTTTGATGTTCCCAGTAATACAATGTACAGTGTTGAAATTAATAAAGGAGTCTTATGATGAAACGTTACTTTAAGTTTGATGAATTAGGAACAAATTATAAAAGAGAAATTCTTGGTGGTTTAACGACATTCTTATCTATGGCATACATATTAGCGGTTAACCCATCAATGTTAAGTTTGGCAAGTGTTGAAAATGTACCTGATTCAATGAGAATGGACCAAGGTTCTGTGTTTGTTGCTACAGCTTTAGCAGCACTAGTTGGTTGTTTATTTATGGGTATCATTGCGAAATACCCGATAGCTTTAGCACCAGGTATGGGATTAAATGCGTTTTTCGCGTTTACAGTTGTGCTAACAATGGGTATTCCATGGCAAACTGGTTTAACAGGCGTGTTATTCTCAGGTGTTATATTTGCAATATTAACGATGAGTGGTTTACGAGAGGTTATTATCAATGCAATACCATTTGAATTAAAGATGGCTGTGTCTGCCGGTATAGGGTTGTTTATTACCTTTGTAGGTTTACAAGGAGCAGGTATTGTTAAAAAAGAAGATTCAACTTTAGTTACACTTGGAACTATGCATAACCCAGAAGTACTATTAGCAGTATTCGGTATTATCATTACAATTATATTAATGGCTAAAAAATTACCAGGAGCAATTTTCATCGGAATGGTCTTAACAGCTATTGCGGGATTAATTACAGGTTTAATTGCAATGCCAGATAGTATAGTAGGGAAAGTACCAAGTGTGTCACCAACATTTGGTGCAGCATTCGAAGCGTTTGGTGATTTATCTACTATATTTAATGTACAATTCTTAATTGTCGTTTTAACTTTCTTATTTATAGATTTCTTTGATACTGCAGGAACGTTAGTTGCGGTTGCAAACCAAGCTGGATTAATGAAAGATAATAAATTACCTAGAGCAGGTAAAGCATTATTCTCTGATTCATTAGCAACGATTGTAGGTGCAATATTTGGTACTTCAACTACAACAAGTTATATAGAATCTAGTGCAGGTGTTGCAGTTGGTGCACGTACAGGGTTCGCAAGCGTTGTAACAGGTATTTGTTTCTTAGCAGCATTATTATTCTCTCCATTAATGGCAGTTGTTACAAGTGCGGTTACAGCACCAGCGCTTGTTATAGTAGGAGTGTTGATGGTTAGTAACTTAGGTAAAATTGATTGGCAAAAATTTGAGATAGCAGTACCAGCTTTCTTAACAATGATTATGATGCCTTTAACATATTCAATTGCAACAGGTATCGCGTGTGGATTTATATTCTACCCAATTACAATGATCGTAGCAAAAAGACATAAAGAAATTCACCCAATTATGTACGGTTTATTCTTCGTCTTTGTCGCTTACTTTGTATTTGTACATGCATAATAAAAAAGCCACGAGACTTCATTTAATGAAGTCTCGTGGCTTTTTATTTATATATTAACTTTTATAAGTAGTCTTGTAATATTTAGATGGGATATATACTGGCGCAATTATAATCGTAAATAAGAAGATGATCATTAATACGACCATTACGATATGTAATAACCAGCCAATAATAGGAATGATTGCAACAAAGCTAGCGATTAGTCCGATTAATGGAATGATAAATATTACTTTAACAGAATTCTGGTTATCTATTAATAGGATGAGAGTCGTAATAAAGTATAACGTTCCATTAAGTACCAAAGCATTATAACCAGTTGAAAGAACGATTCCTCCACCTAGAAAAGGTATGGCTAATAATAACTCAGATACAACTAATATAATAGAAAGAACTAGCAAAACTGATTTAATTCCTCTTTTCATGATTTCACCACCTAGTTAAAATTGCTTGTTATATTATAACATTTAGATTACAAATTATCTATTTAAATTTTACCTATTGAAAAAGAACGCATAATCCGTTATAATACTTGGGTATGTGTTAGATGAAATTAGAAAAAAATATATGGTTATCTATTGATTAATAGAAATAAATCATGTATCATATCTAATGTTGGACTTTAAGAAGCGATGAAGCGAGAGGTTACTGACACACCCGGCCGCTTTGCCATGGCGGTGTGTAAGAGAGTTTTCGTGGAGAAGTCTATCACTATAAAGTAGACGAACAAGGAGGGAAAATTATGGCAAAACAAAAAATTCGTATCCGTTTAAAAGCGTATGATCACCGCATGATCGATCAATCAGCAGAGAAAATTGTTGAAACAGCTAAACGTTCAGGAGCTCAAGTGTCTGGTCCGATTCCATTACCAACTGAGAAATCAGTTTATACTGTAATCCGTGCCGTTCATAAGTACAAAGACTCACGTGAACAATTCGAACAACGTACGCATAAACGTTTAATCGACATTCTTAACCCTACACCAAAAACAGTTGATGCTCTTATGGGCTTAAACTTACCATCAGGTGTAGACATCGAAATCAAATTATAATTCATTAAAATAACAGGAGGTGCGACTTTCGATGACCAAAGGAATCTTAGGAAGAAAAATTGGAATGACACAAGTATTCGCAGAAAACGGTGAATTAATACCAGTTACTGTAGTAGAAGCTAGTCAAAACGTAGTATTACAAACTAAAACTGAAGAAGTGGACGGCTACAACGCTGTTCAAATCGGTTTTGAAGACAAACAAGCATATAAAAAAGATCGTAAATCTAACAAATATGCTACTAAAGCTGCTGAAGGCCATGCTAAAAAAGCAGGTACAGCACCTAAGCGCTTCACTCGTGAATTCAGAAACATTGATGTTTCAGCATACGAGGTAGGTCAAGAAGTCACTGTAGATACTTTCCAAGCAGGAGACATTATTGATGCAACAGGCGTTTCAAAAGGTAAAGGTTTCCAAGGCTCAATTAAACGTCACGGATTCTCTCGTGGACCAATGAGTCACGGTTCTCGTTACCACAGAGGCTCTGGTTCAATGGGTATGGCTTCAGATGCTTCTAAAGTATTTAAAGGTAAAGAATTACCAGGCCGTATGGGCGGAAACACAGTTACTATGCAAAACTTAGAAGTAGTTAAAGTTGATGCAGAAAATAACGTAATTTTAGTTAAAGGTAACGTGCCAGGTCCTAAAAAAGGTTTAGTAAAACTTACAACTTCAATTAAAAAAGGTAATAAATAATTATTTAGGTGAAAGGAGGAAACAACATTATGGCTAATATTGATGTATTAAAAGTAGATGGATCAAAATCAGGTTCTATCGAATTAAATGATAGTGTATTTGGTATCGAACCAAACCAACACGTATTATTCGAAGCAGTCAACTTACAACGTGCTTCATTACGCCAAGGTACTCACGCAGTTAAAAATCGTTCAGCAGTTCGTGGTGGTGGACGTAAACCTTGGAAACAAAAAGGTACAGGTCGTGCTCGTCAAGGTACAATCCGTGCGCCACAATGGCGTGGTGGTGGTATCGTATTCGGTCCTACACCAAGAAGTTATTCTTACAAAATGCCTAAGAAAATGCGTCGTTTAGCATTACGTTCTGCATTATCTTCAAAAGTAAGTGGTAACGAATTAACAGTTTTAGAAGCATTCAACTTTGATGCACCTAAAACAAAAGAATTCAAAAATGTAATGAGCAACTTAGAACTTTCTAAGAAAGTTTTATTCATCGTTGATACTGTAGACAGCAACGTTGAATTATCAGCTCGTAACATTCCAGGTGTTAAAGTTATCGACGCTCAAAGCTTAAACGTATTAGATATCTTAGATTCTAGTAAAGTCGTAATAACTAAAGCAGCAGTGGATAAAGTAGAGGAGGTGCTCGCATAATGGAAGCAAGAGATGTTATTAAGCGCCCCGTAATCACAGAAAAATCTTCATCAGATATGGCTTTAGATAAATACACATTTGATGTAGATACACGTGCAAACAAAACACAAGTAAAAATCGCAATCGAAGAAATTTTCGACGTGAAAGTTGATACAGTAAATATCATGAACGTTAAAGCAAAAGCTAAACGTGTTGGTCGTTACAATGGTTTCACTAACAAACGTCGTAAAGCAATCGTAACTCTAAAAGAAGGTTCTTCAATAGACCTATTTAACTAAAAACAATTACCATTAAGGAGGTAAAACGACAATGGCTCTTAAAAAGTATAAGCCAATTACAAATGGTCGTCGTAATATGACATCTTCAGACTTCGCTGAAATTACATCAACGACTCCTGAAAAGTCTTTATTACAACCGCTTCCGAGAAAAGCGGGACGTAACAACCAAGGTAAATTGACAGTTCGTCACAGAGGTGGCGGTCATAAACGTCAATACCGTGTAATTGATTTCAAACGTAACAAAGATGGAATTCCTGCTAAAGTAGCAACTATCGAGTATGATCCAAACCGTTCAGCTAATATCGCATTATTAGTATACGCAGATGGTGAAAAAAGATATATCATTGCTCCTAAAGGATTAAAAGTAGGACAAGAAGTATTCAATGGTCCAGATGCAGATATCAAAGTAGGTAATGCATTAGCATTAACTGATATCCCAGTTGGTACTACAATTCACAACATCGAATTAAAACCAGGTAAAGGTGGACAATTAGTCCGTTCAGCTGGTACAAGTGCTCAAGTACTTGGTAAAGAAGGTAAATACGTACTAGTTCGTCTTAAATCAGGTGAAGTTCGTATGATCTTATCTACTTGTCGTGCAACAATCGGTCAAGTTGGTAATGAACAACACGAATTAATCACAATTGGTAAAGCTGGTCGTTCTAGATGGATGGGTAAACGTCCTACAGTTCGTGGTTCTGTAATGAACCCTAACGATCACCCACATGGTGGTGGTGAAGGTCGTACACCAATCGGTCTTAAATCACCAATGTCTCCATGGGGCAAACCAACACTTGGTAAGAAAACTCGTAAACAAAACCAACGTTCATCTAAATTTATCGTTCGTGGTCGTAAGAAAAAATAATAATACCTTATTTACGTGTGCGGCTTAGATGCCGCGCGCATTAAATAAGAAGGGAGGCGCCATAATGGCTCGTAGTCTTAAAAAAGGACCTTTCGTTGATGATCATTTAATGAAAAAAGTTGAAGCTCAAAACGAAGGTGAAAAAAAATCAGTTATTAAAACATGGTCTCGTCGTTCAACAGTATTTCCTAACTTCATCGGACATACAATAGCAGTATATGATGGTCGTAAACATGTGCCAGTTTTCATTACTGAAGATATGGTTGGACATAAATTAGGAGAGTTTGCACCTACACGTACTTATAAAGGTCATGCTGCAGACGACAAAAAGACTAAACGCTAATTTCTAAAAAGAGGAGGAAGTCACAATGGAAGCAAAAGCGGTTGCTAGAACAATAAGAATCGCACCTCGTAAAGTGAGATTAGTTTTAGATCTTATTAGAGGTAAAGAAGTGGCAGAAGCAATTGCCATCTTAAAATTAACAAACAAAGCAACATCACCTGTTGTTGAAAAATTATTAATGTCAGCATTAGCAAATGCAGAACATAACTATGATTTAAATCCTGACACATTAGTAGTAAAAGAAGCTTACGCTAATGAAGGACCTACATTGAAACGTTTCCGTCCACGTGCACAAGGTCGTGCAAGTGCGATTAACAAACGTACTAGCCATATTACAATCGTAGTTGGCGAAAAAGAAGCTAAAGAAGTTAAAGAAGCATAATTAACTAAATCATTAAGGAGGGAATATAGTGGGTCAAAAAATTAATCCAATCGGACTTCGTGTCGGTGTAATTCGTGACTGGGAAGCAAAGTGGTATGCAGGTAAAGACTTCGCAACACTTTTACATGAAGACTTAAAAGTTCGTAAATATATCGCAGAAGCATTAAAAGAAGCTTCAGTTTCAAGTGTTGAAATTGAACGTGCAGCAAATCGTATCAATATCGCTATCCACACTGGTAAACCAGGTATGGTTATTGGTAAAGGCGGTTCAGAAATTGAAAAATTACGTAACAAATTAAACGCATTGACTAACAAAAAAGTACACATCAACGTTATCGAAATCAAAAAAGTTGATTTAGATGCAACATTGGTAGCAAATAATATTGCTCGTCAATTAGAAAACCGTGTATCTTTCCGTCGTGCTCAAAAACAAGCTATCCAACGCGCAATGAAATTGGGAGCTAAAGGTATCAAAACTCAAGTATCTGGTCGTTTAGGTGGCGCAGATATCGCTCGTGCAGAACAATATTCAGAAGGAACTGTTCCACTTCATACATTACGTGCAGACATTGATTTCGCACATGAAGAAGCCGACACTACTTACGGTAAATTAGGTGTTAAAGTATGGATCTACCGTGGAGAAGTTCTTCCTACAAAGAAGTCTAGTGAAGGAGGAAAATAATAATGTTATTACCAAAGCGTGTTAAATTCCGTCGTCAACATCGTCCAAAAACAACTGGTCGTTCAAAAGGCGGAAATGAAGTAACATTTGGTGAGTACGGTTTACAAGCTCAAACAGCAGCTTGGATTACTTCTCGTCAAATCGAATCAGCTCGTATCGCAATGACACGTTACATGAAACGTGGCGGAAAAGTATGGATCAAAATATTCCCACATACACCTTATACTAAAAAACCTTTAGAAGTACGTATGGGTTCAGGTAAAGGTGCAGTTGAAGGATGGGTAGCAGTAGTTAAACCAGGACGTATCTTGTTCGAAGTTGCAGGTGTTCAAGAAGAAGTTGCACGTGAAGCATTACGTCTTGCAGCACACAAACTTCCAGTTAAATCTAAGTTTGTAAAACGTGAAGAATTGGGTGGTGACACAAATGAAAGCTAAGGATATCAGAAATTTAACCACTACTGAAATTGAAAAAGAAATCAAAGAAGCTAAAGAGCAATTATTCAACTTACGCTTTCAGTTAGCAACTGGTCAACTTGAAGAGACTGCTAACATTCGAAAAGTTAAAAAGACGATTGCACGTCTAAAAACAATCGTTCGCGAAAGAGAAATCGAAGAAGAGAAAGCAGCAGATAATAAATAATCAAGTAGAGGAGGTTCATTACTGTGAGTGAAAGAAATGACCGCAAAGTTTACGTTGGTAAAGTAGTTTCAGATAAAATGGATAAAACTATTACAGTAGTTGTTGAAACATACAAAACTCATAAATTATATGGTAAACGCGTAAAATATTCAAAAAAATATAAAACGCATGATGAAAACAATTCAGCAAAAATGGGCGATATCGTTAAGATTGCAGAAACACGTCCTTTATCATCAACTAAGCGTTTTCGTCTAGTTGAAATCGTTGAAGAATCAGTAATTATTTAATAGAAGTATAAAGATAAGGGAGGTCAAACAAAGATGATCCAACAAGAAACACGTTTAAAAGTAGCAGACAACTCTGGTGCTCGTGAAGTATTAACAATCAAAGTTTTAGGCGGATCTGGTCGTAAGACAGCTAACATTGGTGATGTAATCGTCGTTACTGTTAAAAATGCTACACCAGGTGGCGTTGTTAAAAAAGGTGAAGTTGTTAAAGCTGTTGTTGTACGTACTAAATCAGGTGTACGTCGTGAAGATGGCTCTTACATCAAATTTGACGAAAATGCATGTGTAATCATCCGTGATGACAAAGGTCCACGTGGTACACGTATATTCGGTCCTGTAGCGCGTGAATTACGTGAAGGTAACTTCATGAAAATCGTTTCTCTAGCGCCAGAGGTACTTTAATCTATAATGATAAAAAACAAAATTCCTAAGGAGGTGCCTACACATGCACGTACGTAAAGGTGACAACGTAATCGTTATCTCAGGTAAAGATAAAGGTAAAACTGGTAAAGTTTTAGAAGCATTACCTAAGAAAGAACGCGTAGTTGTAGAAGGTGTAAACATCATTAAAAAACACCAAAAACCAACTCAGTTCAATCCAGAAGGTGGTATCTTAGAAACAGAAGGTACTATCCACGTATCAAACGTTCAATTACTTGATCCTAAGACAAACGAACCAACTCGTGTTGGATTCAAAGTAGTAGATGGTAAAAAAGTTCGTATCGCTAAAAAATCTGGCGAAGAAATCAAATCATCAAATGAATAATTATTAAGTGAAAGGAGGATCCACTTTGACACGTTTAAAAGAAAAGTTTAATAATGAAATTTCTGCTGAGTTAGTTAAGAAATTTAACTATAGTTCAGTTATGGAAGTACCAAAAATCGAAAAAATAGTTGTAAACATGGGTATCGGTGATGCAGTTCAAAACTCTAAAGTTTTAGACTCTGCAGTTGAAGAACTTCAAGCAATCACTGGTCAAAAACCATTAGTAACTAAAGCTAAAAAATCTATTGCGACTTTCCGTCTTCGTGAAGGTATGCCAATCGGTGCAAAAGTTACATTACGTGGAGAAAGAATGTATGAATTCTTTGATAAATTAATCTCAGTTTCATTACCACGTGTACGTGACTTCCGTGGTATCTCTAAAAAAGCATTCGACGGTCGTGGAAATTACACTTTAGGTGTTAAGGAACAATTAATTTTCCCTGAAATCGACTATGATAAAGTAAGTAAAGTACGAGGAATGGATATCGTTATCGTTACAACTGCTAACACTGACGAGGAAGCTCGTGAATTGTTAACACAATTCGGTATGCCATTTCAAAAGTAATCTCTAATTATAAAGGAGGCTAATTAAGTGGCTAAAAAATCAATGATCGCTAAACAACAACGTAAACAAAAATTCGGAGTTCGTGAATACACTCGTTGTGAACGTTGTGGACGTCCACACTCAGTATATCGTAAATTCAAACTTTGCCGTATTTGTTTCCGTGAACTAGCATACAAAGGCCAAATCCCTGGCGTACGTAAAGCTAGCTGGTAAACTCAAAAGAATGAAAGGAGGAAACACAAATGACAATGTCAGATCCAATTGCAGATATGTTAACTCGCGTGCGTAACGCAAACATGGTACGTCACGAAAAATTAGAGTTACCTGCATCAAACATTAAAAAAGAAATCGCTGAAATCCTTAAAAAAGAAGGATTCGTAAAAAGCGTAGAATATATCGAAGATGATAAGCAAGGTGTTATCCGTATGTTCCTTAAATATGGTCAAAACAACGAGCGCGTTATCACAGGATTAAAACGTATTTCTAAACCAGGTTTACGTGTTTATGCTAAAGCTGATGAACTTCCAAAAGTTCTTAACGGTTTAGGTATTGCACTTGTTTCTACATCTGAAGGTGTTTTAACTGATAAAGATGCTAGACAACGTGGAATCGGTGGAGAAGTATTAGCTTATATCTGGTAATTATAAAATTATAAGGAGGTGCCCACATAATGAGCCGTGTTGGTAAGAAAATTATTGAGATCCCTTCAGACGTTACTGTTACTATCGAAGGTAACACAGTAACAGTTAAAGGATCTAAAGGTGAATTAACTAGTACTTTTAATGAAGAAATGACATATAAACAAGAGGACAACAGCTTAGAAGTTGTACGTCCATCTGACTCTAAAGAACATAAAACAATCCATGGTACAACTCGTGCTTTAATCGCTAACATGATTGAAGGTGTATCTAAAGGTTTCGAGAAAAACTTAGAACTTATTGGTGTTGGTTACCGTGCCCAAATGCAAGGTAAAAATATCATCTTAAACGTTGGTTATTCTCACCCTGTAGAAATCGTTGCTGAAGATGGAATCACATTATCAGTAGAGAAAAACACTAAAGTTAAAGTAGAAGGTATTTCAAAAGAACGTGTTGGTGCAATTGCATCTTATATCCGTTCAATCCGTCCACCAGAACCTTACAAAGGTAAAGGTATTCGTTACGAAGGCGAATATGTTCGTCGTAAAGAAGGTAAAACTGGTAAGTAATCATTAAGATAAGAAAGGAGCACTAACATGATCGCTAAAATCGACAAAAATAAAGTTCGTTTGAAAAGACATGCCCGCGTACGTGCTAAATTAGCTGGAACTAGCGAAAAGCCACGTTTAAACGTATATCGTTCAAACAAACATATTTATGCTCAAGTAATTGATGACTTAAACGGTGTAACAATCGCTCAAGCATCAACTGTAGATAAAGAATTTAACCTAGAGCAATCAGGTAATGTAGAAGCAGCTGCTAAAGTAGGCGAAATCGTTGCAAAACGTGCCGCTGAAAAAGGCGTTGACGCTGTAGTATTTGATCGTGGAGGATATTTATACCACGGACGTATCAAAGCATTAGCTGATGCAGCTCGTGAAAACGGACTTCAATTTTAATTTAAAGGAGGGACACTCATGCGTCGTAAAGAACAAGAAGTTAAAGAATTTGAAGAGCGCGTAGTTACGATTAACCGTGTAGCTAAAGTAGTTAAAGGTGGTCGTCGTTTCCGTTTTACAGCTTTAGTAGTTGTTGGAGATAAAAATGGTCGCGTAGGTTTCGGTACTGGTAAAGCTCAAGAGGTACCTGAAGCAATTAAAAAAGCAGTAGAAGATGCTAAGAAAGACTTAGTAACAGTTCCACGTGTTGAAGGAACAACTCCTCACCAAGTTATTGGACGTTTTGGTGCAGGTCGTGTTTTAATTAAACCAGCAGCACCTGGTACAGGTGTTATTGCAGGTGGACCAGTTCGTGCCGTTTTAGAACTTGCTGGTATCACTGATATCTTAAGTAAATCATTAGGTTCTAACACACCAATCAACATGGTTCGTGCTACAATCGAAGGACTTAAAGAACTTAAAAATGCCGAAGAAGTAGCTAGTCTACGCGGTAAATCAGTAGAAGAATTATTAAATTAAGGAGGGAACAAACACTATGGCTAAATTAGAAATCACCCTCACTCGTAGCGTTATTGGTCGTCCTGAAACTCAACGTAAGACAGTTCAAGCGCTAGGACTTAAAAAAACAAACTCAACTGTAGTAGTTGAAGATAATCCTGCGATTCGTGGGCAAATCGACAAAGTAAGTCACTTAGTAAAAGTTACTGAAAAATAAATTCATCTAAAGTATTAAGGAGGTGCCAAAATGAAATTACATGAGTTGAAACCAGTTAAAGGTGCTCGTAAAGAACGTAACCGTGTTGGTCGTGGTATGGCTACAGGTAACGGTAAAACAAGTGGTCGTGGTACTAAAGGTCAAAAAGCACGTTCAGGTGGCGGTGTTCGTTTAGGTTTCGAAGGTGGTCAATTACCATTATTCCGTCGTTTACCAAAACGTGGATTCACTAACATCAACCGTAAAGAATATGCAATTGTTAATCTTGATCAATTAAATCGTTTCGAAGAAGGAACTGAAGTTACACCAGCATTATTAGTAGAATCAGGTGTTGTTAAATCTGAAAAATCTGGCGTTAAAGTTTTAGGAAACGGTTCATTAGAAAAGAAATTAACAATAAAAGCTCATAAATTCTCAGCTTCAGCTATTGAAGCAATCGAAGGTAAGGGCGGAACGCATGAGGTGATCTAATGTTTGAAACGATCGTTAGTTTTTTGAAGACTAAAGATATTCGTAACAAGATATTATTCACACTAGCAATGCTCGTTATATTTAAAGTTGGAACATATATTCCAGCTCCTGGTGTTAATCCAGATGCTTTTAATCAAAATAAAGGTTCGCAAGGTATTACCGATTTGTTTAACACATTCGGTGGAGGTGCCTTGCAGAACTTCTCAATTTTAGCTATGGGTATTATGCCTTACATTACTGCTTCAATCGTAATGCAATTATTACAAATGGATGTTGTACCTAAGTTTACAGAGTGGTCTAAACAAGGTGAAGTTGGTCGTAAAAAGATTAATCAATTTACACGTTACTTCACAATTGTATTAGCCTTTGTTCAAGGCTTAGGTATGTCATATTCATTTAATAATATGCTCGGTGGTAATTTAATTCAAAATACTTCAGTCTTAAATTATGTGTTAATAGCACTTGTTTTAACTGCAGGAACAGCTTTCTTAATGTGGTTAGGTGAACAGATAACACAATTTGGTGTTGGTAATGGTATATCTATTATTATCTTCGCTGGTATATTATCTTCTATGCCAAACTCATTAATTCAGTTTTACCAACAAAGTTTTGTTGGCGCAGATGATACTACTATGGCTTGGTTAAAAGCGATTGGTTTATTCGTAGGTATGATTTTACTTACTGTTGGTGCAGTTTATGTACTTCAAGCAATTCGTAAAATTCCTATTCAATATGCTAAACGTCAAACTCAAGGCGCAGGTGGTTCTTTATCTGCAAACGCAACATATTTACCTTTAAAAGTTAATGCAGCAGGTGTAATTCCGGTAATCTTTGCGATGGCATTCTTTATGCTTCCGAAGACTTTAACATTATTCTTCCCTGATCAAGAATGGGCGCAAACAGTTACAAATTACGCAGATCCTTCTCATAATATTGGTATGATTGTATATGTTATTTTAATTATAGCTTTCGCATACTTTTATGCATTTGTTCAGGTTAATCCTGAAAAGATGGCAGAAAACTTACAAAAACAAGGTAGTTATGTACCAGGTATTAGACCTGGAGATCAAACTAAAAAATACATCACTAAAGTGCTTTATCGTTTAACGTTTGTGGGATCAATTTTCTTAGCTTTAATTTCTATTATTCCGATTTTAGCAATTAAGTTAATGAATTTACCTCAAGCAATACAAGTTGGTGGTACTAGCTTACTAATCGTTATCGGTGTTGCAATTGAAACAATGAAAACTTTAGAAGCTCAACTCAATCAACGTGAATATAGAGGCTTTAGAAGACGATAAGCAAGTAGGAGGGTTTTTATGAACATCATTTTAATGGGTTTACCTGGTGCAGGTAAAGGTACTCAAGCGAGTGAAATTGTTAAGAAATACCCTATTCCTCATATCTCAACTGGTGATATGTTCCGTAAAGCGATCAAAGAAGAGACTGACCTTGGTAAAGAGGCTAAATCTTATATGGATCGCGGGGAACTTGTACCAGATGAAGTGACTATAGGTATCGTTAGAGAAAGACTAGCTGAAGAAGATGCGAAAAAAGGATTTTTACTAGATGGTTTTCCTCGTACAGTTGAACAAGCTGATGCATTAAATGAAATTTTAAGTGACTTAAATCGTAAAGTAGATGCTGTTATTAACATCGAAGTTGCGGAAGAAGAACTTATGAATCGTTTAACTGGCAGAAGAATTTGTGAAGTATGTGGAACAACTTATCATTTAGTATTTAATCCACCAAAAGTTGAAGGTGTTTGTGATCTTGACGGTGGTAAATTATATCAACGTGAAGACGATAACCCTGAAACAGTAGCAAATCGTTTAAGTGTTAATGTTAAACAAACTAAACCACTTTTAGATTTCTATGAAAATCAAGGTGTCCTTAAAAACATCGATGGTTCTAGACAAATTGATAATGTTACTGAAGATGTTATTCAAATTCTTGAATCATTATAGTAATGACGCTTTCACCCCGAATTCGCCTAGCTTTAGGTGATTCTTGAACGCGTGAATGCGTTCAATTTTAAGAATCAAGATAGTATTTAGGTTTTTGGAATACAATCGGAGTGATTACAAGAAGCGATAAGTATTTGAAGTGTTGTCGAATGCAAATCTTAAGTATTAAATCATCCCAATTTTATAAACCTGTGCTTATTCTATGTGATTTAATCACCTAAAGTATGTCTCTAATTTTGGACCAGGTTTTAAAACATGAAATACGTTTGTATTTCACGAGAATGAATAGAAAAAGGGGGAAATGATCATGGCTAAACAAGATGTAATCGAATTAGAAGGTACAGTATTAGATACTTTACCAAACGCTATGTTTAAAGTAGAATTAGAAAATGGACATGAAATTTTAGCACACGTTAGTGGTAAAATCCGTATGAACTATATTAGAATTCTACCTGGCGACAAAGTAACAGTTGAAATGTCTCCGTATGACCTAACACGCGGAAGAATCACTTATCGTTATAAATAATCGTCACTCCAAATACAAGGAGGTATACAAAGATGAAAGTAAGACCATCAGTAAAACCAATTTGCGAAAAATGTAAAGTTATTCGTCGTAAAGGTAAAGTAATGGTGATTTGTGAAAATCCAAAACACAAACAAAAACAAGGCTAATAAAAGAGAGGTGTAAATAAATGGCTCGTATTGCAGGTATTGACGTACCACGTGAGAAACGCGTAGTAATCTCGTTAACTTACGTATATGGTATCGGAAAAACAACAGCACAAAAAATTCTTAAAGAAGCAAACGTATCTGAAGACACACGTGTTCGCGATTTAACTGATGACGAATTAGGTCGTATCCGTGAAGTTGTAGATGGTTACAAAGTTGAAGGTGACCTTCGTCGTGAAAGAAACTTAAACATTAAACGTTTAATGGAAATCGCTTCATACCGTGGAATTCGCCACCGTCGTGGTTTACCAGTTCGTGGTCAAAACACTAAGAACAATGCGCGTACGCGTAAAGGACCAGTTAAAACAGTAGCGAACAAGAAAAAATAATAAGTAAAGGAGGCACATATAAATGGCACGTAAACAAGTTTCTCGTAAACGTAGAGTTAAAAAGAATATTGAAAGTGGTGTAGCTCACATCCGTTCAACATTCAACAATACAATCGTAACGATCACTGATGATTTCGGTAATGCATTATCATGGTCTTCAGCAGGTGCGTTAGGATTTAAAGGTTCTAAAAAATCAACACCTTTTGCAGCTCAAATGGCTTCAGAAACAGCTTCAAAAGCTGCTATGGAACACGGTTTGAAAACTGTAGAAGTAACAGTTAAAGGTCCTGGCCCAGGTCGTGAATCAGCGATCCGTGCGTTACAATCAGCTGGATTAGAAATCACAGCAATTAAAGACGTAACACCAGTTCCACATAACGGATGTCGTCCACCAAAACGTCGTCGTGTATAATTTTTGTTAGTTCTAATGTTCAAGAGTCACTGGATAGAAATTAATAAAGTTTAATCGACGTTTATAAGGAGGATATATTTAAATGATTGAAATCGAAAAACCTAGAATTGAAACAATAGAAGTTAGTGATGATTCTACATTCGGTAAGTTCGTTGTTGAACCGCTAGAACGTGGTTATGGTACAACACTAGGCAACTCCTTACGTCGTATCCTATTATCTTCATTACCAGGTGCGGCAGTTAAAAATATCGAAATTGAAGGTGTACTTCACGAATTCTCAGCAGTTGAAAATGTAGTTGAGGATGTTACTACTATCATTATGAACATCAAGAAATTAGCTATAAAAATCTACTCTGAAGAAGATAAAACACTTGAAATCGATATTAAAGATGAAGGTGAAGTTACTGCGAAAGATATCATGCATGACAGTGATGTTGAAATTTTAAATCCAGATTTAAAAATTGCAACAGTTTCTAAAGGTGGACACCTTAAGATGCGCTTAATTGCTAATAAAGGTCGCGGATATGCTTTAGCTGAACAAAATAACACAAGTGATTTGCCAATTGGTGTCATTCCAATCGACTCACTTTATTCTCCAGTAAATCGTGTGAACTATACAGTTGAAAATACACGTGTAGGGCAAAGTAGTGATTATGATAAATTAACAATCGATGTTTGGACAGATGGTTCGTTATCTCCTCAAGAAGCTGTTTCTTTAGGTGCTAAAATCATGACTGAACACTTAAACATTTTTGTTAATTTAACTGATGAAGCACAAAATGCTGAAATCATGATTGAAAAAGAAGAAGATCAAAAAGAAAAAGTACTTGAAATGTCTATCGAAGAATTAGACTTATCAGTACGTTCTTATAACTGTCTAAAACGTGCAGGAATTAATTCTGTACAAGAATTAGCAGACAAATCTGAGGCAGATATGATGAAAGTTCGAAACTTAGGTCGTAAGTCTCTTGAAGAAGTTAAATATAAATTAGAAGATCTTGGTCTTGGTTTAAGAAAAGAAGACTAATAAAGGAGGTTAATTCATGGGTTACAGAAAATTAGGTCGTACTTCTGATCAACGTAAAGCAATGTTACGTGACTTAGCTACTCAACTTATCGTTTCTGAACGTATCGAGACTACAGAAGCTCGTGCTAAAGAAGTTCGTAAAGTTGTTGATAACTTAATTACTTTAGGTAAAAAAGGTGATCTAGCTTCACGTCGTAGAGCTGCTCAAACGATTCGTGACGTTAAAATCTTAGAAGATGACAAAACAATCACTGCATTACAAAAATTATTCAATGATGTTGCGCCACGCTATGAAGAGCGTCAAGGTGGATATACTCGTATCATGAAAGTTGGTCCACGTCGCGGTGACGGTGCTGAATCAGTAATTATTGAATTAGTATAATCTATTCTTTATTGGAGTGACGAAAGTCACTTCAATCATTTCTATATAAATACAATTTATTTAACACACACAAAGCAAATGAGTGCAATGATAATGTTTACCACACATAGATATTGTCTAGCTCAGAGTACTCCACCACATTTGAATGACTTATTGCGTGAACTCGTCTATGGTGGAGTGCGCGCTTTTTTATTTTAAATCCGTTTATACGGATTTTTTTTATTGCAATTTATTTTATAATAGTTAGTATGTTTAAAGTAATTAATGCTTACAATTTCGTATGTATACTGTAAAATATATAGTAATTAACTTGTTGAAGGATGAATGTTATGGTGCAGGAAAATTTGATTAGGTTCTCGAACGTTACATTTAAATATGATGAAAATGAACCAGCTGCACTTCGCGATGTTTCGTTTAATATACAAAAAGGCAAGTGGACATCTATTGTCGGACATAATGGTTCAGGAAAGTCTACAATTGCTAAATTAATGATGGGTATTAACCAAAATTATGAAGGTGAAATCGTAGTTGATGGCATCTTACTGTCGAACGATACAATTGATGAAGTGAGAAGACATGTAGGTATTGTATTTCAAAATCCTGATAATCAATTTATTGGTTCAACTGTAGAGTATGATGTAGCATTTGGTATGGAAAATCAAAGTATAGACTATCACGTTATGCATGAAATAGTTGATGAGGTATTAACAGAAGTTGGCATGTCAAACATGAAAACATTCGAACCAAGTCATCTTTCTGGTGGACAGAAACAACGTGTCGCTATTGCAGGCATATTAGCAATGTCACCAGATATTATGATTTTAGATGAAGCGACAGCAATGCTTGATCCTGAAGGTAAAGAAAGTATTATGAACTTAATTAAATCTATTCAAAGTGAACATCACTTAACAGTTATCTCTATTACACATGATTTAGAAGAAGCTGTTAATGCTGATGAAATTATTGTGATGAATAAAGGTGAAGTTTATAAACAAGACATACCTGAAGAAATATTTAAGCAAGGTGCCTATTTAACTGAAATTGGTTTAGACTTACCTTTTGCTATGAGAATGAACTACTTGCTCAATCATAATTATGAATATACAACATTCGAACAGTTGGTGAATCGAATATGAAAATAACGTTTGATCAAGTCACTTATGACTACAGTATAAAGACACCATATCAATATAGAGCTTTAAATCAAGTTTCGACGACATTCACAGAATCTAAATTTTATGCCATTGTAGGCCAAACAGGTTCTGGTAAATCAACATTAATTCAGCATTTAAATGCTATATTAAAGCCGACAGAGGGACAATTAACAATCGGTGATACGAACATTACGAAGAAGACGAAATCAAAGAAATTAGCGCCAGTGCGTAAAAAAGTTGGTATCGTCTTTCAATTTGCAGAACATCAATTATTTGAAGATACAGTTGAAAAAGATATTATTTTTGGACCGCTCAATTACGGTACGGATAAAGAAGCAGCTATTCAAAAAGCAGAATCTCTTATGGATTTGTTAAGCATGGATCGTAGCTTATTAAAGAAATCTCCATTTGAGCTCTCAGGTGGTCAGAAACGACGTATAGCCATTGCCGGTGTATTAGCTATGGAACCTGAAATACTTGTCCTTGACGAGCCTACAGTGGGCTTAGATCCGAAAGGGCAACATGATATGATGGAACTCTTCAATGACATCCATGAAAATCTCGGTATTACGGTTATCTTAATTTCACACCAAATGGATATCGTACTTAAATATGCGGATGAAGTTAAAGTCATTAAAGCTGGTGAAATCGTTGCAGAAGATAAGCCAGTTAATATTTTTACAAATAATGAACTTCTGAATCAAACGCATCTTGAACCACCTAATATTATTAAACTTCAACAAGCAGTTGAAGCTAAATATGATATGAAGTTTGATCAAATCGCGACAAGTGAAGAGATGTTTAAAGATATGTATGAAAAGCAGGTGAAGCCTCATGACTGATAAGTTAATAATCGGGCGATACATACCTGGTAATACAATTATCCATCGATTAGATTCACGTATGAAAATGCTGTATGTATTTATATTTATGATATTAATATTCTTTTGTAATTCATGGGCATCTTATGGCTTTATGGTGTTAACTGTATTAATCATCATGTATTTAGCACAAATAAGATTCTGGTTCTTAATTAAAGGATTAACACCTGTAATGCTGCTGTTTATTTTTACGTTCATCATGCATTTAATTGTGACGAAAGGCGGACCAGTCATCATTGATTTAAAGCTATTCACAATTGAACAAAATGGTATTGTACAAGGTGCATTTATCGTTTTAAGACTTGCGCTTTTAGTGATGATTTCTACAATCATGACGTTAACAACAAGTCCGATAAGCTTAACAGATGCAATAGAATCAATGTTGAGACCATTAAAAAAGGTTAAGTTCCCAGTCCATGAACTCGCAATGATGATGTCCATATCTCTTAGATTTATCCCAACATTAATGGATGAATTAGATAGAATCATAAAAGCACAAACATCTAGAGGATCTGACGTAACAGCAGGTAGTATATTTAACAGATTAAAAGCTATTATTCCGCTACTCATTCCGATGTTTATATCGGCGTTTAAACGAGCAGATGATTTAGCAGTGGCTATGGAAGCTAGAGGTTATAACGCTTCAAATCAACGAACAACCTATCGTAAATTAAAATGGAAACTAAGAGATAGTATTGGATTCGCAACAATTATTGTTGTAGCAATAGCATTATATTTATTAAGGAATTGAGGTGCAGACTTTGAGAATGTTAGTGAAAATTTCATATCACGGTGGACAGTTTATGGGATTTCAAATTCAACATCATGAACGAACTGTGCAATATGAATTTGAGAGAATTCTAAAAAGAATGCATCAAACATTTGTAAGAATACATCCTTCAAGTAGAACGGATAAAGGCGTGCATGCCATAGAGCAGTATTTTCATTTTGATACACCATTAAATATTAAACCAGATAAATGGGAATATGCTTTTAATTCGGCATTACCTAAAGATATACATGTACAAAGTGTAGAACAAATTGATGAAGACTTTCACTGTAGGTATGATTGTGTAGGTAAGAAATATCGTTATAAAGTTTATATCGATCCAGAAAGACATGTATTTGAACATGACACAAAAGTACAACAAAAGAAATCCGTTGATATTGATTTGATGAATCAAGCTGCACAACATTTTATAGGTACACATGACTTTACAAGTTTCTGTTCACAAAAGACTGAAGTACAAAATAAAGAACGTACAATTTATCAAAGTGAAGTCGTTGAAACAGATGATGGATTTGAATTTATCGTTACAGGATCAGGCTTTTTATACAATATGGTAAGAGTGATGGTCGCTTATTTAATACTCGTCGGTGAAGGGAAGAGAAGCGGTGATGATATTCATCAGCTTCTTGAAGAAAAAGATCGAAACAAAGTACCACATACAGCACCAGCACATGGTCTATATTTAGAAAAAATTTATTTAGATAAAGCAGAACTTATTAATGAGTTCGGAAATGATATCAAAATATATAATAAAAAGTCTTCAGAAAATGTTTAAAACCAATTGACAAAAAGACAAATAAATTATATTATAGACAACGGTATTGTTTTATATCACCACCACGATAAGCCCCGGAATCTTATTGTGTTTTAAGATATAGAAGCAGGAATCAGACTAAGGAAATAAGATGTATGTATGAAGCTTTGGTACAGGTAATTACATACATCTTAACCCAGAACTTTTTTAAAATTTAGGAGGACACTATAATGCGTCAAACATTTATGGCTAATGAAGCAAACATCGATCGCAAATGGTACGTTGTTGATGCTGAAGGACAAACGTTAGGTCGTTTATCATCAGAAATCGCATCAATCTTACGCGGTAAACATAAAGTAACTTACACACCACACGTTGATACAGGAGATAACGTTATCATCATTAACGCTGAAAAAATCTACTTATCAGGTAATAAAGAACAAGATAAAATTTACTACCGTCACTCAAATCACCCAGGTGGATTAAAATCAGTATCTGCTGGTGAATTAAAAGAGAAAAACCCAGTTCGTTTATTAGAAACATCTATCAAAGGTATGTTACCTAAGAGCAAACTTGGTGAAAAACAAGGTAAAAAATTATTCGTATATGCTGGTGCAGAGCATCCACATGCTGCACAACAACCTGAAAACTACGAGTTACGTGGTTAATTAAGAGGAGGATACTACATTGGCACAAGTTGAATATAAAGGCACAGGTCGTCGTAAACATTCAGTAGCACGTGTACGTTTAGTACCTGGTGAAGGTAACGTAACAATTAACAAACGTGACGTACGTGACTACTTACCATTTGAATCATTAATTTTAGATTTAAACCAACCATTTGATGTAACTGAAACAAAAGGTAACTACGATGTTTTAGTAAACGTTCAAGGTGGAGGTTTCACTGGACAAGCACAAGCTATCCGTCACGGAATTGCACGTGCATTGTTAGAAGCAGATCCAGAATACCGTGGATCATTAAAACGCGCTGGATTACTTACACGTGACCCACGTATGAAAGAACGTAAGAAACCTGGTCTTAAAGGTGCTCGTCGTTCACCACAATTCTCAAAACGTTAATATTGCCAAAGTTGTTGCGAACTTCTTTGCTTACAGATTTGGTACGCAAATTGTATATGCAATTTGTGTTCAATCGAATATACGTTTCAACACTTCTCGAACAACCTCGAGGAGTGATTTTTTATGTAATGGTATAATATATCCCATAACCTTACAGACTAAAAGGGGACTTTCGATGTATAAACATATTTTATTTGATTTGGACAATACGTTATTAGATTTTAATGCTGGTGAAAGGGAAGGGATTAGGGCAGTTTTTGAATCTGAAGGTATTGTGTTTAATGATTTAAATTTTAAGCAGTATCAGGAAATTAATAAGCGTTTATGGTTAGAGCTTGAGCAGGGCAAGGTTTCGAAGGATGAGGTGTTAACGACTCGTTTTAAAGAGTTTTTTGAGCTGTTTGATTTAAATGTTGATGCGCGTGCTAAAGAGGCTATTTTTAGAAAGACGTTGAATGATAATCATGAGCTGGTTGATGGTGCGAGAGATATATTAAGTTATTTGAAAGAAGCGGGTTATCATCTTTATAGTGCTTCTAATGGTGTTTATGAAACTCAGATGAAACGCATGCGTGATGCAGGTATTTTTGATTATTTTGATGATCATTTTATTTCTGAGAAAATTGGATTTGAAAAGCCTCATAAACAATTTTTCGACCATTGTTTAAGTGGTGTTAAAGACGACGATGTTGCACATTATTTAATGATAGGAGATACGTTAACATCTGATATTGCTGGTGCTAATGAATATGGTATTGATTCATGTTACTTTGACCATCAAAATCTTAGTAACGGCGATATTGCAACGTATGTTATTAATCATTTAGAAGCGTTAAAGGATATATGTAAATAAAAATTTATTCGAGCATAAAGCAGTCAGACTGTTTCATGCTCATTTTTTATCGAAAAACGATAATTTTTATTGATAAACAATAAAAAAGGTGTTAAACTTTTATTGAAAAACGATAAAAGGGAGAGATTTCGATGAGTAAAATTAGCAAAACTGAAAAACGTACTTATATGATTACGATAATTACAATGATCATTAATACTTTGATGCTGGGTCTTGTTCTTGTACGTTTCTTTATCAAAGTACCTGTAAGTACAGCATTTAATTTAAAGGATGGCGTATTCTATTACTTAATATGCTTTACTATTCAATCGTTGTTAACAGTAGTTTTCTTTATATTTGTTCTAAGTTTTCTAAAAAATATCAATGAAAAGGACTTCTTTAATTCTGGGAATTACAATAAAATATTCTATTCTTCAATCATTATTATGATATATGCTACGTTAAATACTATGAAAAACAATATTGGGGTGGATGTAACATATAAAGAGTTATTAAATACTGCACCATTTACAACGGTATTATTGTTGAATATTTCTTTAATGATGTTAAACTTCCTTACGATTTATAATGAATCTAAATCAATAAAAAAAGAAAATGATTTGACTGTTTAAGGGTGACAAGATGATAAAAATTAAATTAGATGAAATATTAAAAGAAAAGCATGTTTCTCTGACTGAACTTGCTCAAGAGGTAGATATTACGATTGCAAATTTATCTATTTTAAAGACTGGAAAAGCTAAAGCTGTTAGATTTAGTACGCTAGAAGCAATATGTGAATACTTGGATTGTCAGCCTGGTGACATCATGGTTTATGAAAAGGATGCAGAGTGAAGTTAAACTTTGTTATTTTTGCACTTGAATCGTATAAAGCGTATTCTAAATATATTAAATGAATGAAGGTGATATGTATGATTGAAAAGTTACATCAAGTCATGTTATATGTTGATGATCAAGAAAAGGCTGTTGAATTTTGGAAGGATGTAATGAACTTTGTTGTGAAGTCTGAAGATGAGTTGCCTGAAGGTTTCAAGTCTGTAGAAATTGCGCCTAGTGAAGATGCTGAAACGTCATTTGTATTATTTGATAAAGCTTTTATTGAAAAGTACAGTCCTGAAGTAAGTTTAGAAACACCTTCTTTAATGTTTAAAGCTTCGAATTTTGATGAATTATATAAGTCGTTAAAAGAACGAGGATTAACTGGTCATGATATTATAGAAATGCCTGAGGGTAGAGTATTTAATTTTCATGATAAACAAGGTAATTATTTTGCGATTACTGAGTAAAAACGGAGGGAATTGAAATGATAGAAGCGCAGTTCCGAATTTCTTATAGTATGCTATCTGATGTTGTCAAAGATATAGATGAGAAACAAGCGGATTTTCAACTGGAGTTAGCAAAAAATAATATTAAATGGCAACTTGGTCACGTAATTGTGGCAAATGAATCATTTGTCTTTGGTACAAGTGAAGAAGGTAATATACTCGGTGAAAAGTTAGGTAAATCATTCTCACCAGGTACTTCACCACAGGATTTTACAGGTGTTGAACCAACTTTCCAAGAATTAAAAGGCATATTAAATCAACAACTAGAAAGAATATTAAATGCACTTGATGAACAAATGGACAAATCTAGAAAAGCACCGATAGCGAATATGGATACATTTGCAGAAACAATTCCATTTGGCATATTGCATATGAATTATCATACTGGTCAAATTAAGTTGATGAAATCAATGTTAGATAAATTAGATCAAGGCGTATAAAAATAAAGAGAGAAAAGAAACGATTAAGTTTCTTTTCTCTCTTTTTCGTTAGAACAGTCAAAGCATAATAATGTTTTATCTTCTTGCACGACACCTTCTATAAAGCCACTATTACAATAAATATCTGTTTGGCATTTTGCACATTTACCTACGAATTCTTTTTCCATAGAATCACACCTTAAAATTCATTTTATGTACTTAAAAGTGATATGATAATTATGTATATACTAACATATTTTTATGGAGTGATTGAAATGGCTTTAGAGATGAAACCGAATTGCGAAAAATGTGGTTATAAATTTCATAAGAAAAGTAATGCTTTTATATGTGTTCAAGAAACAACATACTGCAGAGAATGCGCTGAAAATTTATATTATGTATGTCCAGAATGTAATGGTGAACTTGTCGTTCGTCCAAAAGCAAAAGCTGATACTAAAACTGTAATGGGAGACCGTTAATGATAAATGAGGTGATGGATTGAATATTCGAAGATTACAACTCAATGAGATAGAGAAAGTTATTGCTGTATTTGATGACTATCGTGTTCATTTTGGTCAACAATCAGATATAAAGACGACGTATGAATTTATATATAGAAATGTTTCTCGTGAAGATGCTGTTATATTTATAGCTGAAGCGAATGAGCAAGTGCTAGGATTTGTACAACTATACAAGATGTTGTCATCAATGAAAATGTCAAACCTACTTTTTATTAATGATTTATTTTTAACAGCAGATGCGAGAGGTCAACGAATTGGAGAACAATTAATGAATCAAGCATTTACTTATGGGAAAGAAAATGGATATGAGACAATATATTTAGAAACCGAAAAATCAAATATAGCTGGTAATCGTTTATATCAAAAATTAGGCATGCAAATTGATGATGAACATAACTATTATCATAAACATTTATAAACAAGAGGTGACTTTTAGATGAAAGCAATTGGTTTTAGTAACAGTTTTGATTTGAAAGTATCAAACGAATTTGAAGAAAGAGATATACCAGTTCCAGAAGCTAAAGAAAGAAATATTTTAGTGAAAGTGAAAGCTGCGAGTATAAATCCTATAGATACGAAATCAAGAAATACATCTGATGGGGAATTTAAAATATTAGGTTATGATGCAGTAGGTGTCGTTGAAGCGGTCGGAGAAGAAGTAGAATTATTTCATGTAGGTGATGAAGTCTATTATTCCGGCACAAATACGAAACAAGGATCGAATGCAGAGTATCAATTAGTAGATGAACGACTTGTGGGCATTAAACCAGAACACTTATCTTACGTTGAATCAGCAGCTTTACCTTTAACTGCACTAACGTCATTTGAAGCATTATTAGAAGGACTAAATATTTCATCTAACCCTGAAGATAATAAAGATAAGAAATTACTGATTATTAATGGTGCAGGTGGCGTAGGTTCTGTAGCTACTCAAATTGCGAAACATTTGGGGCTAACAGTTATCACGACTGCATCACGTAAAGAAACAAGAAGATGGTCAGAGAAAATGGGTGCTGATATAGTACTCAATCATAAACACCATTTACCAGATGAATTAAGAGCTCATAAAATTAATCAAGTAGATTATATCTTTAATACGCATAGTAGTGATGCTTACTTTAATGTAATGGCAGAAATGATAAAGCCAAGAGGAAAAGTCGTAGCACTTGTTAATTTTATGGATAAAGTAGATTTAAATTTATTAAAAGATAAAAGTGTGACATTCTCATTTGAGTTTATGTTCACTAGACCAAAATACGAAACAGACGACATGATTGCACATCATGAATATTTGAGAAAGTTAACATACTTATTAGATAGAGGTACGATTAAAACAACTGTAAACAAGACATTAAAAGGATTAAGCGTAGAAACAATTACAGAAGCTCATCGTTTAATAGAAGAAGGAAAAAGTATTGGTAAAATAGTAATAGAATATTAAGAGTACTAATAGAGATTTCGTTACGAACACTTCTGGTCAAACTTGTTTATAACGAGGGTGTTACAAACACTTTCGTCCAAACTAGTTCATAACGGGTGTGTTAATTACAAAAGTCGGCGGAAGTGTAACTATGGGGGTCTATAATTACAAAAGTTGCCGGAAATGTAACTATGGGGGTCTATAGTAACAAAAGTTGCCGGAAATGTAACTATGGTGGTCTATAATTACAAAAGTCAGCCGAAGTGTAACTAACGGAGCCGTCACTACTTAAAATAAACTACAAAAAAAGCACAACCTCACGCGAGGTTGTGCTTTTCTACATCTTAATAATCGTTTTCGTTTGCGATACGTCTTAAGTGTGGATATTTAGAACGTATTACATATACAAGTAATGTTAGTGCTGCGAATACGATTGCGATAAGTCCTATTATAAGCATTGATTGTCCATAAGTTACGTCACTTGTGAAGTTAAAGATATTCTCTCTTAATGCTTTGATTACATAACTCATTGGAGAGAATGGGTGTAAGTCTTGGAAGAACTTACCTGATAATTCTATTGGGAATGTACCTTCACTTGATCCTAATTGTAAGATTAATAGTATAATCGCTAAGAATTTACCGATATTACCTAATACTACTGTTAGGAATGTCACAATCATATATGCTGCAATACTCCATAAGATAAGTGTTAAAGTGAAGTGTCCTGGATTGGCGATATCAATTTCAAATCCGTATAAACATAGTACCGCTAGTGCTAATGCTGAACCTAAAGCTTGCATCATGAATATTGCAAACTTACTTAACCACCATTTGAATCCTGTAGAATCACCAATTCGTTTATCAATAGGGTAAACTGCTGAGAATGCAACTGCACCTACATATAAACTTAATGATAGGATATATGGCGCAAAGCTTTGACCATAGTTATTAACTTCTGTTAAATCATCCTCGTTTGATACGACTGGATTATTGATTGCTTTAACATTTTTGTCTTCAAAGTATTTATCATCTGATTGTTTAATAGCTTTATCAATATTTGCTTTTAATTTATCGTTATTAGCTTGTAAATCATTTAAACCTTGAGATACTTTCATACTGCCTTGTAAAAGTTGTTGTCCTTCTGCGCCAGCCATTGGAGCAAGTTGTTCTAATCCAGACTCAACTTGTTTATTACCATCAATGAGTTGAGATTCTGCATCTGACATTTGTCCAAGTGCTTTAGAAGTATCTTTATAACCATCTGTTAATTTATTCATACCTTTAAATGATTCTGAAATATATTTCTCACGAACAGATTCACTTAAGTTATCTTCAACAGCTGTAGTAGCTTTAGATGCGATTTGTGAACCAGTGTAACTATAACCAGGGTTCGTTTTGACATTTAAGTCGATTTTTTTAGGATTTTTGTCTAACATAGAACCTGCATTTTTAGTCGTTTCAGCTGGTATAGAAATGACAGCATATGATTCACCATGTTCTAAATGTTTGTCAGCAGTTTTTTGAGAAACAAATTCCCATTTAAATTTATCATTGTCTTTTAATTTATCTACTACGTCTTTACCGATGTCTGCCTTTTCACCATTGATTTTTCCACCGTTATCGCTATTCACTACAGATATCTTTAATGAATCCGTCTTTCCGTATGGATCCCATAATGAACCTACAAATACTGAACTATAAATAAGTGGAATAAGCATAATTGCTATAAGTGATACGAGTAGAAACTTATGTGTCCATAAATTTTTTATATCATCAAACATGATTAACATTGTCCTTTCCTGTTATAAGTTTATTAGCTTTCTCTAATTGTTTAACAAACGTTATAATCTCATCGTTTGAAAAGTGAGAAGACAGTTTACGATTAAATGTTTCGTAAATAACATCTTCAGTACGCTTTACAAGTTCGAAACCTTTATCCGTTAGCATAACAGATTTCTCTCTCTTATCTTCGCCTTGCTGAATTGCAATGAGGTCTTGGTTCTTCAATTTATTAATTCTGTTTGATATAGCAGTTTTAAAGACACCTTGTTTAGCAGCAATAAAACTGTATGTACATCTAGGAAAATCTTTAATAATTTTTAAAGTTTGATATTGTTCTTTAGAAACTACTTCATCTAATCCAGAGTTATTTAAAATCTTTGCAACTTCACTGTGTATATTAATGATGGATTCTTGGAATAAGTTAAAAGCTTTTTTTAATTCTTCTTCCATAATTAGTACACCTCCTGTACTTAATACAAAGAGTATAGTACACCCTATGTACTATAATTGCAAGAAGTTTAACTCAAAAAAGATACAATCGTTTGCATGTAAAGGCTTTCTTTTGAAAATAAATGACTCATATTGTTGGAAAACAACAATGCAATCGTTTGCATAAAATTGTTGACTTTTTAACTTTTTACACATATGATAAATCTATATTAAATTTTGAAAGCGATTACAATTATGGAGGGTTTATCTATGGCTGAAATGAAATTAGAGAATATAAAGAAGACTTACGACAAAGGTAATACTGTAGTACATGATTTTAACTTACATATTAAAGATAAAGAGTTTATTGTTTTCGTTGGTCCATCAGGGTGTGGAAAGTCTACAACTTTGAGAATGATCGCAGGATTAGAAGACATTACATCAGGAAATTTTTTAATTGATGATCGAAGAATGAATGATGTCGCACCGAAAGATAGAGATATCGCAATGGTCTTTCAAAATTATGCATTATACCCACATATGACAGTCTATGACAATATGGCGTTTGGTCTTAAACTACGAAAAATGAATAAAAAAGAAATAGATAAAAGGGTTCAATACGCAGCTGAAATTCTTGGATTAAAAGAATACTTACCAAGAAAACCTAAAGCTTTATCAGGTGGTCAAAGACAAAGGGTCGCATTAGGTCGAGCAATTGTAAGAGATGCGAAAGTATTCTTAATGGATGAACCTTTATCTAATTTAGATGCGAAATTAAGAGTTCAAATGAGAACAGAAATATTAAAGTTGCATGAACGATTACAAACTACAACGATTTATGTCACGCATGACCAAACAGAAGCTTTAACGATGGCAACACGTATTGTTGTCTTAAAAGATGGCGATATTATGCAAATAGGTACGCCACGTGAAGTATATGATGCACCAGAGAATGAGTTTGTTGCACAATTTATTGGATCACCAGCAATGAATATCTTTGACGCAAAGGTAAATAAAGACGAGTTATTCATTGGTAATCAAGTGATTAAATTAAATGAAAGTAAAGCACGCATGTTAAATCATAATGGCTATGATGGCAAGACGATACGATTCGGTATTCGACCAGAAGACATTCATGATGAACCTGTATTTATTAATGCTAATAAGGATGTAACCTTCAAAACTAAAGTACTTGTTAGTGAGTTATTAGGTTCTGAAATTATGATCCACGGATTATTTAACGATGAAGAAATATGTGCCAAGTTAGATGCTAGAACAGTGATTCATCCAAATGATGAAATTGAGCTCGCTTTAGATTTAAATAAATGTCACTTCTTTGATAAGGAAACTGGAGAAAAAATAAAAAATTAATTTATTGAGTGAATCAACAATTAATGAAAGAAGGGGATTAGATGAAACATTTAATAAAAATTTGCTCAATATTACTCGTGACATTATTGCTTGCAAGTTGTGGTCCTAATCGAACACAAGAAGATATTGATAAAGCACTTAACGATGATGAAAAAACAGCCAAACCTAAGTCACTTACGATGTGGGTAGATGGCGATAGACAAATGTCTTTTTACAAGAAAGTAACGGAAGATTATACAAAAAGGACAGGTATTAAAGTCATTCTTAAAAATACAGCTCAAGATGATCAAGTAGATAACTTATCGCTTGATGGTCCTTCAGGTAATGGACCTGACTTATTCTTTCAACCGCATGACCGTGCAGGTGATGCATATTTACAAGGATTAGCGGCAGAAATTGATTTTACAGATGAAGAATTGAAAGGTTATTCCAAAGAAGCTTTACAAGCTTTAAATTATGAAGGTAAACAGTTAGCATTACCCGTTATCGTAGAATCAACGGCTGTTGTCTATAACAAGAAACTCGTTAAGACACCACCAAAGACGATGGATGATGTTGAAAGAATCGCAAAAGATGTAACGGATAAAGATAAAAAGCAATATGGATTTATGTTTGATGCAAAGAACTTCTACTTTAATTATCCATTTTTATTCTCAAAAGGCGGATACATATTTAAAGAAGAAAAAGATGGATTTAATACAAATGATGTTGCAGTAAATGATCCATCTGTCGTGAAAAATGGAGAGAGATTACAATCTTGGTATGACAAAGGTTATATTACGAAGTCAGCTAATCAAGATGTTATTGTTGGACTGTTTAAAGAAGGCAAAGTAGGCATGTTTGTTACAGGACCTTGGCAAACGAATGAGTTTAAAGAAGCACTTGGCGATGATTTCGGAACAGCAACTTTCCCAACTGATAATGGTAAAGAAATGAAACCATTCCTAGGGGTAAGAGGTTGGTTTATATCCGAATATAGTGAAGAGAAATACTGGGCTAAAAACTTAATGCTGTATTTAACAAATAAAGATAATATGCAGAAATATACAGATGAAATGCAAGAAATTACAGGTCGTACAGACGTTTCTTCTAAAAATAAATTATTAAAGCCATATGAAGAACAAGCTCAAAATGCTATTCCAATGCCAAATATTCCAGAGATGAGTCAAGTATGGGATCCGATGGGAAATGCAGCAGTATTCATGTCCAACGGTAAAGACCCTAAAGAAGCACTTGATGAAGCGAAAAACGGTATTGATGAACAAGTAGAAATTATGAATGCATCTAAAAAATAAAAGAAGGTGTGAAAATGAGAAATCCAAAATTAGCAGCCATGCTATCGATTATTCCAGGTATTGGCCAGTTCTATAATAAAAGATATATAAAAGGTAGTATATTTATCGTATTTTTTATTAGTTTTATTTCAGTATTTTATCAATTTATGAATATTGGATTCTGGGGATTATTCACTTTAGGTACAGTGCCTAAATTAGATGATTCAAGGGTTCTATTAGCACAAGGTATCATTTCGTTATTATTAATTGCATTTGCGATCACTTTATATGTCGTGAATATCATAGATGCTTATCGTAATGCAGATCAATATAATAAAGGATTTGAAATTAAAGATCGTAAAGGTCGAATGACGGCAACATGGGATAAGACTTTCCCATATTTATTAATATCACCGGGTATCTTTTTATTAATATTTGTTGTCGTATTTCCACTTTTATTCATGTGTTTTTTAGCTTTTACAAACTACAATTTATATAATGCACCACCTAGACATTTATTAGAATGGGTAGGATTTGATAACTTTAAATCATTAGTTACGGTACCTATTTGGAAGACAACATTCTTTAACGTATTAACTTGGACGATTGTTTGGACTTTAGTAGCGACTACTTTACAAATCGCGTTAGCGTTATTACTCGCTATTATTGTTAATCATCCACTTATTAGATTTAAAAAGCTAATTAGAACAGTATTAATCTTGCCTTGGGCAGTGCCATCGTTTGTGACAATATTAATCTTTGCTGCCATTTTTAATGATGATTTTGGTTCGATTAATAATGATATCTTACAACCATTATTTGGTATTGCACCAGCATGGTTAAATGATCCGTTCTGGGCAAAGGTTGCTTTAATATTAATTCAAGTATGGCTTGGATTCCCATTCGTATTTGCTTTATTCACAGGTGTTCTACAAAGTATTTCATCAGACTGGTATGAAGCGGCAGATATGGACGGGGCATCAAGTTGGCAAAAATTTAGAAATATTACGTTTCCACATATTTTATTTGCGACTGCACCATTATTAATTATGCAATACGCAGGAAACTTTAATAACTTTAATTTAATTTACTTATTTAATAAAGGTGGTCCACCTGTTTCTGGTCAGAATGCAGGTAGTACAGATATCTTAATTTCATGGGTTTATCGATTAACATTTGATATGCAAAATTATAATATGGCTGCAACGATTTCATTAATTATTGGCGTGTTTATTGCCATTATTGCATTCTTACAATTTAGAAAGACGAGTACTTTTAAAGATGAGGGGGATATTTAATGAATAAGAAGAATAAAAATATATTAAGAGCGATTATCATGTATGGCATTTTGATTATTATGTTTATTATCATTATTTATCCATTACTGTGGACTTTAGGATTATCACTCAACTCAGGTTCTAATCTTTATGGTTCTTCGATGATTCCGAAAGATGCATCTTTGAAAAATTATATTTATTTACTAACTGATCCATCAAGTGACTACCTCACTTGGTATAAGAATACTTTAATCGTGGCGACGGCTAATGCATTATTCTCAGTGATCTTTGTTGGTTTAACGTCATACGCATTTTCAAGATATCGTTTTGTCGGTAGAAAATACGGACTGATTGCATTTTTAATTTTACAAATGTTCCCTGTATTGATGGCAATGGTAGCAATTTATATCTTATTAAATACAATAGGCTTATTAGATTCACTATTTGGTCTTACTTTAATTTATATAGGTGGTTCCATTCCGATGAATGCATTCTTAGTAAAAGGATATTTCGATACAATCCCTAAAGAATTAGATGAATCTGCTAAAATAGATGGTGCAGGACATATGAGAATATTTTTCACAATTATGTTACCGTTAGCTAAACCGATTCTAGCAGTTGTTGCACTATTTAATTTTATGGGACCGTTTATGGACTTTATTCTGCCAAGAATATTATTAAGAAGTCCTGAAAAATACACACTAGCAGTCGGATTATTTAATTTTATAAATGATAAATTCGGAAACAACTTTACAGTATTTGCTGCTGGGGCAATGATGATTGCAATACCAATTTCTATCGTATTCTTATTATTACAAAGATACTTAGTGACTGGTTTAACGGCAGGTGCTACAAAAGGATAATAAAGGAGTGATCTCGTGGTTACAATAAAAGATGTTGCGAAAGAAGCAAATGTTGCACCATCAACAGTATCAAGAGTGATTAGTGGACATAAAAGTATAAGTGATAAGACATCAAAGAAAGTTAAAGCTGTGATGAAGCAATTGGGCTACCAACCTAATATTGCCGCGAGAACACTTGTAACACAAAAATCTAAAACGATTGGTTTAATTTTAAAATCAGCTTCTAAAGAAATGACACAAAATCCATTCTTTACAGATGTTCTGATGGGGATATCAATTGCTTGTAAACAAAGAGAATATTCTACGATTATGACAACATCAGTTGAACAAGCTGACTTATTAGTTGAAGTTGAAAATCTCATTAAATCTAAATCAATAGATGGCTTTATTATGCTTTATTCAAAAGAAAATGATCCTGTTACACAACTACTCAAAAAATATCAATTTCCGTTTGTTGTTGTAGGTAAACAACTAGGTGAAAGAGAAATTATTCATATCGACAATGATAATGTCGAAGCAAGCCAAATGATAACTGAATTTATGATTCAAAAAGGGCATGAACATATAGCTTTTATAGCTGAACCAGATTCATATGCTGTTGCATTGGATAGGGTAGAAGGCTTTAAGAAAGCTTGCGATAAACATGGTATTAATCAATATGAAATTTATCATGCAAATCCTAATAGAGATGAAATATTAGCAATCATTAAAGAAATGAAAGAAACTGCGGCTTGCCCTACAGCGATTATTACATCAGATAGCATGATCAATATTAATTTATTAAGCTCATTATATGAACTTAATATAAGAGTGCCAGATGAAGTGATGACAGCAACATTTAATGATTCATTTATTAATACTTTTGCTTCACCACCTCAAACGGTTGTAAATATTTATCCTGAACATTTAGGTGAGGAAGCAGGTATAGCATTAATTAAACTGATTGAGAATCCTAATATTTTAAGAAAAAATACGATTATTCCAACAGATATAATAGAGAGAAAATCAACGATAAAATAAGAGGTGACTAAATGATGGAGGAACGAATTTGGTGGAAAGAAGCGGTATGTTATCAAGTTTATCCTAGAAGTTTTAATGATTCTAACAATGATGGTATTGGTGATATAAATGGTATTAGAGAAAAGTTAGATTATTTGAAAGATCTAGGTATAGATGTGATTTGGGTTTCACCAATATTTAAATCACCTAATGATGATAATGGCTATGATATTAGTGATTATCAAGACATTATGGATGAGTTTGGTACGATGGAGGACTTTGAATTACTTTTAAAAGAGACACACAATAAAGGTATGAAACTCATATTGGATTTAGTCATCAATCATACATCAGATGAACATCCATGGTTTATCGAGTCTAAATCGAGTAAAGACAATCCTAAAAGAGATTGGTATATATGGCAAGAAGGAAAAGACGGTAAAGAACCTAATAACTGGGGCAGTATATTCAACGGTTCAGCTTGGGAAAGAACTGAAGAAACAGATGAGTATTACTTGCACATTTTCAGTAAAAAACAACCAGATTTAAATTGGGAGAATGAAGCGGTCCGTTCGGAATTATATAATATGATTAACTGGTGGTTTGATAAAGGTATCGATGGTTTCCGAGTAGATGCGATTACACATATTCAAAAATCATTTGAAGATGGCGACATACCAGTAGAACCTGGTGATGAACAGTATAAAGCAGCATTTGAACGTTATACGAATAGACCAGGTATATTAAATCATTTACGTGAATTGAGAGATGAAACATTCAATAAATATGACATTATGACGGTAGGTGAAGCAAATGGTGTCAGTCCTGATGATGCGAATGATTGGGTAGGCTTTGATAATGGTATATTTAATATGATTTTTCAGTTCGAACATTTAGGATTATGGAATACAGAAGATAGTGGATTTGATGTTATACAATATAAAAATATCATGTCTAAATGGCAAGACCAACTTGAAGGTGTAGGATGGAATGCACTATTTATCGAAAATCATGATCAACCAAGACTCGTTTCAACTTGGGGAGATGATGAGCATTATTGGTATGAAAGTGCAACAAGTCATGCGACAAATTATTTCTTACAAAAAGGCACACCATTTATTTACCAAGGACAAGAAATAGGGATGACGAACTATCCGTTTGAATCATTAGAAGATTTTAATGATGTTTCTGTTAAAAATGAAATTAAATTGAAAGAACAAAATGGAGAAGATACATCATCTTTATTAAATAATTTGAGTAAAGTAAATAGAGATAATTCTCGATCAATGATGCAGTGGGATAATCGTGCGTATGCAGGATTTTCCACAACAGAACCATGGTTCCTCGTAAATCCAAATTACAAAACAATCAACGTAGCAGATCAGTTAGAAGATGAGCATTCTGTATTAAATTATTATAAGCGTTTGATTCAATTGAAAAAAGATTATGACGTGTTTAATTACGGTAAATACGAACTAGTCGATAAAGATCATAAACAAATCTATAGCTATAAACGCATATTAGATAACGAAGAAGTTATTATTATGAGTAACTTAACAGGCGAAAAAGCTACTATCACATATCCACTTAATATAGAAAAAAGTAAGTTATTATTGCACAACTATATAACGATAGAAGATACCAACGAATTAGAACCATTTGAAACTAGAGTGTATCGAATAGAAGAATAATAAGTTGAAATCCGGGACAACAGGCTTTGTCTCGGATTTTTTAGTTGTGGATGGTAATGTATCAACCATAATTCAGAATAATGGTAATAAGATGGGTACTCTCTTAGGGATATTTCTCGGAATTCTGTCCGTAAGCGCCCATGATAGGTACATTATTCGGAATTCTGTCCCCAAGCACCATATACAAGCTCAAACTTAAATTATCATCTCTTATTAACTCATATTGTTAACGCTTACCTATCTAAACGTTTTATAATGGAATAGAAAACATAGAATTTAGACGGGAGGTCATTTTATGAAGAAATTAATGAATGAAAAAACAAACTTTGTAGCGGATATGCTTAAGGGAATCGAAGTAATGGATAACTCAGTTGAAATTATTAGTGACAATGTTGTCGTTCGTAAAAATGTTAAAAAGAGTGGTGTTGCTTTAGTTTCTGGTGGTGGATCTGGTCATGAACCTGCACATGCTGGATATGTTGCTGAAGGTATGTTAGATGCAGCTGTATGTGGTGAAGTCTTTACTTCTCCTACACCAGATAAAATTCTCGAAGCGATTAAACATGTCGCGACTGATGAAGGTGTCTTATTAATCATTAAGAACTATGCCGGAGATGTTATGAACTTTGAAATGGCACAAGAGATGGCAGAAATGGAAGGTATTTCTTGCCAATCAGTTATCGTACGTGATGATATTTCTATTGAAAATGAACAAGATAGAAGAGGTGTAGCGGGTACAGTTCTTGTACATAAGTATGCCGGCTATCTATCTGATAATGGATATAATTTAGCAGCTATTAAAGAAAAAGTAGAATCATTTATTGAAAATATTAGAACAATTGGAATGGCCATTTATCCTTGTTTAGTACCAACAACTGGTCAATACGGATTTGATTTAGATGATAATAAAATGGAGATTGGTATTGGTATTCATGGTGAACGTGGTATTTATCAAGAAAATATTGAAACAATCGATAAAATCATTAATCGTTTAATGCATGAACTTGAAAAGGAAGTTTCTGATAAATCATTAATCGTTATGATTAATGGTATGGGTGCGACACCAGATTCAGAACTTGCAATCATCGCGCATTATTTTAATGAATATGCAGAGCAAAATGAATTAGAGGTTAAAAAATATTTTGTTGGTAATTATATGACTGCACTCGATATGCAAGGATTTTCTATTACATTAGTGCCTTATCAACAAGAAGTTGAAGAAGCATTTAACGCACCGACAGAAAGTAAATATTTTAAATAGGAGGCATTTTAAATGAACGCAGAAACATTGTTAAACAAACTTAAAGATTTAAGTCATACGTTTGAACAAGAAGAACAAAATTTAACGCAATTAGACAGAGCAATCGGTGATGGCGACCATGGTGTTAATATGTTACGCGGATTTAAAGCAGTGGACGAAAAAGTTACAGGAGATACAGTGAGTAATATATTGAAATCTACTGGCATGACTTTAATGAGTTCAGTAGGTGGTGCATCAGGTCCACTGTATGGATTTAGCTTTGTTAAAATGGCAGGTCTAGATTATGACGAAATCACTTCTGATAATTTATTAGAATATATAAATACTTTTAAAGATGCAGTTGCAGCTAGAGGTAAAGTAACAGGCGGCGAAAAAACAATGTATGATGTGTTATTAAAAGCCTCAGATCACTTATCGAATGGCGATTCATTATCTGAAGATGTGTTGCAACAGTTCGCTGAAGATACTAAAGATTTAGAAGCAACTAAAGGTAGAGCAGCCTATTTCAAAAAGGATTCTATAGGACATATAGATCCTGGTGCTCAAAGTATGGTTTATGTATTAAAAGCTTTAAGTGAGGGTGTGTAAATATGGCGACAATAGGTATTATTAGTCATAGTAACGATATCGCACAAGGTGTAAAAGCATTATTGGAACAAATGTCTCCAAGTGTTACAGTTATCGCAAAAGGTGGGACAAATGAAGGTGAAATCGGCACAAGTATTGATACGGTTAATGAAGTGATTGATGCATTAACTGAAGATGCATTGTTATTTTACGATATTGGTTCATCTGAAATGAATTTAGAAATGGCGTTAGACTTATATGATGGTGAACATAAATTGTACAAAGTAGACGGTCCCATTGTAGAAGGTGCATTTTTAGCAAGTGTATCTTTATCAACAGGTGCAACATTAGAAGAAGCAATGGAAAGTATTAAAAGAGAATTTCATCAATAATTTAAATTCTTTAAGATGAAATATATTTTAAATGATATAATTGCTCTACTAATGATTTTAACAAGGTGGAGAAAGAAGAATGAAGATATCGAACAAGAAATTATACGAAAAAGTTGCAGATGTCATCATATTAGATATTAATGAAGGTCGTTTGAAAATAGGAGACCGCTTACCATCTATAAAGGCTTTATCTGAAAGTTTTGGGGTAGGACAAGCAACGATAAGAGAAGCATTGAATGCGTTAAGAGCAATGGGCTATGTTGAAATTAAACACGGGCAAGGTACTTTCATCGTTGAAAGAGAAGAAGTTTATTTTAATATCGAAGCAATCAATGGAGACGTTAAAGATATTGAAAATTTACTAGAAGTCCGTAAAATTGTTGAAGTCGGTGTATCAAGACTAGCAGCAGAAAAAAGAACAGATGATGACTTGCATGCTATTGAATCTGCATTAAAAGATATGAAACAAGCCATTCAAGACAATGAATTAGGAGAAGCTTCTGATTTGAAATTTCATTTAGCTGTAGTAGAAGCGGCTAAAAATGATATGCTTAAACAATTATTGTTAAATGTATCTGAAATCATGAGACATACAATGAAAGAAACGAGAAGGATTTATTTATATACGAAAAGTAAATCAATCGAGAAGTTATATAATGAGCATAAAGAAATTTTTGAAGCTATTAAATCTCAAAATGCAGAGCTTGCGCAACATAAGATGGCATTTCATTTAGAAGAAGTTGAGAAAGTTGTACTTAGTAATATTAAAAAAACAGAACAATAATAATTGATGATGATAACTGCTATTAATGTCTAACAGAGACATGATAGCAGTTTCTTATTTTATGCAAAATTAAAAGCGATAAGCTTCAGGAGGCTTATCGCTTTAGGGTATGTAACCCCATCCGTTCCATTTCATAATCATATATAAAGACTTCTTACAGTTAATAATAAATTGCATGATGTCTATTCGAAAATGAAGTACATTTATTACAACTTATCATCTGTATACTTAGTATAAGGTCAACGGTGCACTTTATCAATGTTAATTCTTAAAAAAAGATGCCAAATTTACACTTAAATGCGATTTAAAATTTTATATAAAGACTTGTTATAAAAATATTTGTAAAATTATCAGAACCTTCAAAAAATAAGTGCTATTTGATATACTGTTTTTAATTTACTGATGGGAGGATCACATATGAACCAAACAAAAGAAAGGGTTTCAATCATAAATAGATTTCTTAATTTAATAGAAAGAGCAGGTAATAGATTACCAGATCCAAGTATACTATTTTTCTTCTTATGTGCAGCGTTAATATTTCTGTCTTGGTTTATTTCATTATTTCACATAAAAGTTGAAAGTCCTGCAACTGGAAAGACTGTAGAAGTTACAAATTTAATTTCTAGAGAAGGTTTCGGAAAAATTATTAGTGAATCTATCACGAATTTTTCGGAATTTCCCGCATTAGGCTTAGTACTAGCAGTTATGTTAGGGATAGGTGTTGCTGAAAAGACGGGGTATTTTGATAAGTTAATGATACAAGTTGTTCAGAAAGCACCTAGAAAAATCATTGTACCAATTATTATATTTGTAGGTATTATCGGTAATGCTGCAGGAGATGCAGCGCCAGTCGTGTTACCACCATTAACAGCATTAGTCTTTATAAAGTTAGGTTATCATCCGATTGCTGGACTTGCGATGGCTTATGCCTCAGCACTAGGTGCATTTGCTGCGAACGTTACATTAGGTATGAGTGATGCGTTAGTATATGCGTTTACGAAACCAGCAGCTGAAATAATTGATAAAGATATCAATTTAAATGTCGCGATGAACTGGTATTTTATTGCAGCATCAACAATTATATTATTACCAGCTATTTATTACGTCAGTATGAAAGTCGTTATTCCGCGTTTAGGTATATATAAACCTGATGAAGGTTCTGAGGATCAAAGTGATGATAATGAAATTAGTGCAAAAGAAAGTAAAGCATTGAAGTTTGCGAATATTAGTTTCTTTGTTGTTGTAGCGTTATTACTTGCTTTAGCGATTCCTGAAAATGGTTGGTTAAGAAATCCAAAGACAGGTAGTTTAATTGATAAAGCACCATTGATGGATGGTGTAGGTATCATTATTTTAGTTATCTTTTTCGTGCCTGGATTTGTATATGGTATTCTTTCCGGGAAAATCTCAAATACAAAAGATTTAGGAAAAATGTTATCAGATTCCATGTCCACAATGGGTAGCTTTATCGTTATTGTATTTTTTGCTGCTCAACTTTTAGCATATTTAGAATGGAGCAATTTAGGTATTGTGATCTCTGTAAAAGGTGCAGAATTATTGCAAGGTCAAAATGGAGTCATCTTGATTATTGGATTTATAATTTTAAGTAGTCTTATCAATCTATTAATCGGAATTGCCTCAGCTAAATGGGCAATATTAGCACCAATCTTTATACCAATGTTTATGTTATTAGGCTATCATCCAGCATTTACACAAATGGTTTATCGTATCGGAGACTCCATTACAAATCCGATTACACCGATGATGCCATATTTACCATTATTACTTTCATATGCTCAAAAATATGATAAAAATATGAAACTAGGTACATTAATATCTAGTTTAATGCCATATTCAATTGTGTTAGGAATCGTTTGGCCATTATTTATGATTATATGGTACTTACTTGGTATACCTCTAGGACCAGGAGGAGATATTTATTTTAATAAATAGTATTATGCATTTTAATAATTATAAAATTAATAATAGTTATAAATTCGATCTATCTGTGTTATGAGTATTCCACAATATAGTGTCGTTATGGTACAATCACCATTGGTACATTAAAACGATTATAAAAATAAGCGGTATACAATATATAACAACAATAAGAAAAGGATGATTGAATGTCTCCATTAATTTTAAAGCCTGTATTCAAAGAACGTATATGGGGTGGTAGAAATTTAGAAAATATGGGATATAACCTGCCTGAAGGACGAATCGGTGAATGTTGGGGAATATCTGCACATGTAAATGGGCCAAACGAAATCGCAAACGGACCATACAAAGGACAAACTTTAGATGAAGTTTGGTTAAATCACCCAGAACTTTTCGGTAATCCTACAGAAGAAAAGTTCCCATTATTAACTAAGATTCTTGATGCAAATGATCAACTATCTGTACAAGTACATCCTGATGATACATATGCACGTGAACATGAAAACGGTGAATTTGGTAAGACAGAATGTTGGTATATTATAGATGCTAAAGAAGATGCAGAAATTATATATGGAACATACGCAAACACAAAACAACAATTAGAAGAATTTATACAGAATGAAGATTGGGATCATTTATTTAAACGCGTAAAAGTAGAAAAAGGAGACTTCTTCTATGTACCTAGTGGAACAGTTCACGCAATAGGTAGCGGTATAATGATTCTAGAAACACAACAAAATTCTGATACAACATATAGAATTTATGATTATGACAGAATTGATAAAGACGGCAAGAAGAGGGAACTTCATTTAGATAAGAGTATCGACGTTATAACAGTAGGTGCACAAAGTCCAAATGTACCACCTAAAAAGATTGATGATGAAGAACAAAAAGGAACATTATTAATCGAAAGCGACTTCTTTACAGTTGCAAAGTGGGAAATTAGTGGGACATTTAATTTTAGAAAACCTAGAGACTATTGCTTAGTAAGTGTGATAGCTGGAAGCGGAGAAATTATTACAGATGGTAATGTATTTGAAGTAGAAAAAGGCGATCATTTAATCATGACAGCAGATGATTTAGATAATCACATAAATGGTGAATTAGAAGTCATCATTAGTTATGTGTAGATAGGGGTCTATCAAATGAAAAAATTTCTATATTTATCATTAGTATGTGCAGTCATTGCAGGATTAGGTTTGTTTTTCGGAATGCCTAAGTATCCAACGCCAGTCATACCATTTATCATTGCGTTAATTGGTTTAATACTTGCAATCTCTACATTAAAAGATAAAGACATATCAGCAGGACTCAAAATAGGCGGCATATTAGTCAATCTTATGCCATGCTTAGCAGGGTTATCGCTGATCGTATAAATCATAATAAATCAACAGTAGAAATTCTGTAATAGAATTTCTACTGTTTTTATGTATGATAGGGTACAAAATCAGGATGTAACGCACGAAGACTCGTAGATATCGTGCGCTAGGGTACAAAATCAGGGTGTACTGCACGAAGACTCACGCATATTATCTTCCTACCCACCTCCTCAATTTACCTTGCGCTATTTATAATATGCGATTTATTATATTTGTTCATTTTCTAATTAATCTTTAAAAGTAATATACTATTATAGGATTAATGAAAATGAAATAAAACTGTAATATAAACGATAAACATTACGGTGTATAATTAATAAGAATTCATAAAAAAACTGTAAGAAGATGGAGGTAAGTTATTTTGAAGAAAAAGACAATAGCGGCATTTGTTGGTGCTTCGGTGGCAGTTGCAGTATCTTCTCATCAAGCGGAAGCAGCAACTTATAAAGTTAAAAGTGGAGATTCTTTATGGCTGATTGCTGATAAACATAATACAACGATTGCGAAAATTAAAAGCTTAAATAAATTAAGTTCAAACCTTATTTTTCCTAATCAAGTATTGCAAGTTCCTGGAACTTCAAATTCATCAAGTACATCAAACACGAGCTCAAGTAATACTTCAACTTCATCAACGACATATTACACAGTAAAATCGGGAGATACATTAGGGGTTATTGCTGGTAAATATGGTACAACGTATCAAAAAATTATGTCATTGAATGGGTTAAGCAACACAATTATTTATCCGGGACAAAAATTAAAAGTTAATGGTACAGCAACTTCTAGTAGTAACACGGGTAGCTCTAGTAATAGCGGAGCGTCTAATGCTTCAAGCAGCACTTCTACTTATACAGTTAAGTCAGGAGATTCACTATCAGCGATTGCAGCTAGATATGGAACGACATACCAAAAAATTATGTCATTAAACGGTTTGTCAAACTTTATCATTTATCCGGGACAAAAATTAAAAGTGAGTGGAACAACTTCAAGCTCAGGTTCTACTTCTAATTCAAATAACAACAGTGGATACACATCACCGACATTCAATCATCAAAACTTATACGACTGGGGTCAATGTACTTGGCATGTATTTAATCGTCGTCAAGCTATAGGTAAACCAATTAGTACTTATTGGTGGAATGCAAATAACTGGGCAAGTGCAGCTGCTAAAGACGGTTATGTAGTCAATCATAGACCAGCAGTAGGATCAATCCTTCAATCATCAGCTGGATACTATGGCCATGTATCATTTGTTGAAAGAATTAATTCAAATGGAAGTATTCAAGTATCAGAAATGAACTTTAGTTCATCACCAGGAGTACTAACTTACAGAACGGTACCAGCTTCTCAAGTTTCAAGCTATAATTTTATACATTAATCAGTGAAGAGTCTTGGACATTATGATGTGTCCTCGGCTCTTTTTTTATGATTGTAAACATAGACATGAGTGTGAATGTCTTATACAATGTTAATATTAATGTGTTGTTAAAAAAGTAAATTTTAAGCGTAATTATTATATGAAAAAGTTAAGATATCAAAGTAAACATCATTATGAAAATCGATCATTATAGATATTAAGGAGTATACATATGTCTGAAGAAAGAAACTACTTTTGGTTAAATTGTGGATATAATAGGTGGCGTCATACGGAACCATTAGAAGGCCAAACTGCAGTGTTTGAATCAGGTGCAAGCTTTAATCCAACGCAAGGCTATCATGCATTTAAGACAGCCAAACCAGGAGATAAAGTGATTTATTATCAAGTACAAAATCAAGTCGGCTTACTTGGGTTCGGTGAGATCTTACAAGTTCAAACGGGTGGTAATCAAAAAGTAAGTATCCAATTTAAGTTTGAGCAATCTTTAACAATGTTATCTATTGAATATTTAAAGAGAAGTGAACAATTAGAATCTAGAATTAAACAGATGACAGAACAATTGTTTAATCGAATTACGAAAGAAGAATTCGAATTAATTATAGGCTTGGGACAAGGCGCTATAAAAATTCCTAGGTATTTCTTACTAACAGAAGAAATTCAATTTGAAGAAGAGCAAACGTATACAATTTTTACACATACTGTAAATGGTATAAAGAGAAATGGTTATACATACTATACTCAGTTAGAAATAGGAGACCAGATTATATTTTTAAGTAGAAATGCTAATCAGTCTATAATAGGAACTGGGGAAGTGTCAGATAGTATACATAAGTTGCCACCACAACCAGGTAGAACAGATTCTACGTGTATTGAAGTTAAATATCATGAAGATATTAATCCTGTGAATATTGGCGAATTAAATAGACATCAAACTTTAAAGAAATTATATTTCTTGCAAGATAGTTCAAAACAATCTATTGCTAATTTAACAAAAGCACAATATGATGCAATGATAGATATGAGTAACGGGACGTACAAAGAAAGTTCTAGCAATCAATATGAGATGTCTGTGCAACGTGAGCAGGAAAATGAACCTAAAAAAGATAAACCTATTATTTTAATGCTTTGTGACAATAAGGAAGACGGTTTGAAAAAAGCGAAACATTATGTTGAACGTGAACTTGCTAAAGGTATATATACAGTAGGTCATCCTGATTTCTCAGAAGAAATGTTATATGGTCGATATTTACCAAATGAAAGTGGCGCTTTATATTATAGAGAAGGTTTCATTACAGGACATATTACGAACTCAGAAAGAGAATGGCTAGTGATTGACCAGTTTGAAAGAATAGATCCAGAAATCTTTCAATTATTCTTAAATGTGCTTGATGGCCACGAAATGACATTACCAAGATATAATCACGAAGGTAAAATGGTGAAGTGGAGTTTAGAAAAAGACTCATTCTATCGTCATAATCCTAAATGGCGCATGATTGGTTTATGTTATGGTTCGATTGAAGAAATTAAAGAACAATACTCACATCAATTTTTAAAACATTGTAGAGTATTACATGTAGGATAAAATAGACGGAATAAAATCTTAACACTTAAGATTTTATTCCGTTTTTATATTTTTAAAGGTTTATAAATTGCAGAATATTCTGTAATATAGAATTATGCTTGGTTTATATTTCACAAATAAAATAGCAAAGGGGTCATTTTATGGAGAAAATCGTAGCATTCTCAGATTGGTTATGGGGGTATCCAATCGTCACACTTTTATTAGTATCAAGCTTATTTTTAACATTGTATTTAGGTTTAATTCAATTCAGACATTTTGGTTACATGATGAAACAAACTTTTGGAAGTATTAATAAAGAGCCTAAAGGAGAAGGTACGATTACTCCGAGGCAAGCGTTAACGTCTGCTTTATCATCAACAGTAGGTGCGGCAAACATTGTCGGTGTACCTACAGCCATTATGATGGGTGGACCTGGTGCAGTATTTTGGATGTTAGTGATCGCGTTTCTAGGAATGGCATTAAAATATTCCGAAAATGTACTAGGTATATATTATCGTGAGAAAAACGATAAAGGAGAATTTGTTGGTGGACCTACATATTATATGAAAAAAGGTTTCAAAAATAAAAAAGTCGGACTAGTATTCTCGTTTGTATTTGCATTTGCTTTAATGATTGAACTTATCCCAAGTATTATGGTACAAGGGAATTCAGCAGCAAGTACTGTACAAGATACATTCGATATTCACATGGGTATAACAGGAATTGTACTAGCTGTTATTGCAGCTTTAGTTGTATTTGGTGGTATTCAGCGTATTGCAACATTTACCGAAATGATCGTACCGGTTATGGTAGGCTTATATTGTATTATGGGCTTCTTGATTATTATACTGAATATTCAACATGTGCCTAGCGTAATTGCTTTAGTTGTTGAGAAGGCTTTTAATCCAGATGCGGCATTAGGTGGTAGTTTCGGTGCTGCGTTAGCCACAACAGTACGTTGGGGATTTGCACGTGGTATTTATTCGAATGAAGCAGGTCTTGGTACGTCACCAATTGCACATGCGGCTGCAAAGACTGACCATCCTGTAAGACAAGCATTCTGGAGTGTAAGTGAAATTGTTGTAGATACATTAATCATATGTAGTACGACAGCATTTGTCGTTTTAGTATCTGATGTTTGGAAAGATAATGATGCTAAAGAACAATCTGCTGCACTTACAGCTCGTGCATTTTACAATGCGTTTGGAACATTTGGAAGCTGGATTGTTTCTATCTCTATGGTCTTTTTCGTATTCTCAACAATCATTGTTGTTATATACTATGGTTCAAGAATGGCAGAATATTTATTTGGCTTAACGGCAGGATTTATTATGAAGATTGTTTATGTACTATCAATCGCACTTGGTGCATTCGGTGCTGGTACACAACTCTGGAATTTATTAGACATTGCACTTGCATGTATATTGATTCCAAATATTATCGCAGTCGTGATGTTAGCGCCTAAAGTTAAAAGTTTAACAACAGAATTCTTTACTGGAAAAGAATTCTATTTAAAAGATAAAACTAAAAAGTAAGTATCTACAATTAATTGAATACAAGAAAAAGATTATAACGATTACAGTTATAATCTTTTTTTATTTGTAAAATTATAGTACTTCTATGCACTTTGTGAGTTAGTCAATTCGGTTTGATAATTAACTGCCATAAAAATACATAAATTGTCAAATATATATTTAAATTCCATATTGATGTTATTTAATTTTGTGTTAAAATTATTTTAAGAAAATCTAATTAATGGAAAAAACAGGAGGTCAGACTATGAAGACTCAATCTTATTCAGAAGCAATTTCAACATGTTCAGCGTTTTTCGATCAGCAAAATAAAATTGATAATATCTTTTTAGTTATTGAACAAAAGTATGGTCTAAAGAAGCATGAATTTTTCTTTTTAATGAAATTAAATGAAGTGGAAGAAGTACATCTTAAAGATGCTATTGAAAAAGGCTATATTAAACAAAATAAATCAGCGAGAGCGATCAAACGTTTATTTGAGAAAAGATACATATTAAAAAATCGCTTAAAATCAGACGAACGAGCAGTAATTTTACGTTTTAACAATGAATATAAAGAAGAATTCAATGAAATTATGCAAGAAGTTATATATATGCTTAATGAATAGTTATATGAGTTATAAGTATGAGCCTGGCACATAAATATTTGTCCAGGCTTTGTAATTATGGCATTGTATTATGTAGCATGAAATATTAAAATTATAAATGTAAGCGCTTTATTTTAGGAGGTTATCTATGGAGAAGAATAGTACATCTAAGAAAGAGATTAGTTTCTTTTGGGCCGTTGTGCCATTTTTATTTATGATTATCAGTATGTTATTTACGGTAGTCGTTTTAGAACAAGCTCCGCACATACCGTTAATGATAGGAACAGCAATTGCTGCAATTGTAGCGTACTATCATGGTTATAGCTGGCAAGACATTGAAGAAATGATGTATAAAGGTATTAGGCTAGCCTTACCAGCAATCGTCATTATCATTTTAGTTGGACTGATCATTGGTGCTTGGATAGGTGGAGGCGTAGTAGCCACAATGATTTACTATGGCTTGAAATTAATAACGCCATCATTATTTTTAGTAACCATCGCAGTTATTTGTGCAATCGTATCATTAGCAATTGGTAGTAGTTGGTCAACAATGGCAACAGTTGGTGTAGCAGGTATGGGAATCGGATTAAGTATGGATATTCCAGCTGGCATGATAGCCGGAGCTATTATATCTGGATCATACTTTGGTGATAAGATGAGTCCATTATCAGATACGACAAACTTAGCAGCAGGACTAACAGGTACGGATTTATTCGATCATATTAAACACATGTTCTATACGACAGTACCTGCCGTTATCATTTCACTAATTGTATTTTTTATTTTAGGACAACAATTTTCAGCTGGTAATATGGATCAAGCAAAAATTGATGCTATCAATAGTGAAATGCTAAATAAATTTACAATTTCACCGTGGCTGCTGCTCGTACCCGTAATTGTTATAATATTAGTAACATTTAAAGTGCCAGCAATCCCAGCTTTAGTCGTCGGTATTGTCTTAGGATTCTTATCACAAATATTTATTCAAGGTGGTAGTCTTCATGACAGTGTGAAAACATTACAAACTGGTTTTGTACTAGAAACAAAAAACGACTTAGTTAAAGAATTGTTCAACAGAGGTGGATTAGAATCCATGTTCTATACAATTTCAATGACTATAGTTGCTATGACATTTGGAGGCATCCTAGAATACTCAGGCATGCTGAAAGCTATCATTACAAAAATTTTAAAAATCGCAAAAGGTACTGGTGGTTTAATAGCATCTGTTATTATCTCATGTATAGGTACAAACGCTTCATGCTCAGAGCAATACATATCGATTGTAGTTCCTTCAAGAATGTACATTAATACATTTTTGGAAAGAAGGCTACATCCGAAAAACTTATCACGTGCACTTGAAGACGGTGGTACAGTAACTTCAGTATTCTTCTTATGGAATACATGTGGGGTATTTATCGCCCAAACATTGAATGTGAATGTATTAGAATATGGTATTTATGCAATCTTTAATTATACAGTACCAATTATATCCATCATCTTTGGATATGTAGGATTTAAAATTATCAAAATTAATGAAGAAGAATATAAAGAATTTAAAAAACAAGCTACTTAATAATAGAAATGAAGAGGGGAGCGGGACAGAAATCTAATTTGTAAAAAAAGATTTCGTAGTCCCGCCCCGGCAAGGATGACTAGAGTTGAAAAAGCTTGGTACAAGCGCATTTCAATTCAGTCATCTACTGCCAAGATACTACAAGAGACTGAGACATTACATTATGTCCCAGTCTCTTTTTTATCGTTAGGGACATTATTCGGAATTGTGTCCGTAAAACTTTTATTTATCATACTGTCGTGTTACGTTAAAGAAAATAATGATTGGAGTGATTGTTATCGCTATTGTTTATTATGATGGGGATTGTGGATACTGTAATCGTGCTGTGATGTGGTTAATTCATCATAAGATTTCGACTCGTTTTCAATTTGCTCAACTTGAATCTTCATATGGTGATCATTTAATTGATGTTCGACCTGACTTGCAAAAAATTGATAGTATTATCGTTGTAGATGGTGACAAAGTATTGATTAAATCAAGTGCGATTATTCATTTATTATATCAAATAAAAGGCTATCAACTATTGGGGTGGGCTTTGAAATGGATACCGAGATGTGTTCGAGATGTTGGTTACGATGTATTTGCCAAAATCAGACATAAAGTGATTTTGAAAAACGAATGTAAGATACCGACACCTGAAGAAAGAAAATATTTTTTAAATTAATATTGCATAAATAAAGATTGCGTGATATCCTTTTGTGTAAACGGTTACACAAAAGGAAGTTGAAGTATGGCAACAATTAAACAAGTTGCGCAACATGCAGGAGTATCTGTTGCTACTGTATCTAGAGCGCTTAATAAAAGTGGTTATGTTAAGAAGGAAACACAAGATAAAATTGATAAAGCAATTCAAGAATTAAATTATCGACCTAACGAAACAGCAAGAACTTTATATAAACGACAATCTAGAATGATAGGACTATTGTTACCAGATATGAGTAACCCTTTTTTTACAGTAGTTGCTAGAGGTGTTGAAGATGAAGCGATGGCGATGGGCTATCATATCATTATTGGAAATGGTGATGGCAATGATGAGAAAGAACTTGCTTATTTAAATACATTTAACGTACATAATTGTAGTGGTATTATTGCTTCACAATTATCGAGTAAGGAAACTTTTGATTCATTTAAATCATATAATATGCCTTTTGTTCTGTTAGACCGTGTGTACGAAGATCATGAATTTGTTGAAACAAATCATTACAAAGGTGGACAACTTCAAGCTCAAGCAGTGATAAATGGTAAAGCCAAATCTGTTCTTATTTTAGAACAAGACTTAAATTACAAATCATTTAGAGAGCGATTCAATGGTGCGAAGTTAATGTTAGATGAAGCGGGCATCAAGTATATCTCAGCTAATGAATTATCTTTATCAGAAGATGATTTTCTCAACTTAATTAAAGGACACGACATTGATAGTATTATTTGTAGTAATGATGTAGGTGCATTTTACGTCATGAGTATTCTTTATAATCATCAATATAAAGTACCAGATGATATACAAGTTGTTGGATATGATGATATTCCGTTATCACGTACATATTCACCAAGTTTAACAACGATTCATCAACCTGCTTATTTAATTGGTCAAAAAGCTTGTCAACAATTGATTAAACAGTTGGAAGGTAAACAAAGAGAACATCATCAAATATTAGATGTTACTTTAGTAGAACGACAATCAACAAGGAGAGATTAATATGAATAAAATTACAGTTATCGGAAGTATGTCTATAGATTTAGTTGTATCAGCGTCTAAAAGACCAGGTAAAGGAGAAACAATTCTTGGGGACGATTTCTTTACAACACCTGGTGGGAAAGGTGCGAACCAAGCAGTCGCAGCTGCAAGATTAGGCGATAATGTACATATGATTGGTAGAGTTGGCGATGATGATTTTGGTAAAGAAATATACGAAAATCTTCAAAATAATCACGTTATTGTGGATGGTGTGGAACCCGTTACACAAATGCCATCGGGAACAGCACATATAACATTATCTGAACAAGATAATAGTATTATTGTCGTACCTTCAGCTAACAATGAAGTGACACCAGACTATGTAAAAAAACATCTAGAAGCATTGTCTGAAGGAGATATCGTTTTATTACAACAAGAAATTCCAAGTGAAACTGTGGAGTTTGCGGTTGAATATTGTTCAGAGCACGGTTTGATTTCAATACTGAATCCTGCACCATATCGAGAGATTAGTCACACTGTTATCGAAAAAGTTGATTATTTAACACCAAACGAAACAGAAAGTGATGAGATGTTTAAAGGTGAATTAGATGAAGCGTTAGCAGCTTATCCAATGAAATTGATTGTAACTTTAGGTGATAAAGGTGCAGCTTATCATAATGGTAAAGAAAAAGTTCAAGTACCAGGTTATAAACGTGAAGTGAAAGATACGACAGGTGCTGGAGATACATTTAATGGTGCATTTGCAGTAGCGCTTCAAAAAGAATACAGCTTAGATCAAGCATTAGCATTTGCTAATTTAGCAGCAAGTCATTCAGTAACTGGATTAGGTGCACAAGGTGGAATGCCAACATTACAAGATATTAAAGGAGAATGGGATGTATAAGACAGGGATATTAAACAGTGAAATTTCTAAAGTATTAAGCGATCTTGGTCATACAGATCGTATTGTGATCGCAGATTGTGGTTTACCAGTACCAAAAGGCGTGCGAAAAATTGATTTAGCACTGACTTTTGGTGTACCAAGTTTTGAAAGCGTTTACGATGTTTTGTTAGAACATATGTCTGTACAGAAAATGATTTTTGCAGAAGAAATTAAGACTGATAATTCACCACTTTATGAAAAGATTAAAGAAACAGATGTTGAAAGAGAATTTGTATCACACGAAGCATTTAAAAAATTAACACAAGATACTGTCGCTATTATAAGAACAGGGGAAGCAACACCATATGCAAACGTCATATTAGAAAGTGATGTTTTATTTTAAGGAGGGATTTCATGTTAGAAATGTCTGGTGTACATAAAGCGTTTGGCCAAAATAAAGTGTTAACAGGCGTAGATTTTAAATTAAAAGAAGCTTCAGTTCATGCACTTATGGGAGAAAATGGTGCAGGGAAATCTACTTTAATGAAGATTCTTGTTGGTATTCATGAAAAAGATGCAGGTCAAATTAATTATCACAATCAAGAAGTTGTCTTTAAAGATGCTCAAATGTCAGAAGAAGCAGGTATTACGTTTATACATCAAGAGCTTAATATTTGGCCAGAGTTAACAGTACTTGAAAATTTATTTATCGGGAAAGAAATGCGAAATAAATTTGGCATATTAAATGAGAAGAAAATGAAACAAGAAGCATTAAAAGTCTTTGGAAAATTAAACTTTAATATCTCATTGAAGAAAGTTGCAGGAAAATGTTCAATCGGTGAACAACAAATGATAGAAATTGCTAAAGCTTTAATGACCAATGCAAAAATTATCATCATGGATGAACCAACTGCAGCACTTACAGATAAAGAAATCACACAGTTGTTTAAACTCATTAAAAATCTTCAAAATCAAGGCGTTTCATTTGTTTATATTTCACATAGAATGGCTGAGATATTTGAGATTTCTGATGAAATTACCGTTATGAGAGATGGTAAAACTGTATTGTATAAACCAACAAGTGAAACCAATTATGATGAAATTGTTAAATCGATGGTAGGTAGAGACTTAACAGAGCAATTCCCAGAAAGAACAGTCAACCCAGGTGAAACATTGATGCATGTTAAATCTCTTAATAATGATGAACAAGGCATCAAAGATATTTCATTCTCATTAAGAAAAGGTGAAATATTAGGATTTAGTGGTTTAATGGGCGCTGGTAGAACTGAGATTATGAGAAGCCTGTTCGGAATTGATAAAGGTTATAAAGATATTGACATTAACGGTCAATCCGTATTGATTAAGTCACCGGAAGATGCAATGAAACATGGTTTAGGCTTAATTACTGAAAATAGAAAAGATGAAGGACTCATTCTCGATTTCTCAATCGAACATAATATGGTTCTACCATCTCTTGAAAGCTTTTCAAATAAAGGGTTTATTAAAGAACAAGCGACGCATGTGTTTGCGGATCAAATGAGCAAAAGGCTCAATATTAAGACACCACGAAAAGCACTAGTATCCTCACTTTCAGGTGGTAACCAACAAAAAGTAGTGTTGGCAAAATGGATTGGTACAGGTGCTCAAATCTTGATTTTAGATGAACCGACAAGAGGGATAGACGTTGGTGCTAAACGAGAAATTTATCAGTTGATGAATGAGCTAACTGAACGTGGTGTATCGATTATTATGATTTCTTCAGAGTTACCTGAAGTTATCGGCATGAGTGATCGCGTTATTGTTGTTCAAGAAGGCAATATTAAAGGTGAAGTTGAAGGCGAAAATATAACAGAAGAAAATATTATGACATTAGCTACAGGAGGGGAATTACATGCAACAACTAACAGCTAAGACTTCATTAGTCGAAAAAATTATTCCATTTATAGGACTTATATTATTAATCGTCGTGATTAGTATTATGAACTCTGCATTTCTAGATTTATCGAATTTATTAAACTTATTAAGACAAGTTTCAATTAACGGGTTAATTGCTTTTGGTATGACATTTGTTATTTTAACTGGTGGCATAGACTTATCAGTCGGTTCGATACTCGCATTATCAAGTGCATTTACTGCAATCTTAATTACAAGTGGTTTAGATCCAATCGTAGCATTGATTGTCGGAGTAATTGGTGGCTTCTTATTAGGTGTATTTAACGGTGTATTAGTAACATTCGGGAGTATGGCACCATTCATCGCAACACTTGCAACGATGACAATATTTAGAGGTTTAACACTCGTTGTTACTGATGGTAACCCTATTACTAATTTAGGTGATAGTTATATGTTCCAACTATTTGGTAAAGGTTATTTCTTCGGTATTCCAGTACCAGCAGTCACAATGATTATTGTATTTATTATATTGGCGATTATTTTACAAAAAACAACATTTGGTAGACATACATATGCTATCGGTGGTAATGAAGTCGCTTCAAAAATTTCTGGTATTAAAGTGAACAGAGTGAAAATTTTAATTTATGGTATTTCTGGTTTAATGTCTGCATTAGCAGGTGCGATATTAACATCACGTTTAAACTCAGCTCAACCTACAGCTGGTACATCATATGAGTTAGATGCTATCGCTGCAGTTGTATTAGGCGGAACTTCTTTAACAGGCGGTAAAGGTAGAATTGTTGGAACGTTTATTGGTGTACTTATTATAGGTGTACTTAATAACGGATTGAATTTATTAGGTGTATCATCATTCTACCAACAAGTCGTAAAAGGTATTGTTATTTTAATTGCTGTATTAATAGATAGAAAAAAATAATCAATTAGATTGAGGGGAAAACAAATGAAGAAATTATTAATACTACTAATGACAACTGTGTTATTTTTAGCGGCATGTTCACTTGAATCGCCTTTGAAAAAAGATAATGAAGGTAAAACAAATAAGAAAAAATCTGATATAACGATTGGTGTCAGTGTTTCAACATTAAATAACCCATTCTTCGTTTCAATTAAAGAAGGTATTGAAAAAGAAGCTGAAAAACAAGGTATGAAAGTGAAAGTAGTTGATGCAAGAGATGATTCAGCTAAACAAACAAATGATATAGAAGATTTAGTTCAACAACAAGTTGATTATTTAGTTGTGAATCCTACAGATTCTAGTGCAATTTCTAGTGCGGTTCAGTCAGCAAATAATGAAGGTATACCTGTTATTACATTAGATAGATCAGTTGATAAAGGTGATGTTGCAACATTTATCGCTTCAGATAACGTTGAAGGCGGTAAAATGGGCGGACAGTTTATTTTAGATAAATTAAGTAAAAATGCGAAAGTTGCCGAATTAGAAGGTGTTCCAGGTGCAAGTGCAACAAGAGAAAGAGGAGAAGGTTTCCATAAAGTTGCCGACAAATCACTTGATGTCATTGCTAAACAAAGTGCTAAGTTTGATCGAGCAGAAGGATTAAACGTGACACAAAATATCTTACAAGCACATCCAGAAGTAGAAGCGATATTCTCACACAATGATGAAATGGCACTCGGTGCTATCGAAGCAATTGGTGATAAAGATGTAATCGTAGTTGGATTTGATGGTAATGAAGATGCAATGAAAGCAATTAAAAGCGGCAAACTAGATGCAACTGTCGCTCAACAACCTGATAAGATGGGTAAAGCTTCAGTAGACTCTATCATTAAATTGATGGACGGTAAGAAACTTGAGAAAGAAATTAAGATTCCACTTAAGCTTGAGAAAGCAAAATAAATGTTTATAAAACGATAAAGAAGGTATAAGTCTAATGTAGGCTTTACCTTCTTTTTATGTAGATTTAAACTCTTATTTATAATTATTATAAATAAATCGCTAAATATCGTTGACAGATTAGAATGATTATAATATAATAATTAATGTAATCAAGAAAAGATAACTATAGAGGAGTGTAAAATAAATGACAAATAATAAAGAAGTAATCGAAGCGTTAAATAAACAAGTAGCAGAGTGGACAGTATTATATACTAAATTACACAACTATCACTGGTATGTTAAAGGACCAAACTTCTTCTCACTACATGAGAAATTTGAAGAACTTTACAATGAAGCAAGTGTGTATGTTGACGATTTAGCTGAACGTATTTTAGCAATTGAAGGTAACCCAATCGCTACTTTAAGAGAAGCATTAGAATGGTCAGTTATTGAAGAAGCTGAGAAAAACTTAACTGCAAACCAAATGGTTGAACAATTATCTAAAGACTTCACAACTGTAATTGCTCAATTAGAAGAAGGTATTCAATTAGCAGAAAAAGTTAACGACGATATGACTGGTGATATGTTATTAGCAATGGTAACAAGTCTTGAAAAACACAACTGGATGTTAAAATCATTCTTAAAATAATATTGAATTAAAAATACCTAATCCATGAACATGTTGGATTAGGTATTTTTTTAATCATAAATGTAAACGTATTCACTTGAAATGAAAATTAAAGTAAACAGTGCTATCATGAATATAATTTCATATTGAGGGGGGATAACATGGAAGAACTCTATCATGCTTTAAAGAAACATTTAGATAATGGGCGCGTTTCTAAAGAAGTAGCGGATCTTTCAAGTTATAGTTTTGATGCTTCTTTCGGTGAATACATGCCTGATATTATTTGTCAGCCAATGTCTACTGAAGAAGTTGTGCATATTGTAAAGTTAAGTAATCAATATGACGTACCAATTTATCCAAGAGGTAGTGGTACAAGTTTAAGTGGGGGACCACTTGCAGTTCATGGTGGCATAGTATTGGACTTTTCAAGATGGGACAATGAAATCACAGTTTACGAAAATGATTTAATGATGGAAGTTTCACCAGGCGTTATCACTGAGAAAATTCATAAAATTGCTGAATCCTATGGATTGATGTATCCACCTGATCCATCCAGTTCTCGTGTTTCAACAATTGGGGGTAACTTAGCTGAAAATGCAGGTGGACCAAGATGCTTAAAGTATGGCGTGACGAAAGACTATGTTGTTGGATTAGAAGTCGTAACGGCCAATGGTGATGTGATTCACTGTGGTGGACGCACAGTGAAAAATGTTACAGGTTATGATATGACGAAATTAATTGTAGGGTCAGAAGGTACGCTCGGTATTATTACAAAAGCTACTTTACAATTGATACCTAAACCGATTGATACAAAGACGGCAATGTTGCAATTTGATGATTTCATTACATCAGGTGAAGCGGTATCTAAAATTTTAAGATCAGGTATATTACCTTCTAAAATCGAAATCATGGATAAATATTGTGTTGATGCTGTATTGTCGACACATCCAATTGAGAATGTGACGGCTGATGCTGAGTCAGTATTGTTAGTCGAATTAGATGGTCATCCTTTAGCACTTGAAGCAGAAATGAAAATCATCGAAGAAACATGTGCTGCGCTACCTGGCTGTAAAGTCATCATTGCTGAAGATGAAAAACAAGCATCTGAACTATGGGAAGTACGTAAACTTGTGTCACCAGCTATCGTAAAATTTGGACCGACAAAGATAAGCGAAGATACAAGTGTGCCGGTCAGTCAAATTCCAGCTTTCTTTGAAGAAATCGAAAGAATTCGACAAACTTATCAATTAAATCTAGTTGTGTTTGGGCATGCTGGAGATGGCAATTTACATCCTAATATTATTACGGATAAACGTAAGCCAGAAGAAATGAAACGAGCAGAAGAAGCAGTTGCTGAAATTTTTAAAGCTTCACTGAAATTAGGTGGTACATTAAGCGGTGAACATGGTATTGGATTGTTTAAAAAGCCATTTATGTATAACGAATTTGATGAAGCGGGCATGAAATTTATGAAAGATGTAAAACAAGCATTGGACCCTAATAATCGTCTGAATCCAGGTAAAATCTTTCCAGACGAGCATGAAAGGTTTGTGTTAGTCCATGACGAATAATCTAATCGAAAAATTAGCTTATGATGCAACTTTTGATTGTGTTCAATGTGGCTTTTGTTTACCGTCTTGCCCTACATATTTAACGATGAAAGAAGAAAAGCATTCTCCACGAGGTAGAATCAATCTTGTTAAATATGCAGTTGAAGGTAAAGCAGAACTTAAAGATTTAGAAGAAGCGATTGATTTATGTTTAGGCTGTAGACAATGTGAAACAGTTTGTCCAACGAATGTTCAATATGGAGACATTTATGAATCGGCAGTCGAAGTATTAAGAGAAAAGCGCAATAAAAAATTAGACACACAAATCATGTCTGTATTTTTAGAACGTCAATATATGTTAGATGTGATGTATAAAGGCTTGAAGCTCTATCATACGTCATTTGTTTCAAGCATTTTAAATAAGACAAATGCATTAAAATTACTACCAGAAAGATTAGGGAATATGGCGATGATTTTGCCACCAGTTCAAAAAGATAAGCGACCTTACCAAACACCATTTAGAACGAAAAAAACAACAATTGGCTTTTTCAGAGGTTGCATGATGGACTCATTTTTCTCACATATAAACGATCTTGCGATAAAAATTTTAGAAGCTCATAATATTCAAGTTGTAGAAATTAAACAACAAACATGTTGTGGCGCACTTCAACATCACGCAGGAGAAATGGATAAAGCAAGAAAATTAGCCAAACTAAATATTGAAGCGCTAGAAAAATGCGATGTAGATTATTATGTCAATGCTATTGGCGGTTGTGGAGCTTCGTTAATAGAATATGATCATTTATTGAGAAATGAAGCGGAGTGGAAAGATAGAGCAGAACAGTTTGTCGATAAAGTGAGAGACATATCAGTTATATTAGAAGACATTGACTTAAATTTAGAACACCCGATCAATATACAAGCCACATATCAGCCATCATGTCACTTGCAAAACGTACAACATGTATTCCATGAACCTGAAAAAGTAATCAACCAAATAAAAGGACTAACATATAAAGTATTACCTGAAAAAGACATCTGTTGCGGTTCAGCAGGTATATATAATATCGTGAATTATGATGCATCGATGGAAATCTTAAATCGAAAAATGAGTCACGTAAAAGAAATAGAGCCGCAATTAATCATCACATCAAATCCAGGCTGTCACTTGCAAATGCTGTTAGGTGTTAAAAATGAAGGATTAGAAGATAAAATACAAGTCAAACATATCGTAGAAGTCGTAGCAGAAGCATGTGGTATAGAATAATGAGGATGTTGAGATGATGGTGAGAGATAATTGGCGAGAAATGTCCGTAAGAGTGGTCGTTAGGGACAGAATTCTGAGAAATGTCCGTAAGAGTGGTCGTTAGGGACAGAATTCCGAGAAATGTCCGTAAGAGGTGTCCCTCTAATTACCACAATTCAGAATAATGATAGTTAGCGACCTCTAATTATCTAACTTCTGGAAGTTAACGCAATCTATATAACTCCTTAACTATCACAAATGAAAAGAGCTGAGACGGGAATAATCGTCTCAGCTCTCTTTTTATAATTATTCTGCGATTTCTAATGCAATTTCCATCATTTGTGTAAATGAATTTTGTCTTTCTTCTGCTGTTGTTGCTTCATCTCTTAATAAGTGGTCACTTACTGTGAAGATACCTAATGCTTTTTTACCAGCTGCAGCGGCATTTACATATAATCCAGCTGATTCCATTTCAACGCCTAAGATACCTAATCTTGCCCATTTGCTTGTTACTTCTGAATCTGCATTATAGAAAATATCACTTGAGAAGATATTACCTACGTGTGATGTTGCGCCGATTTCGTCTGCTTTGTTTTTAGCGCTTGCTACTAAGCCGAAGTCTGCGATTGGTGCGAAGTAACCTGGCACGTTGAATTGATCAACATAACGAGAGTTTGTAGATGCACCTTGAGCGATAATAATATCGTATAAGTTGATATCTTCTTGCATAGCACCACATGATCCGATACGAATAATTGTGTCTACGTCAAAGAAATTATAAAGTTCATAAGAATAAATACCGATTGAAGCGATACCCATACCTGAACCCATAACAGAAACTTCTTTACCTTTATAAGTTCCTGTGTAACCTAACATATTTCTTACATCGTTGAATTGTTCTACATTTTCTAAAAAGTTTTCAGCGATAAATTTAGCACGTAATGGATCCCCCGGCATTAGTACTGTTTTTGCGATTTTTACACCATTTGGTTGAATATGTGGTGTCCCTTGAGTCATAACTATCTTCTCCTTTAAATAAAATATAAGTTTTTTCATCTTAAAGATAACATTTGTTTAAATTTTTTGCGAATTTTTGTACGATAAGAGTGAAAGAAAGTGGTGAATAGGGATGGATTTACAAAAGAACAAGGATAGTATCAAGATTGCAAAGCTATATTATCAAGAAGGTTTGAGTCAAGAAGCGATTGCGAAAAAGTTAAATATTTCAAGACCAACTATATCAAGATTATTGAATCATGCTAAAAATCAAGGCTTTGTGACGATTAAAATTGATGACCCTTATCAAGATGCAGAAAGTTTAGCTTCACTTTTAAAAGCGAAATACAATTTAAAAGATTGTGTTGTTGAACATGCATCTTATAACGATTATTCAAATATTCAAACGGCAATTGGTAAAAAGACTGCTGAATATTTAAATAAAATTGTGAAAAGCGGGGATAATATTGGTATAAGTTGGGGTAAAACGATGTATCAAGTCTCTCAATATCTAGAACAAAGTCATTATAAAGATATTGGTATTATTCAGTTGAAGGGCGGTATTAGTTTTTCAGATGTTGACACGAGAAGTCATCAAATTCTAGAAAGATTTGCTCAAGCTTATAATGCGACACCGAGAGATTTACCGTTACCCGTTATTTTTGATGTAAAAGAAGTTAAAGATATGGTTGAAAAAGACAGACATATTAAATCAATACTCGATCAAGGTAGACAAGTTGACGTTGCGATTTTTACTGTAGGAACTGTAAGAGATTCTTCCCTATTATTTAAACTTGGATTTTTGAGTGAAGAAGAAAAAGAAAGGCTTAAAAAATCAGCAGTAGGTGATATTTGTTCAAGATTTTATAATAGCAAAGGAGAAGTAGCAGACGAAGCTATTAATAATCGAACGATAGGTATTGAACTTGATGCGTTAAAAGGTATAGAACATTCAGTATTAGTTGCTGGAGGTGAGCATAAAATCGCTTCTATTAGAGGTGCACTTGAAGGTAAATTGAGTAATATTTTAATTACGGATCAATACACTGCACAGGCGTTATTAGATTAGTGAACAATATTTCAGTTATCGTTTTACAAATGTTCAACAACATTATATAATAGAGTTAATCAAAAAAATATTAGGAGGATTCAACATGTCATTAGCTAAATATATCGATCACACAGCATTAAAACCAGATACGACTTTGGAACAAATTGACGCTTTATTAAGTGAAGCGAAAGAATATGGATTCAAATCAGTATGTGTCAATCCTACACACGTTGCACATGCCAAGAAAGCATTAGAAGGGACAGATGTACTTGTATGTACAGTAATCGGATTCCCTCTTGGAGCTAACACAAGTGAAGTTAAAGCATTTGAAACAGAAGATGCAATTAAAAAAGGTGCTTCAGAAGTAGATATGGTTATCAACATTGGTGCATTAAAAGACGGCAGAGATGAAGATGTTAAAAAAGATATCGAAAGTGTTGTTTCAGCAGCTAACGGTGTAACAACTAAAGTTATCATTGAAACTTCATTATTAACAGATGCTGAAAAAGTGAGAGCATGTGAACTTGCTGTTGCAGCAGGTGCTGATTTTGTTAAAACTTCAACAGGATTTTCAACTGGTGGTGCAACTGCAGAAGATATTAAATTAATGCGTGAAACAGTTGGTCCTGATTTAGGCGTAAAAGCTTCTGGTGGTATCCGTTCATACGAAGATGTTAAAACAATGATAGATAATGGTGCAACACGTATTGGTGCTTCAGCAGGCGTTAAAATTTTAAAAGGTGAAGCGTCAGATTCAGATTACTAAAATTAATGGTACTTGAAATAGTACCTTTAATTTTTAAGATTAAGGTAAGCGTATTCATACAAAAATTGGAGGGTATTAACGATGAGAATGGTTGATGTAATTGCAAAGAAACGTGACGGGAAAGAATTAACGAAAGAAGAAATTGAATTTTTTGTTAAAGGATATACTGCAGGCGATATTCCGGATTACCAAGCGTCTAGTTTAGCAATGGCTATATATTTTCAAGATATGACAGATGAAGAACGTGCAAACTTAACAATGGCTATGGTTGAATCAGGGGATCAAATTGATTTATCTGAAATTGAAGGTATTAAAGTTGATAAGCATTCTACAGGTGGTGTAGGTGATACAACTACACTTGTACTTGCACCTTTAGTAGCAGCATTAGACGTACCAGTCGCAAAAATGAGTGGACGTGGTTTAGGTCATACAGGTGGTACAATTGATAAACTTGAAGCAGTTGAAGGGTTCCATGTTGAAATTAGTGAACAAGAATTTATTGATTTAGTGAATAAAGATAAAGTAGCCGTAATCGGTCAAACAGGTAACTTAACACCTGCAGATAAAAAGCTATACGGCTTACGAGATGTAACAGGTACAGTTAATTCAATTCCATTAATTGCATCTTCAATTATGAGTAAGAAAATTGCAGCAGGTGCTGATGCGATTGTCTTAGATGTTAAGACTGGTGCAGGTGCATTTATGAAGACGATTGAAGATTCTGAGTTACTTGCACATGCAATGGTTAAAATCGGGAATAATGTAGGTAGAAATACAATGGCGATTATTTCTGATATGAGCCAACCTTTAGGAAGAGCAATTGGTAACGGCTTAGAAGTGAAAGAAGCTATCGATACATTAAAAGGTGAAGGTCCAGAAGATTTAACGGAACTTGTATTAACTTTAGGTTCTCAAATGGTTGTATTAGCTAAGAAAGCTGAAACTTTAGATGAAGCGAGAGAAAAACTTTTAGAAGTGATTTATAACGGTAAAGCTTTAGAAAAATTCAAAGTATTCCTTGAAAATCAAGGTGGAGACGGTTCTGTAGTAGATGACGTAACGAAATTACCACAAGCTCAATATACTTTCGAAGTTAAAGCTGAAACTTCAGGTTACGTATCACATATCGTTGCAGATGAAATTGGTGTTGCTTCAATGCTTTTAGGTGCAGGAAGAGCAACAAAGGATGATATAATTGACTTAGCAGTTGGTTTAGTATTAAATAAAAAAGTTGGCGATAAAGTTGAAGCGGGTGAATCGTTAGTAACGATTTACGCAAATCAAGAAGATGTTAAAGATGTAGAAGCTAAAATTTTAGAAAACATCACAATTTCTGACGAACAAGTTAAACCAACATTAATTCATAAAGTGATTACAGATTAGGAGTGTGTCAAATGACAAACCGATTTAAACGTATTCATTTAATCGTAATGGATTCAGTAGGTATTGGTGAAGCACCAGACGCTAAAGCATTTGGTGACGAAGGTTCTCATACATTAAAACATACACTTGAAGGTTTTAATGAAACATTACCAAACTTAGAAAAGTTAGGCTTAGGCAATATAGCAGACTTACCAGTAGTTCAAAAAGTATCAAATCCAGAAGCATTCTATACTAAATTAAGTGAAGCTTCAGTTGGTAAAGATACAATGACTGGACATTGGGAAATCATGGGTCTAAATATTGATAAACCTTTTAAAGTCTATCCAGAAGGCTTCCCAGAAGAATTGGTGAAAGAAATTGAATCAATTACTGGTAGAAAAGTTGTTGCAAATAAACCAGCATCAGGTACTGCAATTATCGATGAATATGGCAAGCATCAAATGGAAACTGGAGATTTAATTGTATACACTTCTGCAGATCCAGTGCTACAAATTGCAGCACATGAAGATATCATTCCTTTAGAAGAATTATATGATATTTGTGAGAAAGTAAGAGAGCTTACGAAAGATCCTAAATATCTAATAGGAAGAATTATTGCACGTCCATACGTTGGCGAACCAGGTAACTTCACTAGAACATCAAACAGACATGATTATGCATTGAAACCATTTGGTAAAACAGTTATGAATACTTTAAAAGATGCTGATTACGATGTCATTGCAATCGGTAAAATTAATGATATTTATGATAGTGAAGGTGTTACAAAAGCTATAAGAACAAAAGACAACATGGATGGTATGGATCAATTAATCGATGTTGTGAAAAGTGATTTCACTGGAATCAGTTTCTTAAACTTAGTTGACTTCGATGCATTATATGGTCATAGAAGAGATAAAGAAGGTTATGCAAATGCAATTAAAGACTTTGATAACCGATTAGAAAACTTACAAGCAGTATTAAATGAAGATGACTTAGTCATTATTACAGCTGACCACGGTAACGATCCAACTGCTCCAGGAACAGATCATACACGTGAATATGTACCATTATTAATGTATAGTCCAAGTATTAAAGAATATCATGAACTATCAGGTGATGATACATTCAGTTCAATTGGTGCAACAATAGCAGATAACTTTAATGTGACGTTACCTGAATTCGGTAAAAGCTATTTAAATGAGATGGGGATTAAGTAATGAATATAGTTAGACGATTATTTGGTATAGGATTTTCATTTGCAGGTGTCATGCATTTTGTGAGATCAAAAGGTTTTGAAGCAATCGTTCCAAACTATTTACCATTTAAAAAAGCAATTGTTTGGATAACAGGTGTGATGGAAATCGTATTTGGTATCATGTTAATTATCAAAAAACCAAGTAGCTTAATGAAAAAATTAATCGAATGGTTCTTACTAGCTGTATTTCCAGCGAATGTTTATATGGCGCAAAAGAACATCCCATTAAACGGTAAACAATTACCAAAATGGGCATTGTGGGGTAGATTACCACTACAATATGTGATGATTAAACTAGTACGAAAAATGTAATTTTTATATAGAAAGAGTTTGGGATATCGTATCCCAAACTCTTTTTTTATGTGAGGGTAAGTGTGATGTATGGATTAGTTGAATATAATGTTGGGGAGTTGGGTGTCGTTATTAGCAGTTTTGGCTGAAGGTGCAAATACTGGTGTCATTAGAAGTAAGTTTGGTGAGAAGTGCAAATAGTGATGCCGTTATTAGCAGTTTTGGTAAGAAGTGCAAATACTGGTGTCGTTATTAGCAGTTTTGGTAAGAAGTGCAAATACTGCTGTCGTTATTAGCAGTTTTGGCTAGAAGTGCAAATAAGGAGCTCCTTGTTTACAGTTCAGCCGAGATTTGTAACTAAGGCGTTCCATAGTAACACTTCAGCCGAGTTTTGTAACTAACGCTCCCGTTATGAACAAGTTTGGCGAGAAGTGTTCACAACAACTCCGTTATGAACAAGTTTGCTCAGAAGTGTCCGCAACGCACCGACATTTCAACATAAAAAAGCCCAGGACATGAATCCTGGGCTTTCCTCATTAATCTTCTTTAAAGATATTTTTCCAATTATCGCGTTCTGCTAAAAATTCTGTTGCTAATTGTTGTGCGCCTTCTAATGAATGACTTGCTGCCCAACCGCATTGTACTTCGTTACATGCTGGGACTTCTGTTGCTTGTTCTACATCTTTAAGTGTTGCTTCTAATATAGCAAGTACGTCATCATAATCGTCATGATTGATGAATGAAGCATAAAATCCTGTTTGACATCCCATTGGACTTACGTCTACCACTTTATCTGTATGGTTTCTAATGTTCTCAGCCATTAAATGTTCTAGGGAATGTAATGCAGGCATTTCCATATGTTCTTTGTTAGGTTGTTTAAATCGAATATCATATTTATGAATAACATCACCATTTTGTCCTTCTTTGATTCCCGCAAGTCTCACAAATGGTGCGTCTACTATCGTATGATCTAAATTAAAACTTTCAACATTCATTTTTGTCATGAAGATTCCTCCTTTGATTTCGGCATCATTATATCAAGTTAATTTTGAAAAAACAATCAATTCAGATTTCTTTTACTTTCTTTCTATGTTACTTTATAAGATAATATTAATAAATTATTCTGAAATTAGGTGATGAGATGGAGCGATTACGTGTAGTCCCATACGACAGTATATGGCAACACCTTTTTCTTGAAGAGAAAAAATATTTACAGTCGTTATTGAAAGAACATAGTATCAGCATTGAACATATAGGATCAACGGCTATTCCTGGATTATCTGCGAAGCCGATTATAGATATATTAATAGTTGTAAAAGATAGTAAATCGATTGATGAATTTACACATGAATTATCAGGTTTAGGATATGAATCTAAAGGAGAACGTGGTGTTATCGGTAATCGATATTTCAAAAAATATGATCAATACGGTGCAGTTTCTCACCATTTACATATTTATGATGAAGGTAGCCCACATATTTTAAGATTATTATCCTTTAGGGATTATTTAAGAACATTCAATGGTGAAAGAGAAAGATATAGTCGACTAAAGCACGACTTAGTGATTGAATTTCCTGATGACAGTGAACAGTACTATAAAGGCAAAGACAGCATGATTAAAGAATTTGAGAAAAAAGCAGAAAAATGGTACTTAAATTCCAATGATATTGCAACAAATCATTGACATATCCGAGTTAGACAGTTAGAATTAAATTCAAATTTCATACGAATTATCAAGAGAGACTGAGGGAAGGGCCCGATGAAGTCCAGCAACCTCCCATAATGGAAAGGTGCCAATTCCTGCAGTTTGTTACTGGAAGATAAAAGAACGATTGGCGCACTCCTTACAAAGTAGTGCGCTTTTATATTGGAAAGGTGAATCATTAATGAGTAACTTATCGCAAAATATTATTAATTATATAGAACAAAATAGACATTTATATTTATCAATGAGTCATCAAATTCATGAACGTCCTGAGTTAGGTAATGAAGAAGTATTTGCATCACGTTTATTAAGCGACCAATTAAAGAATCATCATTTTAAGATAGAGAAGAATATTGCGAAACATCCGACAGGTTTCATTGCAACGTATGACTCAGGAAAAGAAGGTCCAACTATTGCATATTTAGCAGAATATGATGCATTACCTGGTCTTGGTCATGCGTGTGGTCATAATATTATTGGAACCTCAAGTGTGTTAGCAGGTATCAGTTTGTCTAAAGTGATTGATCAAATCGGTGGCAAAGTTGTCGTGTTAGGTTGTCCTGCTGAAGAAGGAGGTATTAATGGTAGTGCTAAAGCAACTTATGTGAAAGCTGGGATTATCGATAATATTGATATTGCACTAATGGTTCATCCTGGCCATGAGACATACGTGACAGTGCCTTCATTAGCTGTAGATGTATTTGATGTTAAATTCTATGGACGAAGCGCTCATGCCTCTGAAAATGCTTTTGAAGCGGTTAATGCGTTAGATGCTATGTTATCTTTCTTTAATGGCGTGAGCATGTTAAGACAACAAATTAAAAAGACAGATAAAGTACACGGCGTTATATTAAATGGAGGTGAAGCAGCGAATATTATTCCTGATTTTACACATGCACGTTTCTACACACGTGCCACTTCACGTAAAGAATTAGATATCCTTACTGATAAAGTGAGGAAAATAGCTGAAGGTGCAGCTATACAAACAGGTGGTACATACGAATTAAGACCAATCCAAAATGGTGTAAATGAATTCGTGATTAATAAGCCTTTAGACGAATTATTTAGAAAGCACGCTGAACAAGTTGGTGAAGAAGTCATTGATGACGATTTTGGTTTTGGTTCTACAGATACGGGGAATGTAAGTCATATCGTACCGACTATACACCCACACATTAAAATTGGACCATCTAATTTAGTGGGCCATACGAAAGAATTTTGCCAAGCTGCTGCAAGTACAAAGGGCGATAAGGCATTAATTAATGGTGCTAAAATATTGGCCTCAATGGGATTAGAACTTATAGAGAATGTATCCCTTAGAAATGAAATCATTGAGCATCATCAAACATTAAGGGAGAACTTGTTATGAAAAAAGAATATAGGAAACCACTCAATTTAACGTTAAGAGATTTATATGAAGAAGATATTGTATATAATGCGAGACCTTCTTATGAAGATAATCCTTGGTTAAAAGCTGAAGAAGCACAATCTAATTTTTTAACAGCAAGAGAAATGATTATTAGTAACATGCCCATGATCGTTCATGAAGCATGTTTAACAGATAATGTTAAAAGAATTTTAAAGTTAGTAAATGTGGATATTCCGAGCAATATATATACTTTTAAAGATAGAACGCAATATGAACATTTACTACAACAGTTAACTGCTGAAAATAAAAAAATATTCTTCCAATATATACATGGTCAACATTTATGTAAAGATGAAGAATATGCAGTTTATAAACCTAAATTTATAGATTTAAATAATAAATCGAAAATTGAACAATGGACAGGTGGTAAATATTTACCGAAACGAGAAATTGTGAAAGCAGAAGAATTTGAGGCAGCTATTCAAAACTGGGATTTACCATTGGTCATTAAACCGGGAGACGAATTACCTACAGCAGGTGGGTATGGTGTAATGATTTGTTATAATGAAGCGGATTTAAAGAAAGCAACAAATCGAATTAAAGAAGCATCAGATACAAAATACATTATCATCGAACAATTTATCGAAGAAATTGAGAATTATTGTGTTCAATACGTCTATAGTGAAAAGACGGGTATACAATATATAGGTGCTGTAAAACAGCTTACAGATGAATATGGCTTCTACAATGGTAATGTTAATTCGAATCATGTACCACAAAGCGTGATTGAGGCTGGATACGAAATAATGAAAAACGGTGTTGAATATGGTTATAAAGGAGTGTCGGGCTTTGATCTTCTAGTAGATAAAAACCATGACGTATATGCGATTGATTTAAACTTCAGACAAAATGGTTCAACAAGCATGTTATTACTTAAAGATCGCTTGCATGAAGGTTTTCATAAATTTCTAAGTTATCATTCCACAGGCAATAACACACATTTCATCAATACAATTGAACAATTCATCAAAAATGGACTTCTCTATCCTCTTGCATACTATGATGGTGACTATTTCGGTAAAAACAACGTAAAATCAAGATTTGTTGGAATTTGGCATGCAGAAACTGAAGAAAAGGCATTAGAACAAGAGCAACTATTTCTAGATGCATTAAGTAGTCAAATTGAATAAAAAATTTTTTACAATTTAACTTAATTTATATTGACTTATACCTTATACGTATAATATATTTTATTGGGATTAAATATAAAGAAAAGGGTGGTAGAATGGCTATCCAGGATATGTCTAAATTTAAACAAATATTAACAAAAGAAAGATTTTATGTTGTGCTGAATGACCGTAAAATATTAAGAGACAATGATACAGATTACCGTCTTATTTGGTCAACGAAAGAAAGTGCAGAGTCATATTTGAAATCGTATGAAATTACTAAATACGATAAAATTATGGAGTTAGATTTAGATAGATTTGTTACATATGAAATGGATGATATCCTTGATGAAGGCGATCAATTCATTGTAGACAAATCCGAAGATAATGAAGGGTTAACTGTAGAAGCAATTCCATTCATAGAAGAAATCATGAGTGAATTAGATGATATCCGAATAGAAGAATTTGCAGAAGACATTTGCAACGAAAGCTATGTATACGGGTTAACAGTTAAAGGACAAAAACAATTTATTATCGTATCAGAAGAAGATGCAAGTCTACCAAACATGATGACAGTCTGGAGTACGCGTAAATTAGCAGAAAAAGTACATCGTGATGACTTTGAAGAATACGATATTATTGAAGTAGAAACAGAAGTCTTTGAAGAATGGTTAGAAGACTTGAAACAAGAAGACATCGCATTAGGAGTCAACTTAAAATCAGGCATGATCGGTACAGTAACAGATCCAAAAGCCATTTTAAACGCAATGCCTTGTTAAATAATTAAATAAATAATTGTAATTAAAAAAGACGCTCGCTATAAAGCAAGCGTCTTTTTTTGTCTTTCGAATTAATTGCAATTAATTAATAATATAATATTATTCGATTGTTGTAAAAGCGCTTTCAAGGAGTTATAATACTTTTAACATTATGATGGAAAAAATTAAAAAACTATGCGCTTTGTACCTTTTAAAGTAGGTGATAACAATTTTAAATTATATGAAACTACGAACAATGAGGATGCAATTATTAATAGTTTTTAGCATATTAATGATAATTGCATTGTTACATTTATACGATGCTTATCAAACTTATGGAATTAATAAGTTGTTAGAAAATACACCGTATACACAATCTTTATTATTTGATAGCTTTAGTGGCGTACCATTAATTTATTTACTAATAATGCCTTTAGCTGTATCTGTAGGTGTTAGCGACATATATATACAAGATCGTAAACAAAATTTGTTACATTATGCCTATATGTATCAATTAAGGAAGAATGTTGACTTAAAAGTGATTTTATATTCTAGTGTTGTTGCTGCGTTACTTGTAATTACACCTTTGATAATGAATTTTATTGGTGAATTTTTAATACTGCCGAATATATTACCAGAAAGATTTACTAATAAACCATTAGGGTTTTTTACAACTTATACATTAAATGCTTCTCTTTATTATGCTATGCCGATATTATATATTTTATTATATATTCTATTAGTTGGTATGTGGGCTGCCACTATGAATGTATTATCGATAACTCTTTCTTTATATACGAATAAGAGGATATATGCAATTATAGGGTCATTTATCTTTCAAATTATACTAATTATCTTGACTAATTTTACTGATCAACCATATATAGCGCCACCTATATACTTTTTGCTAGGAAAAACAGGATTTATGTATATAGATGTTTTGCCGATTTTGTTGACTTTTATTTTATATGTCAGTTTATCAATTTATTTCTATATAAGAGGTATGCGCAAATATGAACTTGATTAAATATAGAGTTGCTTCAATGATTAATATAAAATTTCTAATTTGGAATATATTGTTCTTTGTGTTAATAGCTTTGTATCAGAAGGGGAATGTTGATTATTTCCCTTCTGATGAATTTCAATTTACAAATTTATTGTTGAGTAATTTTACGCTTACTTACGTTGTATTACCTATTTTAATTATCAGCACTATTGTGTTTTATCGAGACGAATATATCCATAATACATTTATTGAATATAGGAAGAAATTAAAAATTGATGTAATACTATATGTAAGCTTTATATCCTTAATAATAAGCTTACTAATGATATTCGGAAGCATGATTGCAATGAATTTTCAAGTTAGATTTAATATGATACTTTTTGTAACAGCTTGTTTGTTGATGGTAGGTAATTTTACGATTTCTTTAGTGTCAATAACACTATATTTTAAGTTTTTAAATCGAGGTATTTCCTTAATAATAGCAAATATTTTAATGTATTTAGATTTCATCATAATGCAAGGTGGAAACAGGAATTGGTTGATTATTGATTCAAAGAGATTATTTAATCTTTCTTGGTCGTGGATAATGTATCAATTGGTTCTCATAATATTTCTTTATTTAGTTGTAGAGTGGATTATTAGTAAGAAGGAAATAATGCGATGAATATTTTAAAATTTATAGGTGACATCATTCAAAGTTTATGGAAAATATTCATTATTATAAATGGTATATTTATTTTAGTTTTATTGTTGTTTAAGCCATATATAAGAGTTGGTTTATGGGAATTTATTTTTCGAGGTAACAATGACATTGAATTGAGTATGCATTTATATAGAATACCTGGGTTATATATAATGATTATGGTACTTGCTATTATCTTCATTTATCGATTTATACACGTTATTTATCAATATTATATTGTAGAGTGGCAAATGCTATTAAATATTGCTGGAAAATGGATGGTTCTTCTTATAGTCCCGTTTATTTTAAGTCTCATTTATATTATAAGTATATGGTTGATCATTTCTCTTATCGAAGGCGAATTTACTATTAATGCTATACATTTATCATATTTAATAGTGAGTGTTTATTTCTTAATGATTGTATTTATTTGGACTTACATTGCTTATAAATTTTATATAAGCTTTATGATATCGTTATTGTGGGTAATTGCCACAACAAGGTTTGATTTGGATATTAATATATTAAATGCATCTTTGTTTTCAAGAATACAAGGTGTATCTTACACAAATTTATTGTGTTGTGCACTATCTATTGTTGTGGTGAATATGTTGTTGTTTATTGAATTAGGACGTGATCATCACATTAAATTCCAAAGAGGTGATGATGAAGAATGATTAAGTTAGTAAATGTTTCAAAAGAACATCAGCGTAATCTATTGCTGAATAATATTAATTTAGAAATCGAACGTGGGAAAGTTTATGGATTTAAAGGACGTAATGGATCTGGTAAGACGATGCTTTTAAGAGCAATTTTAGGATTAATTAAAGTTGAAGGGCAAGTTATTATTAATAATAAACCACTTAAATTTGGAGAGAAATATCCACTTAAAGTTGGCGTGTTTATTGAAAAACCAAGTATCATAACTGAATTTACAGCTTTAAAAAATCTTAAGTTAATTGCTGCATTAAAAGGTATAACAGATATCAATGTAATGACTAAATATTTAGTAGAACTTGGATTAGATTATAAGGATAAAAGAAAAGTTAGAAAATATTCACTAGGCATGAAACAAAAAGTAGGTATCGCTCAAACGCTAATGGGAGAACCAGAGTTAATTGTTTTAGATGAACCTACCAATGCTTTGGATAGAAAGAGTATTGAGAAACTTGTTCAAATCCTTGAAAGATTAAAACAGCAAGGATGTACAATACTGATTGCTTCTCATCAATTTGAAGACATAGAAAGTATTGTAGATGAGGTTGTTCATATAGAAGCGGGTGCATTAGAATGAAAAATAAAGTAATTCTATTATTTTCTTTAATTGTAATTGTAGTTCTCGTTATATTAGGATTCAATCAGTATCATAAAGTAAACGCAGAATTTCAAGATTATGAATTTAAGGAAGAGAAAATTAAACTCAATCAAACGCATAATATAACTTTTGGAACGATGCAATTTAGTAATTTGAGTTATAAAGTTAAAGATAAAGAAATATTTCTAAGTGCTGATATCAAAATAGTTAAAAAGAATGACTATCCAGATAAATATTATAATAATATTGATGCAAGTTTATTTTTACGTGTTAATGATGAAATCTTGCAACAGTCTATTGACTTTAAAACGAAAAAAGGTAAAAGACTTATGCCGGATCGACCTTACTTTGATAAGCATAATGTATATGAGGGGCAAGTTACATTTAGTTATACACCAATAGATCCTGATGGAGAAAATGATTTAGAACTTGCTTACCTCGACCGTAATGGCCATAAGTTGAAGAAATTATATTTACCGATTCGTGTTGACGGTGGGAAGATTGTTTGATACATTATTAGTAACTACTAAGGTAGTTACTACATCCCAACGTAGTAAAATCATTTATCCCAAATAATAACCCTTAAGAGAAAAAGGTTTTTCTCTTAAGGGTTATTTCGTCTTCTATATCTTCTTCAAATTTACTAATATATTTATTGACTAAGACGTCATGCCAAATGTAGTCTTTCATCATTTTTATTTGTGTGTGGTCATAACTGATATAAGCACGCATATTTGATTCTGCTGTTTGTCCGTAAATCATGTGTTCATCATCTACGATTACGACAAATGGTTTAAGTGCTAATGAACTTTTGACGTAGTTTGTATAACGATGATTAATGAGATCATAGCCGGGTTGGTCGACTTGGAATGTGATTCCTTGTATATGGATATCTTCTGAGACATGGTTTGTTAAGATGTCATATAAGTCTGGCCATATTGAAACGGTTATTTGTCTTTTAGCTTGTTTAATTGCAGATGTTACGGCATCGATGATTGTTGATTCATTTGTTAAGACTTCTATTTGAATTGGTGCATTGTCTGTTACGATATTTAATTTATTGATTTCTTGTTCGAGTTGAAGGAGTTCTTCATTTTGTTTTTTTTCAAATAGTTGAATGGTTTGTTTTGGTGATAGGGCATAGTAGTATTTCTTTTGGTCTTGTAAATTGAAATAAGCGAGTCCTTGTTCATCAAGTTTATTGAGCGCTTCATAAATTTTTGAACGTGGTACGCTTGATATTTCACTTAGTTTATAAGCTGTTATGCCTGGATTTTGAACAAGGGCGATATAAGCTTTAGAGCCATATTCACTTAATCCAAAGCGCTTTAAAATGTCTATCATTTGATTCATATTGTCACCTTCTAGTTTGATGTTACGTTAACCCCGAATAACGGAAGTATATCATATGCTTGAAATTCAGAAACTGTTGCACCTTTTAAGTCATTAGGTTGTACAACAAGTTGTTCGATTGTATTGGACGATAAATCAATGTCTTTTAATGATGTTTCAACAACTTCAAGAGATTCTAGTGCGCATCCTTCAATTGCGACAGATTTTTGAGTACAGAATGAAAGGTATGTTTCTGACATTTGATTATCGTTAAATAACACGTGATCTAAGTTACAATTTTGAAATTGACTCATTTTCAACTGACAATTTGAAAATTGTACATGCTTAAGTTTAACATCTGTAAAGTTAGCACCGATCATACGACAATCTTTGAAGTGTATTCTATTAAGAGAGGCTTCGCTGAATATACAGTTTGAAAGGTCGCATCCTTTAAATATAATATCTAATCCGTGAATTTTAGTGAAATCAACAGATTCAAATGTACATTGATTGAAATACATTGTATCGATTTGACTCGTTTCTTCATCTAATTGAATCAATGCTTTATCAAAGTATAAGTCATACGAAGATTGATAGAGTGTTACATCATTTTCTTCCTCATATTCAAATTCATTGCGTAGTTTAGGTTCTATAATTTTCATATTAATGCTCCTTAATGTTTAACAATATATTGAACCGAGCGCCCCTGAAAATTCACCATTTTCAATGAAGTATGGTTTTAGACCTCTTAAAATCGTGTAATCAACGACGATATTTTTGAGTAGTTCATTTTTAACAAATGAAGATCCAATAAACACAACGTTTTCTGTATTGTACTGTCTTGCGGCATGAATGGATACGGTTGTGACTGTTTCTCCTACAATACCCATTACAGCTGCTAATCGATCAGCATTTGGAAATGCATCGTTCATATGTTGTAATACATGTCCAAAGTTAGCAGCAGTTAATTCTCCAGAAATAGGGGTGTTATCACCTTTATAAATATGTTTAACTTTTAAATCTATTTTATCTCGATCCCCATTTAAAGCTGTTTGAACAAGTTCATCATAATCACTAATTTGAGTCAGTAAATAACTTAAACCTTGTATCATACCACCACCAGCTCCTGTACCGCCTGCACGTTCTTGATGATCAGTAGTAGCGTAATGAATAGAAGTACCTGTACCGACATTCGAGAATATATATGTTTCAAGATCTATATTGTTCTCTTTTAAAAATATTTGAATTCCTTTATAAGTCGCATCAAATTCAATACTACGTTTTGCTTGATGTTTAATGCATGAGTCTAAGTATTGTGCTTTACCACCTGTAATCGATACTTGAACATCATCTAATTGATTTAACCAATCTGCAACTTGATCAATGTCAGTTGCTAACCATTTTTGATACGTTCTTTCATTATTTAATTCAGTTACGACTTTAATTAAAGTACCACCTGCATCAATACCAATTTTCACACGAACACCTCATCTAGAAAAGTAAATAATTATCGTTATTATACTATAAAAAATTGTATATGATAAATTAATGGTTTTTAGAAATATATTGCAAAAATTGTATAATTACATGATAAGATGATACCAAGTATAAATGAGGGAGGTTATATTTTGATTAGCATATACGAAATAAAGCCGAAATTTCAGCAACTATTAATGCCTATCGTTGACTGGATGAGAAAAATCGGAATGACACCAAATCAAGTTACAATATTAGCATTAGTGTTATCTATCGTAACGGGAATTATTTTAAGTATATTTCATGAAAACAAATGGATTTATATTTTAATGCCTATCGTGATGTTTGTAAGAATGGCTTTAAATGCAATTGATGGTGTAATGGCAAAAAAATATCAAATGAAATCTCATTTAGGGTTCTTGTTGAATGAATTAGGGGATGTTATAAGTGATTTATTTCTATTTATACCATTCGTGTTTATTGCTGAAGATTATGGAATAGGTATTATGTTGTTTATCAGTTTATCAATCATTAGTGAAATGGCTGGTGTAACTGTTCGAGTGATAGGTAGTTCAAGAAGATATGACGGTCCGATGGGTAAAAGTGACCGAGCATTTATTGTAGGTTTCATCAGTTTCTTGATTTTTGTTCATTTAAATATCATACCTTATTTACATTTTGTGTTTTATATTTGTTCAATACTCATGTTAATCAATATTTATAATCGAATAACAAATGGGTTGAAGGAGGTTAAATCATGAACTTAGGGAAGATATCTTCAGAAATGCTGATTGTTATGATTGGGGTATTTATCGTACTCGTATTATCCAGTTTGATTAGTATTTATTTAACGAAACGATATCCTGAAAAAGACTTCACTGAAATTAGATTAAGAATTAAATCATGGTGGAGTATGTGTATTATCTTTACAATCGCCTTAGTCATTCACTCTACTATGTCATTGATTTTTCTTGGCTTACTTTGTTTTTTAGCTTTGAAAGAGTACTTTTCTCTAATACCTACGAATCGTAGTCATAGAGCTGTATTATTCTGGGCGTACTTATCTATACCGATTCAATTTACATTTATCTATTTTGGGTTTTATGGCATGTTTATTATTTTTATACCGGTATATATGTTCTTATTTATACCGATACAAGCTATATTGATAGGTGAAACAAAAGGGTTTTTACAATCAATGGGATCTGTACAATGGGGCATGATGTTGATGGTGTTTAGTTTAAGTCATTTAGCATATTTAATTGTCTTACCTGGCGAAAAAAGTTCAGTACCCGGTGCGAGCCTTGTTTTATTTTTAGTTATATTAACGCAAGCAAATGATGTTTTTCAATTTCTGTTTGGTAAAGCATTTGGTAAACACAAAATTGTACCTAAAGTGAGTCCGAACAAGACTTGGGAAGGTTTTGTTGGAGGGATTATTTCAACGACAATTCTATCGTTATGTTTAGCACCATTATTAACGCCATTCACATTATTAGGCATGATTGTAGCAGGTTTATATATTAGTATTATGGGATTTGTGGGAGATGTGAATATTTCAGCTTTAAAAAGAGATTTAAATATTAAAGATACTTCTCAAACAATACCAGGTCATGGCGGTATTTTGGATAGAGTAGATTCTTTAACGTACACAGCACCACTCTTCTTCCACTTTGTAAGGTTCTTTTACTTTTAAGGGGTGAACCGATATGTTAAGACTCATTATATATACATGTATCATTAAGCCAATTATTTTAATTGTTTTAGGATTAAATATACGTAGACGAGAATGGTTACCTAAAAAAGGTCCTATTGTGATTATTGCCAATCATAATTCACATTTAGATACACTTGTACTACTTTCATTGTTTCAAGGAGAAGGGTTTAAGAAAGCACGACCTGTAGCAGCAGGTGATTATTTTCTAAAAAACAAACTATTAAAATGGTTTTCCATGAATATTATGAGAATCATACCAATAGAGCGAAAAATGACGAGAGATATTAAAGGATTATTTGAACCAATTGTTGATGCTTTAGATGAAGGTAGTATTATTATCTTATATCCGGAGGGAAGTAGAGGAGAACCTGAAAAGTTATCAAAGTATAAATCGGGCATTTATTATTTAATGAGAGAACGACCAAACATTCCTATACAACCTTTGTTTCTACATGGTTTAGGAAAATCATTACCAAAAGGCTCAAAACTATTTGTACCATTCTTTGTTGATATTTTTGTAGGGCGTCCATTTTTATTTAATGAGAATAGAAAAGCATTTATGGATGAGCTTAATGAACGAATGAATGAACTCAGAAATGAAGGTGATTTTAAAGAATGGTAATCATATTTATATGGGCTTTTCTTGAAGCAATTGTTTTCTTTATTATCCCTGATGTTGCTTTAACTTATTATGCAATCATGCAAAAAAGTAAATTTAAATTATTATGTGCAAATCTGATTGCAATTATAGGTGCAGTTCTAGGTGGTATCATCGTTTACATTATTTCAATTCAACATTTGCACTTTGTTGAAATAATCATGATTAAGATTCCTGGTATTCATCCTTATATGATAGAACATGTGATACATTCATTAGAATATAAAGGTGTGCTCGGATTAATAGAAGCACCTTTATTTGGTGTTCCATATAAACTTTATGCAATGATGAGCTATCACGAAGGTATATCATTTATTGTATTTATACTCGTAAGTTTCATTGCAAGACTCTTGAGATTTATATTAACGAGCTATCTAGCATATGTACTCAGTCATATTATGTTTAAAAACGTTAATCGATATATAAAAATATTACTATGGTTGATCGTATGGATAATCGTCTATTGGGTATATTTTTCGATCCATTCGTTTTAAATTATGAAGTTACGACAATCAAAAAGGCACCATTCATTAATTTAAACAATGAATGGTGCCTATTTTAATTATTTTTCTTCTTCTTCACGTTCTTCTAATGACTTAGAGAAATCTGTGTCATCATCTATATAAGTCATTTTGAAATGTTTAGATGGTTCTCTACGTAATGCTTTCATGATTGAGAACATCATTAAGAATAGTATAAAAGCGAATGGTAGACCGGCAACGACAGAAGCGGTTTGTAAACTTTCTAAACCACCTGCTAATGTCATGGCAACTGAAATTGCACCAATTAATATTCCCCAAACTAATTTATACTTGAATGGCGGTACGATTGAACCTTTATCAGACATACTTGATAAGATAAAAGTAGTTGAATCCGCACTTGTAACAAGGAACAAGAAGATTAATATTATTGCTAGAATACTTGTTGCTTCGTAAAATGGGAAGTTAGATAATAGAGAGAATAGTGCAACTGTATAATCTCCTTTGACATCTTCCGCAATAGAAGCACCTTTATTAATAACTAAATACATGGCCGTTCCACCGAAAGTGGCAATCCAACTAAATGAAATAAGTGGTGGAATAATTAACACACCAATTACAAATTCTCTAATCGTTCTGCCTCTTGATACTCTGGCTACAAATCCTCCGATAAATGGAGACCAAGCAATGACCCATGCCCAATAGAACACAGTCCATTGTTGAATCCAAGAATTGTCGCCTTCATAAGGATTTAATCTTAAACTATATTGTACAAAGTTTGTAATATAGTCACCTATAGCAACTGTAAATGTTTCAAATATAAATTGTGTCGGTCCTAAAATAAGTATAAATATAAGTAAAGCAAAACAAATAAATATGTTAGCATTACTTAGCCATTTAACACCTTTATTAAGACCTGATGCTGCTGATCCAAGAAATAGTACGGTCATAATGACGGTGATGATAATTTTAGTCCAATTATTATTGGGAATATCAAAAACATGATGAAGTCCGCCGCCAATTTGCATTATACCGAGACCAATTGAAGTGGCAATACCCATGACTGTTGCGACTATTGCTAGGATATCGATAATATTTCTGAATGGTTTTTTATAAGTTTCACCAAATACAGGTTCCATTGCTGTAGATATTAAACCGTCTCTTCTTTTTCTAAATTGGAAGTAAGCTACTATAAGCCCTGCCATTGCAAAGATAGACCATTGTGAAATGCCCCAATGGAAAAATGTATAACCCATTGCAAGTCGAGCTGATTCTAATGTAGAGCCATCTACTTCATTTGGAAGTGGTGATTTTAAGTAATGTGTCATTGGTTCAGCTACACCCCAGAATACAATCCCGACACCGAGACCAGCAGAGAATAACATGCCGACCCATGATATAAATGAGAATTCTGGTTCTTCGTCGTCTCTACCGAGTTTAAATCGACCAAACCTTGTTATGGCTAACCCAATTAAAAAAATATCTAAAACGAATACGATGATTAAGAATAACCATCCTGTACTGTTAGATATAAATGTATATAATATATTAGCGTATTTACCAAAACCATTTGGAAAAATTCCAGCAATTAAAGTCACTAATAATATAATAGACATTGATACCCAAAATACTAATGTTGTCTTATTATTATGCCTGTCTGTATTTTCTTTTGACTGTTTCATTAATATCCCCCTTTAAATTATGCAGTCTTATTTCTATTACCCTCATCCAAATCAAACTAACATGTGGATTATAATTACGTTTCCTAAGGTTCTTAATTGCGCATTGAATGTAAAATTCGTTATGATATATATAAACAAACGGAGGGATATCAATCATGAAAGCTAAATCATTCGGTGAAATCGTCATTAAACCATTTGAAGAACATATGAGAACGGCACTATATGATTTTGAATTAAATGAACGACAACAAATTTATTCTTCATTACCTAAAGAAGTGTTGGATGGTGCTATCGAAGATCCTGATAGAAGACCTAATGTCGTTGTAAATGAACAAGACGACATAGTTGGTTTCTTTGTATTGCATAAGTATTATCAACACGAAGGTTATGATACACCGCATAATGTTGTTTATATACGTTCATTATCAATCAATGAAAAGTATCAAGGAAATGGGTATGGCACGACTATAATGATGAATTTACCTGAGTATGTTCAACATGTGTTCCCTGATTTTGATCATTTATATTTAGTAGTAGATGCTGAAAATGAGGCAGCATGGAATTTATATGAAAGAGCTGGCTTTATGCATACAGCTACAAAAGAAGAAGGACCATTAGGTAAAGAACGATTATATTATTTAGATTTAGATTCAAAATATGTATCTTCATTGAAACTTGTATTAAATGAAGATGATTTAGATAATGAATTTGTCGATATACATTTAATGAAAGATAATCAAAAAGTAGGTATCATCGTATTAGAAGATAAAGATCACTATTTTGATATTCGTAGTATAGAAGTTGAAGAAGACGAAAGAAAAGAAGGTATCGCAGAGAGTGCTTTAAGACAGTTAAGTACTTTTGTTAGAAGAAGGTTTGAAGATAAGAAAGAAATACACATCACTTTATTCGGTTCGAACAATAAATTGAAACCGTTATGTGAGAAAGCACGATTTGTAGAAATACAAAAATCAGAGGACTATATTAAACTCATGAAATATATTAAGTATTAACTAACATTTGCTAAAAATCATCTTGTCAATTATAATCGTAAACTGTTATGATTATAAATATTAATGTGCGACAATAGTTCGATTGTTGAAAGGAAGAGTAAAGCATGAAATTAAAAGATTTCACAAAAGAAATGGTAGATGAGCATTCATTTATCGAAATGGCTTATATTTTATTAACAGAGAACGGTAAAGAAACAAACTTATATGATATGATAGACGAATTCAAAAGCTTAGGTAATTACACTGATTCAGAAATTGAGAATCGTATTTTACAATTTTATACGGACTTAAATACTGATGGACGCTTCTTAAGTGTGGGTGAGAATATTTGGGGACTTCGTGACTGGTATTCAGTTGACGATATCGAAGAAAAAATCGCACCAACAATTCAAAAATTCAATGTTCTAGATGAAGACGATGAAGCTGATTCAGAAATTTCATTATTAGGGGAAGAAGACAAAACTAAAGAACTTGATATTACAATTGATCAAGATGATGAAGAAGGTTTAAATGATCCTGAAGACCCTGAAGATGAAGAAGTAGAAGATGAATTAGATGAAGCTGGTCTTGTTGTAGATGAAGAAGACGAAGATGAGGAAGACGAAGAAGACGAATTTTAATTGACTTTTCTTTAAAAGATGGTAATATTTTATTTGGGCTCCTTTAAATAGGACAATCGTATAAATATAGCGCTCCCTCCTTACATTTTTAACAATGTAAGTGGGAGCGTTTTTTATTTTTTAAAAAATAAATGGAGGTACAAACATGACAAAGTTCATATTCGTAACAGGTGGCGTAGTATCGTCTCTTGGTAAAGGTATTACAGCAGCATCACTAGGGAGATTACTTAAAAATAGAGGATTAAATGTAACGATTCAAAAGTTTGACCCATACTTAAATGTTGATCCAGGTACAATGAGTCCATATCAACATGGTGAAGTTTTTGTAACTGAAGATGGAGCAGAAACAGACTTAGATTTAGGACATTATGAAAGATTTATTGATATTAATCTTAATAAATATTCAAATGTAACAGCAGGTAAAGTTTATTCTCACGTACTTAAAAAAGAAAGACGTGGCGATTTCTTAGGTGGTACAGTCCAAGTTATCCCGCATATTACAAATGAAATTAAATCAAGATTATTAATGGCTGGCGAAAGTACAAATGCTGATGTTGTGATTACTGAAATTGGTGGTACAACAGGTGATATTGAATCTTTACCATTTATAGAAGCAATTAGACAAATCAAGAGTGATCTTGGTCGTGAAAATGTTATGTACATCCATTGTACGTTACTTCCATATATTAAAGCTGCTGGTGAAATGAAGACAAAACCAACACAACATAGTGTAAAAGAGTTAAGAGGTTTAGGTATTCAACCAGATTTAATTGTGGTACGTACTGAGTATGAAATGACTCAAGATTTAAGAGATAAAATTGCATTATTCTGTGACATTAACAAACGTGCAGTCATTGAATGTAGAGATGCTGATACGTTATATCAAATTCCATTAGCATTAAAAGAACAACATATGGATGATATCGTCATTGAAAGATTAGACTTAGAAGCTGCACCAGAAGCCGAATTAACAGAGTGGAACCAATTATTAGACACTGTTCGTAATTTAGAAGGATCAGTGAAAATTGGTTTAGTAGGTAAATATGTTAGCTTACAAGATGCATACTTATCAGTTGCTGAAGCATTAAAACATGCTGGTTATGATTTTAAATCAGACGTTGAAATTAAATGGATTGACTCTGAAAAATTAAACGAAACAAACTATCAAAAAGAACTTGCAGATGTAGATGGTATTTTAGTACCTGGTGGATTTGGAGATAGAGGTGTAGAAGGTAAGATATTAGCAATTCAATATGCACGTGAAAATAACGTACCATACTTAGGTATTTGTTTAGGTATGCAATTAGCAACAGTAGAATTTGCTAGAAACGTAGTTGGATTAAACGATGCACATTCAGCTGAATTAGATCCAAACACACCATACCCAATTATCGATTTATTACCAGAACAAAAAGACATCGAAGATTTAGGCGGAACATTAAGATTAGGCGTTTACCCATGTAAAATTGAAGAAGGTACAATTGCACATAAAGTCTATGGTGAATTAGAAGTAGACGAAAGACACCGTCACCGTTATGAATTTAATAATGAATATCGCGAAAGATTAGAAGAAAAAGGTATGAAATTCTCAGGAACAAGCCCAGATGGTAGATTAGTAGAAATCGTAGAATTAGAAAATCACCCATGGTTTGTAGCATGTCAATTCCATCCAGAATTCTTATCTAGACCAACACGTCCACAAAAATTATTCAGAGGATTTGTAGAAGCAAGTATTCAAAATAAATAATATATATAAAGCGCCCTTTATCCTAATACTTTTTCAAGTATTTAAGATAGAGGGCACTTTTTGTGGGATTATATAATTGAAGATTATAGTATGCTGCGTTGTGAACACTTTTGGGTAAACTTGTTCGTAACGGGTGTGTTGTGAACACTTCTGGCCAAACTTGTTCATAACGGGTGCGGTAATTACAAAAGTCCGAGGAAATGTAACTAAGGAGGCTGTTAGTAACAAAAGTCAGCGGAATTGTAATTAAGGAGGCTGTTAGTAACAAAAGTCAGCGGAAATGTAACTAAGGAGGCCCATAGTAACAAAAGTCCGAGGAAATGTAACTAAGGAGGCCCATAGTAACAAAAGTCAGCGGAAATGTAACTAAGGAGGCCCATAGTAACAAAAGTCCGAGGAAATGTAACTAAGGAAGTCTTTAATTACAAAACTCATATGAATTGTAACTAAGGCAGCCTATAGTAACAAAAGTCGGCGGAAATGTAACTAAGGAGGCCCATAGTAACAAAAGTCCGAGGAAATGTAACTAAGAAAGTCTTTAATTACAAAACTCATATGAATTGTAACTAAAACCTCCATTATCCACCAACTCATAAAACTCAACCCCATTATCTACTATTACTAGATTTCTTCATTTAAATCTTGTGTAATCTCGTGCATTTCAGCAAACATGATATAATATATATAATTTAAAGCCATAAGATGTGGGGTAATAATTTTACTGTAATCAGCGGTTGGAACGATTGCTCTTGGTGTTGATAAGTCAATATAATGCATAAGTGCTTCATGTGTTTTATTGTCTTTATCTTTATTAGCTATTACGACAAAATCTATATCGTATTCGTTTAATTTTGTAATCCATTCGTTGAGTTCTTCAGTAAAGGAAGTTCCGGCTAATAATACACGGTCAGTAGAGTCGATCTTTTTGATTTCATCTAAAGTATTGAGTGTTTCTGAATGTGGTAAGCTTTCGTTACTGTCAGTCATAAATGCTTGAAAATGATTGATTTCGTCGAAAGTTTTAATGCGTATTTTGCCTTCACCGTTTGCCGCTTGCATAAGCAGTTGGGATGCAATTTCAATTTCTTCAATTTGGGCATCTATTTTACTAAATATGCCGTTTAATTGTGTATTAAATATTTTAAGCAATTTGTATTCTCCTTATTAACGTCATTAAATTTATTTTATAGAAAAAGTGGGGTATCTTCAATGGATGTACTTATTATAGATGATGAAAAGAATATTAGACAATTATTAAAAGAAATTATGGAATTAAATCATTTTAATGTAGATACTGCTAAAAATGGAGCGGAGGGCATTGAATTATTTCATAAAAATACTTATAAACTGATTTTTATAGATAAAAGAATGCCTGGAATTTCTGGAGAAGAAGTGTTTGCTGAAATTAGAAAATCTGATAAAAATATACCAGTTTATATCATTTCAGCATTTCAATCATCTACCGAGTTAAAAGTTTTAAAAAAAGGGAATATTACAGGCGTGCTAATGAAGCCGTTTACAATTGAAGAAGTTATGAAAATTGTAAGAAAACATTTAGGATAGGGCTTTCAAAAGGTGCATATGTTCACAAAGTTTGATATAATAATTTTGTAAATAATTCGTGCCTTGCACATTAGGAGGAAACTCAATGCCTTTAGTTTCAATGAAAGAAATGTTAATTAAAGCAAAAGAAAATGGTTATGCTGTTGGTCAATACAACATCAATAACTTAGAATTTACACAAGCTATTCTTCAAGCTTCACAAGAAGAAAATGCTCCTGTTATCCTTGGTGTATCTGAAGGAGCTGGACGTTATATCGGTGGTTTCAAAACTGTCGTTAAAATCGTTGAAGGTTTAATTGAAGATTACAACATTACAATTCCAGTTGCTATTCACCTTGACCACGGTTCAAGTTTCGAAAAATGTAAAGAAGCTATCGATGCTGGATTCACTTCAGTAATGATCGATGCATCTCACCACCCATTCGAAGAAAACATCGAAATTACTTCTAAAGTAGTTGAATATGCTCATGCTAACGGTGTTTCTGTTGAAGCTGAATTAGGAACTGTTGGTGGACAAGAAGATGACGTAGTTGCAGAAGGCGTTATCTATGCTGATCCTAAAGAATGTCAAGAATTAGTTGAAAGAACCGGTATTGATACTTTAGCTCCTGCATTAGGTTCAGTACACGGACCTTACAAAGGTGAACCAAACTTAGGTTTCAAAGAAATGGAAGAAATCGGTGCTTCAACTGGTTTACCATTAGTATTACACGGTGGTACTGGTATCCCAACTCACGATATCAAAAAAGCTATCACTTTCGGTACAGCTAAAATCAACGTTAACACTGAAAACCAAATCGCATCTGCTAAAGCAGTTCGTGAAGTGTTAAATAACGACAGCGAAGTTTACGATCCACGTAAATACTTAGGACCTGCTCGTGAAGCAATTAAAGCAACAGTTAAAGGTAAAATCCAAGAATTTGGTACTTCTAACCAAGCTTAATTTTAATTAAATTCAAACTACTACAAGCATCGTGCTTGTAGTAGTTTTTTCTGTTTTTAAAGAAAAATTGAATATTTATTCAATACGTTTACTCAATTTATTTTAATGTCAAAAATTTAAAATTTGATACTTCTTTCGTAGTAAATTATGTCATTTCTATTTACTTTTTATGTTTTTGCGTTTATCTTATTGAATAGTATATAATGGAAATAATTATCTATTCATGTTGAGAGAGTATGCATTCTCTAAGACGATGAAGTAAAGGAGTAAACATATGTCTCAAGAAGTTATAAAAATAAATGGTGGCAAAAAATTAAATGGTAAAGTGCAAATAAGTGGTGCTAAAAATAGTGCAGTTGCACTTATTCCAGCAAGTTTAATGGCGAATGATGTTGTGACATTAGATGGACTACCAGATATTTCAGATGTCAAAACTTTAATGAGCCTACTTGGTGATTTAAATATAAAAACAGAATTAAATGGTGATCAGCTTGTCGTTGATTCAAGCGATGCAGTGAATCTCCCTTTACCTAACAATAAAGTACAATCTTTAAGAGCATCTTATTATATGATGGGTGCTATGCTTGGACGTTTTAAAAAATGTGTAATTGGTTTACCTGGTGGTTGTCCTTTAGGCCCTAGACCAATTGACCAACATATTAAAGGTTTTGAAGCACTAGGTGCAAAAGTAACAAACGAACAAGGTGCGATGTATTTAATAGCAGAAGAATTAGTTGGTGCTAAAATATTTATGGATGTTGTTAGCGTTGGTGCAACGATCAATATTATGTTAGCAGCTTCTTTAGCAAAAGGTAAAACAGTAATTGAAAACGCAGCGAAAGAACCGGAAATTGTTGATGTTGCGACATTATTAAATAATATGGGCGCTAAAATTAGAGGTGCAGGTACAGATACATTGAAAATTGAAGGTGTAGAATCCTTGCATGGTACGAAACATACAATTATTCCTGATAGAATAGAAGCAGGTACATACATGTGTGCAGCAGCAGCCATGGGTGAAGAAGTGTACATCGAGAATATCATTCCTTTACATTTAGAACCATTAATCGCTAAATTAAGAGAGATGGGTACTGAAATCGATTTAGGTGAAGATTCGGTCTTAATTAAAGGTAAAGATGAATATAAACCAGTTGATATACAAACTGCTGTTTATCCTGGATTTGCGACAGATTTACAACAACCGTTCACACCTTTATTATTAAAAGCAAATGGTCAAAGTAAAATAACAGAAACAATTTATCCTGCAAGATTTAAACATGTTGATGAATTGATTAGAATGGGTGCTAATGTGAATTTAGAAAACGGGACAGCTATTTATTACCCATCTAAATTGACAGGCGCAAGTGTAGCAGCAAGTGATTTAAGAGCAGGTGCATCTTTATTAATTGCTGGTTTAATCTCTGAAGGTGTTACAACTGTATATAATGTGAAGCATATCCATAGAGGATATAGCGGTATTGTTGAAAAATTAAAAGCACTCGGTGCTGATATTTGGACTGAAACCGTATAACAAGTATAAAATATATACTTTGTATATAAAGTGTAGTATAATGGCAATATAGAAGTTAAAGAGGTGAGTAACATGGAAGTATGTCCTTATTTGGAAGAAACTTTTAAAGTAATAGGACGCAGTTGGAATGGTTTAATACTTAATTATTTGTCACGTTGTGATGAACGTTCGGCTCATTTTTCTGATATGAAAAGAGACTTAAGACGTATTACACCTAGAGCATTATCTCTTAAATTAACTGAATTAAGTGATTGGGGATTAGTTGAGAAGAAAGTTGTTACAACAACGCCTCTATCAGTTGAATATCATTTAACAACTAAAGGATACGAATTAGCACAAGCGCTTGTACCATTAGAAGAGTGGGCACAAAAAAATGTGGAATTGCAAGAAAATCATTCCTAAACGAATTGAATATTATAAAGTACCCGTCAATGCGATGAAACTCATTTCGTTGGCGGGTGTTTTATTTGTTTGAAATTTAAATTATTCAATTCCCAAACAGATTATTTTAATTATGACTATCATCCATACTATAATAAACAATGTAACAAATATAAAGGAGTAGATAATTCATGAGACAAGATATCAAGCAATATATAAATGGCGAATGGGTTGAAAGTCATAGTGGAAAAACATTAGATGTTATAAACCCTGCTACAGAAGAAGTAATGGGTAAAATTGCTGCAGGTAACAAACAAGATGTTGATGACGCTGTAGCTGCCGCTAAAAAAGTGTACGTGAAATTTAGAAATACTTCTTTAGAAGAAAGAAAAGCTTTACTAGAAAGAATTGCAGATGAATACGAAAATAGAAAAGAAGATTTAATAGATGTTATGACGGATGAGCTTGGCTCACCAATTGAAAAATCAGAATCTGTTCATTATCAAATGGGCTTAAATCATTTTAGAGAAGCAAGTAAAGCAATCGATTCAATTCAATTTGAAGAACGTCGTGGTGATGATTTAGTTATTAAAGAAGCTATCGGTGTTTCTGGATTAGTAACACCATGGAACTTCCCAACTAACCAAACATCATTAAAATTAGCTGGTGCATTTGCTGCAGGTTCACCTGTAGTCTTAAAACCATCTGAAGAAACACCATTTGCAGCAATTATTTTAGCTGAAATATTTGAAAAAGCTGGCGTGCCTAAAGGTGTGTTCAACTTAGTCAATGGTGATGGCCAAAGTGTTGGTGATCCATTAAGTTCACATCCTGATGTACGTATGATGTCATTTACGGGTTCTGGCCCAACTGGTAGAAAAATTATGGAAAACTCTGCTAAAGACTTCAAAAAAGTATCATTAGAACTAGGTGGTAAATCACCATTAGTAGTGTTAGATGACGTAGATATCGAAGAAGCAGCTAAAGGTGCAGTTGCTAAATTCGTACAAAATACTGGTCAAGTTTGTACAGCAGGTACGCGTACATTAGTACCAGAAAGTATTAAAGATGAATTTATCGCAGCAGCTAAAAAAGCAATTGAAAATGTTAAAGTTGGTAATCCTAGAGAAGCTGGCCAAGATGCTGGTCCAGTTGTATCTAAAAAACAATTTGATACAGTTCAAAGCTATATTCAAAAAGGTATCGATGAAGGTGCAACATTATTACATGGTGGTGTTGGTAAACCAGACGGCCTTGAAAAAGGTTACTTCGTTAAACCAACATTATTTACTGATGTAACAAATGATATGACAATTGCTCAAGAAGAAATCTTCGGTCCAGTAGGTACAATTATTACTTATAAAGACTTAGATGAAGCAATTGAAATTGCTAATGATACAATTTATGGTTTAGCAGCATATGTATATGGTAAAGATTTAGAACGTGTAAGAGAAGTTGCTAAAGCATTAGAAGCAGGTACTGTGGAAATTAATGATGCAGGTAGAAAACCTAATTTACCATTCGGTGGTTATAAACAATCAGGTATTGGTAGAGAATGGGGCGACTATGGAATTGAAGAATTCTTAGAAATTAAAGCAATTCCAGGTTATTTTAAAGAATAGTAAAATTACAAAATATAATATATTTTTGAGACTGGAACATTTAGGTGTTTCAGTCTTTTTGTATGATGGTTATTATTGTTTAAAAAAGTGAAATATTTTAACATAATTTATATATAACTTATTTTGTCATCTTCATAAAAAAATGCTATAGTTTAAAGGCAGATTATAAATCTGATAAAAATGAATGAGATTTTTAAGAAATGGGTGTCATAAAAATGGCTGAAAGAGTTAGAACAAGTCCTCAGTATGAATCGTTTCACGAATTATACAAGAACTATACAACTAAAGAATTAACATCAAAGGCAAAAGAACTGAGAATAACAAATTATAGTAAATTAAATAAAAAAGAACTTGTCTTAGCAATTATGGAAGCTCAAATGGAAAAAGACGGCAACTATTATATGGAAGGTATCTTAGATGATATTCAACCTGATGGTTATGGCTTTTTACGTACCGTTAACTATTCTAAAGGTGAAAAAGATATTTATATATCTGCTAGCCAAATTAGACGCTTTGAGATTAAAAAAGGTGACAAAGTAACTGGTAAAGTTAGAAAACCTAAAGAAAACGAAAAGTATTACGGATTGTTACAAGTTGACTTTGTAAATGATCAAAATGCAGAAGAAGTTAAAAAAAGACCACACTTTCAAGCGTTAACCCCTCTATACCCACAACAACGTATCCAATTAGAAACTACAAGTAAAAATTATTCAACTAGAATTATGGATTTAATTACGCCAATAGGTCTAGGACAACGTGGAATGATTGTAGCGCCACCTAAAGCTGGTAAGACATCATTACTTAAAGAAATTGCTAATGCTATCGCAATTAACCAACCAAAAGCGAAATTATTTGTATTATTAATTGGGGAACGTCCAGAAGAAGTAACGGATATTGAACGTTCTGTTGAACAAGCTGAAGTCGTTAACTCAACATTCGATGAGCCGCCAGAACATCATGTTAAAGTGGCTGAATTATTACTTGAAAGAGCTAAACGTCTTGTTGAAATCGGTGAAGACGTAATTATATTAATGGATTCATTAACAAGATTAGCAAGAGCATATAACTTAGTCGTGCCACCAAGTGGTAGAACATTATCAGGTGGTTTAGATCCAGCGTCCCTTCATAGACCTAAACATTTCTTCGGAGCTGCTAGAAATATTGAAGCGGGTGGCAGTTTAACAATTTTAGCGACTGCATTAGTTGAAACAGGTTCTCGTATGGACGATATGATTTATGAAGAATTTAAAGGTACAGGTAATATGGAACTTCACTTAGATCGTAAATTGTCTGAGAAGAGAGTGTTCCCTGCAATTGATATTAGAAGAAGTTCAACACGTAAAGAAGAATTGCTATTAGATAAAGAAGAACTTGAAATGATTTGGCAGTTACGTAATTTATTTACTGATTCAAATGATTTCTCTGAAAGATTTATTAGAAAGTTAAAACGCACGAATTCTAACGAAGAATTCTTTGAAGTCTTAAGAAAATCTATGGTCGATAGTGCCAAGACTGGTAAACCGATTATATAAATTTAAGGTTGCATTTTAATTCTTCAACATATATAATATGTAAGTATTGAGTGAATAAGTCACAAATAAACTCTGTTCCAGATGGTTCAGGGCAAAGGAGCTGAAAAAAATGAAACAAGGAATTCATCCAGAGTATAATAAAGTTATCTTTTTAGATACAACTACAGACTTCAAATTCTTAAGTGGTTCAACACGTACTTCAAATGAAACTATGGAATGGGAAGATGGAAACGAATACCCAGTTATCCGTTTAGATATCTCTTCAGATTCACATCCATTCTATACAGGACGTCAAAAATTCGCATCTGCGGATGGTCGTGTGGAACGCTTCAACAAAAAATTTGGTTTCAAATCAAACAACTAATTATGAAGCGAATCAAGCATCCTTTTATAAAGGGTGCTTTTTTTTTGTAAAAATTAATAAATAAGTAAAAATAATATGATATAATTAAGCGATTATGTTGAAAAAGGTGGATAAGTAATATGTACGAAAATTACCATTCCGGATGGATAGAATGTATTTGCGGAAGTATGTTTAGTGGTAAGTCAGAAGAGCTTATAAGACGTCTGAGAAGAGGTTTATATGCGAAACAAAATGTAAAAGTATTTAAGCCATCTATTGATAATCGATATAGTGAAGAAGCTGTAGTATCTCATAATGGAAATCAACTTGATGCAATCAGCATAGAACATTCTAGTCAAATATTAAAATATGATTTACAAGGCATCGATATTATTGGAATAGATGAAGTCCAATTTTTTGATAATGAAATCGTAAGCGTAGCACAAAAGTTAGCAGAAGAAGGCTATCGAGTTGTTGTAGCTGGATTAGATATGGACTTTAAAGGTGTGCCATTCGAACCAATGCCTGAAATGATGGCAGTTGCGGAAATTGTTACGAAATTACAAGCGGTATGTGCAGTATGTGGATCTCCATCAAGTCGAACACAAAGACTTATTAATGGTGAACCTGCCCATATTGACGATCCGATTATTTTAGTAGGTGCTGACGAAAGTTATGAACCAAGATGTAGAGATCATCATATAATTAGAACTGAAATAAGGAGTGATATAAATGTTTGATCAATTAGAAATTGTTGAAAATAGATATGAACAATTAAATGAATTACTTAGTGATCCGGATGTCGTTTCGGATACAGACAAGCTAAGAAAATATTCAAAAGAACAATCTGACTTACAAAAGACAGTTGATGTATATAGAACTTATAAATCTGTTAAAGGTGACATTGAAGATGCTAAATTAATGTTAAACGAAACAACAGATAAAGAAGAACAAGATATGTTGAAAGAAGAAATTAATAGTCTTACTAAACGTGTACCTGAATTAGAATCTGAATTAAAATTCCTACTTATTCCTAAAGACCCTAACGATGATAAGAACGTTATTATGGAAATTCGTGGCGCAGCAGGTGGAGATGAAGCGGCTATTTTCGCAGGCGACTTATTCAGAATGTATTCAAGATTTGCTGAAGCACATGGCTACAAAATTGACGTTGTTGAAGAGAATATTAGTGACCATGGTGGCTATAAAGAAGTCAGCTTTTCTATTCAAGGAAACGGTGCATTCAGTAAACTTAAATATGAAAATGGCGCACACCGTGTACAACGTGTACCAGAAACTGAATCAGGTGGACGTATTCATACTTCTACAGCAACAGTTGCAGTATTACCAGAAGCTGAAGATGTTGAAATTGATATTAGATCTGAAGATTTAAAAATCGAAACATACCGTTCTAGTGGTTCTGGTGGTCAGCACGTCAATACGACAGACTCAGCTGTACGTATTACACATTTACCAACTGGTATTGTTGCGACATCATCTGAAAAATCTCAAATTAAGAACCGTGAAAAAGCATTTAAAGTATTGAAAGCCAGAGTTTACGATATGATGGTTCAAGAAGAAAATGCTAAATATGCTGAAAAAAGAAAGTCAGCTGTTGGTACAGGAGATCGTTCAGAAAGAATTAGAACGTATAACTATCCTCAAAACAGAGTAACTGACCATCGTATAGGATTAACTTTACAGAAGTTAGATCAAATTATGGAAGGTAAAGTTGACGAAATTATCGATGCATTAACGTTGCATGAACAAACGGAAAAATTGGAAGAATTGAATAATGGCCAATTATAATTTTCAACAGTTACTAAATGAAACTTATGATGGATTATCAGCACGAGGGTTTGAAACCTCTCGTGCTGATTGGTTATTAGAGGATATTTCGGGTATGTCTAGAACGCAAATTGCCATGAATTTAAATCAAGATGTACCTTCTAATATTTTGGATGCTTATTTAAATAGTAGAGAACGTATGTATGAAGGTGAGCCCGTACAATATATTGCAGGTTTCGCAGAATTTTATGGTAGAAAGTTCAAAGTGAACCAACATGTATTAATACCTAGACCAGAAACAGAAGAACTTGTCTATCAAACATTACAAATGATTCAGAACAAGCAAGTAGTCGTATGTGACATAGGAACAGGTACAGGTGCTATTGCGATCACGCTGAAAAAAGAGCGACCTGATTTATCTGTTATCGCGACTGATATTAGTGAAGAAGCACTATCAATTGCCAAAACAAATGCATCAACACTTGAAGCACCGATAGAATTTCTAAAGGGTAAATCTTTAGAACCGCTGATTAAAGAAAATATTAAAGTGGATGTGCTCGTTTCAAATCCACCGTACATTTCATATGAAGAACAAAAAGAAATGTCTGATACTGTCTTAAATTATGAACCACATTTGGCTTTATTTGCTGAAGATGATGGCTTAGCGATATATAAAGATATTATTCTAAGTTTAGAACACGTTATGTCAGATAATGGACTCGTCATTTTTGAAATTGGTCATTTGCAAGGTGAGATATTAAAAGACTTTATTCAAATCCATTTGAATGTTGAAGATGTAAAAATCATTCAAGATATAAATCAAAACAATCGTATGATACAATTTAATTGGAATAATCAATAGAAGTTATGCACATTTAACGGGAGTTATCCACGTTGTGTGGATAACTTTTGTTTTAATACAATAAATGCTTTAAAGAAGGGAAGAAATGCATTGGAAACAAATGTTTGGGATGTGCGTAAGTATGTTCATAACTTACAAAGTTATCCACAAATCGATGAGATTATTGCAGGATATCATCTAAATAAATTGATTGCTTTACCAACTGAAACGGTATATGGATTAGGTGCTAATGCAAAAGATGAAGAAGCAGTTAAAGAAATATATGTAGCAAAAGGTAGACCGTCTGATAATCCACTTATTGTACATATACATGATAAATCTCAATTAAATGACTTCACCCAAAATATATCTAAAGAAACTGAAATTTTAATGGATGCTTTTTGGCCAGGACCCATTTCTTTTATTGTTCCTTACAAGTCAGGATTTTTAAGTGATCGTGTTACGGGTGGTTTACAATCTGTTGCTGTACGCATGCCAAGTCATCATGTCGGTAGAGCAGTTCTACAATTAACAAATTTACCTATTGCGGCACCAAGTGCAAACATAAGTGGACGACCTTCACCAACTAAATTTGAACATGTTAAACATGATTTGGATGGAAGAATATATGGCATCATTCAAGCAGAAGATATTGATGAAGGTATAGAAAGTACTGTAATAGATTGTACTAGTTATCCATTTAAAATTGCACGACCTGGTTCAATAACAATAGAGATGATTAATAAAGTGCTGCCAAACAGTATTATTAACGAAAAGTTAGATCTGGAAAAACCAATTGCGCCAGGTATGAAATATAAACATTATGCACCTTCGCAACCTGTAACATTAATAGAAGGTGGTATTACAAAACAAATGAGTTTGTCTGATGATATTTCTAAAAAGATAGCAGTAATAGGTCCTAAAAGTATTGAGCCATTAATCTCAGAACAAATGACTTTTATACCGCTTGGTAGAGATGTTTCAGATATTAAAGGTGCGCATCACGATTTGTATGATGCTTTGCGAATAGCAGATCAACTTACAAATATTGATGAAATTTATATAAGTGGCTACGAAAGAAATGACGATACGATCGCACTAATGAATAGAATTGATAAAGCAAGTGGTCATAATATTAAAGGAGAAGATGAATTGTGAAAATAGTTTTTGTATGTACAGGCAACACTTGTAGAAGTCCATTGGCTGAAGCGATAGCCAAAGATATTAAACCTGAATATAATATTCAATCTAGAGGCATTTCAGCTTTTGATGGGACACCAATATCTCCGCAATCAATGGATATCATCTTTAAAAATGATTTGCCCATACCTGATACTGCCAAACAATTTTCAGAGCAAGATTTAGATGCTGATATTATCTTAACCATGACTGAAACTCATAAAATGATTCTAGAATCACAATATAAACATCACAACATTCATTCAATAAAGCAATACGTAAGAGGCGAAAAGGGAGATGTCTCAGATCCCTTTGGTCAGTCACAAATCATTTATCAAAATACTTACGAAGAATTGAGAGCACTGATTGAAGATTTATTACAAAGTAATTAAGAATTCAAATAATTTGCAGAATTGCTATAACACACATAGAAAATAAGTTATAATATTATAGTATAAACAAATTGGGAGGTGGGAAGATGAAAGTAGCTATTGCAGCAGACCATGGTGGCTATGAATACAAAGAAGCAATCAAACAATTACTTGATGAAATGAACATTGAATATAAAGATTTTGGTACACATAAAGGTGAGTCGGTAGATTATCCAGATTATGCAAGACCAGTATCTGAAAGTGTTGCTGATGGAACGTTTGATAAAGGAATTTTGATTTGTGGAACTGGAATTGGTATGTCTATCGCTTCGAATAAAGTAAAGGGGATTCGTTGTGCACTTGTGCATGATGTTTTTACTGCTGAAGTGACGAGACAACATAACGATTCTAATGTATTAGCAATGGGCCAACGTGTTATAGGTGAAGGTTTAGCACTTCTCATCGTCAAGACTTGGTTGACAAGTGAATTCGAAGGCGGTAGGCACCAAAGACGTATAGACAAGATTGAAGGCGGTTGTTCATGAAAGAAGATTTAAAACAATTGTTGAATGAACTTAAGTCTATTGATTTCTTTAACAATCAAGAACTATGCATCATTGGGTGTTCTACATCAGAAGTTAAAGGTTCAAAGATAGGTTCAGATGGTTCGATTGATGTCGCTAAGGTTATTTATGAAAGTCTTGATTTTATACATAAAGAGACAGGTGTTCACTTTGCGTTTCAAGGTTGCGAACATATTAACCGTGCAATAACAATCGAGCGAGAAATATTTGATCCTTATACAATGACTGAAGTTTCTGTTGTACCACAAGCCAATGCTGGAGGTAGTTTGTCAACTTATGCATACCAACACATGAAAGACCCAATAGTTGTTGAACACATTCAATGCGATAAAGGTATTGATATTGGTCAAACACTAATTGGTATGCATTTAAAGCACGTCGCAGTACCTGTATCAATTGAAACTAAGCGCATTGGAGAAGCTATTGTTACAATAGCTAAGAGTCGTCCTAAATTAATAGGTGGCGAAAGAGCAAAGTATTAAATTCTTAAAAGTGAGGGATTGTACATGTCATTAATTAAAAAGCAAGACGAAGAACTTTTCAAAGCAATGGAAAAAGAGTTTGATAGACAAAATAATAATATCGAACTTATAGCATCAGAGAACTTTGTTTCTGAAACAGTAATGGAAGCACAAGGTTCTGTATTAACTAACAAATATGCAGAAGGTTACCCAGGTCGTCGTTATTATGGTGGCTGTGAATACGTTGATATCGTTGAAGATTTAGCACGCGATAGAGCTAAACAACTTTTCGGTGGAGAACACGTAAATGTACAACCTCATTCAGGATCACAAGCAAATATGGCTGTATATTTTGTAGCTTTAGAACCGGGTGATACTGTACTTGGAATGAACTTAAGTCATGGTGGACATTTAACTCATGGAGCAAAAGTTAACTTCAGTGGTAAGTTATATAACTTTGTAGAGTATGGTGTTTCTGAAGAAAATGAACAAATTGACTATGAAGAAATCTTGAGAGTTGCAAAAGAAGCGCAACCTAAATTAATCGTAGCAGGTGCTTCAGCTTATCCAAGACAAATTGATTTTAAGAAATTCAAAGAAATAGCAGATGAAGTTGGCGCTAAATTAATGGTTGATATGGCTCATATCGCTGGTTTAGTAGCAGCAGGTTTACATCAGAACCCTGTTGATTATGCTGACTTTGTAACAACGACAACACACAAAACATTAAGAGGACCAAGAGGCGGCATGATTTTCTGTAAAGAAGAATATGCTAAAGAAATTGATAAAACAATTTTCCCTGGTATTCAAGGTGGTCCATTAATGCATGTTATCGCTGGTAAGGCAGTTTCATTTGGTGAAGCATTACAACCAGAATTTAAGGAATATCAAAAACAAGTAATTAAGAATGCTCAGAAATTAGCAGCAACTCTAGAAGAAGAAGGTTTAAGAATTGTATCAGGCGGTACTGATAATCATCTTATCTGTGTAGATGTTAAAGGTTCTCTAGGCATTACTGGTAAATTAGCTGAGAATGCTTTAGATGAAGTTGGTATTACATGTAACAAGAACACAATTCCATTTGATCAAGAAAAACCTTTCGTAACAAGTGGTATTCGTTTAGGTACACCAGCAGTAACATCTCGCGGATTTGATGAGGAAGCAGTTGAAGAAGTAGGTAGAATTATAGCACTTGTGCTTAAAAATCCAGAAGATGAACAAACATTAAAAGAGGCACATGAACGCGTATTGTCACTAACTTCTAAGTTTCCACTTTACAACAAATAAATATTTATTGGAGGCTAGACTTATGGGTAAAGTACACGTTTTTGATCATCCATTAATTCAGCATAAGTTGAGTTATATTCGTGATCGTAAAACTGGCACTAAAGAGTTTAGAGAGCTTGTCGATGAAGTCGGTATGCTTATGGCGTATGAAGTTACGAGAGATTTTGAAACACAAGATGTTGAAATCGAAACACCCGTAACTAAGATGAACGCTCAAAGATTATCTGGTAAGAAATTAGCACTTATTCCTATTTTACGTGCTGGCCTTGGAATGACAGATGGTATTATGAAACTCGTTCCAGCTGCTAGAGTAGGGCATGTAGGGTTATATCGTGATCCAGAAACTTTAGAAGCGGTAGAATATTTTGTGAAATTACCACAAGATATTGAAGAAAGAGAAATTATTGTAGTAGATCCTATGCTTGCTACAGGTGCATCAGCAATCGAAGCGATTCAATCATTAAAGAATCGTGGAGCAAATAAAATACGTTTTATGGGCTTAATTGCTGCACCTGAAGGGGTTAAAGCATTACAAGAAGCACATGAAGACGTAGATATTTATATTGCTGCATTAGACGAAAAATTAGATGACCATGCATACATTACACCTGGTTTAGGTGATGCAGGTGATCGATTATTTGGCACTAAATAGATAATAGGAGGATTTTATTACAATGAAGAAAATTATGACGATATTTGGTACGCGACCTGAAGCTATTAAAATGGCACCTTTAGTTTTAGAATTAAAAAATGATCCGGAGTTACAACCAATTGTTGTTGTAACAGCACAACATAGAGAAATGCTAGACTCAGTTCTAGAAACATTTGATATTACACCGGATTATGATTTAAATATTATGAAACAAGGGCAAACACTTTCAGAAGTAACATCAAGAGTATTAGGTGGACTTGAAAGTGTTATTCAAGAAGCTAAGCCAGATATGATATTGGTACATGGAGATACAACTACTACTTTTGCAGGCAGTTTAGCAGCATTCTACAATGAAGTTGCAATTGGCCATGTAGAAGCAGGGTTAAGAACTTGGAATAAATATTCTCCATTCCCAGAAGAAATGAATCGACAAATGACGGGGGTCCTTGCTGATTTACACTTCTCACCAACTGATCAGTCTAAACATAATTTACTTCAGGAAAATAAAAAAGACGAATCTATTGTTGTGACAGGTAATACAGCTATAGATGCGTTATCAACTACTGTAACTGACGATTATGAAAGTGAAATTATTAAACGTCACGAAGGTAAACGCATCGTGCTATTAACTGCGCATAGACGTGAAAACATTGGTAAACCGATGGAGAACATTTTTAAAGCTGTGAGACAAATTGTTGAGGAGCATGAAGATGTTGTTGTCGTATATCCAATGCACAAAAATCCTAAGGTTAGAGAAATTGCTAACCAAATATTGAGTGATCATGACCGTATAGAATTGATCGAACCTTTAGAAGTCATAGATTTCCATAACTTTGCAGCTAATTCTCACTTGATCTTAACAGATTCAGGTGGTGTTCAAGAGGAAGCACCTTCATTAGGTAAACCAGTACTTGTCTTAAGAGATACGACTGAGAGACCTGAAGGCGTTGAAGCTGGAACATTGAAACTTGTAGGTGTAGAAGAAGAGAATATCTATAACGAAACTAGAGCGTTACTAAATGATCAATCATTATATGAAAAAATGAGTATCGCTCAAAACCCTTATGGGGATGGTCTCGCTTCTAAGAGAATATGTGAAAATATTAAATATTATTTTGATATTCTGAAAGAAGCACCGGAACCATTTAGAACAAAATAATTAAAGTGGTGGTTTGTGTCAATTCTGTGACAAAAAAATGACAAAAATTTGTTTTCTATTTTTGTCATAGCATTGACACTATAAGTCCACTATATTATCATGAAAATTGTGTGATGAAACGGTTTTCAAAGATATGCCACTTATCTAAGGAGTTTCAGCTGAATGTTTGATATAAAGGGCTTTTTCAAGTCTTATTTACAGTATTTTATTTTCTTTATTATTATTCTAGTTGTAGTGTATTTCTTCTTGAAACATGAGTTCGTTTTAGGACTTATTATTGGAACAATAGCATCAGCTGTTAACTTGTTTTCATGGGAAGTTTACCTCAATCGAGCTAAAAATGCTGAATCATTACAATTATCAACAGGAAACTGGGTCAGATATCTTGTGACAATCGTTGCTTGCTGTTTTTGGCTTAAATATCCACTAATCGTTGATATTATCGGGATTTTATTTGGTTTGATGATAGCATATGTATTAATTATGTTTAAATCACTGAAAAGTCTCGATTAAATAATTAAAATTGTGAAAAGAGGTGAAGATATGGAACACGAATCACCTATGTGGTCCATCAATTTGGGAGGATTTGATTTAGTTTTCAATCTTTCAAGTATGTTAATGTTGTTAGTTTCTGCAGTTATCGTCTTTGTAATAGCTGTTGTCTGTACTAGGAATCTAAAAATTAGACCTACTGGTAAACAGAACTTTATTGAATGGGTATTTGACTTTGTAAAAGGTATTATCCAAAGCAATATGGCATGGAAAGACGGAGGAAGATTTCACTTCTTGGCGGTTACACTTATATTCTTCATATTTGTATCAAATATGTTAGGTTTACCGTTCTCAATTGTTGTAGGACATACATTATGGTGGAAATCACCTACAGCAGATCCAACAGTTACATTAACGTTAGCAACATTGATGGTTCTTTTAACACATTATTATGGTGTTAAAATGCGTGGTACTGGCGCGTACTTGAAATCATTTGTACAACCAGTAGCATTTATGGTGCCATTCAAAATTGTTGAAGAATTTGCTTCAACATTAACGCTTGGTCTACGTTTATACGGTAATATATTCGCAGGTGAAGTATTACTTGGATTATTAGCAACATTAGCAGCTGGAGGCGTTTTAGGCGCGTTCGGAGCAGTTTTACCAGCGATAGTATGGCAAGGATTCTCAATATTCATTGGTTCAATTCAGGCTTACATATTCGTAATGTTATCAATGGTTTATATGTCCCATAAAGTGGCAGACGATCATTAATATATAATTTAAAAAAACAATTAATATTTTTATTTCTAGGAGGAAAATTATAATGAGTTTAGGTGTATTAGCAGCAGCAATCGCGATTGGTTTAGCAGCATTAGGAGCAGGTATCGGTAACGGTCTTATCGTATCAAGAACAGTAGAAGGTGTTGCACGTCAACCAGAAGCACGTGGTCCATTAATGACAATAATGTTTATCGGTGTTGGTTTAGTTGAAGCCCTTCCTATCATTGCAGTAGTAGTAGCATTCATGGTAATGAATCGATAAGCTAAAATATTTTTAGAACAGGCGGAGTCTATCTAAAAAGGATTTCGCCATTCATTTATGAGATGTTATTCATCTTTAATTGCAGTGAAAGGAGTGTAGTTGGCAGTGGATCAAAACGTATTAGTTTTAGGAGCAGCAGGTGGCGGTGTCGAATGGGGAACAGTCTTATTTACATTGATCACATTTATTATCCTGCTTGCCTTATTAAAAAAGTTTGCTTGGGGACCATTAAAATCAATTATGGATGAGCGTGAGAACGCTATTAATAAAGATATAGATGATGCTCATGAAGCAAAAGTAAACGCTAAGAAATTAGAAGAAGAAAATAGAAATCTATTAAGAAAAACTCAAGAAGAAGTACAAACAATTCTTGATGATGCTAAACATCAAGCTAAAGTACAACAAGAGCAAATTATTAATGATGCAAATGTTAAAGCAAATGGCTTAGTACAATCAGCTCAAGCAGAAATTCAACAAGAGAAACAAAGAGCTATTGCAGATATTAATAATAGAGTATCAGAACTTTCTGTATTAATTGCTTCTAAAGTAATCAATAAAGAAATCTCTGAACAAGATCAAAAAGACCTTGTTGAAAAATACATTAAAGAGGCAGGGGATAAATAATGGCGAATATTAGTCAGAAATATGCCCAAGCCTTATATGATGTAGCTGAAGCGCAAGATTTAACAGACAGCGTCTTAGATGAACTTACTCAAGTAGCAGAAAGTGTTAAAGAACAAATTAGTGATTTAAAAGCTATTGATAACAATCCTAAATTAGCAAAAAACGACAGACAACAATTTGTTGACAATGTATTTAAAGGTGCTTCTAAACCTTTGTTAAACACATTATACCTACTTGCTAATAACAGTAAATTGTCACTAATTCCAGAAATTCATAAAGATTTTAGCAAAATATACAATCAGGTACATAGCCAAGATTTAATGAAAGTTGAATCTGTGTATCCATTATCTAATGAAGAATTAGACGAAATTGGTAAAGCATTTATCAAAAGAACAGGTTTGAAAAAACTTATTTTAGAAAATCAAGTTAATGATTCATTAATTGGTGGTATTCGTGTTTCCATAGGTACAAAAGTATACGATGGTTCCATTCAGAATGACTTAAATCAATTAGCAAAATCATTTCAACAAATGAAATAATATTAAGGAGTGACATAGATGGCCATTAAAGCTGAAGAAATCAGTGCTTTATTACGCTCTCAAATTGAAAACTATGAGTCAGAAATGTCAGTTACCGATGTTGGTACAGTTATCCAAGTCGGCGATGGTATTGCATTAGCTCATGGCTTAAATGACGTTATGGCTGGCGAACTATTAGAGTTCCATACTGGCGTTTTAGGGTTAGCACAAAACTTAGAAGAAAATAATGTAGGTATCGTAATTTTAGGACCTGCAGAAGGTATTAAAGAAGGCGACGAAGTTAAAAGAACTGGTCGCATTATGGAAGTACCTGTAGGGGAAGAATTAATTGGTCGTGTTGTAAATCCATTAGGTCAACCATTGGATGGACAAGGTCCAATCAATACATCTAAGACTCGTCCTGTAGAATCACCTGCAACAGGTGTTATGGATCGTAAATCAGTTGATGAACCATTACAAACTGGTATTAAAGCGATTGATGCATTAGTACCTATTGGACGTGGACAACGTGAGTTAATCATCGGTGACCGTCAAACTGGTAAAACAACAGTTGCGATTGATACAATTCTTAACCAAAAAGACGAAGATATGATTTGTATCTACGTTGCGATTGGTCAAAAAGAATCAACTGTTCGTACAGCGGTAGAAACTTTACGTAGACATGGTGCTTTAGATTATACAATCGTTGTATCTGCATCAGCAGCTCAACCAGCGCCATTATTATACATTGCACCTTATGCGGGTGTAAGTATGGCAGAAGAATTCATGTTTAATGGTAAACATGTATTAATCGTTTATGATGATTTAACAAAACAAGCAGCAGCTTACCGTGAGTTATCATTATTACTTCGTCGTCCGCCAGGTCGTGAAGCTTACCCAGGTGACGTATTCTACTTACACAGTCGTTTATTAGAACGTGCTGCTAAATTAAATGATGACTTAGGTGGCGGTTCTATTACTGCATTACCATTTGTTGAAACTCAAGCAGGGGATATCTCAGCATACGTTCCAACAAACGTTATCTCAATTACTGACGGACAAATATTCTTACAATCAGATTTATTCTTCTCTGGTGTAAGACCTGCAATCAACGCTGGTTTATCTGTATCACGTGTTGGTGGTTCAGCTCAAATTAAAGCGATGAAAAAAGTAGCAGGTACTTTACGTCTAGATTTAGCATCATACCGTGAGTTAGAATCATTCGCTCAATTTGGTTCAGATTTAGACCAAGCTACGAAAGCTAAATTAGAACGTGGTAAACGTACAGTAGAAGTACTTAAACAAGATCAAAACAAACCATTGACTGTAGATCGTCAAGTTGTTATTTTATATGCTTTAACTAAAGGTCATTTAGATGATATTCCAGTTGAAGATATTACGCGATTCGAAGATGAATTCTTAAATTGGATTGATGCAAATGCAAGCGATCTATTTAAAGAAATTCGTGAAACAAAACAATTACCATCTGATGATAAATTTGTTTCAGCAATCGATGCATTCAAAAAAGTATTTAATAAATCTCATGTAGAGTAATATTAAGCTTTAAATAAAAGGTGGTGAAATTGTGGCTTCACTAAGAGAAATCAAAGGTAGAATTACTTCTACTCAAAAGACTAGTCAAATTACAAAAGCGATGAATATGGTTTCAAACTCTAAATTGCGTAAAGCAGAGGAGAATACGAAAGCATTTCAACCTTATATGGATAAGATTCAAGATGCTGTTACAGCTATTGCGTCTAAGAGTACAGATGTTAATCATCCAATGCTTAAAACAAGACCTGTAAAACGTTCTGGTTACTTAGTTATTACTTGTGATAAAGGACTTGCAGGACCATATAGTGCTAACATTTTGAAAAATGTCGTTAATGATATTAAAGAAAAACATAACAACAATAGTGACGAATACGGCATTATTGTTGTCGGACGTGTAGGCCGAGACTTCTTCAAAGCTAGAGGTTATAACATTATTGAAGAGTATGTAGGTTTACCTGACCAACCAACATTTAAAAATGTACAAGCTTTAACTGAAAAAGCTGTAGACTTGTTTAATGAAGAATTTTATGATGAGTTAACAATTTACTACAGTCATTTCGTTAGTGTGCTTGAACAGCAAGTGAAATCTAAAAAAATCTTACCATTATCTGATGAAGATACTGGAAAAGGTTCAAGTATGATGGCTGGTTATGAATTTGAACCAGATAAAGAAACGATTTTAAAAGTTATCTTACCGCAGTATGCGATTAGTTTAATATATGGTGCATTACTAGATGGAAAAGCTAGTGAACATGCTTCAAGAATGACAGCTATGAAGAATGCGACAGATAACGCTTCAGAATTAATTGATGATTTATCATTACAATATAACAGAGCTCGTCAAGCTGCAATTACTCAACAAATTACTGAGATTGTAGGCGGAGCAGCTGCACTCGAATAATGATTAGGAGGAATTTACATGGGATTAGGCCGAGTAACGCAAATTACAGGGCCAGTTATTGATGTACGCTTCCCACACGGTGAATTGCCAGAACTTAATAATGCTTTAACACTTAAAGTTGAACGTCCAGATGGATCAAGCTTTGATTTAGCATTAGAAGTTGCATTACACCTTGGTGATGATGTTGTACGTTCTATAGCAATGGCATCAACTGATGGTGTTAAACGTGGACAAGAAGTTACTGATACAGGAAGACCTATTTCAGTACCTGTTGGTGATGCTACATTAGGTCGTGTTTTCAATGTATTAGGCGAAAAAATTGATTTAGGTGAAGAAATTGATGATAGCGTTCGTCGTGATCCAATTCACCGTTTAGCACCTAAATTCGAAGATTTATCTACTAAAGTAGAAATTCTTGAAACTGGTATTAAAGTAGTAGACTTATTAGCACCTTACATTAAAGGTGGTAAAATCGGTTTATTCGGTGGTGCCGGAGTAGGTAAAACAGTACTTATTCAAGAATTAATCAATAACATCGCACAAGAACATGGTGGTATTTCAGTATTCGCAGGTGTAGGTGAACGTACACGTGAAGGAAATGACTTATACTATGAAATGAGCGATTCAGGTGTTATTAAGAAAACAGCGATGGTATTCGGTCAAATGAACGAGCCACCTGGTGCGCGTGCTAGAGTTGCACTTTCTGGTTTAACAATGGCAGAATATTTCCGTGATGAACAAGGACAAGACGTGTTATTGTTCATCGATAACATCTTCCGTTTTACACAAGCAGGTTCAGAGGTATCAGCATTATTAGGCCGTATGCCATCTGCCGTTGGTTACCAACCAACACTTGCTACTGAAATGGGACAATTACAAGAACGTATTACATCTACAAATAAAGGATCAGTTACATCTATCCAAGCAGTATTCGTACCTGCCGATGACTATACTGACCCAGCGCCAGCAACAGCTTTCGCTCACTTAGATGCTACTACTAACTTGGAACGTAAATTAACGGAAATGGGTATTTATCCAGCCGTTGACCCATTAGCTTCAACATCACGTGCCTTAACTCCAGAAATTGTTGGAGATGAACACTATGATGTTGCGCGTCGTGTACAACAAACATTACAAAAATATAGAGAGTTACAAGATATCATTGCCATACTTGGTATGGATGAATTATCTGATGAAGATAAGAAAACAGTTGAACGTGCTCGTCGTATTCAATTCTTCTTATCTCAAAACTTCCATGTAGCTGAACAATTTACTGGTCAAAAAGGTTCATACGTGCCAGTTAGTCAAACTGTACAAGATTTCAAAGCTATTCTAGAAGGACAATATGACCATATCCCAGAAGATGCTTTCCGTTTAGTCGGTGGTATTGAAGCAGTTCTTGAAAATGCTAAAAACATGGGTGTAGAGGTCTAATAATAATTAGGAGGAATGGAAAATGAATACATTTACCTTAGATGTTGTCACTCCTAATGGATCTGTTTACTCAGCAAAAGAAGTAGAACTTGTTGTTTTACATACTGAAACTGGTGAAATGGGTGTAATGGCTGGACATATTCCAACTGTTGCAGCTTTGAAAACAGGATACGTTAAAGTAAACAAAGCAAGTGGTACGGAGTATTTAGCTGTTTCCGAAGGATTTGTTGAAGTAAGAACTAATAAAGTTACAGTTCTAGTTCAAGCGGCTGAAACTGCCGATGAAATAGATAAAGACCGTGCGATTAATTCTAAAGAACGTGCTGAAGAACGATTGAAAATGAATCGTGATGAAGTAGACTTTAGACGTGCTGAACGTGCACTTCATCGTGCAATTAATCGAATTGAAGTGGCTAAATTTAGATAAAATAAAAGAGTCTGGGACATAATGTAATGTCTCAGACTCTTTTAATATCTTGGCAGTAGATGTCTGAATTGAAAATGCGCTTGTACCAAGCTTTTTCAACTCTAGTCATCCTTGCCGGGGCGGGACGACGAAATGTTTTTATCTAAATAGATTTCTGTCCCACTCCCTTATATTTTTAGAAGGAGTTGTTAATATGGAATATTATGGTCAATTAGGTATTATCGGACTTTTACTACATGTCATTTGTGTATGCTTGGCATTCTGGGCACTCCAAGGCGTACGATTAGAACAAATTTTTAAGAAAAATCATATTGCGCAAGCACAAACATTTCTTATCATTTTATCTATACTATTAGGTACGGCTGTAAGTCGTTTTATTTTAGATATACTCCAATATTCGCTACAATTAAGATTGCTATTCTAATAATAAGAAAAAATTACATAAATATATGAAAAAAGAACAAAAAAGTAGTATAATATTTTGGTGATGTTTATGAATCAAGAAAAATGTGTATTAAATAAATATATACATTTGTAAAATAAATAAAAGTGAAGTTTTTTGGAGGATAATTATATGGATAAAATCGTCGTGAAAGGCGGAGCAAGTCTTAATGGCACAGTTGTAGTCGAAGGGGCAAAAAACGCAGTATTACCAATATTAACAGCTACACTTTTACCAAGTGTTGGTCAAAGTGTATTGACGAATGTACCTAAATTAAGTGATGTAGATACAATTAACACAGTACTTACGCATTTAAATGCATATATAGAATATGATGCAGATCATAACACTGTAAAAATAGATGCATCAAATACACTAAAAATCGAAGCTCCATATGAATATGTAAGTAAGATGAGAGCAAGTATCTTAGTTATGGGTCCTTTATTAGCTAGAGAAGGTCATGCTAGAGTCGCTTTACCTGGTGGTTGCGCAATTGGTTCAAGACCGATTGAGCAACATTTAAAAGGATTTGAAGCTTTAGGTGCAGAAATTGAACTACATAACGGATTTATTGAAGCAACAACACCTAATGGCTTAAAAGGAGCTAAAATTTATTTAGATTTCCCAAGTGTAGGCGCTACTCAAAATATTATGATGGCAGCAGTACTTGCAGAAGGAAAAACTGAAATTCAAAACGTTGCAAGAGAACCAGAAATTGTAGATTTAGCTAACTATCTAAATGAAATGGGTGCACAAGTACACGGTGCTGGCACAGATACAATTAGAATTACTGGTGTTAATCAATTACACGGTGCAGAACATGCTATTATTCCAGATAGAATTGAAGCTGGTACATTTATGATTGCAGCAGCGATTACTAGAGGAAATGTCAATGTTATTGGTGCAATTAGAGAACATATGACAAGCTTAGTGTCTAAATTAGAAGAAGCTGGTGTTCAAATTACTGATATCGAAGATGGATTAAATATTCAAGTACCTGGTGAAATTAAAGCAATTGATGTTAAAACAATGCCACATCCAGGATTCCCTACAGACATGCAATCTCAAATAATGGCTTTATTATTAACAGCAAATGGTACGAGTAAAGTAACTGAAACAGTATTTGAAAATAGATTTATGCATGTAGAAGAATTCAAACGTATGAATGCAGATATTTTCATTAACGGTAGAAGTGCAATGATTACTGGTAACAGTAAATTACAAGGTGCAGATGTAAAAGCTACAGACTTAAGAGCAGGTGCATCATTGATTCTTGCTGGACTTGTGTCTGATGGATATACAAACGTAACAGAACTTAAACATTTAGATAGAGGTTATGTTGATTTTCATGGTAAACTTAAAGCATTAGGTGCAGACGTTGAACGCATCAATGATAATGGCAAGTTAAACGATAAAGCGAGGGTTTAGTATGGCTGAAACACAATCATCAAGATCTGACGATAAAAAAAGAAAGTCAACTTATCAATCTGTTAAAGAGAAACTTCAAAGAAATAGAGTAGAAACAATTCAAGGAGTGGAAGTAGAGCATCGTGTCATTCCATTATGGATTAAATTACTTATATTATTAGTATTAATGATTTTATTATTTATTGTTGGAACTATGATTGGATACGGTATACTTCATAATCCATTTGGGGTGTTTAATCCCGAAACTTGGCAACACATCTTTGATTTAACTGGAAGGAGCTCATAATGGAAACTATTTATGACTTTAACGAAATTAAAAAAATTATACCTCACCGTTACCCATTTTTATTATTAGATAGAATAGTAGAATTAGAAGACGGTAAACGTTGTGTAGGTATTAAACAAGTAGCAGGTAACGAACCATTTTTCCAAGGACATTTTCCTGATTATGCCGTAATGCCAGGCGTATTAATCGTAGAAGCATTAGCACAAACAGGTGCAGTTGCAATGTTACGCTTAGAAGAAAACCAAGGTAAACTAGCAATGTTTGCAGGAATTGATAAATGTCGATTCAAAAAACAAGTTACACCAGGTGACACTTTAAGACTTGAAGTAGAAATAAACAAAATAAAAGGTCCAATAGGAAAAGGAACAGCAAAAGCAACAGTAGATGGAGAAGTTGCATGTAGTTGTGAAATTAGCTTTGCTATTGTAGATCAATAAATAAAAAAGAGAAAACAGGCAGCTGTTTTCTCTTTTTTCTGCTTATATATGGAATTTGATTTTGTTAGGGACAGAATTCTGAGAAATGTCCGTAAGAAGTGTCGCTAGGGACAGAATTCCTAGAAATGTCCGTAAGAGGCGTTGTTAGGGACAGAATTCCGGAAAATGTCCGTAAGAGGTATTGTTAGGGACAGAATTCTGAGAAATGTCCGTAAGAGGTATTGTTAGGGACAGAATTCTGAGAAATGTCCGTAAGAAGTGTCGTTAGGGACAGAATTCCGGAAAATGTCCGTAAGAGGTGCTGTTAGGGACAGAATTCCTAGAAATGTCCGTAAATGAGCGCCCACCTAACTACCAGAATTCGGAATAATGGAAGTAAAACACCTAAATATCCATGTAATAAAAAATCTAGGACCACAAACTGTCCTAGATTTTTATTTATATATTGCTTTTTTCGTCTTTTAATTTCGGTTTAGATTGCATCAATCTATTAAATGAAGTTTTAAGCTCATCTCCTGATAAGCCTTCATCTATGAGTTGCTCTAGTAATCGTTCTGCATAAACTTGTCGTAATGTATAGATATGACATTCAAATACGACTGATATTTTATCTTCTAGTTGTTCTATGTATTTTATGGTTGCATCAAATAATGCTGGGTCGTTTGAAGGTCTAGTTATTACAACACGTGTATCAAGTAAGGTTTGGTTATCGTGATATTCTTTCATTTGTTCATAATGGATATCTGAAATTAAGATCTCTAGTAGCCATCCTGTACCACTATTTTCTTTATTAATAATGATACCATCTAATAATTCATATTCTGTAATTTGTTCATCGTCTACAATTTGAAAGCGTACGGCTTTAAATGTTTTCATAAACATCCCCCTTATCGTTAAATCTACGAATGTTTAACTTTGTTATCTATTATAAAGCACTTTTGCATGAAATAACAATAATCATAAAATAAAGTGAAGAATAAGTGTTTATTTTATGATTTATCGGACTTTGACTGAAAAAATTGACTCATTATATTATAAGTATAAGGAGGTGAGAATATGTTAAATAAATCTGTATTAGTTGGACGTTTAACTAAGGACCCTGCATATTATAAGAAAGGTGAAATCATCATTTCTACATTTTGTTTAGCTGTTGAACGTGGATATAAGACTAAAGATGGCACGATTGCTGTTGATTTTATTGTATGTAAAGCATTTGGTAAACTTGCAAATAATATTCATGAGTATACAAAGAAAGGACAACTTGTTGCATTAACTGGACAAATTCAATCAAGAGCATATGTTAAAGATGATAAGAAACATTATATAACAGAAATTATTTGTGAAACGATCAAATTCTTAAATATGCCTGCATCAAGTAAATCAACGATTCCTCAAACGAAAGATGAAATGAGTGAATTAATTAGTGAAAGTGCTGAAAGTTATGCTAGTGACCTTTCATCTAAAGTAGCAAAAGAAAAATTACGAGCTGAAGCATTAGCAAAAGAGAATGGTGCAAACAATTTAGATGATAAGTTATATAAAGATTATCATAATGTCGTTGACGTTATTGATGAAGCTAAACAACAAGCCCCTGATCCGAATGCAACAAAAGTAACAACCTCATAGCATTAAACTTCAATAAAACTGTTTATAGAAATACTTCCGAAAATAAATATTCTTGATTCTAAATTCCGAGACTTGCTGTCTTGCTGTAGGGCAGCAAGTATACATAATTACAAGTAATTGTTTAAAAAATTACATGAATATGACAAATTGTCTGATAATTAATTTTGTTCAATCTTTATAAATGGCTTTGTTTAGGTATTTTGTTCATTAATATTCAGAATATTGTCTGAAAATTAACGTAATCTAACTGTAATATTAGCTGTAATTTTTTCATATACCTGTAACCTATGACATAAAAATAAGTGGTATAGTTTAAACAGTAAAAATCATATAAAAAGTGAAAACCTTACAGGAGGAAACATTCAATCATGAAAAAATTATTAGCAGTTTCAACTGCGGCAGTTGCAGTTACTACAGGGGTAACAGCTACAGCCGATGCAGCAACACATACAGTAAAATCTGGTGATACTTTAGGTAGTATTTCACAACAATACGGTACTTCAGTAAGTGCTATCAAAGCAGAAAATGGTTTAAAATCTAACTTAATCTTCCCTAACCAAGTAATCAAGGTTAACGAGAAAAGTTCAGAATCAACTACAGAATACACTGTAGTATCAGGAGATACTTTAGGTAAAATTGCATCTAAATACGATGTAACTGTATCTCAATTAAAAGCATGGAACAACTTATCTTCAGATCTAATCATTGTTGGACAAACTTTATCATTACAAGCTCCAGCTCAATCAGTTGAGCCAGCTAAAGCGCCTGTAGCACAACAAGCGCCAGTTCAACAAACACAAGAACAAGTTGCAGCTCCAGCTCAACAACAAAGCTACCAAGCGCCTGTTCAATCATACAAAGCGCCAGCTCAACAAACATATAAAGCGCCAGCTCAACAATCATACCAAGCACCAGCTCAAAAAGTTAGAACTACTCAAACTTCAACAGCTAGCACTGGTGGATCTACTAAAGCTCAATTCTTAGCTGCTGGTGGTTCAGAAGCTATGTGGAATGCGATTGTATTACCAGAATCAAGTGGTAATCCAAATGCAGTAAGTCCAAATGGTTACCAAGGTCTTGGTCAAACTAAAGAATCTTGGGGTACTGGATCAGTAGCTACACAAACTCAAGGTATGTTAAACTACGCTAAAAACCGTTACGGTTCAGAATCAGCTGCTATTGCTTTCCGTCAAGCTAACGGATGGTGGTAAGCCATACACTTTAATCTAAAGTGGTTATAAATTAATTAATCCAATCGTCTAGGAAATATCCTAGGCGATTTTTTAATTTGACCACAATACGTCTATTTGATAATCTTAAGTAAACTGAATATATGAGTGACTGCTAGGGGCGCCATTTGGCTGAGATGATTAAATTCAGTCCCTTAACACCTGATTTGGATAATGCCAACGTAGGAAAGTGGTCGATGAACGTTTTTACAACTATTAATTGACCTCTTTCTTATGAAAGAGGTCATTTTTTATGAAGTTATGAATAATAGAATTATAAATATAAATTTGAGGTGGATTACAATGAAAAAACCGAATATAGCATTAACAATTGCTGGAACGGACCCAAGTGGTGGAGCGGGTATTATGGCGGACTTAAAATCATTTCATGCATCAGGCGTTTATGGAATGGCTGTTGCTACAAGTATCGTTTCACAAAATAGTTTAGGTGTACAAGATGTTTACCATTTACCTGTTGAAGTTATTGAAAGCCAATTAAAAAGTGTCTTTGATGATGAAGTGCCACATGCTATAAAAACAGGCATGATTGCATCAGAAGAAATGATGCAAACGATTAAACCATTTATTGAACAATCTGGAAAGCCGTATGTTATTGACCCAGTAATGGTTGCTAAAAGTGGTGATGCGCTAATGGATGATGAAGGGAAAGGGAAACTTAAAGAAATATTACTACCATTAGCTACAGTTGTTACACCTAATATTCCAGAAGCAGAAGATATTACTGGATTTAAAATTCAAACTGAAGAAGAAATTAATAAAGCTGGTGCATTTTTCTTAAATGAAATTGGATCTAAAGGTGTTGTTATAAAAGGTGGACATCTGGACGGGGATGCAATCGACTATTTATTTACTGAGAATGGCGTGAAAAGCTGGAAAAGTGAAAGATTTAGTACGAAACATACACATGGAACAGGTTGTACATTTAGTGCAGTGATAACAGCAGAGTTAGCTAAAGGTCATTCAATTGAGGAAGCGGTAGAAGTAGCTAAACGATTTATTACGTTAGCTATTCAATATACACCTGAAATAGGCAAAGGTAGAGGTCCAGTGAACCACTTTGTATACCAAAAGATAGAGGGATTAGATTATGAGTAAATTAACAAATATTAGAGAAAATAGTCCATTAATCGTATGTTATACAAATGATGTCGTTAAAAACTTTACAGCTAATGGTTTAATTTCATTAGGCGCAAGCCCCGCAATGAGTGAAGAACCTGAAGAAGCAGAAGAATTTTCAAAAGCAGCAGGAGCATTTCTTCTTAATATAGGGACGATTACGACTGATAAAGCTTATGATATGAAGAAATATGCTGAAATTATGCATGGAAATGGTGTTCCAGTAGTTCTTGATCCCGTAGCAGTTGGTGCATCACAATTAAGAAAGACTTTTTGTACGACGTTATTAAATGATGAAGTTGTCGATATTATTAGAGGTAATGCATCAGAAATTTTAGCACTTATTGAAGAAGACACAATTATGAAAGGTACGGATAGTGATGATACGCTTGATGCTATTAAAATTGCGAAAAAAGCGCATCAGCAATTAAAGTTACCGATTATCATAACTGGAAAAGTTGATGTCATTGCTTGTAATAACAAAATTATAGAATTGCACAATGGTAGTGAGATGTTAACGAAAGTAACTGGTGGAGGTTGTTTATTAGGTGGCGTAATAGCTGCATTCTTATCTCATGAAAAAACAATTACTATTGATGTATTAGAAGAAGCATTAGCAACATACAATATAGCAAGTGATTTGGCATATCAACAACCTGGTGCACATTTACCTGGTACATTCCAAATTTCATTTATAGATCAACTTAATGTAATAACTGAAGAACTTGTTAATGAGAAAAAAATCGTGAAAGTAGTGAACTAAATGTTTGATCCAAAAACTTTGAAAGTATATTTTATAGCAGGTAGTCAAGATATTGCTGATGGTAATCTAATAAGTGTTGTTGAAGAAGCTTTAAAAGCAGGCATCACGATGTTTCAGTTTCGTGAAAAAGGTGAGAAGAGTAAAAAAGGATCAGAAAAAGAAGCACTTGCGCAATCATTATTTGAGTTGTGTAAACAATATCAAGTTCCATTTATCGTCAATGATGATGTAGATTTAGCAATTAAATTAAATGCAGATGGTATTCATGTTGGACAAGATGACCGAAATGTATCTGAGTTTAAAGATAAGTTTAAAGATAAAATAATTGGCTTGAGTGTTGCAAATAAAATTGAATATGATCACTCTGATATATCTGAAGTCGATTATATTGGAACGGGACCTATACATTCTACAAATTCTAAAGCTGATGCAGGAGATGAAGGTGGATATCAAATGATTGAGAAGGTGAGAAAAATCAATCAAGATATTCCTATCGTTGCAATCGGTGGTATAACTGAAGTTGATGTGCAACCGCTCATTAAAGCGGGCGCAAATGGCGTAAGTGTTATTTCTGCTATAGCGAAAAGTCAAAATATTGAACAAACTGTGAAGGGCTTTCATAAACAGTATAAAAATATTTGATAAAATTAATATATTGATTTATGTTGTCGCTATTCTATGATAGAATGAGTTTTATGTGAGTATATCAATAGAGGTGGAAAAATGAAGAAAAAAGCTTTATGGCCATTATTATTTGGTGTAATGGTTGTGCTAGCTGGTTGTGATTATTCTAAACCTGAGAATAGGGATGGATTCTTTTATAATACATTCGTAAAACCGATGGATAGTGTTATTCATTGGCTTGGTACAAATTTGAATCACGATTATGGTCTAGCTATTATCGTTATAACATTAATTGTTCGTTTTGCGTTATTCCCATTTATGATGAAGACGTATAAGAATCAAAAGTTAATGCGTGAAAAAATGAAACTTGCTAAACCTGAAATGGAAGCAATTCAAGAAAAAGTTAAGCGTGCTCGTACTCAAGAAGAAAAAATGGCAGCCAATCAAGAAATGATGGCATTATACAAAAAACATGGTATTAATCCAATGAACATGGGTTGTTTACCAATCGTTATACAAATGCCAATCGTCATGGGATTATTCTATGTATTAAAATATCCTACTGAAGGCGGAATTACAGAATATCCGAATTTCTTATGGTTTAATTTAACTGAACCTGATTTAATTATTACAATCATTGCAGGTATCATTTATGCATTACAAGCATTTGTTTCTATGAAGTATGCAAATGTTCCAGATGAACAGAAAAATATGATGAGAATGATGATGTTTATTTCTCCAATTATGATTATTTGGATGTCATACATTTCAGCATCTGCATTAGGTTTATACTGGGCAGTCGGTGGTGCATTCTTAGTTGTTCAAACATGGTTAGGTAACGTCTTCTATAACAACAAAGTAGAAGAAGAAATGAAACCAATCATTGAAGCACATGAGAAAAATCAACAAGAAGCTAATAAAGAGAAGAAACCAGCTAAACTCGTATCTAATAAGAAGAAAAAGAAATAAAATCAAAAAAACAAACTAATCATCGTGATTAGTTTGTTTTTTTAGTTATATCCCATTCTTTATAAAATTGTTTTAAAAAGTTCTCCATAAATAAGTGGCGTTCTTCAGCGATTTGTTTGCCCCGTTTAGTATTCATTAAATCCTTTAATAATAATAATTTCTCGTAAAAATGATTAATTGCCGTATTCGGTTCATTATGATATTGATCCTCTTGTAAATCATTTAAATTGCGTGGTTGTTGAGTGGAGATATGCATAGGCTCTTTAAAATGACCAGCATATTGAAATGTTCTTGCTATTCCTATAGCGCCAATCGCATCAATTCGATCTGCATCTTGGACGATCTTTCCTGCTAAGCTTGTAAGTTTACCTTCATTTTTACCACCATTATAACTAATATACTTTAGAATATGGATAATCTCTGTTTGAATAGATTCGCTTATCTCCATGTCTTTCATCCATTGATAAAGTTGTTGCCAAGCTGTGTTGCCATCTTTAAATAATTTCTTATCGACAGCATCGTGTAGTAAACTTGCTAATTCAACTACAAACAAATCCACTTCCTCAAACTGAGCAATATCTAGAGCATGATGTCTAACTCTTAAAATATGCTCAAAGTCATGTCCAGTCGTATCGTTTTTGTGTAATGTGCTAACATATGATTCTGCTTCTTTAATAATTTGTTCTTTATTCATATCTTTCTCCTTAAAAAAAACAGGTAGAAAAGTTTGAACAATCGTCTCTTCTACCCGCTAAGTATTTACAATAATGGTGATAGCAATCGTGCTATACCTTCTTTTAATTTAATCCACGTGCTTCTGTTTTCATATCTTTCAACTGTTAATAATGATGAATGTGTCATATCATTCTCATAAGCTAAGCGTGAATTTTTAGCGATTTCATCGTCGTAAATAAAGGCATTAACTTCGAAATTTAATACAAAGCTTCTATTATCCATGTTTGCTGTACCAATACTTACAACTTCATCGTCTATGGCTACCATCTTAGTGTGTATAAAGCCTTTTTCATAAATATGAACATTGACACCAGCTTTTATTAATTCGCCGACATTGGCAAATGTTGCCCAATAAACAAATGGGTGATCGGGCTTATTAGGAATCATCACATTAACATCTACTCCGGAAAGGGCAGCTATCTTAATGGCGTCTAAAAATGATAAATCTGGAATGAAATAAGGTGTTTGTATGTAAATATGTTTTTTAGCTTCTGATATCATTTTTAAATACCCATATTTGATTTGTTCCCAATCTTCATCAGGACCACTTGAAGCAATTTGAATACCAACTTTTCCGCCAGATTCAACATCAGGGAAGTATTTAGATTCATAGCGCATCTTGTCACGTGTAGATTGAGAGTTCCAGTCCAACATAAACCTAAGCTGTAACGCATTGACTGAGTCACCTTCTAATCTTAAGTGCGTATCTCGCCAATAACCAAATTTTTTATCTAAACCTAAATATTCATCTCCGACATTAAAGCCACCTACGTAACCAACTTTTCCATCAATAACAACAATCTTTCTATGGTTACGGTTGTTCATTCTAAAGTTAATGAGTGGGAGTTTAGAAGGGAAGAAACTTGCAACTTCTCCACCTTGTGCTCTAAATTTCTTGAATGAAGATAAATTTAATTTACGAGATCCCATGTCATCATATAACATTTTAACTTCTAAACCTTCTTGAAGTTTCTTTTCAAGTTCAAATAAGATCTTTTTACCTAAGTTATCCTTCTTAAAGATATAATATTGAATATGGATATATGACTCAGCTTTTCTAATATCTTCAATAAGTGCATTGAATTTATCATGTCCATCTGTAAACATTTCAACTTTGTTGTCAGTTGTTAAGAAGGCTGAGTTATTGTAAAGCAACATATGAATAAGATGCTTATAATTAGATATCTCAGGCTTATCAATTTCGAAATTATTTTCATCAATTGCTTTGATTTGCTCATTAATGATGTGTTCAAGACCTATTTTATCTTGTTCATCTAAGTTGAAAATACTCTTTCTTTGAATTTGTCTCCCAAATAGTAGGTAAAGTATAAATCCTAATATTGGAATAAATAAAAGCACTAACAACCAAGCCCAAATCGCACCAGCTTCTCTTGGTTCTAAGAATATGATAATAAATCCAAACACAACATTCAGAATAAATGCTGTAATAAGTAGCACTGATACTATGATGGAAAAATCAAATGAAAAATATGAGAAGTAGTTCATACCAATGCCTCCGTTTCTTTATCTTTAAACTAGTATAATACATTTAAATTAAAATTGAAAAGGTTGTATTTGACCCTTCTAAAACATATGCATATAATGATTATGAAAAGGCATCAATTAAAATATCATTTAAATATATAGGAGTGTTATAAATGAAAGAACAAATTATTAATGTTGAAGGTATGTCTTGTGGGCATTGCAAACAAGCAGTTGAGGAATCAGTTGGTCAATTAATCGGTGTTAAAGAAGTTGTCGCTAGTCCTGATGATAATCAAGTACGTGTCGTTTATGAAGATCCTGCTAGTATCGATAATATCGAAAATGCTATTTTCGATGCTGGATATGAAGTTGTTTAAGAAATCATTCATATAATTATTATAAAAAAATAACAAATTAAACAAAAAAATAACAATATAGGCCGAATGAACTATAGTCAAACTACTTAATTTAGAGTAGAATGAACTTAAGGTAATTAAATTGAATAAGAGGTGGTACCCATGAATCAACCTAAGTCAAAGGTAAAGAATGTGGTCAAACTTTTATCATCATTAGGCGTAAACATAACAGAAACTAAGTCACGAATAGAAATAATGCGTAGTTTGCCGAATGTCGCAACTAACAAGTTGAAATAAATAGGTGAACTAAAAAACCGCATCCTCGATTTGAGGATGCGGTTTTTTTATATGTCGGCTTTTTGACCAGATTCTGTGAATTTATCTTTTTCGTGGTAATAGATGGATAGTAATATACCGACACCTGCCATTAATGACCATAAAGCTGACCCACCATAACTTATAAATGGTAATGGGATACCCGTGATAGGTAGCAGTTGAATTGTCATACCGATATTTTGTACAACGTGGAATAGTACGAATGATAAATATCCGATTATAAATACAACATTAAACGGATGACGTGTCGTAGTAGCCATTCTAATTAAGTGTATGAATAAAGCTAAGAAAATAATTAGTACTGCCATCGTTCCGATAAATCCAAATTCTTCACCAATGATTGAAAATATAAAATCGGTATGGTTCTCAGGAATATAAACTTCACCGTTATTTAAGCCTTTACCAAATATTTGACCAGAACCAATTGCTTTTAAAGATTCTGTTAAATGGTATCCATCGCCTGAGCTGTATGCATAAGGATCTAGCCAGGAATTAATACGTCCTAATTGATACGTCTTAATACCCGAAACTTTCTCAATAACACTTGGTTTAAAAATCATTAATAAAATGATACTTGAACCAAGTCCGAATAATGCGATGAATGCTGGTGCGAGTATTCTCCATGTTACGCCAGAAACAACAACGATACCAAGTATAATCGCAATTAATACAAGTGTTGTTCCTAAATCATTTTGCAAAAGTATTAATAACATTGGTACTAAAGAAGTTAAACCAATTTTTAGTAATAAATTAAAGTCTCTTGATAATGATTTATTGTAAGTAAATCTATTATGTTGATAGATAACATTAGATAGCGCAATAATTAAAATGATTTTCATAAACTCAGATGGTTGGATACTGATAGGTCCCAGTCTGTACCAACTTTTAGCACCATTAATAATAGGTGTAAAGCTAGATTCAGGTAGAATTAATAGTCCAACTAATGATAAGTTTCCAATTATGTATATAATCCAAACATATTTTCTTAGTGTCTTTGGAGATATGAACATTAAGGCAATGGCTAAAATAAAACCAAGCACATAGTACAAGACTTGTTTAAGTAAAAAGTTTGTTTCATATTGTCCGCCAGACATTGCAGAATTGATTATTAAACAACTCGTTCCAAATAGGATAAGAATAATCGTGATTAATCGCCAATCTATTCTTTCTAGAAACGATTTATTTAATGTACGAGTAGAAGTTTCCATTAAAAGACTCCTTTAATTAACACTAAATTTCATAATTTTTATTATAACTTGATTGTACATAAAGTGATACAATTTTGCTATTCAGAAAAGCGTTATTTTTAAAATAGTCATGTTGATACGTGCAACAATAGCTAAAAACATGATAAAATATAGGCTAATAATCTACTTGGAGGCTTATATATGTCTAAAAAAAATATTTGCATTATATATGGTGGGAAAAGTGCAGAGCACGATGTATCAATTTTAACGGCTCAAAATGTGATCAATGCAGTTGATCTATCTAAATACATAATTGATATCATTTATATTACAAATGATGGGGATTGGATTAAAAGCGACCAATCTATTGATGGAAAAGTCGAAGATGTTGAACAATTAAAATTAACAAGTGAAACATTAACACCAATATCTAAATTATTAGAAGCGAGTAATGATGGAAACGCATATAGTGCAGTATTTCCTTTATTACACGGCCCTAACGGAGAAGACGGTACAATTCAAGGCTTATTTGAAGTATTGGATATTCCTTATGTTGGTAATGGTGTGCTTGCAGCATCAAGTTCAATGGATAAATTAGTTATGAAACATTTATTCGCTCACAGAGGATTACCTCAATTACCATATGTAAGTTTCTTAAAAAGTGAATACGAGAAATATGAACGTAATATAGTGGAGCTTATTCAAAATAAACTTGAATATCCTGTTTTCGTTAAACCAGCAAATTTAGGATCAAGTGTTGGTATTAGTAAATGTACGAATAAAGAAGAATTAATTTCTGGTATTGAAGAAGCATTTCAATTTGACCGTAAACTTGTTATCGAACAAGGTGTTGATGCAAGAGAAATTGAAGTAGCTGTATTAGGTAATGATTATCCAGAAACAACTTTACCAGGTGAAGTTGTGAAAGATGTACAATTTTATGATTATAAATCTAAATATAAAGATGGCAAAGTTAAACTTCAAATACCTGCTGATGTAGATGAAGAAACAGCAACAACTTTAAGAAATATGGCTATTGAAGCTTTTAAAGCAACAGATTGTTCTGGATTAGTAAGAGCAGACTTCTTCTTAACAGAAGACAATACAATTTATATTAATGAAACAAATGCAATGCCAGGATTTACACAATATAGCATGTATCCATTATTATGGGAGAACATGAACTTAAGCTATACAGAACTTATAACTAAGTTAATTGAACTTGCTATTGAACGATACGATAACAAGAAGAATATCAAATATAAAATTGACTGAGGGTAAATAGAATGAATATTAATTTACGTAAAATAAAAGAATGGATTGATTGTGAAATTCAAGATGAATATCTTGATGTCGTTGTTCAAGGTACATGTATAGACTCAAGAAAAATTGCTGAATCAAATTTGTTTATACCATTTAAAGGTGAAAATGTAGATGGTCATAAATTTGTACGTCAAACACTTGATGATGGTGCAGGTGCATCATTTTGGCAAAAAGATGTTCCGAATCCGCCAGAAGGACCCATTATTTTTGTTGATAATACATTAGCAGCATTACAAAATTTAGCTAAAGCATATTTAAAATATGTAAACCCTAAAGTTGTTGCGATTACCGGTTCAAATGGGAAAACAACAACTAAAGATATGGTTGAATGTGTATTGAATAAATCATTTAAAGTTAAGAAGACACAAGGAAATTATAATAATGAGATTGGTTGCCCATTGACGATACTAGACTTAAATGAAGATACTGAAGTATCCATTCTAGAAATGGGTATGAGTGGATTTGGTGAAATTAGTGAATTAACTCATTTAGCAGAACCTGATGTTGCGATTATCACGAATATTGGTGAGTCTCATATGCAAGATTTAGGTTCTAGAGAAGGTATTGCAAAAGCCAAATTTGAAATTACAGAAGGTCTTAAAGAGAATGGACTATTTATTTACGATGGAGATGAGCCATTACTTAAACCTTTCGTATCTAAATTGCAACATGACAAACTATCTGTAGGGATAGCGAATGATAATGATGTCATCATCAAAACGAATCAATCATCAAGTCACGGTATAAACTTTCATTTGAATAATAGTCACTTCATTTATCATTTAAATATATTAGGTGAACACAATGTTAAAAATGCAACATATGCAATACAAGTTGCTAAACATTTAGGTGTAACGGAAGACATAATTCAAAGCTCCTTAGATGATCTTGTATTAACCGATATGCGTATGCAAAGAATTGAAACAGAACAATATGGTCTACTCATTAATGATGCATATAATGCAAGTCCAACGAGTATGAAAGCAGCAATAGATACACTGCATAATATGGAACAAACAGATAAGACACTTATTCTTGCGGATGTATTAGAATTAGGCGAAATGAGTCGAGAGATGCATGAGCAAGTTGGCTATTATTTAGAACATAAAGCTATACAAACGTTAATTACATATGGTGAAGAAGCGGCTCATATATCAAATATTGCGAAAGCATATATAACTGAAACTTATCACTTTGAGGATAAAGAAGAAATCACAGACTATTTAAAAAATCATTTAAATGAAGACTCTATCACTTTGTTTAAAGGTTCTAGAGGTATGTCACTCGAAACGATTATTAACGCACTTACATGAAAGTAGGTATCTTGTTTTTACATGGTTATACAGGTGGTCGTTATGAGTTATTACCATTAATTGAATATTTGAGTAGTCGCTATGATTTTATACTTGAAGCACCGGAATACCCAGGACATGGCTTGAATTTATTGATTAAAGATACAAATGAAGATATGTGGTTTGAAAGAGCGAAACAATCATATGAGACATTAAGGAAGAAATCAGATAAAGTCATTGTTATAGGATTTTCAATGGGTGGCATTATTGCAGGTTTGTTAGCTAAAATTAAACAACCTGATCAATTAGTGTTAATTGCCCCAGCTTTTGAAAATATCAATATACAATACTTGGTGAAATCACCATATACATTTATCAATAATATGAGATATGCAGATTTGAAAATTCTTGATTTCATGGTGAGACGCACAGTCAAAATTAACTATAAATCATTTGTAGCTTTTAAAAAATTACAGCAAAGTGCGCTATATGTTCCAGAACAAATATCAGCTAAAACATTAATTATACATGGCACAATAGATGGTCTTGTTCCAATTGAAAAATCTAGAACGTTAGTGAAGAGAATTAAGCATGCACGTTTAGTTGAAATTGATAAAGGACCACATGAAATTTGTTTATCAAAAGTTAATTATAAAGTTTTTTATGAAGTTGAAAAATTTATATTTAAAAATAAATAAAGAAGTAAAACTGTACTAAATCCCTTTTTAGTGCAGTTTTTTTGTGTTTTTGTTTATGAAAATTAAATGTAAACGACGATTTAATCGCATTGCGCTATTGGTAAAAGGGTGGTAGTATATAGAAGTTGAATAAAAAAGACGAGAAGAATTAACTATATAAAAGGAGAATTATTTTGCAAAAATTTAAAGAATTAGGTATTTCTGAAGCTACCTTAAATGCTTTGGACAAAATGGGATTTACTGAACCAACACCAATACAAATCGAAAGTATTCCACATACATTAAAAGGTACGGACGTGCTAGGACAAGCACAAACTGGAACAGGAAAAACTGGTGCATTTGGTATTCCATTAATTGATAAAGTAGCAGATAAACAAGGTGTACAAGCATTGATTCTTGCACCAACACGTGAATTAGCAAACCAAGTGGCAGAACAATTACGTAGTTTCAGTAAAGGACAAAACGTAAGTGTTGTAACTGTATTCGGTGGCATGCCAATAGACAGACAAATCAAATCACTTAAAAAAGGTCCGCAAATTGTAGTAGGTACACCAGGACGTGTGATTGACCACTTAAATAGAAGAACATTAAAAACAGAATCAATTTCTACATTGATCTTAGATGAAGCAGATGAAATGATGAACATGGGCTTTATAGATGATATGAGATTTATAATGTCTAAACTTCCATCCGAAAATCGTCAAACATTACTATTCTCAGCAACAATGCCTAAAGCTATTCAAGAATTAGTTCAAAAATTCATGAAGAGTCCACAAATCGTTAAAACAATGTCTAACGAATTGTCAGATCCACAAATTGATGAATTCTACACAATCGTTAAAGAATTAGAAAAATTCGAGACATTTACGAATTTATTAGACGTTCAAAATCCTGAATTAGCGATTGTATTCGGTCGTACGAAACGTCGTGTTGACGAATTAACAAGTGCGTTAATTACTAAAGGATACCGTGCTGAAGGTTTACACGGAGATATTACTCAAGCTAAACGATTAGAAGTATTGAAAAAATTCAAAAATGATCAAATCGATATTTTAGTAGCTACAGATGTTGCAGCTCGTGGATTAGATATTTCTGGCGTAAGTCACGTTTATAACTTTGATATCCCTCAAGATACTGAAAGTTATACTCACCGTATTGGTCGTACAGGTAGAGCGGGTAAACAAGGTGTTGCCGTTACATTTGTAAATCCAATTGAAATGGATTATATCCGTCAAATAGAAAAAGCTAATAAACGTCAAATGAGTGCTTTACGTCCACCAACACCAGGTGAAGTTATGAAAGCTAAAGAATCAGATGTTAAAGCTAAAGTTAAAGGTTGGGTAGAAAGTCCAATCGAAGGTCGCATTGAAAAAATTGCTGAATCATTAATTAAAGAATATGGTGACCAAAAATTAGTTGCTGCATTATTACAAGAGTTAATTACTTCTAACAACGATGCAGAAGTTCAACTAACATTTGAAAAACCATTATCTAAAAAATCTAATCATAGAGGCAAACAAGGTAACCGTGGTGGTAACTCACGTGGTAAATCTAGAACTAGATTTGATGGTAAAAACAACAAACGTCGCGGAAATGATAAAAACAATCAATTTGACCGTAACAAAGGTAAAAACAATAAACCAAACAAACAACGTTCAAAAAAACAATTCTCAGGTAGAACATTTGCTGAGCATTCAAAATAGAAACTAAACAAAAAGTGTGTGTAATCTCTAAGGTTACGCACACTTTTTTTATGATATAATACACGTAAATTGAACGATAGAGGAGATTATATGTATAAACCAATACTCGAACATAAAATGCCAAAACAGTCTATAAAATATGAGTATGTAAATCATATTGTAAATGTCATAGTTATCTTAATTTTGTACAGTGTATTTGTATTTTTATGGCATAAATATGATTGGTGGACATTTCTCATTTATATTGTGACACCGATTGCGCTGTTGATTATAGCGATAGGATTTATTAGTCCGATCATAAGACTTAGAAGAACATCGTTTGAAATTGGAGAACAGTATATTGAAGTACAAAGTGGGCTTTATTATCAAAAGAGATTTGTACAGCCTTATGACAGAATTCAATATGTAACGATAAAGCACGGACCAATTTCAAGATTGTTTAATATTTATTTTGTCGTTGTTGTAACAGCAGGTAATTTAGAAGTGTTGCCAATGGTCAGCCGAGAGATAGCTGACCAAACGAGATTAAATATCATGACTAAGGTTAAAGAGGTGACTGATGATGTTTGATCCGCAAAGATTACATCCAATATCTTATGTTAGTGGGTTTTTAGCTAGTTTAAAAGAAAATATATTTCCATTAATAATAGCTGCGTTTATCGTTATGACACGTGGATTAGATAATATTTGGGAACTTACATTTCCTATTGTTATTTTAGGTTTTTCACTTATAAGTAGCATTTTTAAAGCAATTAAGATTTACAATACACGTTATTGGATTGAGAATGACCAATTAATTATGACTTGGGGTGTCTTTTCAAAAAATCGTAAAGAGTTAAATATTGAAAGGATTCAATCTGTTGATACTTCTCAAAATATAGTACACCAATTGTTAGGTGGCGTGAGTTTAAGTATTAAAACACCGAGTGATGGCATTGAATTAGATACAATTACGAAGTCACAAAGTGATAGTCTTTCGAAATATTTAAAAGAAAGAAAATTTGCTATCAAAAATAAAGAGCAAAGCGAAGATGATTTAAACGAGGAACAAGTTGTGTCGACTGATTCTGAACATCAAGATATTATTAATGAGAAAGAAGAAGTCGTGTTCTTTAGATTATCAACTAAAGATTTATTGAAAATGAGTTTTACAAGTGGTGGTATTTTAATTGTATTTGCGGCACTTGGCTCATTACTTGGATTTGTAACACAAATAATCGATATCGAAGATTATATTAGCCCACTAATTAATCAAGTTGTTAATTTAACATTTGTAATCATTTCAATTGTGCTTGTATTTATCATATTAAGTTATATTATTGGATCACTCATTGTATTTATTAAAAATTATAAATATCAATTAACATTTGATGGGGAACTTTTAACGGTTAAATATGGTCTGTTAACTGTTCAAAAGCGTACCGTTCCAATCAGAAGAATACAAGCGTTAAAAGAAGAAGAATCTATATTTAGAAAAGTGATCGGATACACAAAAATATCAGCGATTATTACTTCAGATGGACATTTTGAAAATGGAGAAGATACTGATGTAGGTACTGTGACAATCTTGCCATTTATGAAGAAAAAAGAAGCTTATCAATTGCTTGAAGACATTATTCCACAGTTTCAGTTTCATTCAGTAAAGAAAGGATTACCTAAACAAGGTATTCGTAGAAGAGTGTTGATTCCGACAATTATTTTATTATTAATTGTGGTTCCTATCCAAATATATTTATGGTCTTATACTTGGATTATAGGATTAGTGATATTCTTAGTTATGCTATTTTACGCAAGTATTATTACGTTGAAATCTGGATATAGAATTTATGACGACTCAATTGTCATATTGAATGCAACACCGTTTGAATATACAACAATTTGGGCGAATAGAAATAAGATTTTAACTTTTGAATTACATGAAAATCCAATTATTAAACGTAAAGATATTGCACATTTCTCAATTCAAATAGCATATGGAAATGGTATGTTGTCTAAAGGATTAAGATTTATCAATAAACAAGATACGTTAAATATTTATAAATGGTATAAAGATAAAGGAGGTCACATAGATGCTTCCTAGATATAGAATGGATAAAAAAGGAATGGTCGTTGAACGTATTGGATCGCTCATTACAATTTCAATACTTATTATCATATTAATCGTTATGGCAGTTATTTTTAATCTATGGTGGACGACAGCTTTAAAATGGTTTCTTCTTATTCCAGTAGCGCTTATCGTAGTAATAGCTATATATGGTTTAATCATCCAGCCTTATTATATGTATCGAAATTTCAGATATGAAATAAATGACGATGAAATAAACATTAAATCAGGTATTTTTATGATTAGAGAAACAACGATACCTATGGGTAGAATTCAAAATGTTGATTTATATGAAGGATTCATAATGAGAAAGTTTAACCTGGCTAATATTACGTTGTCTACGGCTGGAGGAAATCGTATGATTCAATATTTAAATAAAGATAAGGCAAACCGTATTAAACACGCGATACAAAATAGAATTGAAAATTGATTTTTAATCAGTGAAAATGAAGGTGTTAACGATGATTCAAGGTGTCGGCATAGATTTAGTCGAAATAGAACGTATACAAGATTGGTATACGAAACGACCAGAAATGGTCAATAAAATTTTAACAAAAGACGAATTAAATATTTTCAACAAAATTAAATTAGAATCAAGAAAAATCGAATTCATTTCCGGTAGATTTGCTGTGAAGGAAGCATTTAGTAAAGCTATGGGTACAGGGATCGGTAAAAAGTACGGTTTTCACTCGATTAATTGTTTACCAGATGAAAATGGTAAACCAGAAATCATTTGTGAAGGCTATCGTGTTCATCCTTCCATTACACACACGAAACATTATGCAGAAGCCATTGTGATTATAGAAAATATTAAGCAAGATTGATTTCTATATGATAAAATACAAATATTATAAGAGGAGGTGCCTTGCTGTTGTCCGAAAAATATTATAGGCCAACTTATATCAACGTCGATTTAAAGGCAATACTAGAAAATTATCAAGCAGTAGGAAGACTTCACCCAAATAAGAAGATTATGGCAGTCGTTAAGGCAAATGGGTACGGATTAGGAAGTGTACCGATTGCGACATACTTAATGAATGAAGGTGTAGACTTCTTTGCAGTTGCCACATTAGATGAAGCAATTGAATTAAGAATGCATGGTATTAAAGCAAAAATATTAGTACTCGGCGTTATTAATACTAAAGATATTAATAAAGCTGTTCAACATAGAGTTGCATTAACCGTTCCATCTGAACAATGGTTAGATGATGCAATAGAATCAATAGATGATGATTCTGACAAACCTTTATGGATGCACGTGAAAATTGATACAGGCATGGGTAGGATTGGATTAAAAGATATTGAAAGTTACCAACATGTCGTGCATAAAATACAACAACATGAACGTCTTATATTTGAAGGTGTGTACACACATTTTGCATCTGCAGATGAACCAAATGATTTCTCTAAAAAGCAATATGAATTATTTGAAGAATTTGTAGAGTCGTCTCAAACACCTGAATATATACATGCTCAAAATTCAGCAGGAGCCTTAAGGTATGATGCGTCCATTTGCACAGCTGTTAGATTTGGTATTTCATTATATGGATATTATCCATCAAAATATATTCAAGAAATTTCTAATTTAAAATTAAAACCTTCTGCACAATTAATAACAGAAGTCGTTCAAACAAAGTATTTAGAACCAGGCGAAACAGTGAGTTATGGTGCTACATTTACTGCTGGTGAACGTATTAAAGTAGCCACATTGCCAATAGGTTATGCAGATGGTTATTTAAGAAAGATGCAAGATACACTCGTGAATGTAAATGGTGTGAATTGTCCCGTCATAGGTAGAGTATGTATGGATCAAACAATGATAAAAGTGCCAGATGATGTTCAAACAGGTGATAAAGTCATTCTCATGGATAATGATGTTGATTCAGAACAATCAGCAGAAAAGATTGCTGAAGCGCAAGATACCATTAATTATGAAGTACTTTGTAACTTGAAAAAAAGATTACCACGTATATATCATGATGGTGAAAATGTTGAAATTACGAACGAATTATTAAAATAGCATAGTCAAATAGAGTTACATTTGTTATGATATTAATAACTTAATCAACAAAATTTACATTTATTTTATCTGGAGGTATTTGTTATGACATCTTTAACGCAAAATCGTACACAAAGTTTAGAACAAACACTGAAAGAAGGCTATCGTTCAATGGCCGATTTAAATCTCTCCCTTGCATCTGAAGCATACTATAGCGAATGCGAAGCTTGTGATTCAAATGAATCGCATTTAGCCTCTCAGCAAGGTGAATAAATGAGAAGAGGAGATGTATATCTCGCAGATCTTTCACCAGTTACAGGTTCTGAACAAGGGGGAACAAGACCAGTCGTCATTATCCAGAATGATACAGGTAATCGATATAGCCCGACTGTGATTGTTGCAGCAATTACTGGTAAGATAAATAAAGCCAAAATTCCCACTCACGTAGAAATTGAGGCAGCGAAATATAAATTAGACAGAGATTCCGTAATTTTGCTTGAACAAATCAGAACAATTGATAAAAAACGCTTAAAAGAAAAATTAACATATTTATCTGATGCAAAGATGAAAGAGGTTGATATCGCTATTGCCATCAGCCTCAATCTAACTTTGCAACAAAAATTTGATACATTAGGTAATACATAATGAAATAGTTTTAAAAGAATCAATATTACTTTAAAACGTCTTCCGCTTTAGGATTAACCTAAAGCTTTTTTAGTATATTTGAAACGAGGTGACTTCGTGTCAGAACAAAAGAAACAACAGTATCTTCAATTATTACTTGATTATGTTCAAACAAATGATGATGAAATTTTATCATCATGCCAAACATTTTCAACTGAAGCCATAGAAGATAATGTTTCACCAGAGGAGATAGTACAATTACATGTAAATATAATGGATCAGGAACAAGACTTGACTAAAGAACAAATCATTCGTTCATTTGATGTTCTTTTAGAAGTCATGATAGGTTATGGCTTTACATACCGTGATTATAAGAAGTTATTAAATAAGATTAAAATTCATGATAAAGAAATGGAAGTTGCGTCTAGTTTGCAACAAACGATGCTAAAGCCTCAAATCCCTCAATTTGATAGTATTCAAATTGGGGCAATTTCTGTTCCAGCACAAAAAGTAAGTGGAGATTATTTTAATTTAATTGATCATAATGACGGAACTATGAGTTTTGCAGTAGCAGATGTTATCGGTAAAGGGATACCGGCAGCATTAGCGATGAGTATGATTAAATTTGGCATGGATTCATACGGCCATTCGCAATTGCCGAGTGACGGTTTAAAACGTTTGAATCGAGTTGTGGAAAAGAACGTTAATCAAAATATGTTTGTGACAATGTTCTATGGTTTATATGAAGAAATTAATAATATGCTTTATTATAGTTCAGCAGGACATGAGCCTGGATACATATATAGAAGTCAGACTGGAGAATTTGAAGAAATGTCTGAACGAGGTATTGTGCTCGGCGTTAATAAACATACACGTTATAAACAAAGTGAAATAAAAATAGAATTACAAGATATGATTATCGTCTTTACTGATGGTGTCACGGAATTACGTAATCAACAAAATGAATTTATCAAAACGACAGATTTATTAAGTATGATTGATGAGTACAAACAACTTCATCCGCAAGACATCGTTCAAATTTTATATGAAGAACTTGTCAAACTACAGAATCCAAATAAAAGAGATGATTTAACGATATTAATTGTTAAACGTGTTAAATAGTTGTAAGGTAAAAATATTTAAGATGTGTTAAATAAGATTAAATATTTTAAAAACGGGTAAAAATAAATGATGAAAGTCTAATACATTTAGGGGTGTAACAAGGAATGAATCTTAACATTGAAACTACAGAACATGAAAATTACTATGAAATTAAAGTTGGCGGAGAATTGGATGTGTACACTGCGCCTCAACTTCAAGACGTATTACAACCGATTAGACAAAAAGGAACGCATGATATACATGTTAATTTGGAGAACGTAAGTTATATGGATTCTACTGGCTTAGGTTTATTTGTTGGCACATTAAAATCACTCAATGAACATGATAAATCACTATATGTGCTTGGTGTATCTGATAGAATTGAGAGATTATTTGATATTACGGGTCTTAAAGAATTAATGCATGTCAACAAAGGAACGGAGGTATAACGTGATGACATCTAACTATGATTATATAGAGATGAGATTCCCAGCAGCTCCAGAATATGTTGGTCTAGTCAGATTGACATTATCTGGCGTGTTTAATAGAGCTGGTGCTTCATATGAAGATATTGAAGATTCAAAAATTGCAGTGTCAGAAGCGGTAACAAATGCAGTAAAACACGCATATAGTGATAAAGTTGAAGGCGAAATATTAATAGGTTATCTTGTGTTTGAAGATAAAATAGAAATCATTGTATCAGATTCAGGTAAAAGCTTTAATTATGAAGAAGCTAAAAAAGTGCTTGGACCATACCAAGAAAGTGATAATATCAATTTCTTGAGACAAGGTGGATTAGGACTATTTCTTATTGAATCATTAATGGATGAAGTAAGTGTCCAAAAAGATGCTGGTGTTACAATAAGTATGACAAAGTATTTATCTAAAGAGCAGGTGCAAACACATGACGGAAGAGTCCAAAGTTTATAATGAAGTTTCTCCAGAAGACATTAATGCTTGGATAGCAGATTACCAAGAAAATGATAATAGCGAAGCTCAAGAAAAGCTAGTATTACATTATCAAAAATTAGTAGAATCTTTAGCATATAAATATTCTAAAGGCCAAGCACATCATGAAGATCTTGTTCAAGTTGGTATGGTTGGTTTATTAGGTGCTATAAAAAGATTTGATGTTTCATTTGAAAGAAAGTTTGAAGCATTTTTAGTTCCAACTGTAATTGGTGAGATAAAGAGATATTTAAGAGATAAAACTTGGAGTGTACATGTACCTAGACGAATTAAAGAAATTGGCCCTAAAATAAAAAAGGCAAATGAAGAATTGACTAATGAATTAGGAAGGTCACCTAAAATTATTGAAATTGCAAATAGACTAGAAGTAACCGAAGAAGATGTTCTAGAAGCAATGGAAATGGGTCAAAGTTATAATGCCTTAAGTGTTGACCATTCTATCGAAGCGGATAAAGACGGATCTACCGTTACATTGCTAGATATTATGGGAGAATCAGAAGAAGGTTATGATTTAACTGAAAAAAGAATGATATTAGAAAAAATTCTGCCTATTTTAACGGATAGAGAAAGAGAAATAATTCAATACACCTTTATTACGGGCTTAAGTCAAAAAGAGACCGGAGAAAAAATAGGTCTCAGTCAAATGCATGTTTCAAGACTTCAAAGAACAGCAATAAAAAAATTAAAAGAAGCTGCAATGAAATAATTCATATATTAGGAGAGACAGAAACATTTGAAATGTTTCTGTCTCTTTTTAAAATCAAAAATGGTTATATTCTATTTATGTTAAAATAGAATATAACCATTTTTAGGAGGCAATTATGAATCAAGAACTAATAGAAATCATAAAGAAAAATCATCCTTTTACAGAAAAACAAATTAAAACTGTACTAGAATTACTAGAAGATAAGAATACCGTGCCTTTTATAGCAAGATATAGAAAAGAATTAACTGGTGGACTTGATGAAGTTGAAATTAAACAAATTGAAAATGAATATACATATGCACTTAACTTGCATAATAGAAAAGAAGAAGTCATCAGATTAATTGATGAACAAGGTTTACTAACAGAAGACTTAAAAAATGACATTTTAAAACAAACAAAATTACAAAGAATAGAAGATTTATATCGACCATTTAAGAAAAAGAAAAAAACAAGAGCTACAGAAGCAAAACGAAAAGGGTTAGAACCTTTAGCTAAATGGATACTAGAAGGTACTTCTAATATTGATTTAGTAGAAGAAGCTTCAAAATATATTACTGAAGAAGTTGAATCTCATGAAGATGCCATCAAAGGTGCGCGAGATATTATAGCTGAAATGATTTCAGATGAACCTAAATACCGTAAATACATTTTAAACAGTGTTGAAAGACAAGGTAAATTAGTTACTGAGAAGAAAAAGAAAGCTGAAGATGAGAAAAATATCTTTGAAATGTACTATACATATGAAGAACCAATTAAGAAAATAGTACCTCACAGAGTTCTAGCAATTAACCGGGGAGAATCAGAAGGCATTTTAAAAGTAGGATTTGAAATAGATACAGCATCATTAGAAAGTTATTTAACGGCTCAATTTGTTGAAAAAGTACATAAACATATTGAAGTTATTAAAGAAGCCATTCAAGATAGTTTAAAAAGATTAATCTTACCTTCTATTGAAAGAGAGATTAGAAGTGAATTAACACAAAAAGCTGAAGAACATGCAATTGAGATTTTCTCTGAGAATTTAAAAAACCTCTTATTACAAGCACCATTAAAAGGTAAAAAAATTCTAGGACTAGATCCAGCTTACAGAACAGGTTGTAAGTTAGCAGTTATTAATGAATATGGCTCATTTGTTGATAAAAACGTGATATTTCCTCATCCACCAGTTTCTAAAACTGATCAAGCGGAAAAGATATTTGTAGATATGATAAAGAAACATAACATTGAATTAGTTGCGATTGGTAACGGAACAGCAAGTAGAGAATCAGAACAATTTGTAGCTGAAATGATTAAAAAGCATAACTTACCTTGCCAATTTGTTATCGTCAACGAGGCTGGCGCTTCAGTTTATTCAGCTTCAGATATTGCTAGAGAAGAATTTCCTGATTTTAAAGTTGAAGAGAGAAGTGCTGTATCTATAGGTAGACGCGTACAAGATCCATTAAGTGAACTTGTTAAAATAGATCCTAAATCAATCGGTGTAGGACAATATCAACATGATGTAAATCAAAAAGCACTAAGTGAAACTTTAAAATTCGTCGTGGAAACTGCTGTTAACCAAGTTGGTGTTGATGTGAATACAGCATCTCCATCGTTACTAAGTTATGTTTCTGGTCTTAGCAATACAGTTGCAAATAACATTATTAAATTTAGAGAAGAAAAAGGTGTTATTACACATCATTCAGAAATAGCTAAAGTTCCTAGATTAGGTAATAAAACATTTGAACAAAGTATTGGATTTTTAAGAATACTAGATGGAAGCGAACCACTTGATAAAACAGCTATTCACCCTGAAAGTTATGAAGCGGCTTATGCGCTGATTCAATATGTTGGTTTACAAAAAGAAGATATTGGTTCTGATGTATTAAAAGAAAAACTGAATAAATTAGATATACAAGATACAAGTGAAACATTAAATATAGGTATACCAACTCTAGAAGATATTATTGCTTCGTTAATAGCACCTTTAAGAGACCCAAGAGATGAATTTGAAACACCAATTTTAAAATCAGATGTTCTTTCTATGGAAGACTTGAAACCAAATATGGCTTTAAGTGGTACAGTACGAAATGTTGTAGACTTTGGTGCATTTGTAGATATAGGTGTCAAACAAGATGGTCTTGTTCATATTTCTAAATTATCTAAAGGATATGTTAAGCATCCTATGAATGTTGTAAGTGTAGGAGATATAGTTGATGTTTGGGTATTAGATGTAAACCAAGAAAAACAAAAAGTATCATTAACTATGATAGACCCTAATGGACAATAAGGCACTTCAAGAACTTGTTTCTAATATATCAATGGAATATTTTAATAAGCCTTTTAAACATAATGCAGTATTTAACAAAAGGTTAAGAACAACTGGCGGAAGGTATCTATTAAATAGTCATGATATAGAAATTAATCCGAAACAATATGAAAATTTTGGTGTTGAAGCGCTTATAGATATTATTAAACATGAACTTTGTCATTATCATTTACATATAGAAGGTAAAGGATATCAGCATAAAGACAAAGCATTTAAAGAATTAAGTAACGAAGTAGGGGCACCACGATTTTGTAAAGCAGTTCAAAGTTATGAAGAACGTGCTAACTATTTATATCAATGTGGACAATGTAGGGCAGAATTCAAACGTATTAAACGTGTTAATACACGTAAATATAGATGTGGAACATGTGGTGGAAAGTTAAAAAATATAACATAAAGAATAATTGGGAAAGTACTACACTAAAAATATGCTAGTGTAGTACTTTTTATTTAAATTTTTAATGAAAAAGCATTGACGAAATAATTGATCCGGCGTATTATAGTTAATGTTGCTTGAACGAAACGTAACAAATAATAAGACAAGTTATTCGATGTAAAATTACATTAAAAAGTTAAGTATTTTTATTGACTTTGTAAACTTAATGTAATATACTTAATGACAGTCACTTAAATAACAAATTGATTGAGTACTGCAAACCATGCGCGGTCGTGGCGGAATGGCAGACGCGCTAGGTTGAGGGCCTAGTGGGAGAAATCCCGTGGAGGTTCAAATCCTCTCGGCCGCACCATTCATCAATTTTAATATAGCTAAGCGGGTGTAGTTTAGTGGTAAAACCTCAGCCTTCCAAGCTGATGTTGTCGGTTCGATTCCGATCACCCGCTCCAAATTATTTTATAATGAACATTGAAAACTGAATGACAATATGTCAACGTTAATTCCAATAATTGAGTACTGAAAGTACTTCAGAGTGATTGGCTTAACCAATCAAAAATGAGCTTATCAAGCTTACTTCTTTTATGGAGAGTTTGATCCTGGCTCAGGATGAACGCTGGCGGCGTGCCTAATACATGCAA
>NZ_JAJNHW010000002.1:0-499760 GCF_022386695.1 Mammaliicoccus sp. D-M19 | reverse complement strand
AAGTAGGATCAGATTCAACTTTGTTTGGAATACCATCACCATCAGTATCTTCGTCACCATCGTTTACACCATTACCGTCAGTATCAGCGTTTGTTGGATCAGTACCGTTAGCTTCTTCGTCTTTATTATTAACGCCGTCGCCATCGATATCATTATCTTGATTATCAGGGATGCCATCTCCGTCTGTATCCTTCGGAGTAGAGATATCAGGTTTACCGTCGCCATCTTTATCCGTTACTTTATCAGAAGTAGGATCAGATTCAACTTTGTTTGGAATACCATCACCATCAGTATCTTCGTCACCATCGTTTACACCATTACCGTCAGTATCAGCGTTCGTTGGATCAGTACCGTTAGCTTCTTCGTCTTTATTATTAACGCCGTCACCATCGATGTCGTTATCATCTTTATCAGGAATTCCATCTCCATCAGTATCTTTGTCTGAATCAGAATCAGAACTAGAATTTGAAGCACTGTTAGAGTCAGAGCTGCTATCAGTGTTACTATCTGAAGTTGAGTTGTTGTCTGAATTAGAATCAGAATCGCTATTTGAGTCAGAGTTCGAATCAGAATTACTATCAGTATCAGAGTTAGAATCACTGTTAGAGTCTGAATCAGAACTACTATCAGATTGTCTATCAGAGCCACTGTCTGAGTTCGAATCAGAACCGCTATTTGAATCAGAGTTCGAGTTTAAATCAGAATTACTGTCAGTAGTAGAGTCAGAACCACTGTTAGTGTCTGAATCAGAATCTTTATCAGATTGGCTATCAGAGCCACTGTCTGAGTTAGAACCAGAACCGCTATTTGAATCAGAGTTCGAGTTTAAATCAGAATTACTGTCAGTAGTAGAGTCAGAACCGCTGTTAGCGTTTGAATCGGAACCACTATCAGATTGGCTATCAGAACTGCTATTTGAGTCAGAGTTCGAATCAGAACCAGTATTAGAGTTAGCGCCTGAATCAGAATTACTATCAGTATCAGAGTTAGAACCACTGCTAGTGTTCGAATCAGAACTACTATCAGATTGGCTATCAGAGCTGCTGTCTGAGTTAGAACCAGAATCACTACTTGAATCAGAGTTCGAATCAGAACCAGTATTAGAGTTAGCGCCTGAATCAGAATTACTGTCAGTAGTAGAGTCAGAACCGCTGTTAGCGTTTGAATCGGAACCACTATCAGATTGGCTATCAGAACTGCTGTTTGAGTCAGAACCAGAATCGCTATTTGAATCAGAGTTCGAGTCTAAATCAGAATTACTGTCAGTAGTAGAATCAGAACCGTTGTTCGAGTCAGAACCGCTGTTAGAATCAGAACCGTTGTTCGAGTCAGAACCACTGCTAGAATCTAAACCAGAATTACTATCAGTAGCAGAATCAGAACCACTGTTAGTGTCTGAATCAGAATCTTTATCAGATTGACTATCAGAACTGCTGTCTGAGTTAGAAGTTGAATTACTTTCACTCTCAGAAACTGAGTTAGAGTTTGAAGTACTGTCAGTACCAGAGTCAGAACCACTGTTAGTGTCTAAATCAGAATCTTTATCAGATTGACTATCAGAGCTGCTGTCTGAGTTAGAACCAGAATCACTACTTGAATCAGAGTTCGAGTCTAAATCAGAATTACTATTAGTATCAGAGTTAGAACCGCTGTTAGAATCAGAACCGTTGTTCGAGTCAGAGCCACTGCTAGAATCTAAACCAGAATTACTATCAGTAGCAGAATCAGAACCACTGCTAACGTCTGAATTAGAACCTTGATTAGTTTGACTACCAGAGCCAGTATCAGAGTTCGAGTCAGAACCGCTGTTAGTGTCTGAACCAGAATCGCTATTTGAGTCAGAGTTCGAATCAGAACCAGTATTAGAGTTAGCGCTTGAATCACTACTTGAATCAGAGTTCGAGTCTAAATCAGAATTACTGTCAGTATCAGAGTTAGAACCACTGTTAGTGTTCGAATCAGAATCTTTATCAGATTGACTATCAGAGCTGCTGTCTGAGTTAGAACTAGAATCACTACTTGAATCAGTGTTCGAGTCTAAATCAGAAGTACTATTAGTACCAGAGTCAGAACCACTGTTAGTGTCTAAATCAGAATCTTTATCAGATTGACTATCAGAGCTGCTGTCAGAGTTAGAACCAGAATCGCTATTTGAATCAGAGTTCGAATCAGAACCAGTATTAGAGTTAGCGCCTGAATCAGAATTACTATCAGTATCAGAGTCAGAACCGCTGTTAGCGTCTGAATCAGAATCTTTATCAGATTGACTACCAGAGCTACTATCTGAGTTAGAACCAGAATCGCTATTTGAATCAGAGTTCGAGTCTAAATCAGAATTACTGTCAGTAGAAGAATCAGAACCACTGTTAGTGTCTGAATCAGAATCTTTATCAGATTGACTATCAGAGCTACTGTCAGAGTTAGAACTAGAATCACTACTTGAATCAGAGTTTGAGTCTAAATCAGAAGTACTATCGGTACCAGAGTTAGAACCACTGTTAGTGTCTGAATCAGAATCTTTATCAGATTGACTACCAGAGCTACTATCAGAGTTAGAACCAGAATCGCTATTTGAATCAGAGTTCGAGTCTAAATCAGAATTACTATTAGTATCAGAGTTAGAACCGCTGTTAGCGTTCGAATCAGAATCTTTATCAGATTGGCTATCAGAACTGCTGTTTGAGTCAGAACCAGAATCGCTATTTGAGTCAGAGTTTGAGTCTAAATCAGAATTACTATCAGTATCAGAGTTAGAACCAGAATCGCTATTTGAGTCAGAGTTCGAATCAGAACCAGTATTAGAGTTAGCGCCTGAATCAGAATTACTGTCAGTAGCTGAGTTAGAACCACTATTAGTGTTCGAATCAGAACTACTATCAGGTTGGCTATCAGAGCCGCTATCAGAGTTAGAAGCAGAATCACTACTTGAATCAGAGTTTGAGTCTAAATCAGAATTACTATCAGTAGCAGAATCAGAACCACTGTTAGTGTCTGAATCAGAATCTTGATCAGATTGACTATCAGAGCTACTGTCTGAGTTAGAACTAGAATCACTACTTGAATCAGAGTTCGAGTCTAAATCAGAAGTACTATCAGTAGCAGAATCAGAACCACTGTTAGTGTCTGAATCAGAATCTTTATCAGATTGGCTATCAGAGCCACTGTCTGAGTTAGAAGCAGAATCACTACTTGAATCAGAGTTCGAGTCTAAATCAGAATTACTGTCAGTAGCAGAATCAGAACCACTGTTAGTGTCTGAATTAGAATTTTTATCAGATTGGCTATCAGAACTGCTGTTTGAGTCAGAGTTCGAATCAGAACCACTGTTAGTGTTTGAATCAGAATCTTTATCAGATTGACTACCAGAGCTACTGTCTGAGTTAGAACCAGAATCACTACTTGAATCAGAGTTTGAGTCTAAATCAGAAGTACTATCAGTATCAGAGTCAGAACCACTGTTAGCGTTTGAATCGGAACCACTATCAGTTTGGCTATCAGAACTGCTGTTTGAGTCAGAACCAGAATCGCTATTTGAGTCAGAGTTCGAATCTAAATCAGAAGAACTGTCAGTAGCAGAATCAGAACCACTGTTAGTGTCTGAACCAGAATCTTGATCAGATTGACTATCAGAGCTGCTGTCTGAGTTAGAACCACTGTTAGTGTCTGAACCAGAATCTTTATCAGATTGGCTATTAGAACTGCTGTCTGAGTTAGAATCAGAACCAGTATTAGAGTTAGCGCCTGAATCGGAATTACTATCAGTACCAGAGTCAGAACCAGAAGTATCCTTTGGAAGGACAGAAGCTATAGCATGTATTTCTTCGGAAGAACCATCTGGATATTTCACCGTTATAGGCATGTTTATTTCAGAACCAAATGTATCACGAGACGGAGCTGTAATTGTTACAGTACCGCTATTTGGGTCAACTGCCACAGTATATCCTTCTGGGATCAAAATATTTTTAGTAATTTCAAATGTTGTACCTGGAGGTAAATCTTTATCTCCTGTTTGAGGGATATCAATTTTTTGGCCAGGTTTCATATAATTTGATTTATTATAGTTTGGTGTATGCTCCTGAGCTTGGTTCGGAATAACTTTTACAGGAATAGATGTATCATCCACAGAACCATCCGGATAGTTAACTGTAACTGGAATGGAAACAGTTTTACCAAGTGTTTCATTAACCGGTGGAGTTACAGTAGCATTACCAGTTTCATCAAAATTAACAGTCCAACCAATCGGAAGTCCATTTTTTTGGACTTCAAATGTTGTACCTGGAGGTAAATCTTTATCTCCTGTTTGAGGAACAGTAAATTTTAAACCAGGTTTCACATTAATAGGTGTATCACCATAGTTTGGATTATTCGTTATAGAATTTTTAAATGTAGCACTAACTGGTAATGAAGGTACTGATGTATTAGGATGTTCCGCTTTATCAGTCGCTTTAGCTGTAATATTACCTTCAGGTAAAGGTGTAGTTAATGGTATATGTGCGATACCATCTGTTCCAGCGTCCTTCTCACCAAGTTTCTGTCCATCTTTATCAAATAATTCAACTTTAGAACCCGGTTCAGCAGTAACATCAACGATAGGCGTAGTACCGGCTTTACCTGTTAAATCAGTAGTAATAACTGGTTTAGCAGGAGGTGTTGTATCAGTTGCCTTTTTAGCATCTGAAGGTTGAGATGTGTTAGGATGTTCCGCTTTATCAGTGGCTTTAGCTGTAACATTACCTTCAGGTAAAGGTTTATTTGGCGTGATATGTGCGATACCATCTCTTCCGGCTTCTCTCTCACCAAGTTTATGTCCATCTTTATCAAATAATTCAACTTTAGAACCCGGTTCAGCAGTAACATCAATGGTAGGCGTAGTACCGGCTTTACCTGTTAAATCAGTAGTAATAACTGGTTTAGCAGGAGGTGTTGTATCAGTTGCCTTTTTAGCATCTGAAGGTTGAGATGTGTTAGGATGTTCCGCTTTATCAGTCGCTTTAGCTGTAACATTACCTTCAGGTAAAGGTTTAGTTGGCGTGATATGTGCGATACCATCTCTTCCGGCTTCTCTCTCACCAAGTTTATGTCCATCTTTATCAAATAATTCAACTTTAGAACCCGGTTCAGCAGTAACATCAACGATAGGCGTAGTACCAGCTTTACCTGTTAAATCAGTAGTAATAACTGGTTTAGCAGGAGGCGTTGTATCAGTTGCCTTTTTAGGATCAGATGCTTCTGAAAAATCTTGATCTTGTGGATTATTTGACACAAATGTTGCCTTAGCTATAACGTCACCTTCAGGTATTGGATTAGTAGGTCTTATTATAGCAATGCCATTCTCATCAGCAGTACCAGAACCTATCAGATGATTGTCTTTATCATAAAGAGATACCGTACTACCCGCTTCACTCGTTACATTGATTTCATCTTGAGTACCAGGTTTATTAGCTTTATCTGTTAATTCCGTGTTTATAACTGGTTTATTAGGAATACCTCTATAAATAAAGTTACCAAGTTCAAGTGGTTCACTTGTGTTCCCAGCTTCATCTGAAACATAAGCTTTTAATTTATAATTAGTATTTCTAGCAATGTTTTCATCTGCAATATTTATTTCATTATCATTTTGATCATAGATTTTGAATTCTTTAACTAAATGACTACGAGTTGAAAAATTATCTTTACCAACGATTTTATTCGTATTTTCATCAATGAATCGCTCAATATCCTGTTTAGTTCTAAACTCATTCGGAATACTTATTGCTGAACGTGTTTCGTTTGTTAATACAGTTGGTTTCGTTACATCAACAGGCACAACGAAAAGGTTCATAAGTCTCGTTTCTGTATCGGTATTTAAGTTAGTGAAATATGGTAATTGTTTGTATGTTGCATAAATTTGGAATTTATTTATGGCTCTATCTCTGCCCTCATTATTATTGTTGCCTGCAACACCGTTTGAATTATCTTTGGCAATATCATTAGATCCTTCACTACCTCTGATAATACGTGGATCAGAAAATGAAGCACTACCTGCTCCGTTGTTGTGTTCTTCTGCAATTTCAAATCCTGAAACGACACGATTGTATTTATCTTTATTTACAACACCATCTTGTCCTTCTGCAGACCCTTCGATATTAATAATACGTCCACCTAATAAATATTTACCATTATTGCCACTAACAGGTTGTATGATATCTAAAATAGCTACAGGTTTCCTATTAAGGAAGTATCTACCTTCTTTATCTCCTTCGTTACTACCGCCTAAATGAAAGCCATTTTGATTTCTTTCAGCTTTTTTCTTTTCTGTTCCATCTAAATTTCTACCAGTAGATTTCACATTAGCATTTAATAATGCTAATAATTCGTCTGTATTAATATTATGACCTGGATTATGTCCAATAGCATATTTATATATAAGTGTATTGCCATCAGGTGATAATTCAAATCCTGGATCTTCTGGTCGATTACTTAAATTTGGACGTTTCCAAGTAATATTAAATGCTTTTCTTAAATTTACTGGGTTATCTACAGTGTTTGTAGCATTATCATTTGATGATGGACTTGATTCAGCTGAAGGTCCATATTGGTTCTGAATAAACCTAACTCTGTTTGTATTATACGCTGGACCTAGATGTTTAGAAGCATTACCTACAGCCACATAGAATTTTCCACCATTTCTTCTTAACCATTCCTTACTAACAGTAGCAGTTATTGTTGCTCTATACGAATCCCCACTCGGATTAGTATTTTGATTTAGAAGCAAGTAGTTATCATTGTCAGTTAAATTTGTTAAACGTTTATAGTAATCTCTTTCATTAGATGTCATTGCATGATAAAGAATGCCATCTAGATGATTCTGAACGTCAACATCTTTTGTCCAATGTAATTCTCTACCACGTCCAGATAATTTTTCAACGTTACCTGCAGACAGTCTTACACCAGAAGGCGCAAATACATAAAAACGGCCACGAGCATCACTAGAATGTGCTTGGTTATAATGAATTGTATAAGTGAAGTCGACCGATTCGCCACGTTCTCTTGATGTAATATTTTCGATTAATACTGCTCTAGGAACCGTACTATCATTCATACCTTTCCCGAAACCTTTATTAAAGCTTCCAGTTTCTCCAATTCTGAACCCTGTTCTGCTTTCTAAAGATTCAGCTTGATATACTGTAATATAAGGTGGTAGTGTATATACTTTGCCATTGTTGTAAACAGTTACAGAGCCGTTCTCATCGACTGTAATCATATTGTCAGTTAAAAATTTATTCGTTCTTATTACAGCTTTTCTAACACGTGATTTTTCATAATCTGTAAGTTTATTTACATCATTGACAGGTATTTGGTGAGATGGTAAAGCTAATTCATCATTATTAGTAGCTATATCAGTTTCTATATCTTCAGTACCATTTTCATCACTAATATTTTTATCTTCTTTATCTTTCTCATCGACAGTTTTAGTTACATTACTTTTAGACTTATCAATAGATTGATGATTTTCTGCTTCTGCAGTTTCTGTTGTTTCTTCTGTGCTAGTTGATTCTTCAGCTACTTCTGTTGTTTCTGCTTGTGGTTGTTCTGCTTTTTCAGCAGTTTCAACTTTAGCAGTTTCTGGTGCTACTGTATCAACTTGAGTTGCTTCTTCTGTTGATGCTTCATTAGTTGTTGCATCTTGTGTTGTTTCATCAACTGTAGTTGCTTCTTCTTGTGGTTGTTCTGCTGTTGTTTCAGAAGTACCGATTTCTTGTTTTTCTTCTACATTTGATGATATTTCTTCATTTGCAGACGCTTCTTCAACTGGATCTGTTGATTTGCCTTCTGCTTTTTCTTCTTGTGCATGTTTTTGAATTACATTTTCAGATGCGAATGCATCGTGCGTTGGTAAGCCTAAGAATATAAGCGTACCGATTAGTATCGAACACGTTCCTACTGTGTACTTACGGATACTAAACTTCTGTAATTTCCGTTGCTTATCCATTAGCAAGCCCCTTTACTATAAATTTCCTTAAAGGCAACTTTACTCATGGCTGAGTTCCCCGTTACTATTTTGTCTTTATCTCATTAGTAATGTGTTCAATATATATTCTTTAAATGAATCTCAGATATATGAGTGAAGTGCACACTATTAATATGTGAATGGTCGTGCGAAACTAACTCTCCTTTCGTTAAGATTATTCACACATAAGATATGAACAAAATTATATTTCGTTCTGAATTAGTATATCACTTTTAATGTCGATTTCAAATACTATTTATAAAGAACTCTATAAAATTAATATACAATTTTTACAATTTACAATATTTTGTACAAGTTTGATGAAGAATTATTAAGTCTGAATGAAAAGTATTATGACCATTTATTGAAGTCTGTTTATCGTTCGTGTAAATTAGATGAGTAGGTAAATAATTTGAAAGAGTTGATTGAAATGCCGCAAATTTATTTTGACGCCGCTTCTAAAGGCAATCCTGGAGAAAGTTGTTGTGCATGCGTCATTATTAAGGATGATGCGAGACATCATTTCACATCTTATTTAGGTGAAATGGATAATCATCGTGCTGAATGGGAAGCGTTAATCTTCTCTATTCAACATGCGATTGAATTAGAAGTTGGTAATGCGTTGATTTATACAGATTCGAAATTAATTGCAGATAGTATTGATAAAGATTATGTAAAGAATGCAACGTTCAAACCATACTTCGAACTATTTAAAGAATTAGAACGTCAATTTGATTTAATATTTGTGAAGTGGATTCCACGATCTCAAAATAAAGAAGCCAATCAATTGGCACAAACTGCCTTAAGAAAACAATTAAAGCATAAATAAAAAGCATATCACGACGGCGCGTGATATGCTTTTTACGTTTATTTATAAGAAGTTCGTAGTTAAATATTTACTTGATACAAATAATTCATGTTCATTACAAATTTCGATAGATTGTTCGATTTCATGATGATATGTCATTTGATTAAGTAAATCTTCTGTTTCTAATGGCACATCTGTATGAATTTGCGCAAGTTGTTTCGACATTGCTAAGTCATCTCGATATGTGATGATTTTCTTTTGTTGACCTACTGTTAATTCATTAATGTTCTCAAGTACATTTTCAACAGATTGATATTGTTGAATCAGTTTAATCGCTGTTTTCTCACCGATACCTTTAACACCTGGATAACCATCAGCTGTGTCACCCATAAATGCTTTAACATCGACCAATTGATGTGGTTCTAGTCCATATTCTTCTCTAAATTTATGAATATCATATTTATTGTAAATATTGAAACCTTTTTTCGTCAGCCATATATCAACATCTGTATTTATACATTGTAATAAGTCACGGTCTCCACTCACGACATATGTTTCATGTCCTTTTTCTTGAGCGCGTTTACTAATTGTTCCTATAACATCATCCGCTTCATAATTTGTTATACCTAAATTCAGCATACCTAATTTTTCAGCAATTTCTTTCGCACGGTCAAATTGTGGAATCATTTCTTCAGGTGGTGCGACTCTATTTGATTTATATGCTTCAAACATATCATTTCTGAAAGTCTTAGATCCCATATCCCAACAAACAGCAACATGTGTCGGTTTAATGTCATTGATTACTGTATATGAATGTCTAATAAATCCTTGTACAGCATTTGTAGGAATACCTTTAGAATCTCTCATAAATTGTTTATGGATGCTTGTTGCATAAAAATGTCTAAATAATAAAGCCATACCATCTATTAATAATATTTTGTTACTCATATTGTGCTCCTTTATATCTCTTTCAAGACGTTTTCGATTTGTTCTATTACATCGTTATCAATATTCACAGATAAGTAATCTTCAATGAGATGAATCGTCTCTTGATTATACTGTTCGATGTACGACTCACCTATTGTATCATAATGTTCCAAATTCTTAGTTAACGCTTCATTAAATGTCACGATTGGATGGTCGATAAGCTTCATTGTATCATTTAAAATCTCATTTTGTGTTTCTTTTACTTTAGATGTCTTAATTAAATCTTTCTTGCTCACCGAACTGATCGTTTGTTTCGCAATATCTTGAATTTGAATGCTAATCGGTTCCGGATTGATTTCATTTTCAAAGTCATGCTTAAACTTAGAGATTAAAATAGAAGCATCATTTAATTCAACAATTGTTGGTGTTAATAAATCATCAAATGTTCTTGCATAAAAATTCTTTAATCTTTCTACGATAAGCGAGCTTTCTAAACTTAATTTCTGATTTAAATCATCTACATAATATTTCGTACTCATTTGCAGCGATTGTTTAAATTGATCCGTTACAGTTGATGTATTGAAATGTTTTTTGACAATATCATTTAATTGTATATTCAATCTGTCTTTCAAGTAATACAGTTGATCATGAATTTCTTTTTCCAGTTGATGATGTGATTTAATCACAATTTGATTTGTGAAGTTCTGTTTATCTTTATAACTGAGTAAAGTTGATTTTCTCTTTTCAAGCTGTGCTTTATCTTGTCTATACGTATGCACCATTTGTTCTAATTCATTTGTCAGTTGTTTAATTCTAGACTCTACTTGTGACTTGAGCACTTGCTTACTTTCAACTTTAACAAAGTGATCTAACGCTTCCATAAGTCGTTTAAACTGATCATTATGTGATTTCAATGCTTGTTTACTTGAAACTGGATAACACTCAGGTTTAATGTTCAATGCATCTAATGATGATTCTACATAAGATATAACAGCTTGTTTATCTTCTTCAGATTCTGCTAAATCAATGGCGTTAATGACAAATTTCAAACCTTGTGATTGTTGTAAATTATTCATATCACGCATGTAAGTTAAGAACTCACCGTCTTTATCAGTAAAGGCATGATTATAATAACTCACATAAATAATTAAGTCACTTGATGCAATAATTTGTTCAGTCTCTCTCGTATGTCTTTGGTTATTAGAATTCAGTCCCGGTGAATCGATAATAATCTTGTCTTTTAACCATGCTTCTTCAAGTCTTAAATTAATTTTGTGTACAAAGGCAGCATGCGTATCATCAGCTGTTAACTTCTCTAGTTCTTCTATATCGAATGTGACAGATTTGCCTTCTTTTAAGATATCTTTGTAATGGTTAAAGTTTGTCTCGATTGCTTCAAAGAATGCTAGATGATTACTCGATAATGAAGGATGTTGTTTAATCTCTTTATCTTCTATAAACGATTCAATTGTAGAGTACTGTTTATTGGCGAACTCTGTTATATGGTTAATCTCTTCTAATAATTGCTCATAAGTCTTAAATGTCACTTCTTGTTCAGTACCGTAACTAATTTCAGTAATACTTGCTGTCGTTGGATTTGGTGAACTTAGCAGCACGGGCTTTTGTAAGATGGCATTAATTAAACTACTCTTACCCGCACTAAATGTTCCGAATACAGCAATCTTTGTCAAATTGTGTTCTATTCTTTCGACTTGGCTTTCGATATTATGAACTTCACCTTCAAATAACGGCAGTTTCTTTAAATGATTGATTTGATCTTTAAGTTGTTGCAGATTATTTTCTTGATGTTCCGTTTGAACTTCTTTGAATTGTTGTTTCGTTTCTTTCTTATCTTCTAGGTCAAGGTCATTTATATGAATAAAATGTCTATCAATTAACTTATCAATAGATTCATCAAGGTGAATATAATAATGTTGATAATTATTCGTAATGAGTGATGTTTTTAAATTCTTAAATTCAACATATGTTTCATATTCATTTAATTGATTCGTTTCTTCATTCGATTCGTTATGCACTTCACTCACATTAACGATTTCTTCGATTAATTGATTTGTTTCATTGCGTATTTTTCGATTAATCATTTCTGTAATGCCTTTAGAATAAATTAACACGTAATCATTTGTAATGGACGTTTGTTCTTGTACATGACCGCTTAATTCTTCTTTACTAATCGTATATTGTTGGTTGATGATTTTCTCGAATAAGTCCGCATCTTGAATGTATTTGTTTAAGTTCTCTAATGATTTAATCCATACTTTCGTAATTTCATCGTGAATTTTGATGTCTAAAGCTTCTTTCACTTGTTCAAGCGTTTCATCTTGAATCATCGCTTTCTTCTTATCTTTATTAAATAATCCTTTAACTTTATAGTCTTTAGCAGTTGTTTCTAAATAATGACGAATTGTTTCTCGCATTTCGTATGGCATCAAATAAGCGTTATCTAAAATTTCTTTGCGCTTTTCTTTTAAATTTGAAGTGAACTGATCTTTATCTTGAATTAATGATTGTTCACTTTGGACGTTGAATTTCTCTTTGTATGCTTGATAATCGTCATCGAACGTTTCTTCAGTAGAATCAATATCAGAAAGAATCGTTTCCATATGTTGATTAATATATTTCAGCTGTTCTTGTTTAATGTAATTCGTCACACGGTCTATAAATACTTGGTGTTCCGTACGTTGTTGATCAAGCTGATGGATATACTGATTAAATAACTGCTTCTCATTATTCGGTGTATCATATTTAGAAACATAAAATATCTTCTCTAAATTCAGTTTCCAATCTGTAACGGCTTTGTTGACACGATTTTTATAAGTATCAAACGAGATTTCATCTTCATCATGTTTATCGACTTGGTTCACAACTAATATTACCGGAATATCCAATTTATTTAATGATTTAATAAAATTAAAATTCATATCCGACTGCACATGGTTATAGTCGACTGTATAAAATACATAATTAGATGTCAGCAAATATTGAAAAGCACTTTCTCTATGGTTATCACTCATAGAATCGACACCAGGTGTATCTTGGAAAGTAAATCCTTTATTAAATTTATCTGATGTAAATTCAATTTCAATAGATTCCACTTCTCTATCTTCTGTATTAAGCCTTTTAACATCTTCTTGATTATCTACGACTGTATATTGATTGTTGTTTAAATTAACGGAAATGCTGTTTTTGTCTGAAGAAATCAGTTGAGCTGTGTTACTAGTTGTCGGAACAGGAGAACTTGGTAATATATTTTGTCCGATAACATTGTTAATTAATGTAGATTTCCCTGCTGAAAAATGTCCGACAAAACTCACTGTATATTGTTCGTTATATATTTTTTTAATCATTTCATTGATTTGTTTAATTAATTGTTGGTTAGATGACTTTTCAATTTCTTTTTTTAATTTGTAAAGTAAATCTAATGATGCTTGATTACGATCCATTTTAATTCCCCTTTATTTTTACACAAATAATTTAAATAGTGTGATTTACATCACATTAATTTTTTAATCTCTATTCTATTATAAATAATGAAGAGAATATAAGAAAGGATGAATAAAATGACAGTGCAAAATAATGACCTAAACAAGAAGACTGATGACCACTCTCATGATGATCTGGATTTAAGAGGCACACTGTATTCAGTTTTTACATTAGGAGGCATCTTTGCAGTATTATGGGTAATTTGTTTTATTTTATTTTTAGTAAGAATTTAAGGGGTGAAATCTGTGCATAAATACGAAAAGTTATGGCTAAAAGTCGGCATAAGCTCATTAGTCATTTTCTTAACAATTTTGATGATTACAGGTTTGCATAATGGACACACGCCAGCCGCTTCTGGTAGAGACTATGTCAATCCTGATAAAGTCGATCAAATCGAACCTTTCAATAAACCAGGTTTACACAAAGTTAGCGGCAAAGATTACGACTATGAATTAGTTATTCTTGCTTCAGCTTTCAATTATCAGCCAGGTAAAGTCGAAATTCCTAAAGGTTCGAAAGTAAAAATCATTGCGACAAGTAAAGATACTTTGCATGGATTTAGTTTACCAGGAACGAACGTCAACATGATGTTAGAACCTGGACATATTAGTGAATATTACAAGACATTCAATGAGAAACGCGAATATTTAGTCATCTGTAATGAATATTGTGGTATCGGACATGCAGATATGAAGTCGATGATAAAGGTTGTGGATAAAAAATGATAACGCGATTAAATAAGAATGATAGCAGACTAGTGATGGCGCATATGTATGTAGCCATTGGTTGTTTAATCCTTGGTGGACTAGCAGGATTATTACAAACATTTGTAAGATCAGGTTTATTACAATTACCTAAACAAATTTCTTATTATCAAATCTTAACGGTGCACGGTATCGTATTAGCATTGGTACTGACAACTTTCTTTATCTTAGGATTTCAATTTTCTGCAGTAGCTAAGACATCTGGACATTTAACGTCTGTTCAAAGAAAGTTCGGTTGGGTTGGATTTTGGGTAATGATTCTTGGTACGCTCATGGCAGCAACAATGGTTCTATTAAACAAAGCCACTGTTTTATATACTTTTTATGCACCATTAAAAGCACATGCTATTTTCTATATTGGTATGGCGCTTGTTGTTGTAGGTAGCTGGATTTCTACAGTTGGACAAATTTTGAAATATGTAGAGTTTAAGAAGAAAAATCCAGGTAAGAAATCTCCCCTACTGAGCTACATGGTAGCAATCAACGGGGTAATGTGGATTGTATGTTCATTAGGTGTTGCTGCGACAGTACTCCTTCAATTAATTCCTTGGTCATTAGGTTTAGTTGAAAGAGTAGACGTAACATTAAGTAGAACATTGTTTTGGTATTTTGGTCATGCACTTGTTTATTTTTGGTTGTTACCAGCTTACATGTGTTGGTATGCAATTGTGCCAAAGATTATCGGTGCAAAAGCATTCTCAGACAATTTAGCAAGAATGTCATTTATGCTATTCTTATTCTTCAGTATTCCAGTTGGGATACACCACCAATTAGTTGAACCAGGTATTGATGATACATGGAAATACTTACAAGTTGTATTAACATTTATGGTTGTTATTCCATCAATGATGACAGCATTTAGTTTGTTTGCAACATTTGAAAATTACGGCCGTTCTAATGGATATAAAGGATTGTTTACATGGTTTAAATCTTTACCATGGAATGACGCAAGATTCGTATTACCATTCTTAGGTATGTTAGCCTTTATTCCAGGTGGCGCAGGTGGATTAGTTAACGCATCTGCACAAATGAATGGATTAATTCACAATACAATTTGGGTAACTGGACACTTCCATTTAACAATCGCTTCCGCGGTCATCATGACATTCTTCGGAATCATGTACTGGTTAATACCTCATTGTACAGGTAGAAAACTAACTAAATTCACGAATAAATTAGCGCTTATGCAAGGTTATACTTGGGCAATCGGTATGACAATTATGAGTGGTGCTATGCACTATGTTGGATTAGTAAAAGGCGCACCAAGAAGATCAACATATTCAGAATATGGCGGTGCTAAACAAGCTGCTGAATGGATACCATATCAAGTATTACAAGCAGTCGGGGGAACAATTTTATTTATATCTATAATATTAGTTGTAATGGTGTTTATACATTTAGCCTTCTTATCTCCTAAAGGCGAAGAAGAATATCCAGTATCAGAAGCATTAGATGAACAACAACCAGTCATTAGATTTGTTGAGAACTGGAGATTCTTAATCATCGTGACAGTATTGCTTATCTTAATTGCTTATACTGTCCCTATCGGACAGATGTTCACAGATCCAGCACCAGGAGCCAAAGGATTAGGAGAAGGAAAACTTTGGTAATTCTAAATTAATACATTTACCTTAGAACCTTCATACAATGATAAATAATAGGAAGACTGGCAACACATCTTTAGGAGATGCGATGCCAGTCTTTTTTGTTGTGTGGGGTTTGGGGGTGGTGGTTGTAATGAATATCTCTTGTCTAAATCTATTGGAGAAGCATGGTGATGAGTCGAGTCTTGTCTTAACGTCCAACTTAAGCCAAGAAATCGTCCAAGTCATGGCTTAAAGTCCAAATTAAGCCAAGAGATCAGCCAAGTCATAGCTTAACGCCTAACTTAAGCCAAGAGATAGCTCAAGTTGGGCTTAATGTCCTACTTAAGCCAAGAGATTATCTAAGTCTTGTCTTAACGTCCAAATTAAGCCAAGAGATTACCTAAGTCGTAGCTTAACGCCTAACTTAAGCCAAGAGATTACCTAAGTCGTAGCTTAACGACCTAATTAAGCCAAGAAATCGTCCAAGTCATGGCTTAAAGCCTAACTTAAGCCAAGAGATCAGCCTAAGTCATGGCTTAACGCCCAACTTAAGCTAAGAGATTAGCCAAGTCATAGCTTAAAGTCCTAATTAAGCCAAGAGATTACCTAAGTTGTAGCTTAACGACCTAATTAAGCCAAGAGATTACCTAAGTCGTAGCTTAACGACCTAATTAAGCCAAGAGATTACCTAAGTCGTAGCTTAACGACCTAATTAAGCCAAGAGATTACCTAAGTCTTGTCTTAACGTCCAACTTAAGCCAAGAAATCGTCCAAGTCATGGCTTAAAGTCCAAATTAAGCCATGAGATACTTGATATACCTCAAACCATACATCCCTACTATCCTCCAAACCAAAAAACCACCTGCTCTGCAGGTGGTTTCCACTTTTTCTACTTACTTCCTACTATCTATTTATTTCGTTTGCCCCAATATTGATAGTACGTACATTCGATATAGCCGTTAAATAGTTTTCTTCTTTTTGTGGCTTTCTTACCTACTAATGGTTCAAATTCTTTATAGCTTGTAAGCATATATAATGATGCTTGTTCGTTTTGTTTCATGATTTCGCCTAAGTGTTTGTACATTGCTTCTACTTCACTTCGTTCACCGATACGTTCGCCATATGGTGGGTTCCCGATTATTGAAACAGGTCCTTCTGGTACTTCTAGATTATGTACATCTTGGACTTTAAATTGAATGATGTCCCCTAACCCAACTTCTGTTGCATTATCTTTCGCGATTTCGACCATATTAGGATCGATATCACTTGCTATGATATTAATTTCTTTATCATATAATGCCGCATCATCTGCTTCTTGTCTGAGTTGGTCATACAAGCCTTCTGGTATGATATCCCAATCTTCACTCGCAAACTCACGATTAAATCCTGGTGCAATATTTTGAGCAATGAGTGCTGCTTCTATTGCAAGTGTACCTGAACCACAGAATGGATCAATAAATGGTGTTTCACCGCTCCAGTTTGTTAATCTTACAAGCGCTGCAGCTAATGTTTCTTTCATAGGTGCGTCACCTTGTGCCAAACGGTAACCTCTTTTATGAAGTCCAGAACCTGAAGTGTCGATTGTTAATAAAGCTTCGTCTTTCAGTAATGATACTTCAACTTGGTATTTGCTACCTGTCTCATCGATCCAACCTTTAATTTGATACGCATGTTTCAATCTCTCAACTATCGCTTTTTTAACGATTGCTTGACAGTCGGATACGCTGAATAATTTAGATTTAACACTTTTACCTTGAACTGGGAACATACCTTGAGCGCCAATCACATTTTCCCATGGTAATGATTTAGTCTTTTCGAATAATTCGTCAAAAGTTGTTGCGTGGAAACGTCCTACTACGATTTTGACTCTGTCAGCAGTTCTTAACCATAAATTTGATTTAACGATTGCTGTTTCATCACCTTTGAAAAGTACGCGACCGTTTTCTACTTTTGTTTCATATCCTAATTCTTGAACTTCTCTAGCAACAATTGATTCTAATCCCATTGGACTAGTAGCGAGTAATTGATACATGCATATACTCCTTTATATTTAAAATTATCATTATTTATAAATAAAAAGCTCTCCTACTTGGGAGAGCGACACTAGTAAGTGATAAATCTGTAAGCCATGTTTTGTCCTTTAGTACTGCTAACGTGTACTAGTTACACTCGTACGCCAGTGATAATCATCTGTCTGTATGATTACATACCTTCTTATTCCGTTCATTTCCGTCAAAGAAGTGCTCCTACCAATTTTGGATTGCTCACTCGAGGGGTTTACCGCGTTCCACCTTTTACATTTCTGTAAAAGCTACGTCACTGTGGCACTTTCAAACTACTTTAACCATATTATAAATAACTTAGGTTATTTCGTTGCCGTCAATTATTTGCCCTGGCTTATTGTTTCGCCAAGCACGAACACTACATTCATCTCAGAATGTGTGAGCATGGACTTTCCTCTACTTAACGTAGCGATTATCCGAAATACCACTCAACAAAGAATTATAGCATAAACGACGTTAAATAACTATCATTTATTCGCCGAATACTGCTTTTTCAAGATTAGAAATTCGTTTTAAGATATCTACATTATTGGAATTGTATTGTTGTGAACCTTGTGGTCTGCCTGACGCGACACGGATTCTTAACTGTTCGATTTCTTTTTTAAGTTTAGAATTTTCTTCTGTTAATTTGATGACTTCGTTATTTAACTCAGCCATTTTTTGATAGTCTGAAATAATGTCATCTAAAAAAGCATCTACTTCTTCAGTTTTGAAACCTCTTAAACCTCTTTCAAATTCCTTTTCATAAATATCTTTTGCAGATAGCTTTAATGTTACATCAGCCATTTTTACACCTCATTTAATATGATTCGTTGTCATTATTATAATTAAATTCCATAAAGTCTTGTAAATCCATGAATGTAATAACATTATAAGTATAGTTTGTCTTTTCAGCAAAATCAACTAACTTACTTTTGAAGTATTTAGGTGATGCTTCTTGTTCATCATCATAAAATAAAATTGTCTTATCAGTGTTATCGAGTATAAATTCATTAGCTTGTTGAAATTGAAATCCACCTTGATAGTCACTTTGATGAATCGCATTGACATAGTCTGCTTGTGCGACAATATTGTGGTAAGCTTGTTGGTTTGTTTCATTCCATTTATTATAATGATTTAAAAATGGCGTCAATATCGCAAGTTTCAATTGTGGGTATTTATTTTTCATTTCAATGGTCACTTCAGCTGCCCATAGTTCAAATCCTAATTGTCCTGAAATAATGACCCACTCCATACCTTCTTCTATTTCTTGCTCAATTATTTCTTTAAGATATGCTTTGATGACTTTAACTTCTGGCTGTTCATTTTTAAAAATATTCAATTCAAACGGTTTGTATCCCGTAAAATATACTGACGTCATGATAAATCACCTATATGTGTATAAATATAATTTAAATCATGTTGTACAGCTTTATGCTTTTCAAAGAAGAGTTTCTTACTTGTACGTTTATAATGGCATTCTACAGATAACTCTTTGTAGTTACTAATTAAGAGTTGAAATTTCTGTTCATTCATATATTGTAATTTCAATACTGTATCTTGATGAACAGCAAGTTTATCTAGCAAAACATCGACTTGTTCAACAAATGGTACGACATCTTTATAAAAGTTGTATTCGTAGTCATCCTTTGCATGTTGAAAAATATCTAGCATATCATTTAATTTATTTAAAAGATCTTGTATCATCGCTACACCTACTATTAATGAAGTTTGTATTTTAAATGTCCTCACGATAAAATGATAACATAACTAGAAAAGTTCTAGAATATTTATGTATCATTAAAAACTTTTGTAACTTATAATGAAATAAGGTATAATGTTTAGAGTTTTATGATATGAAGCTAGGTGATGAATTTGAATTATCCAAACGGAAAAAAAGATACAAAAAATACTTCTAAAGTCTCAATTCAAAACGACCCAAAATATAGTAGAATACAATATGGTAAACGGGGTATGAGATTAGAGGAGGAAATTGATAAATCCAATGAATACTTCAGATTAGAAAATATAGCCGTTATTCATAAGAAACCAACACCTATTCAAATCGTTGATGTTGACTACCCTAAAAGACAAAAAGCGGTCATTAAAGAAGCTTATTTTAGAAAGCCTTCAACAACAGATTATAATGGTGTTTATAATGGATACTATATTGACTTTGAAGCTAAGGAAACGAAAAATAAGACAAGTTTCCCTTTAAATAATATCCACGATCACCAAGTATCACATATGGAACAAGTACTAAACCAAAAAGGCATATGTTTTTTGTTGATAAAATTTAGCTATCATGATAGCGTATTTTTATTGCCTTTTAGGAAGTTTATGGTATATTGGGACAGATATAAATCTGGAGGAAAAAAGTCCATCACACTTAAAGAGATTGAACATGATGGTTACTTAATACCAATCCAATTTAAACCAAGAATTAACTACATAACAATAGTTGATCAATTGATAAAAACAGAAAGTGAGGCGCTCAAATGAGTCAATCAAAAGCTTCTAATAGTAAAAATGGTAAAGAACAACCTAAAAAGAAAAGGAATATAAAACGGACGATTATTAAGGTGTTCGGTATTCTCGTGCTAGCATTCTTAGCAATGGTAATCGTAGGTGTTCTCGTATTTGCATATTATGCTTGGAAAGCTCCTGCTTTCAATGAAAGTGCGCTTAAAGACCAATTACCAACTAAAATTTATGACAAAAATAATAAACTTGTCACGACCCTTTATATGGGACAAAAGAGAGAACATGTTAAGTTTGATGAAGTACCAGACAAAATGAAAGATGCTGTATTAGCAACTGAGGATAATCGCTTCTATGATCATGGTGCATTAGATTATAAACGTTTATCTGGAGCAGTCATGAAGAACTTTACAGGTGGCTTTGGTTCACAAGGTGCATCTACATTAACACAACAAGTTGTAAAACGTTCATTCTTAACTGATAAGAAATCAATTGAAAGAAAAGCTCAAGAAGCTTACCTTTCATATAGATTAGAACAAGAATATTCTAAAGATGAAATCTTTGAAATGTACTTAAACAAAATCTATTACTCAGATGGTATTTACGGTTCTCAAACAGCAGCTAAATATTATTTCAATAAGAAATTGAAAGATTTAAACTTAGCCGAAACAGCATACTTAGCAGGATTACCACAAGTACCAAATCAATATAATATTTATGATAATCCTGAAGCGGCTGAAAAACGTAAAGACACTGTTCTTTATTTAATGGAAAGACACGGTAGAATCACTAAGAAAGAAATGAAAGAAGCACAAGATACACCTATCGATAAGAACTTAGTGAAACGTACAGTCGAAGAAAGAAATGACGCGATGACAGATACGCCTGATAATGAGTACGCTTCTTACATTAACTATGTTAAACAAGAAATTACTCAAAACAAAGCGTTCAAAGGTCAATCATTAAATGATATTATGACAAGCGGTCTTAAAATCTACACAAACATGGATAAAGATGTTCAAAAAACATTACAAGAGTCAGTTGATAACGGTACATTCTACAAGAATAAAGACCAAATTACTGGTTCATCTATAGTAGATACGAAGACTGGTAAATTAGTCGGTATCAGTGGTGGTAAGAATTACAAAGACGTAGTGGATAGAAACCAAGCAACAGATGTCCATCCAACAGGTTCATCTCTAAAACCGATACTAGCTTATGGGCCAGCAATTGAGAATATGCAATATGCGACAAACCATAAGTTCCAAGATGAAAGCGAATATAATATCAACGGTAGTATATTCAAGAACTATGATGGTCAAGGTCACGGTTCAGTTACAATGGCAGATGCATTAGCAAGATCATACAACATCCCAGCATTGAAATCTTGGCAAGAAACAAACCAAAATGCTGGTGAAAAAGCAGTTAAAGACTTTGCTTCTAAAGTGAATTTAAATTATAAAGATGAAATTGGACCGTCAGAAGTACTTGGTGGTTCACAATCAGAATTCTCCCCTACTCAATTAGCATCAGCATTTGCATCAATGGGTAATGGTGGAACATACAATGAAGCAAAATCAATTAGAAAAGTTGTCACTCAAGATGATGAAACTATCAAATTCTCAAGCGAAAGCCATAAAGCAATGGAAGACTACACAGCATACATGTTAACTGAAATGCTAAAAGGAACATTCCAGGCATACGGTTCAGCTTATGGATATGGAATTAACGGCGTGAACGTAGCAGCTAAAACAGGTACTGGTACTTATGGTGATGAAGTATACAATGAATATCAATTACCTGAAAATGCAGCGAAAGACGTTTGGATTACAGGTTATTCGCCACAATACACAATGTCAGTATGGATGGGCTTCAATAAAGTTAAAGAATACGGTGAAAACTCATTCTTAGGACATGATGAACAAACGAAACCACAAATATTATTCAATGAAGTTATGTCAGAAATCTCTAATTATGACGGTGCAGACTTCGAAAAACCAGATTCAGTAACAGGAAGCGGTAAAAGCTTGAGCGTTGCAGGTAATGAAGACAATGATACAACATCAAGCTCAGCACCTAGCAATAGTAATGGTAATAGTAGCAGTCAGCAAAATAATTATAACTTCTCAAATAACAATAATAATGTAACAACAAACGAACCACAGACGAATTCAAATTCATCAACAACACAACAAAATAATACACAACAACAGTCATCTACTAATCAGAACGTAACAACTGAAGAGCAAACGACTGAAACACCAACATCGGAAGAATCAGATTCAGACTCGGAAGATAATAGTTCGGCCTCTGATGCAGCAAAACAAGCTGCCAAAGAAGAGAAAGATGACTAAGATATAGAAAAAGCATCACATCCTTTGCGGGATGTGATGCTTTTTTGATTTATATAATAGTGTGTTAAATTATAGTCGGGTATATCGCACGAAGACTTGAAGATATCGTGCGCAAGGGTATAAAAATAAGCCGTATCGCACGAAGACTCGAAGATATCGTGCGCAAGGGTATAAAAACAGGCCCTATCGCACGAAGACTTAAAGATATCGTGCGCGAAGCTATAAAAACAGGCCCTATCGCACGAAGACTTAAAGATATCGTGCGCGAAGCTATAAAAACAGGCCGTATCGCACGAAGACACAAAGATATCGTGCGATAAGGCCTATAATTTTTATTCTCCGTTTTCACGTTGTGCGGCTCTTTTAAGTTGGATCTGATATCTCGCATTCATTCTGATTAATTCTTCTTTCAATGTTACCATTTGTCTATATCCCATAAAGTGATATATTCTATCGTTTATATAGTGGTATCGTTCTTCGAAATTCATTGGTATAACTGGATATTCTTCGATATGTGCGATATCAAATGTTTCTATTTGATTGATTTGTTCTATATAAGCGATGATCAAATGATAATATTGATCTAACAATTGATGTGCTTCACTTGTTTTAAGCTTTTTATTTTTAACAAGTGGCTCTATTTGTTGTTCAAGTACTGTGAAATCATTTTTTTGTATCATGCGCCCTCAACCTTTACTAACCCAGCTTTTAATCGTTTTTGCCCTTCTCTACAATCTGCAAATAATGGACATACTTCGCATTTCGGTTTACGCGCTACACAGTGATAGCGTCCAAAGAATATAAGCTGATGGTGACTTTTTGTCCATCTTTCTCTTGGAATAATGCTACATAAACGATCTTCAACTTGGCGCACATTGTCTTTAATTCTACATATTGCAAGGCGTTTAGATACGCGCTCAACGTGTGTGTCTACTGCTAATGATGGTTCTCCGAATGCTACACTCATCACAACATTCGCTGTTTTACGCCCTACACCAGCTAATGATTCTAATTCTTGATGTGTACTTGGTACGACACCATTAAAATTATCTAACAGCGATTGACAAAGTTTTTGTATATTTTTAGCTTTATTGCGGTATAAACCGATTGAACGAATGTCATTTTGTAGTTCTTCTAAACTTACATTTAAATAGTCTTCAGGTGTTTTATACTTTGCAAAAAGTGATTTCGTCACTTTGTTGACGAGTACGTCTGTACACTGTGCAGAAAGTAATACTGCGATTGTAAGTTCGAATGGATTGTCATGAACGAGTTCACATTCGGCATCTGGAAACATTTCATCAATAACATCCATCATTTCTAATGCTTTCTTTTTACTTATCATAAGGATTCTCCCCATTTACCCAATCAAAAGTCGGGATTAAATTAACATTTTGTTTTACTTTTTTAGTTTGATTAAACTTTTCACTTTCTTCTTTGGAAGATTCAACAGTAGTGATGTGCTTCTTCTTCCAGTTTAATAAAATGCGGTCGATATATTTGATGCTGAGTTTGTCTAAACTATGCGCTTCGTTAAGCGCGCTCATAATGAGTTCGTTTGAATGTTTATCAGTATCAATCCAGTGGTTTAATGTTTGAACTTCTAATGGTGTTAATGGTCGACCGAAAGTGGATTCGAATTCTTGGAATAATTTCTTGAATTGTAAGTTTTGATCTTCTACTGTACCTTGTTGCATCGCTTCGTTTTTGATTAATGCAAGTTGTTCATACAAAGGATCAAATGATATGAATTCATTATATTTATGTTGGTCATCTTTTTCAATTTTAATGTCTATAATTTTTAATTGAGAAAGTTGATTAATGACATGACTCACTTCTTGTATAGATAAAGTCGTGCCACGTTGAATATCTTCTAATGGAGGCTGTAAGTTTCGATCATTCTCTTGATCTAGCAATTTAATTAGGATAACGAATTGTTTTTCATTTAATCCCAAATTGGCATAATGATCAAACAAAGCTCTTTGTACAACGACTGGCTTTTCTTTTAACATAGCACTTGTATACATATTTTCACCTACTTCATTATAAAAATATAGAGTCTGGGATCACTATTCAGCTCCCAGACTCGCATATTATTATGGATATAATCGATTTAATAAACGTGGGAATGGTGCAGTTTCTCTAACGTGTTCTACGCCACTTAACCATGCTACTGTTCTTTCAAGTCCTAAGCCAAATCCACTATGTGGTACACTTCCGTATTTTCTTAAGTCAGTGTAGTAACTGTATGCTTCAGGATCTAAACCATGTTCATTAATTCTTTGATTAATTAAATCTAAATCACTAATTCTTTCAGAACCACCAATGATTTCTCCGTAACCTTCTGGTGCGATTAAATCTGCGCATAATACAGTGTCTGGATTTTCAGGGTTTGGTTCCATATAGAATGGTTTAATTTTTGTTGGATAATTAATGATAAATACTGGTTTATCATAATGGTTTGCAATTGCTGTTTCATGAGGAGAACCGAAATCGTCGCCCCACTCAATATCATCGAATCCTTCTTGATGTAAGAATGTAATGGCATCATCGTAAGTGATTCTTGGGAATGGTGTTGAAACTTGTTCTAACTTAGAAGTATCTCTTTCAAGAAGTTCTAATTCTAATTTACAATTTGCCAACACAGCTTTAACGATGTGGTGTACGTAATTTTCTTGAACTTCTAAGCTTTGGTCATGTTTCATAAATGCCATTTCGCCTTCGATCATCCAGAATTCAATTAAATGTCTTCTTGTTTTTGATTTTTCAGCTCTGAAAGTCGGACCGAAACTAAATACTCTATTATGCGCCATAGCTGCAGCTTCTAAGTATAACTGACCACTTTGAGATAAGAATGCATCTTCATCGAAATATTTCGTATGGAACAATTCACTAGTACCTTCAGGTGCGCTACCTGTTAAAATTGGTGGATCAATTTTAGTGAATCCACTTTCGTTAAAGAACTCATATGTCGCACGAATAATTTCGTTTCTAATTTTCATAACGGCATGTTGACGTTTAGAACGTAACCATAAATGTCTGTGATCCATTAAGAATTCTGTACCATGATTTTTTGGTGTGATTGGATAATCATATGATTCTGAAATGACTTCTACACCACTTACTTGCATTTCATAGCCAAATTTAGAACGGTCATCTTCTGTAATTGTACCCGTAACATAAACAGATGTTTCTTGTGTTAATGATTTAGCTAATTGGAAGATGTCTTCTGATACTTCAGCTTTCACAACAACCCCTTGCATAAATCCTGTTCCGTCTCTTAATTGTAAAAATGCTATTTTCCCACTTGATCGCTTGTTTGCAATCCAAGCACCGATTGTCACTTCTTGATTGACATAATCTTTAGCTTGTTTAATCGTAATATTCATTATTATTTCTCCTATTCAAATAAATTACCTATAGTTATTTTATCAAATTATGCATACAACTGCTATCTGTTTGGATATTTTCTTAGTTTATCTTGGAATTTATTTAAATCGCCTTCAATAACAGGTATTTCACCTAAAGCATTTATGAAATATTTACTGTAATTACTATCTAGTATTCTTCTATCAAAACAAATTAATAAACCTTGGTCATGCTTGTTTCGAATTAATCGACCAATGCCTTGTCTGAACTTAGTTACTGCGTCTGGTAAGACAAAGTCTTTAAAGGGATTGTCAAATTCATCTTTCATTAAATGGTATCGTGGATCATCTTGATGTATAAATGGTAATTTCGTCATCATGACACATTTAATACCTGAAGATTGGTAATCAAACCCTTCAAAAAATGATAAAGTGCCAAGTAAAATGGTTTTATCAAATTGGTTAAACTGTTGTACGAGTTTATACACGTGTGAATGTTGTTGCTGCATCAATACGACATAATCATCAAATATTTCAAGTTCTTCCATATATCGGTATGCTTGATACAACATAGAATAATTCGTAAACAGTACTAAACATTTTTGATTGGTTTCACTAACAAATGTAGATAAATAACTAATAATCGTTTCAATATAGTCATCTTGTTGATGATATTGATAAGTTGGCATATTTTGCGGTACAAAACATGTTGCTTGATTTTTTAAGTCATAAATATCATTTAAATAATACGTGTTAAATTGAATGTCTTCAGGAAACATGGATTTAAATGATGTAAATGAATGATTAACGGTTAATGTACCAGAAATGAAAATATTGCTATTGAATTGTTCAATAAACACTTCATTCAATAAATCTTTTACTTCTGCTTTTTTAACAAAGAGTGAAAGTGTAGATTTCTGAGAAATTTTCTTAATGGATACGAATGGCACTTGACCAGACTTAATCATGTTATAAATTTTAGTATATTGATGATAGATATAAATTAACTCTTTCTTGAATGCTTTTACATGTGCATGTGAGTATGATTTAAATCTAGATAATATTTGGTTGATTGTACTAATTTGTCGTTTAAATATTTCAGATATATTTGCGACATCAATATCATAGAAGTAATGTATTTGTTTGTCATCTTCATGAGATTCTTGATGCTTATCTGAAATTTGAGCCATTAAATCATCAAATAGTTGTTCGTTTTGTTCATGCAGTAAATCAATATCACGCTTCAATTGATAAATATCAATTGGTTCAATTGGATATTGCTCTATGACTCTTCTATTTTCTAATTTATCTAATCGTTTAAATAACTTTTCTTGCTCGTTTTTACCTAGTAAACCGAGATGATATTTAATATGTTGATAACTTAAATCATCAGTAACTTGATTAAGTGCGTAGTCTTGAATGCGATGTGCTTCATCAACAATGATATGTTTGAACAATTGATATACCGTATCTTCAGTGCTATGTTGTAACAAGTGTGCATGATTCGTAATACCAATCTCTACATGTTGCGCACTCTCTTTAATAAATTGATAGTAATGTATATCATTCTTAAACGGTACATAAGTCGTGCGTTTTTGGTCAAAGAAGACTTTTTGACCGCCTTTAAGATGGAGCTCTTCAATGTCACCTGTTTCAGTTTCAAGAATCCATACAAGCAACTGCATTTTTAAAATTGTCGCTTCATAGTTGTCTGTATCATCTTGTAATATATTTAAGATTAAACCTAGCGAAATATAATGATCTTTACTTTTAATAATCATTGCTTTTAAGTCTAAATCTAATGCATTTAAGACTTTATTAAATTCTTGTTCTAAAAGTTGATTTTGAAGTAACTTCGTATGTGTTGAAACGAGAATGTGCTCACCTGTCTCTAAATAATACAATAATGCAGCGAGCACAAAGCTCATTGATTTCCCGCTTCCAAGTGGTGCTTCAATCAAAGCATTCTCATTATGCATTAAAGAATCAAACAATTGCTGAACGAGTTGATATTGTTCTTTACGATAATCGAAGTTAAATGTTTTAAGTATTCTATCATAAGCTTCATCAAGCGTAATGGATGTTCGATCGCTTGAATGACGTATAGGCATTTGCTTTAAATAATGGATGTTCTGGTACTTTTTAATATTGCGATTATGCGTTTCAGAACCTTGATGTGTTCTTACAAGTTCAAATAGAACGTCTTTTAAATCATGCTTTAACGATTTAGATAAATAATAAAGTTGTTTAATGGTATCAATCGGAAGACTATTTATTTTTTTTATGGCTTTAATTAACAATAGTGCAGTTGCTTTAGCATCCTCATAAGCACTATGCGCTTGGTTTAAATCAACTTGTAACGATTGACTTAATTCACTTAACTGATAACTTTCTTCGTTTGGAAATGCGATTTTAAACAATTCCATCGTATCAATAGTTAATTTAGGTTCAAATTGTATTTGATGCTTTTCGAAATGGGATTTGAGAAAGTTTAAATCAAATAGAACATTATGCGCGACAAATACACAATCTTTCAACAAGTTAAATAAAGATTGACTAATCTCTTCGAAGTATGGAGCTTCTTCTAAGTCTAATTCATTTATATTGGTTAAGGCTTGGATGAAAGATGGAATTTCCAAATCCGTTTTCACATATGAATGATATGTATCGATAATTTGGTTATTTTCTATAAATGTTATCCCAATTTGTATAATTTCATCATATTGAATTTGGTTTCCAGTTGTTTCTAAATCTACAACAGCGTATCTTTGCGCCATATTATCTCTCCTATATTTCGATATCTGCACTCATAAATTGGTGTAATTGACCATCATCAGATATCACGGTTAAGAACCCATTATCTTGTATATCAATTGCTCGACCAAATACTTGTTTTTTACCTTCTGTATAAGTTAATTTTTTGTCCCAAATCATACTTTTAGTTTTATATAACTCTTTGATTTCACTGAATGGTAATTCTAAAAATTGATTGTACCTCAGTTCAATGGCTTCAATTAATAATTTTAAAAATTGATAAGGTTCTATTGATTGTTCGTTTTCTATTTTTAAGCTTGTCGCGCGCGATTGACCAGCATGATCGAAATCTTCTTGTGTTTGGTTTAAATTAATACCAATTCCACAAATAATCGCATTGACGCTATCGGTATCTGCAATCATTTCTGTTAAAAAGCCACAAACTTTTTTATCGCCTATATAAATATCATTTGGCCATTTAATTTTACTTTGAATGTCATAATGCTGTTCCATAACTTCTTGAATTGCAAGACTTATAAAGAGATTAAAAGTCGACATTCTTTGAATTGGTATATCTGGGCGTAATACAACTGACATCCAAAGCCCTTTACTTTTAAGAGATGACCATTCTCTTTGGAAACGCCCTCTTCCATTTGTTTGTTCATCACTCAAAACAATAAAGTCTTGATCAATCTCATTAACACGAGACTTGGCTAACAATTGTGTTGAATCCACTTGTGTTTGAACAATAGCGAGATTCAATATACTTTGATCTTGAAGTGTAATATTCACAATGTCTTCTTGCCAAGTTAAAGGGATTTCTGAGATTTTATACCCTTTATTAGAAATAGACTCAATTTCAAAGCCTTCTTTTCTCAATTGATCGATGACTTTTTTAACTGTTACACGTGAACAATTTAACGTTTCAGCTATATGTTGTCCTGACAAATATTCATTATTTTGATATAAATATTTAATAATTTCATGTTTATATTTTGACATTCTCTCGCACCCATTCTATTAAATCATTTTCTGTGTTATATACTTTATGGTTAATGACAGCTTGTTCAACTTTATTTAAAATATCTTTAATCCATGGTCCACCTTTTTTATTAAATGTAGCCATCAATATTTGACCGTTAATTTGTAATTCTGATTTATCATATATAGGTAGTTTATCATATATTTCATCAATTACACGGTCATTCATAATTGTAGGATGTATAGAGATATTCAGTTGTGCATTATGCTCGGAAATAAAGTGAATGATTTCTTTCATTTTATCACGATGATACGTATATACGAGATGAATCATATCTTGCTTTGAAATGTTATTTTCAGAAAGTGATATCAATAATTGATGGTATGATGAGATATCGCGCTTTTCTTGATTACTGATTTTCAAACTGTTCAAGCTTGTTAAATCTAATTCGTATAAATAACATAATGCAGCAACCCATAAATTGAAATGGGCATGTTCTGGCATGAAGATATTAGTTTGGTTGATTTCTTTGAAAAAAGGTATACATTTAAATATTTCTAGTTCATGAGCGGTCTTTTTTGTATCATGAATATATTTACCTTGAATCATTTTTTTAAGTTCAACAACAATTCTTTCAATTGCGATGGCATTTAAAGAATGTGCTGTTTGATGCATGGCATCTTTAGTATCGTGATCAAGTGCAAAGCCAGTCTGTGCTTGGAATCTTACACCTCTCATAATACGTAATGCGTCTTCTTCCATTCGATCAATAGGTGTTCCGACTGCTTTTATGATTTTGGATTGTATATCGTTTAGCCCGTTGAAATAATCGTGAAGTTGATAAGACTTATCCATAGCGATAGCATTCATTGTGAAATCTCTTCTTGCTACGTCTTCATATAAATCCGTTACAAATTGAACAGATGCTGGCCGTCTATGATCAACATAATCCCCGTCTTTTCTAAATGTTGTGACTTCAAACTGTTGATTTTCACCCATTACAATCATCGTGCCGTGCTCTTTGCCTATTGGTAAAGTCTTATCAAATAATTGTTCAACTTCATCAGGTAAAGCACTCGTTGTGATATCTACGTCTGAAATTTCTTTCTCCATTAAATAGTCTCTTACAGAACCACCGACAAAATATGCTTGATGTCCATTACATTCAAGTGTTTCAATTATCCATTTCGCATCTTCAAATACTTGATATTCACGCATATTATTCTCCTAACATATCGTTGTAGCAAGCTTCGTATTGATCTGCAATCACTTTAGATGAGAATCTTTCACGAACATCTTGAATCATAGCACTTTGCATTTTGTGATAAAGTTCTGAATCTGTTAATAATTTAACCGCATATTCACTCGCTTTATCCGTATCACCGACGTCAACCGTATAACCTGTTTCACCGTTTTTAATGACTTCTTTAATACCACCTGCATTAGTACCAATCGGCACGACACCTGTAAGCATAGCTTCAAGCAATACAAGTCCAAAGCTTTCTTTTTCACTTAATAACAACGTTAAATCAGACATTTGATAGAAGATATTCACTTCATCTTGTTTACCTAAAAATAGAACTTGGTCTTCAATATTAAGTTGTTTAATTTGTTCTCTTGCCACTTGTAATTCAGGACCATCACCTATCAGTAATAATTTAGATTTAATTTGTTTGTTAACTTTGTAGAAAGTATCAACGACATCTGGTACGCGTTTAACTTTTCTAAAGTTTGATACAAATGTGATGACTTTTTCATCTTCTTCTATACCATAACGGCTTCTTAAATCTGTATTATAAATTTGTGGGAAACTTTCTTCCTGCACAAAATTGTATATTGTTTTGATTTCTTTATCAGGTTCTATAATGTCGTATGTTTCTTGTTTAAGACTATCACTGACACTTGTCACAACGTCACTCTTTTCAATACCGAATCGAATGGCACTTTGTAATGATGTATCATAACCTAATACTGTAATATCTGTTCCATGCAGAGTCGTCATGATTTTGACATCTTTTCCGGATATTTGGCGCGCTAAAATACCACAAATCGCATGCGGAACGGCATAGTGCATATGTAATATATCCAAGTCGTAATCGTTAATGACGTCTGCAATTTTTGCACTTAATGTAATATCATATGGTGGATATTGGAATACAGAATATTGATTTACGTCAACTTGATGAAATGTTACGTTTGGAACAGGCTCTCTCATTCTAAAAGGCATATTAGAAGTAATAAAGTGGATTTCATGACCTCTTTTTGCCATTTCCAAACCAAGCTCAGTTGCAACAATACCTGAGCCCCCCATTGATGGATAACAAGTTATACCGATTTTCATATTAATCCTCCATTATGACTTATTTACGTTCAAATCTATCTTTATCTCTTACATTGAATTTATTCATTGTATCTTGGAAACTTTTATTTAAATCTATATCTAAAGAATTTGCTAAACAAATTAAGACGAATAAATTATCACCTAATTCAGCTTCTATTGTATTGTCTTCTTCTGTTGGTTTCTTTTTCTTTTCACCATGACTATGATTAATTTCTCTAGCTAGTTCTCCAACTTCTTCTGTTAATCTTGCTAAATTTGCTAATGGCGAAAAATAACCTGTTTTAAACTGAGAAATATATTGATCAACTTCATGTTGCATCTCTTTCATGTCCATAAAACTTCCTCCTCACCTATCTTTTATATCTATATATAAAAGAACTCACATAATAAAATTATATATGATAATCATGCATAATGACAACGTAATAAGCTTATAAGTACAAACCTCATAAATATTTATAAAATAAAAAATACCAACAAAGTCTAAAGACTTTATTGGTATTAAAATGATTTCATTAATTATTACGTGCCATCAGAATAAATCTTGCTAATTCAGCTACGGCTACAGCTGTTGCTGCAACGTATGTCATAGCAGCTGCAGATAATACTTTTTTAGCATGTCTATATTCTTGTTGGTTAACGATATTTAATTTTTCAATTTGTCGCATTGCCCGTTTACTTGCATCGAATTCAACTGGTAATGTGATGATCGAGAATAATACAGCGAATGACATAAATACAATACCAACCCATAATAATGTTGTACCGAATGTACTACTCATTGCTGTTAATACGATACCAGCTAAAATGATAATGTATGATAACGAACTTCCTAAATTAGCAAGCGGTAAAAGCGCTGATCTAAATTTAAGGAAACCATATCCTTGAGCATGTTGAATAGCATGTCCTACTTCATGTGCTGCAATTGCTGTCCCCGCAACACTTGGTTGTTGATAGTTTGCAGGTGATAATACGACACGTTTCTTAGTTGGATCAAAATGATCTGATAAGAATCCTTCACCTTGTAACACTTCTACATCATGAATTCCATTTGCAGCTAAAATTTCTTCTGCAACTTGTTTACCCGTCTTCCCACTTGTTGAACGTACTCTTGAGTATTTATTGTAAGTTGATTTTACTCTAAATTGGAAGTACATAGGGACAATCATAATGATAATAAAATATATGATATATGAAAACAAATAACTTCCTCCTTTTTATCCCTGTTATTTATTATATTACGGAGTGACGGCTCTTACGTCAAATATTTTGAACGTAATTTGATGTTTTTTTGGAAATATAGTAATAACAGAAAAGCAATAACGCTTAGCCAAAAAGCAAAGTATCCTATATGTGATTCATATTGGCTTAACATACTATAAACGGGATATTGATGATACACGTAATCAATAACATCATTGTGAAATACCCAAATCATTGTTATAACAATATGCCACTTTTTAATATTGAATAAAGGATAGAACATCAATGCTTGTATAGCCATGATACCGTGTGAAGTCATGAGCATAATGGCCATTGGAACAAGTTGATCGTAATGAATCATTACAAATATATTCATAATAACCGCCCATACACCATATTTAATTAATGTAATAAATGCTAAACATTCAAACAACCCTAAATGTTTATTGAAATAGATTGCAGCAATCGCAATCACTAAGAATAAAGTTGCTGTTGGACTATCGGGTATAAATGGCCAAAAGTACCATTTGCTATCAAGTAATTGACTGCCATACCATATGTATCCGTAAATGGTGCCGAGAAGATTTGCAATAAATAGCGTAATGAGAATAGATTTCTGGCCCATTACATATCTCCAAAATTCCATTTTATTACTCCTTTGAAAAGAGCCCAGGGCACGTCATATGCCCCAGGCTCAAATTTAATTATTTTTTCAATTCTTTACCGTTTGCATCTGTTTCATGTAAATTAGAAACGTATTTAGCAACTTTGTCAATTTCATCTTTAGAAAGGGTGTCTTTAAAGCTAGGCATTTTACCTGCACCATTTTCTACGAATCCTTTAACGCCATCTTTAGGTAATTTCGATTCAACTAGGTTTGGACCTTGTCCACCCGTTAACTCACCACCGTGACAACTTGTACAGTTTGACTTAATGATGTCAGTATAAACTGGGTCTGACTTGTCTAAGTTAGAGAAGACGATTTCACCTTGTTTAGCTTGTTGTTTCCAATCATGGTAATAACTTGATTCCCATGTTGTATAGAATAAGATTGCAATTGCGATTAACATAAATCCAGAAGCAAATGGTCTCTTTGTCCATTTACGTTCAGGGCCTCTATCTAACCAAGGTGCTAATAATAAAGCACCGAATGCGATACCTGGTAAGATAATTGCTCCGAATGTGTTATAAGGACCAGATGCGAATGAATATTTAAGTATTTGATATAAGAATAAGAAATACCAGTCTGGTAATGGTGTATAACCAGTATCAGATGGATCTGCCACACGTTCAAGTGGCGATGGATGAGCGACTGTTAAACATAAATAAGCGATTAAGAATACCGCACCAGTCATCCATTCTTTTAATAGAAAGTCAGGCCAGAAACTTTCTGTACGACCTGGAAATTCTGAATAATCTCGATTTAATTTCGGTTTGTCGTATGACTTTATTCTTGAATCACCAACAAACTTCATCCCTTTACCGCGATGCATGTCGCATGACCTCCTTTTTCATTTATTCACGTTAATTTTATAGTGGACCTGAAATACCTTGTTTTCTGATCATTATAAAGTGTGCTGCTAGTAACGCGAATAGTGCAGCTGGTAGGAAGAATACATGTATCGCAAAGAAACGAGTTAGAGTTTGTGCACCAACTATCTCTGCATCCCCTGCTAGTAATGTCTTAACCCACGGCCCAATGATAGGAACAGATTCTGCAATTTGTAAACCTACTTTTGTTGCGAATAGTGCTTTCATATCCCATGGTAATAAATAACCAGTAAAACTTAATCCAAGCATTACGAAGAATATTAATACACCGACAACCCAGTTTAATTCTCTAGGTTGTTTATAAGATCCTGTAAAGAATACACGAAGTGTATGTAAAAACATCATTACTACTACTAAACTTGCTCCCCAATGGTGCATACCACGTACGATAACACCAGCAGCTACATCGTGTTGTAGATAGTAAACTGATTTCCATGCATTAACGATATCTGGAACATAGTACATCGTTAAAAACATGCCTGATAAAACTTGTATAACTGTAATGAAAAACGTTAGACCACCAAAACAATAAACGAAAGCTGAAAAGTGATAAGCAGGGTTAACATGCTCTGGCACCTCATGATCAGCAATATCTCGCCAAATTGGTGTAATATCAAGTCTGTCATCGACCCAATCATAGATTTTATCTATCATTGTTAATCCCTCCTTATTTAGCTAATTCGTTCTCGTGCTTTTTACCGATTTGAATAATGCCACCTTTAACTTTTACTTCGTATTGATCAAGTGGTGCTAATGGCGGCGTACCTGGAATATTCTTACCGTTCTTTTCATAACGACCGTTATGACATGGACAATAGAATTGATTAGGATTTGATTTATCGCCATTCCACTGTACTGTACATCCTAAATGTTTACAGACTGGTGATAATGCTACGATTTCATTTCCGTCTTTGTATACCCAAGCAAATTCTGTAACTTCACTTGTGTACCAAGCATCTTCTTGCTCGAATTTAAAGTCCACTTTAATAGGCTCTTTACCAAGTTCTGACTCCTTTACGCCTGTAGCAATCAAATCGCCTTGTGCATCAGCTTTGAATACAGGATCAAGCGCAAATCTACCCATAGGTAAAATCATACCAGCAGCCATAAATGACCCAACACCCATCAATGAATAGTTTAAAAATTGGCGTCGTGTGACACGTTGGCTCATTTAGATTCCCCCCTCTATTAATCGTTCTTTTATAACTAGGACAACTTAATTTTAGCCTATTATTTCAAGACGGTCAACGCTTTGTCACAATTTAAATGTTTATTTATTAACCTTTTATCTAGGAATTTTCAAAAAAATGAAAAGGCTTTATTATGAAGGAGAAAATATAGCATAAAAACTGTGAAAATAACCCTGTTTTCCACATAGAAAGGACAAATGTGTTTTTGTAATAAAAAACCGTAACAAATCTTAACTCAATAAGATTTGTTACGGTTATTATGATGTGAAGTTATCTAGAAGTTAGTTATTATCGCACTAAGACTACGAGATATCGTGCGCAAAGGTACAAAATCAGGGTGTAACGCACGAAGACTTCTAGATATCGTGCAGCTACCTATTATTTATTCCAGGTTCTAATGATAAACTTCATAAATTGTTTAACTTCATCTTCAATGAGTGTGCGTTTCATATCATCGTCTAAGTCACCCATTGGAATCGTGTTTACTTTATACAATTCGTGATCGTCGTTCAGTTCTACTTGATCACTACTTAAAATAATTATATTGTTCAAGCCATAATCTTTTAAACTTTGAATAAAAGATACGACGTGATCGTACTGGTAACCACTTGTGAAAAATGTTGGTGTAAGTAGTAATCTACCTTTAAATTGTTTTTCTGCTAACATGCCAACAAGTTGAACTGTTTCATTTTGGTCGCATGATGTTAATAATTGATGATTCATATCAATATTTGATACAGGTATGATGGCTGTATCGATATATTCTAAGTTGTTTTTTAATTCTTTTAAGTTAACATGATTAAATAACATTATCGATGTTCCTCCAACTCATTAATGAATTGTAATATTTTAGACATTTCTATAAACATGTCTTGATCGTTATTATCTAAAGATTTATCTATTTCATTACTGATGAGTTTACGCCAATGTCCTAGTCCGTGTGTATTGTTATTATTTAAAGCACGAATATCTTTATCATCTCCATAATAATCAACAAGCATTTGTAACAACAACAACTTATTTAGTCGATCATCATTTCTGTTCAAATATAAAAGTACATTTAAATGCGTATTATCCAGTCTGATATCGTGGAAGATTTGACGACCATCTTCTATACAGAAACGATCTTTGCAATAAAGTAAAGGCAGTTGTTTAGATTGCTCGGTACTAATGGACAGTATGCGTTCATCTGAAAATTCATTGACGAATGAAATGTTAGATAAATATTTAGGGCTACTTTTTAATAAATTTAATATCCATACACTTTCAGCAATTTTAAAATCGTATTGATATAGAATATATTCAATAAATCGCTGTTTTTCATAATTTAACCATGTATGATTCATAATTAACCCTACTTATAATAATCTTTCGTATTCTTGGTCCCAATATGGATTTTCAGGATCAAGTTTGCGAACAGATTCTAATATATTTTTAGCGTTATCGACATGACCGATTTCAATTAAGTAATGGTAATAGTCGTTTAAGAAATCAATATTTTGTGTTAAATCTGGATATGCTAATTCGTAGAAGTGTTGAGCTTCTTTATCTCTTTCTTCTTCACCGAATGCATATGCAACATGCCAAGCTACTACAGGGTCTATATCTTCATGATCAACATACGTTAATAAATTAATAAGACCTGTTATATTATCTTTTTCTCGATAATAATCAGCAAGTATAATGGCAGCTTCAGTATAAGAAGGATCAACTGTTAATGCATCTTGTAACAGAATTGCACCATGCTCATCATTTGTTGTTAACATCAGTCTAGCAGTATCTGTCATAAGTTCTTTATAATATGCGTTTAAACGAAGCCCTTCTTTACCAATTTCTATTGCTTTTTCATAATCTTTTTCTGATTCATAAATTTGCAATAAGTAATGGTAAGCTTGCATAAAGTCTGGGTCTTTTTGTAATAACTTTTCAAGTTGCTTTATCGCTTCTCTTGTTAAGTCATTTTTTTGATAACTAATTGCTTGTTTGAAATAATCTTCAGCTGTCATATCCATTTCAGATACATTTTCATAATATTTGATTGCTTCTTCGTATGCACCACTTTGTAAACTTGCGTCTGCCATACGTGCATAAATCGAAATACCATTAATAATATCTTCACCAGTTTGTGTGATTGTTTCATAGTTAGAAATTGCTTTTAAATATTGACCATCATAATAGTACATTTCAGCTAAAGCGAATGTAATGACAATATCATCTGGTTCCATTTCTTTTGCTTCAATCAATTTCTCAATTCCTACTTCGAATAAGCCTTGTTGTTGGTATAAATCAGCCTCAAGCATTAACTTCTCTGTAGAATGTGGGCTGTTATACAATACTTCATGCGCTTTATCTAAGTCGTTTTGGTCAATTAGCCCTTCTATATAATAAACAAGCAATTCATTTTCATCTGGATAAAGTAAATAAAGTTCTTCGAATATTTTAACGCCTTGATCGACAATACCGTATTTGTATAATGTTTCGCCTAACATAAATAATGCGTCGTGATCGTCAGATTGTAGAACTCTGTTTACTTTCTCATCTAAATGTTCGATATTCTTCATGTGAATATCGTCAATTACTTTATATACATCTTCCATGTTAAAGGACTCCTTCTATTCATTTATTAGAGATTTAAGTTCTTTAAATGCATCTAATACTTCTTCTTTAGAAACGGATTCAATTGTAAATGAAGCTTCACCATTTTGTAAAACCATTTGAATCGTTTGTCCAATATTCTTTTTGTCTTTTTTCATATATTCAAAAATTTGTTCAATATCAGCATGATTTAAGACGTTTAATGGGTAACCTAATTCTTTTAAATAATTAATGAACAGATGAACACTTGATGTGTTATCGTACATATTTCTATTTTTATTTATCACTTTCTGGAAAAGAATACCGATCATTACAGCTTCACCGTGAGCAATTTTTGTTAAGTATTCTAGACCGTGTCCAAAAGTGTGTCCTAAATTTAAATGTTTACGTACGCCACCTTCAAATTCATCTTCAATTACAATTTTTAATTTAGTTTCGATGCCCATTTTTAAATAATCTTCTATATTTTTCAATTGCGCTAATTCTTTTATAGAAGGATAAACATCCATTAAATGAAGCGTGTCAGCTTCACTATTTAAAATGGCATGTTTAAATATTTCACCATACCCACTACGTATTTCAATATGTGGCAATGTTTCTAGGAAATTTATATCATATATAACAGCACGTGGTCTATGAAATGCACCGATTAAATTTTTACCGACCGATGCATTAATGCCCACTTTTCCACCGATTGCTGAATCGTGTGCTAAAAGTGTTGTAGGAACTTGTATAAAATCAATGCCACGTAACAAAGTTGCAGCTAGAAAACCAACAAAGTCTCCGGTTGCACCACCACCGATAGCGATGAGTTGAGATTGTCTTGTGATATTCATTGATAATAGCTTTTCGCTTAGCGATTCAAAATATGACATTTGCTTACAAGCTTCACCACTCATAACTGTTAAAAATTTAATATCTTGGTCTTGAAGATGCGACTTAATATATTCTTTATGAAATCTATAAACATCTTGGTCAATTAATACAATATTTTGTTCATCTGCTTTAAGATATTGATTAAGATCAGCTAGTGCGTTCTGCTTTAATATTATCGGATAGTTGTTGTTAGTATATGTTGTTTCAAAAATCATTTCATCACCTAGAAGTTTAAGTTCCAATTACGATGATTCTTGATAGCTTCTTGTAATTGGTCAATGTGATTAGATTGGTATTCTTCAGTTAAAGCTTTTGCAACTTCAAATGCGATAACATTTTCACAAACAACACTTGCAGCAGGAACAGCACAACTATCTGATCTTTCAATTGTCGCTTTAAAGCTATCTTTAGAATCAATATCTACAGAGTTTAATGGTTTATATAATGTTGGTATTGGCTTCATAACACCATTGATGACGATTGGCATTCCATTTGACATTCCGCCTTCAAGTCCACCTAAGTGATTAGATAAACGATGGTATCCAATTTCACTATCGTAAGCAATCTCGTCTTGTATTTCACTACCTGGTTTTTCAGCAGCTTTAAAGCCTTCACCGAAACTAACACCTTTAAATGCATTAATACTTACGACTGCTTGAGCTAAACGACCATCAAGTTTACGGTCATAATGAACATAACTTCCAATTCCAGCAGGCATATTTTCAACGACTACTTCTACGATACCACCGATTGAATCACCATCTTTTTTAGCTTCATCAATACGATTTCTCATTTTTTCAGCTACTTCATCATTAATACAACGTACGTCATTATGATCAATATTTTGTTTGACTTCTTCAAGTGTATATTCATAATCGTCTTTAACGCCACCAATTTCAATAACTCTTGAATAAATTTCAATGTCTAAAGCTTTTAATAAAATTTTAGAAACTGCACCGACAGCAACTCTTGCAGCTGTTTCACGAGCAGAAGAACGTTCAAGTACATTTCTTAAATCTCTATGATTATATTTCATACCACCAACTAAATCGGCATGGCCAGGTCTAGGTTTAGTGATAACTCTTTTCATATTTTCTAATTCTTCTTCAGTTAATGGGTCAGCGCCCATAATTTTTCTCCAATGTTTAAAATCATCATTCTTAACGATGAGTGTAATAGGGCTACCTAATGTATAACCATGTCTCACACCTGAAACGATTTCTACAGAATCTTTTTCAATTTGCATACGACGACCGCGTCCATATCCACCTTGACGTTTAAACATTTCTTCATTAATCTCGTTTACGTCAATTTTCAAGTTTGCTGGTACACCTTCTATAATGACAGTTAGTTGTGGTCCATGTGATTCACCAGATGTTAAGTAACGCATATTATCTCTCCCTACTGTTAATTAAATATAAAATTAATCATATCATATTTAGCGCGTTAAATTAACAAAAACAGACGAATAGTTTAATAAAGTTTTAGATTTTTTTGATTTTAAATAAGTGTGAATTTTATGTTGTTTAGAGCATGTCGGTTATGGTGTAAAAATAAGGGTGCCGTTATAAGTATGTTGGTTGTGAGGTGGTAATACTGGATGCCGTTATTAGCAGTTTTGGCAAGAAGTGCAAATAAGGAGACCAGTAATTACAATTCTCAGTAGTTTTGTAACTAAGGCTATCCATAGTAACACTTCGGCCGAGTTTTGTAACTAAGGCGGTCCATAGTAACACTTCAGCCGAGTTTTGTAACTATGACGGTCCATAGTAACACTTCAGCTGAGTTTTGTAACTAAGGCGGTCCATAGTAACATTTCAGCCGAGTTTTGTAATTAAGGCGGTCCATAGTAACACTTCAGCCGAGTTTTGTAACTAAGGCTGTCCATAGTAACACTTCGGCCGAGTTTTGTAACTAAGGCGGTCCATAGTAACATTTCAGTCGAGTTTTGTAACTAAGGCTGTCCATAGTAACACTTCAGCTGAGTTTTGTAACTAAGGCTGTCCATAGTAACACTTCGGCCAAGTTTTGTAACCAACAACCCCCATTATGAACAAGTTTGGTCAGAAGTGTTCACAACATCCCCGTTATGAACAAGTATAGCCAGAAGTACTCATAACGCCCGCGAATTCCAATCACCGCCCCGAGAATACCCGTCAACAACCCGCGAACCCATGCGAATTTCAGCCAATACCCCACAATACGAACTTCCACATTTATAAAAAAAGTAGTTCAACAAATTCTCGTTGAACTACTTCTCTATTGTATTTATTTTTCGTAAACCCAATTTTCATTGTTTAATTTATAATCATTTAGTTCTGATTGATCAAACCAGAGACCAATTTCACGTTCTGCTGATTCGTTTGAATCTGATCCATGAATAATGTTTCTGCCTAAGTCGATACCATAATCCCCTCTTATTGTACCTGGCGCTGCTTTAGTAGGGTTTGTTTCACCAACAAGTGTTCTTGTTACTTCTACTACATTCTTACCTTCTACTACCATTGCAAATACTGGTCCTGATGTAATAAAGCTTACTAAATCATTGAAGAAAGGTTTCTCAACATGTTCAGCATAATGTTCTTTAGCTAATTCTTCATTAGCTTGGAATAATTTAGCTGCAACTAATTTCAAGCCTTTTCTTTCTAATCGTGAAACGACTTCACCGATTAAGTTTCTTTGTACTGCATCAGGTTTAATCATTAAAAAAGTTCTTTCCATTGCGTAATCCCTACCTTTGTTTTATGTAAATCCAAGATAAGTTTATCATTGACTACGCATACTTGCAAGCGCTTTCTAGTGGTTTCTATCTCTTATTTTCACAATTATTTCCAATAGCATTTTTTTCCCTGATTCATTATTTAATGTATCAATTAAATTTTCTGCTTTTTGTAAATAATGGTTACTCACTTCTTTAGATTTTTGTAATTCTGGTGACGCAATAATTTCTTGTACTAATCTGTCAAATACCTCTGAAGGACTATCAGGTTGTAGTTCATTAATGCTTGCTTTAAAATCTATTGAATTTTTCATTCTTAATAAGACTGGTAAAGTTAAATGTCCGTTTCTTAAATCAGATCCAACTGGTTTACCGAGTTTCTTTTCAGTACTCGTAAAATCTAGGATGTCATCTACTATTTGATAACTCATACCAATATAATATCCAATTTTAGTTAACTTGTTCACAGTTTCATCATCTGCACGTGCAGCGTACGCACCTAATTCTGTAGACAGTGAAATAAGCAGTGCGGTCTTACGTTTAATTCTGCGTAGATAATTTGTTATTGATTGATTGGAAACGAATTGATCTTCGAATTGAAATAGTTCTCCACGACATACTTCGATAATACCATTTGCTAGTTGTTCATGAAGCTTTGGATGTTCTATTTGACTAACTGCATTTAAAGATTGTGATAATAAATAATTACCTGTAATAACTGCAGTTTGCACATCCCACTTCTTTGCTATAGTTGGCTTACCTCTTCTTTTGTCACTTTTATCAATGACATCATCATGAACTAAACTGGCCATATGTATAAGCTCTAATGTAGTTGCTACAGTGATTACATCTCTTGAATAATGCTCACCAAATTGACTTGCAATTAAAGTGAATAATGGTCGTATACGTTTACCACCAGAAGTTAATAAATATTGGCAAGCTTCGTTTATAGTGTTTTGTTCACTATTTATATAACTATTCAATTGTTTTTCTATTTCTTTTACTTCTTTATTTATATGAATTTTAGTTTTGTCATACATGTAATCACCTTGTTATTTAGGTTTGTAAGCTAAATGCATTGCTGAAACGCCGCCAGTGAAGCTTTTTACTTTAATTCTTTCGTAACCAACATCAGCAAACATTTCTGCTAATTCTTTTTTGCCAGGAAAGTTTCCAGCAGATTCTTGTAACCAGTTGTATTCTTGTAAAGATTTAGCAAAAATCTTACCAAATAGTGGCATGATATTTTTGAAATAAAATCTATATAATTGTTTGAATACTGGCATTGTTGGTTGACTTGTTTCTAAACAAACAACCATACCACCTGGTTTAACGACTCTTTTAAGTTCACTTAAGACATGTTTATAATCGGGTACGTTTCGTAAGCCGAATCCGATCGTTACATAATCAAATTCATTATCTTCGAATGGTAAGTTCATAGCATCACCATGAATTAAATGAATATTTGCCATGTTGTCTGTTTTCTTCTTACCGACTTCTAGCATATTCTCACTAAAATCGATACCTACTACTTCACCATATGGTCCAACTGCGTGACTTAATTGAATAGTCCAATCTGCAGTTCCACAGCAAACATCTAAAGCTTTAGAACCTGGCTTAACATCCATTTGTTTCATTGTATATTTACGCCATCTTTTATGTTGCTCAAAGCTGATGATATTATTTAATGTATCATATTTACCTGATATATTTTGGAAAACTTCATGTACGTGTTCTGATTTCGATTTATTATCCACTAGTTATTCATTCCTTTAAGTTTAAAAATGTAGTTATTCATTAATAATAATATGCATAAATTTGATCTTTCAAAGTTTCTTTATCCATATTAATTTTGTAGTAATCAATCAATGTTGTAATAAAGATTGATTCTATTTCTTTTATAATAGCTGTATCTTGATTTATTTTATCATGAGCCAACGTTTGTTTTAATTCATTTTGTTTACTAATTGCTTGAGTCATAATATCTAAAAATACGAGGTCTTTATTTAATGTAGCACATTTATAAAAATATGCACTAACAAGATCACCTATTAAGATATCTTGATTAGAAACAGTTGGTTCGCCTATTCTATTTAAAAAGCGCATTGAGGCATCAATAGATAATGTAGCTAATTTAGCATTAGTATCGATGTTCATTTCATCTAATACGTCAGCTATGACTGGGTTAACTACAGGTACATTACTATTCTCTACACCTTTTAACAAATTAGAAATATCTTTTTTATAAATTTTTTCAATTTTATCCATCTTATCACCTCAACAATATCACCTATATATCTTAACACTAAGTTAAATGAATTGAAAATGCATATATTCATTTCATATAAAGAAATAAGACAAATAAAAAAAGCCCTTAAAAAGGGCTTTGATACAATCAATTATTTAACTGCATCTTTTAATGCTTTACCTGCTTTAAAAGCTGGAACTTTGCTTGCAGGGATATCAATTTCTTTACCAGTTTGTGGGTTACGTCCTTTACGAGCAGCTCTTTCGCGTACTTCAAAGTTACCGAAACCAATTAATTGTACTTTTTCACCGTCAGATAAAGATTTTTGAATTGATTCGAACACTGCATCTACAGCAAGACCAGCTTCTTTTTTAGTTAAATTAGCTTTTTCACTTACTGAGTTGATTAATTCTGTTTTGTTCATTTCAATTTCACCTCCCAAAAGGTTATCTAATGATATGTATAAATACCATTATGATAAGACTTTAACACAACAACCTGTGCCACTGCAACGATTTACAAGCTATAAATGCATAATTTCTATATTTTTATTAATATTTTTTCACTTTTGATTTAAAAACAGGCTCATTTTTACTATTTATTGTAAATTCAGGCGAATAAGCCGGTAATATCGGTGAATCTTTGTATAATAAATATCGAATATCTTGACCTGGTTTAGGAAGTGATTTTTCTTTTTTAATTGCTTTTGCTAAATCTAATCTATAATCAATAACAAAATCATTTCCGCCGTTCATATATACTGGTAATCGTTCATTACTATATGGACTTGGAACAGTTGGCTGTTTTTTGAAACCATATTTTTTGTATTCAATTTCATATACATTAGGTGCAACTTTTTTACCTAATTGTAATGGTTTACCTGATGCATCTATTCGAATTCGAATATCTTTTAAGACTTCTGACGTTCTTAAATCGATTAAATGCACTTTAGGGTCTTTGTCGACATCCATGATTACATATTGATAAATACCGCCGTTCTCAAATGAATTACCTGGTAATTGAGATAAGAACTTTGGCTTTAATTTATTAAAGTCAACTGGGTGTTTTAAGTATAATGAATAACTATCATCTCTATCTTTAATAGGTAATAATCCACCACTCGCCTTTTTGTATTCATCTACCGCTGTTTGAACCATACTTAATTGGTCTTTCGCTGGCACTTGGTTTTCTGCTTTCTCTTTATTAGGAAAAGCACAAGCTGACAAAATTAAAGTACTTAATATTAATAAGATCGATATTTTTTTGTAATTATGCATGGCTGGATCCACCTAATACAACAATCATAAAGATACCAGCAATAATAAGAGAAATGACCGCTAAAAACATTGTTATACTACTGATGATTTTATTTTTTAATTTAAATCTTGATAAATATACGAGTATAATTGCCAAAATCATAAAACCAATAGAATAAAATGACACCCACATTAAATCCATTCTTGATATATCAAACATTTAAATACCCCTCTTGCTTAAATATTCTCTGACTTTTTGTCACGTTCCATAAGATCTTTGACACCTTCAGAAACTGGATAATCTTCGAATAACACTTTATATAACCCTGATGTTATTGGCATTTCAACATCATATTCTTTTGCTAAGTTGTATGCAGCTTCTGTTGTTCTTACTCCTTCGACGACCATATTCATTTCTTCTAATGCTTCGTCTAATGTAGCCCCTTTACCAAGCATATTTCCGCATTTCCAATTTCGTGAATGTACAGATGTACAAGTAACGATTAAGTCACCGATACCACCAAGACCTAAGAACGTCATAGGATCAGCGCCCATTTTAACACCTAATCGTGTTATTTCAGCTAAACCTCTCGTCATAAGTGCTGCTTTCGCATTGTCACCATATCCAATGCCATCAGTTATACCAGCAGCAAGTGCAATAATATTTTTTAACGCGCCTCCTATTTCAATACCGACAAGATCATTGTTTGTATATACACGGAAATAATCCGTCATAAATAAATCTTGAGCTAAGCGTGCAACTTCTTCGTTTTCAGATGATACTGAAACTGTTGTTGGATGTTTAATCGCAACTTCTTCTGCATGACTTGGTCCTGATAATACAGCGATACCGCCATTTATTTTGCTATCGATTGATTCATCAATCATTTCAGAAATACGTTTGAAAGTACCAGGTTCGATACCTTTAGATACATGGATGAATACTTTTTTGCCATAAGCGATTTCATTAATGTTTTCACTCACTTCACGAATGGCTTTTGTCGGAACAGCTATAATAAAGATAGATGCATGATGGACAGCATCTTTTAAATCAGTTGTTGCTTTAATATTTTCATTTAAAGTGATTTCTTTTAAATATTTTGTATTCTTATGTTCCTTGTTGATTTCGTTAATTGTCGTTTCAGTCTTACCCCACATTAATACATTATGTTGGTTGTCTGCTAATACATTTGCTAAAGCAGTACCCCAACTTCCTGTACCAAACACAGTTATATTTGTCATAGTTATCAATCCTTTGATATTAGTTTCTTTTTCTTGAGATTAAATGAACTGGTGTACCTTCATAACCGAACGCATCTCTTATACGATTTTCTAAGAAACGTTTATAAGAGAAATGCATTAATTCAACATCATTAACAAATATTACAAATGTTGGCGGTTGAATCGCTACTTGTGTTGCATAGAAAATGTTTAACCTTCTACCATTATCAGTAGGCGTTGGATTCATCGCAACAGCATCTGTAATAACTTCATTAAGTGTAGAACTTTGTACACGTTTACGATGGTTTTCATCTGCCATCGTAATTAATGGGAATAATGTTTTTAAGCGTGATTTTTCTAAAGCTGATACGAAAGCAATTGGTGCATAATCTAAGAATTGGAAGTTATCTCTTACCTTTTCTTCAAACTTCTTCATTGTTTTAGAATCTTTTTCAACCGTATCCCACTTATTTACAACAATGACAATTGCTTTACCGGCTTCATGCGCATATCCAGCAACTTTTTTATCTTGTTCAATGATGCCTTCTTCAGCGTCGATAACAACAAGTACGACATTAGAACGTTCGATGGCTTTTAAAGCACGTAATACTGAATATTTTTCAGTACTTTCGTATACTTTACCTTTCTTTCTCATGCCTGCAGTATCAATTAATACATATTCTTGATCATCATAAGTATAAATTGTATCGATTGCATCTCTAGTTGTACCAGCAATTGGCGAAACAATGACACGTTCTTCTCCAAGAATAGCATTGATTAAACTAGATTTACCCACGTTTGGTCGACCGATTAGTGATAGTCTAATTGTCTCATCATCATAATCTGGTTCGTCATCTTCAGGGAAATGTTTAGCTGCTTCATCTAATAAGTCACCTAAACCTAGTCCGTGTGAACCTGAAATTGGGAATGGTTCACCAAATCCTAATGAATAAAAGTCATAAATTTCACTACGCATTTCTGGATTATCAATTTTATTGACTGCTAATACGACAGGTTTATTTGATTTGTATAATATTTTAGCGACCATTTCATCAGCTTGAGTTACGCCTTCACGGCCGTTAACCATAAAGATAATAACATCCGCTTCATCAATTGCTACTTCTGCTTGTGCTCTTATTTGTTGTTGGAAAGGTTCATCACCTAAATCTATTCCACCTGTATCTATTAAGTTGAAGTCATGTGTTAACCATTCTCCACTTGAATATATTCTATCTCGCGTTATACCTGGTGTATCTTCAACGATAGATACCCTCTCGCCTATAATTCTATTAAAAATTGTAGATTTCCCTACATTTGGTTTACCTACAATTGCTATAATGGGTTTCGTCATAAACCTACTTCCTCTCTTTCATAATCCTTTCTATTTTAACATATGATGACTGTTTAGCCTATCGAATTAAAAAACTAAAAAAGACTGAAACATTTCATTATGTTCCAGTCTCTTATATATACACATATTATAATTTAAAATCTTTTAATTTATCTCCGAAGACATCACCTAAAGTAGGATTGTCATCATCTGTATCTTGTTGGTTTAAATATGATTCATCAAAATCAGTTTCTTGTTCGATTGTATCTTTAATAGATAAAGAAATTCTTTCTTCATCTTTATCGACAGCTAGAATTTTCACTTGTACATCTTGTCCTTTTTCTAATACTTCGTCAGGATTACCGATGTGTTCGTGGCTGATTTGAGAAATATGAACTAAACCTTGTAAGCCAGGCGCAATTTCTACAAATGCTCCAAATTGAGCTAAACGCACGACTTTACCTGGTACGATATCACCAACAGTAAATTGTGAATCGATTTGTTCAAATGGGCTTGGTAACGTATCTTTAATAGATAAAGAAATTCTTTCTGCTTCTCTGTCAACAGCACGTACCTTAACTTTAACTGTATCGCCAACTTTTACGACTTCGTCAGGTGATTTAACATGATCGTGAGATAACTCAGATACATGTACAAGTCCATCTACGCCACCTAAGTCAATGAATGCACCAAAGTTCGCAATTCTAGCGACAGTACCTTCTAATACGTCACCTTGTGAAATATTATTGAGTAAATCTTCTTTTTTAGAACTTAATGCTTCTTGTTCAACTTTCTTGTGACTTAAAATGACTCTGTTGTTTGTTTGATCTAACTCTTCAACTTTAAGTGTTAATACTTTACCTAAATAGTCAGAGAAATCATCAATATAGTTCACAGAGATTAATGAAGCTGGAATAAAGCCTCTAATACCAGCATCAACGACTAAACCGCCTTTAACAACTTCAGTTACTTCAGCTTCGATTGTGTCGTCATCTTCTAAAATCTTTTGTAACTTTTCGTATGATAGATTTTCATCTAATTTACGTTTCGATAATATATAATGACCACTTTCATCAGTTTGTTCGATTTTAGTTACGAATGCTTCGATTTCATCACCAATATTGACGACTTCGTTAGCTGTTTCGATGTGTTGAGTTGACAGTTGGCTAATTGGAATGATGCCATCAAATTTACCACCCACTATATGCACAACTACATGTTTATCTTCTACTTGTTGTACAGTACCCTTAACTTTGTCGCCTTCTTGCACTTCATTTATCATGGATTCGTTGAATTCTTCCGTCATCAAAATTGCCTCCTTTAAATAAATATCATAATAATAACTTCTTATAAAGCGGCTAAATTGTCAAGAAATTCGAACTATTTAGACCATTTTGCTTTTTGCAAGTTCGACAATCTTATTTGTCACTTCTTCAATTGACAATCCAGTTGTATCGATACTAATAGCATCTTCTGCTTTCACTAAAGGTGAGATTTCACGATTCATATCATATTGGTCACGACGTTCAATATCAATCTTTAATGATTCGATATCAGATTCGATGCCACGTAATTCATTATCTTTAAATCTTCTAATAGCACGCTCTTCAACTGATGCTATCATGTATACTTTTAATTCTGCATCAGGTAATACTGTTGTACCGACATCTCTACCATCCATTACGACATTTTTCTCATCTGCTAATCTTTGTTGTTCTTCTACTAAAAATGTTCTTACAGGTTCTTTTGAGGCCACATATGAAACTTTTTCGGTTACATCATTTTCTCTGATTCTTTCTGAAACATCTTTACCGTTTAAAATAACACTTTGACCGTTATCTAATACGATTTTTAAGTCAATTTCTTTAACAAGATGGTCAAAGTCTTCTGAGCCTTGCTCAATATAATAAAGTGTAATCGCTCTATACATAGCGCCTGTATCCACATATATCATATTAAAATGTTGCGCTACGAGTTTAGCGATTGTACTTTTACCAGCTGCTGCTGGACCATCTATTGCTATATTTATTTTTTTCATTTGTATAACCTCTCTTGTTCTTTAATCTTATATATTTTATCATAAATTATAATCATATGAATAGGAGGAAAGAAATGAAGAGAATATTAGTTATACATACTGGTGGAACAATTAGTATGTCTGAAGATAAAGATACAGGTAAAGTAGAAACAAATGCTGAACATCCGATGCATAGACATCAAGCATTTATACAATCTCTAGGTGATATTACAGAAATAAATCCATTCCAAGTACCTTCCCCACATATGAATAATCAATATATTAATCAATTGAAAGATATTATTACGCAATCAATTGAACGGGATGAATATGATGCATTTGTGATTACACATGGAACAGATACTTTAGAAGAAACGGCGTATTTACTAGATTTAACAATAGATACGAACTTACCTATTATTTTAACAGGTGCCATGAGATCTTCAAATGAAATAGGTTCGGATGGATTATACAATTATGTTTCAGCTTTAAAAGTAGCATCTACAGATGATGCGCAAAATAAAGGGGTTATGGTTGTATTCAATGATGAAATTCATACAGCTAAAAATGTAACAAAAACACATACGTCAAACACGAGTACTTTCCAAAGTCCTAACTATGGACCGATAGGCAGTGTTACAAAGACGCATGTCATATTCCATCATCAACCTTTTCCATATAAAAAATATCCAAACATCAATCCGAATATCAAAATAGGTATTGTAAAAGCTCACATGGATCTATCAAGTGATTTATTAGATTTCTTTGTAGAAAAACAATACGACGGTTTAATTATTGAAGCGCTAGGTCAAGGCAACATGCCACCAACTTCATTACAAGGTATTCAGAACTTGCTCGATGCTGATATTCCGGTTGTAATGGTTTCACGTTCATTTAATGGAATTGTAGGAGGTATTTACGCATATGAAGGTGGCGGATACCAACTTCAACAAATGGGCATTATATTATCAAATGGATTAAATGGACAGAAAGCACGTCTTAAACTACTTGTTGGTTTAAGTAATCATTTATCTAAAGAAGATTTAGTTGAATATTTTGCATAAAAAATAACCATGTTACTGGTTAATTGTCCAATAACATGGTTGTTTTTATGATTCTAGAGGCGTTTGCTTTTTTCTTTCAATATCTTGAGCAATTGTGCCACCATGGAATTTACCATTTTCTATAAATATCGTGTTAGCATCGTTACCAGCAGCTATAACACCAGCGATATATAAATTCTCAACATTCGATTCCATTGTATCTTTATTATATGAAGGTGCAGTTCCAAATTCATTTGTAATTGTTTCTACGCCACAAGATTCTAGGAATTTATAATCAGGATGATAACCGATCATTGCAAAGACAAAGTCATTTTTAATAGTATATGACTTACCTTCTTTATTGAATGTAAGCGTGTCTTCATCGATACGTTCAACTTCACTGTTAAAATGCATCGTGATTTTTTCATGTTTTGCTAATGATTCAAAGTTAGGTAATATCCATGGTTTAATGCTTTTAGAGTATTCTGATCCACGGTATAAGACTGTTACATTTGCCTCAGCTTTTTCTAATTCAATTGCTGCATCTACAGCTGAATTCTTGCCGCCAATAATAACAACGTCTTGATTAAAGTACGGGTGAGCTTCTTTGAAATAATGCATCACTTTACTTAATTCTTGACCTTCTACTTCTAATTCATTTGGTTGACCGTAGTAACCAGTAGCAATTGTTAAGAATCTAACTTTATACGTTTGTTTAGTCGTTGATACTAAAAATCTATTATCAACCTTTTTAACAGCTAATACTTCTTCAAAAGTTCTTACATCAAGTTGGTGATGTTTAACAACTTCTCTATAATAAACGAGTGCTTGATTTCTTTTAGGTTTTAAATCTTCAACGATAAATGGTACATCACCAATACCAAGTTTATCACTAGAAGAAAAGAATGTTTGATGAGTAGGATAATGATAAATGGCATCTACAACATTACCTTTTTCAATCACGACAGCATTAATACCTTTTCTCTTCTGTTCGATTGCTGCACTCAATCCACAAGGGCCACCACCGATTATTAAGCTTTCATATTCTTGCATGTACTTTCACTCCTTATAATATCCTCAATCATTATATCAATAATGAGAGATTAGTAAAATAAAATGAAACTGAATATATGAAAAGATTGGGATTGAGAATGGCTAGGTGTTATTAGCAGTTTTGGTAAGAAGTGCTAATACTGGGGTCGTTATTAACAGTTTCGGTAAGAAGTGCAAATACTGGTGCCGTTAGTAACATTTCGGCCGACTTTTGTAACTAAGGCTGCCCATAGTAACACTTCGGCTGACTTTTGTAACTATAGCTGTCCTTAGTAACTATAGCTGTCCTTAGTAACATTTCGGCTGACTTTTGTAACTAAGACCCTCGTTACGAACAAGTTTAGGCAGAAGTGTTCAAAAAGGCTGCCACACCACCATATTCAACACCACTAAAATGAAAAGAACCTGAACAATGCACATGTTCAGGTTCTTACTTAATTTATTCTTCTGATACATCAAGTACTTTGAAACCATTTTTTCCTAAATACTTAATGAATTTGTCTAAATTATTTGTTTTCTCAACTTTGATGATCATTCTGCGATACATTTTATCTGTTTCATCAAATGTTACAAATGAAATTGTGTTGAGCTTGAATTTCGCAATGATACTTGATAATCGTTTAATTCTGCCTTCAGCTTCTAAAGAAGTAATCGCAATACGGATTCCTTTTTGTTTCATGCCGAATGCTGATTTAAATTGTTCCATAACATCATATCTTGTTACGATACCAAGAAAATCTTTCTCATCATTTACAACTGCTAATATTGGAAAGTCTTGCAGATTAAGTAGTGATTCTTCTACTACTTGGTTTGCATTTAATGAATGTAAATCTAACGTTAAGATTTCTTCAATTTTAGTACTTTCAATAAATTCATCCCTTGAGACATTTTCTTTTTTGAAGAAGTAATGTCTAAAAATACTATATCTCGTGATCATTCCAATATACTTTCCATCAGCAACTACTGGTAACCCATCTATACCATGATGTTCTAATTTATCAAGTGCTGAGTGAATGGTATCTTTCGGATTCGCGATATAACATTTTTCTTTTGGTATCATAATGTTCGTTAAATACATAAAGCCATCCCCTTTTGTTTATGTCTATGGTATTACTAAATTCTGACCTTGAGATATTTCATTGCCAGAAATACCATTTGCTTGTCTAATTTTTTCTACATTCTCTGGTGATCCACTACCATAATATTGTATCGCAATACGGTATAAGTTTTCTTTACCTGTTACAGTATGTGATTCTTGAGACTGATTTTGGTTTTGATTACTTTGTGTATTTTGATTTGTTTGGTTGTTAGCTGCATCATCAGCTGCATTTTGTACATCTTCATTACTTGCGCTATCACTAGATTGATTTACGCTATCCTCACTGTTTTGATCTTGGTTGCTTTGACTATCTTCATTACTATTTGCGTTTGAATCTGAGTTACTTTCGTCTGAACTATTTTCAGAAGCATTATTTGAGTCGCTTGAATCACTGTTTTTGTCAGAGTCTTCATTTGATTCTTTAGCTTTGTCATTCGCTTTATCTTCATTTTCTTTTTTAGCTCTATCTTTTTCAGCTTGTTCATCAGCTTTTTTCTTAGCGTCACTATTAGTTTGCTCTGTTTTTTCAGCAATTTCTTTACCATTATCTTTATTTGCACCATTTAAGTACATACCTAAGAATAAGGCAAGTGCACCAAGTATAAGTATTGCAGCTATTATTGGAACAAGTGCTTTCTTGAATTTATTTGAGTTGTTATCATCACCGTTTTGTCCACCACTGCCATTACTTGGTGGTGTACCTCCACCGGCTGATCCGCCTCCTGTAGCTCCTGCTGCGCCAGCGCCAACTGCTCCGGCACCCGCTGCTGCTGCACCTTTTTTGTTTTTAGATTGCTTATCTTTGTTATCTTTACTGTTTGACTCTTGTTTGTTGTTATTATTTGATGAAGCAGATGCTGCTACACCAGCACCAACTGCGGCAGCTCCACCTTTTTTACCGTTTGTCTTGTCTTTTTGAGACTCTTTTTTGTTTTGATCTTTAGGATTATTCTGTTTTGCAGAATTACTTGCGGCACTTGCGCCAGCACCAGTAGCAGCTGCGGCACCTGCAGCTTTTTTATGATCATTTTGATCTTTAGGTTGCTGATCCTTAGATTCGGGTTTATCTGTTAAAGATCTTTTTTGTTTTGGTTTATTATTTTGAGTGTTTTTATTGGCGTTAGCAGCACTTGCGCCTGCTGCTCCAGCACCAACTGCACCTGCAGCGCCCGCTGCACCAGCTTTTTTAGACGACTTATCTTCATTATTTGGTGTTTCTGAATCTTTAGGTGTTTCTTGTTTAGGTTGTTCTTCTTTTGATTTCTGTTTACTAGCTTCTTCTTTTCTACGTTGTCTTCTAAGCGCGCCTCTTGGTGGGTATTGTTGTTCTTGTTTACTTTGTTCTTTCTTATCTTCTTTTTGGTTGTCTGTTTCTTTTCGATTTGGCTGACTTTGATCGTTTACCTCTTCGTTGTTACTTTCTACTTCTTGTGTCTTGTCTTCAGGTCGTTCTATCTTTTGACGACTTTTTTCGAATTCGTCTTTAAAATTATCTTTAGACAATAAACTCACCTCATCATTATCTTTTTGTATATATTGAATTATACTTTATTATATCCTTGTTGAACTTACCAAGTAAAGCAATCCTATTAAAATATTGCATTTAATCTATTTTTATAAGAGGTTTTGTATTTGACTTCTTTTATATTTGGTAATTTTAATAAATTTGCATTCTTACAATTGTCACAACAATGATTATCTTGAGTCACATGTTCATTAAAATAGTTCATTAAATACGTGCGTCTACATGTATCGATTTGAATATAATTTCTCATAAAACTAAATGCATATTGTTTTTGGTTCTGCTCAGCTTGGATTTTCTCTTTTAATTGGTTAAGTGGATATAATTCAAGAAGATACTGGATATTTTTAGATATCTCCTCATTTAGTTGATACCCTTGTTCGAATAAATTAAGCATATCTATATCAATTCCATGCTCATTAGCTAAATGGCTTAAAATATGAATATCACTTGATGTAAATAAACTAATTGCTTGAGAAGCTTCGCCATCACGCCCTGCACGTCCTACTTCTTGTACATATTTTGAAGGTGACGTAGGTAAATGGTAATGAATAACGGTTCGTACATCTTGTTTATTAATACCCATTCCAAATGCACTTGTGGCGACGATGATTTTAATATCATTATTAATAAACTGTGTTTGTACAGTTGTTCTTTCTTGGTAGTTTAAATCTCCGTGATAAATCCCTGTTAAAAATCCTTCTTTATAAATCAATTCAGCTAATTCATGACATTTCTTCTTAGATGACACATAGATAATGGTTGGTCCTGAGTCTTTTATAGTGTCTAATAGATAATGATCTTTTTCTTTTTCATCATCAAAATTAACATGATGGTACATAATATTTGAACGATTGAGTCCTTCTTTATGTATTTTAAATTTGCGCTTTGTAATCACTTCTATATCTTGCATCATCTTTTCTGTCAAAGTCGCAGATAACGCGATAACTTGTGCTTGGTTAAAGTATTGTGTGACTTTTGAAATCAGTGCATAATGTGGCCTAAAATCAAAGCCCCATTCACTTAGACAATGTGCTTCATCTAGAACAATATACTTAAAACCAATAGATTTAAAGCGTTTAAAATTATGTTCTTCATATATAAATTCCGGGCTACAAAATATAAATTGATAATTTGATAAGTTTCTAAATATGTCTGTCCTTTCTTTTTTATCAATAGCAGAATGGATCGCAACAGCATTCTTCTCACCATTTAATTTCATTTGAACGACTTGATCATCCATTAAAGAAATAAGTGGAGAAATAATGAGCACTCTGCCCCCTGTTATATAAGCTGGCAATTGATAACACAAACTTTTCCCAGCGCCAGTTGAAAGGATGCTCAACACATCATGGCCGTCTAATATGTTTTGGACTGTTTCCTCTTGCCCACTTCTAAAATCATCATATCCAAAATACTTTTTAAGTTCTTGTTGTAGCATTTAATCCCTCCATTGCATACAAAACATACATGAGTTTGATTTCGAAATATGTAAAATCATTTAACGCTTCATAGTAAAATTTTAAATTTTGATTAGGTGTTTGTTGAATAACTTCTACAAATCTTGCGTATTGGTCATCATTAATATATAAATTCTTATCATTTAAATAACCTTTAATATACATCTCTATAATATGGTCGTGAATTGTATGTGTCTTAACACGTTTGATATTTGCGAGTTGATCCATATCATATGTGCGATTTAATAATTCATATGTAGTGAACGTTTGTTGGTTTAACATCGGTTGATAGTTAATCTGAGATAATATTGGATAACGTTCTTTATTTTGTATCGCTACTTGGATAAATTGATATTCTTCTACTAAATGTTCTCTTAAATCCATTATACCAATTTCTTCAATCAATGAAATTTGTTCAATTGTATAAGGCGTTTCTCGAAAACCAGCTAATAAATAGTGAATATATATTGTTTGGAAGTATGTATTCATGTCTTCAAATAACTGATAAATTTCTTCTATAAAATGATCTTCACCTATTTCTTTAATAAGTACATAAATTTCTTTAGCTTTAAATTGTATCTCTTTATCATTGATGATCGGTTGATACGTTAAATGGTTATGCTTTTTTTGACTAATCATCTGAGTTAATAATAAGATTGTATTAACAGATTGAATGGCCTGACTATAGAAAAAGTCGCCTATAATTGGCTCATCAATATGTTCTATAGGTTCGTTAATAATTTGTTCGAATTGTTCAAATTTCAAATTTGGCAAACAGCCATAATACAATTTTAAATGTTCAATCGTTGCATCAAAATATGTTTGATGGGTCTTTTTACCGATTAAAATATTATAAATACTTTTATCAGTTTTGTTTTCATGCTTTATGGAAAGGGTTTTCAGTATAATCTGTTTCAAATAAGTCACCTCAAATAACATAAATATGTTGAAATATATAAGTGTTATCACTAAAATAAGTATGTATAATAAGTGTAGCATGTTTTTTAAAGGAGGCGAAAATTTTGGCTAAATACACAATAGTAGATATGGATACATGTATAGCATGTGGCGCATGTGGAGCAGCTGCCCCTGATATATACGACTATGATGATGAGGGAATCGCCTACGTAATACTAGACGACAATAAGGGAATCGAAGCTGTCCCAGAGGAATTATTAGAAGATATGGAAGATGCTTTCGAAGGTTGTCCGACAGATTCAATTAAAATAGCAGATGAATCATTCGACGGAGACGCACTTAAGTTCGAATAATATATATGAGAAAGGCTAGGACGCGAGGTCCTAGCCTTTCTTTATTTTATAATAGATTTAAGTTTATCAAATATTAAAATGTATATGACTGAAATGACAATACCTTTAATTAAATTGAATGGAATAATACCGGTAGATACGATTAATTTTAAATTATGTGCGATATCTGCAAGATTCATAATTTGTCCGTATAAAGGTAATAGAACAAAGTAATTCATTAAACTCATAAGAATTGTCATCAAGATTGTACCAACTGCTAATCCATATCCCATAAATAATTTTGTTTTTTTCATGCGATAGAAATAATAAGTCGGAATTACGAGACATATTGATGCTAAAAAGTTAGCCGTATTTCCAATCGGTTCATGAGACACAATTAAGAAATTCAATACGTTTTTAAATAATGCTACTAATATACCTGAAACTGGACCAAACGCAAATGTTGCGACAAGCACAGGAATATCACTGAAATCCATTGTTAAATATGGTGGTAAAAATGGTAATGGAAATTTCAAAAACATCAAAATAAAGCTGATTGCGATGAGCATACTTACAGTGAGTAAGCGTTTTGTTTTGTTATCGTTAGACATATAAATACCTCCTATTCATCTCGTAAGAATAGGAGGAAAAATTATCGCAAAATAAACCTAGTCAAGACTAGATTTTCCCTCCATCTTCTCCCATCCAGACTTTAACTGTCGGCCTTAGAATTTCACTAAGTCAGCCAATATACATACATATATTGGGTCGCGGGCTTTAACCGCCGGTATGGAATTACACCAAACCCCGAAGATGAATTTTTTATTTAGTTTTAATTACAAAATATATATTAGCACATTGGTCAGGTATTTTCATCTAAATAACTCAACAATTTAAACTTTTGGTAAAGTTATTGTAAATTGAGTACCTTCACCCTCTTTACTATCAACTTTAATCGTACCATGATGTGCATCTATAATTTTTTGGACGATAAAGAGGCCAAGTCCTGTTCCGTGTTTACCTCTCGTGCGAGAAGCGTCAACTTTATAAAAACGATCAAATATTTGTTCTAAATGTTCCTTAGCAATACCTACGCCACTATCTTGGACAGTTATAACAAAGTCTTCTTCATCTGTATCATCAAAGACGACATTAATAGAATCATTTTGATGTGTGTATCTAATCGCGTTATCGATTAAATTTGTTAAAATCTGCTCGACACGATCACTATCACCATACCAATTTGTAAGATTTCCAATATGTTTAACGGATAAATTCAAACCATTTTCTCTTGCTTGTGGTAAGAATTTAGTATCAATTTTGTTCATTAATGTAGAAATATTAAAGTCATCTAAATGAACTTTAATACCTTCAGCATCCATTTTTGCGACTTCTAATAATTCATTTATCAATCTACTTAGTCTTTTAGACTCATCTAAAATAATATATAAGAAATCATCTACATCTTTCTTCTCTGTTACAATACCATCAACAATTGCCTCAGTATAACCTTGTAACATAGAAATTGGTGTTCTTAATTCGTGTGAAACACTTGCGATAAAGTCTTTTTTCATTTGATCCATATGGTGTTCGTCTGTCATATCACGAATGATTACGACTATACCTGATGAACCATCATTTTGAATACTATCGATATATGTTGATATCACGACATAATATTTATGACCCAATTCGTATTCGAAAAACTGCGTATTCTTTTCTTTAAATGTGTCATTTCTTTGAGTAGATATATCAACATGATTAAACTCTTTTACTTCTTTTAAGAATGTGTCAGCTTTGGAGTTAGAAATAATGATTTCATTCTTATCATTGATGCCTAGCACACCATCTATCATTGAATTAATGAGTTTTTCTTGTATATTATTTTTTGATTTAACATCATCTATGTTAGTACGTATATCTTTACTCATTTTATTAAATGCTAAACCGAGCTCGCCTATTTCATCACGCGTATAAATTGGTACTTTTTCAGTATAGTGACCTTTAGCAACTTTAAAGGCAGCATGTTTCAGTTGAATTAAAGGTTTCGTTATTCTGTTTGAAAGGAAGAATGCAAAGACCGTACTCACGATTAATAATATAATGGCTGAAACAAGTATACTAAGTGTGACGACATTTTGAGCTTCTTTAATAGAATTGATATCTTGGAATAAAAAGATACCTGCATCTTCTTCAGGAAAAGCTCGAGAAGGATATCCTAATAAAATATATTGATGTTTTTCACTGTTATAAGTTAAATTGATTTCTTTCAATACATGTTTATCTTCGTTAAACACTTTATCGAATGCATGATTTGTTCTAATCTCGTTGATCATAACTTCTTTTAATGGATCTTCAGACTTTGCTGTTAGATCATCGCTATTTTTAACGATAATGAGTCCGGCTGGGTCTTCAACGAGTTCTCTTGCATAATCGATAGCTGAAGCTTTTTCATGTGAACTCAGTAATAAACGCTCTATTTTGCTTGCATTATTATACAAATTTTCACCTGTAGTAGATGTATTATAAGATTGTAAGAAAGTTATAAGAAATCCGCTTAATAAAAGTAAAACTGTCGTTACTATTAAAATAATAGATAACCACAGTTTTACAACAACACTATTTAACCGATTCATTATTCAGGAACCTCAAACTTATAACCGACGCCCCATACAGTATGAATCATTTGTGCAGCATCTTCAGAAACTCTATTTAACTTTTCACGCAATCTTTTAACATGCGTATCAACTGTTCTTAAATCACCATAAAATTCATAGTGCCAAACTTCTTTTAACAGTTGTTCTCTATCAAATACTTTATCAGGTGATTTTGCTAAATATAATAATAATTCATACTCTTTAGGCGTTAAATTCACTTCTTTTTGATCTGCTAATACACGATGTGCGTCATTATCAATGACTAAGTTTTCAAATACAATTAAATCTTTAGCTGTATTAGTTTGATTAACCATTGAATGATTCGTTGTACGTCTTAGTAATGCTTTTACACGTAAGACAACTTCTCTAGGTGAAAATGGTTTGACGATATAATCGTCTGCCCCAATTTCAAAACCTTCAACGCGATTATTTTCTTCACCTTTAGCTGTTAGCATAATAATAGGTGTTGATTTTGTTTCTCTTACTCTCTTACAAACTTCAATTCCATCTATTTCAGGTAACATTAAGTCTAACAATATGCAGTCATAATCTTCATTTAAAGCTTTATCTAAGGCATCTTGGCCATTATCCGCTTCATCAGTCTCATAACCTTCTCTTTCGAGATACATTTTAACTAATTTTCGAATTCTATCTTCATCATCTACTACTAAAATACGATCTGTCATGCTTCGTTGACTCCCTTCTAGCATTTTTTAAGCATAAGAATGTAAACCAGCTACTATTAAGTTAACGGCAATAACATTAAATAGAATGATTGCAAGGCCACCAACAGCTAACCATGCTGATTTTCTGCCTTCCCAACCTTTACCTAATCTTAAATGTAAGAATATCGCATAATATAAGAATGTTATAAGCGCCCAAACTTCTTTAGGATCCCAGCCCCAATATCTACTCCAAGCCATTTGTGCCCAGATACTAGCGAATAATATTCCGCCAAGTGCAAATAATGGGAAGCCAATGATTACTGAACGATATCCTATTTCATCCATCAAGGATAGATTGACTTTTTTCGTAAGTGGTTTGATAAGACTAAACAAAGTCTTGCCTTTCAAAATCAATCTTAGTATACCATACAAGACCGTACCAACTACAATTGACCAAACGACTGTGTTTAATTTTTGTGAATTGATAACAGCAGGTAATTCAATCTTGCTCCATTTTAAGATATCTGTTCTTTCTTTTGGTTCATAATCACTACCAGAAACATGATCTACAAGTAAACTATCTTGTTGTGTTACAAATGCTGGAAGATGATAATGTTGAACAGAGTTATTATCATTTTTATCGATAAAGAAATAAGTGTCATCGTAACCAACGATATCTTTCATAATAATCGTTGTTAATATAAACCCAATTACAATAACAATGAAATACATAATGACTTCTACAAAGAAACTATGTATAGATTTTTCTTCTGGACTAACAGCTGCAAATAAATAAATTAATCCTGCTATACAGCTGATTGATAAAATACCATATGAAATCGTTACTGTTATAACGTGAATTGCTAACCAACTAGATTGTAACGCAGGAATTAACGGCGAAACATCTCTAGAGAACATACTTGCATATGCAATTAACAACATCGCAATTGGTAATACGAATAGCGCTAAAATAGGTGTCTTATATATAGAGTAAATAACGAGGAAGCCACCTACCATCATAATGCCAAACATCGTTAAGAATTCATACATATTACTTACTGGTGCATGTCCCGCAGCAATCCATCTAGTAATAAAGTATAGAATTTGTAATACAAAGCCGATGACAGTTAATGTCACCCCTACTTTTTCTGCTCTTTTCTTAGGTGAACGGATTGAAAATGAATATGGGACAATCGCAACTAAGTATAAAATAAATGCAGAATATAAACTAATATTACTAATATTTAAAAACATATCTTTATCCATTGTTTGCCTCCTTACTTTCGTGAATGTCTTGTTTAGTATCTTCTATATGTGAAATGTGGTGTTTATCTAAGACTTGGTTAATCTCTTTTGAGAAACCATAATAATTCTTATTTGTATGTGCAGCGATATTAAATTCACCGTTATCAGTATTAATCCAAATACGTCTATGGTTAATATATGATCCAACTGCTAAACCTAATAAGAAGATAACGAAACCTGTAAATAATATTGGAAGTGTTAAGTCTTTCTTTACTGCCAACACTGTTGCCCATTGATTTGTTGCATTCGCAAATTTCACATCGTATTTATTATCTTTAGATATATCTTGTGATTCTTTAATTCTTAAGAAACTAAATTCTGATTGTTTACCTTTATCAGTTACTTCAAACACAAAAGCTGGATTATTCGGATTTGGAGATTTAGTTGCAAGTACACCATTTTCTATTTTTTCGTAATCGGGTGCATAACTTCTTAACTTAACTGTTAAATCATCTGTTATTTTATAAGTCTTTTTCGGACTTTCCAAATTAACTGTAAATGGTTTTCCTAAAGGTTTACCATCTTTTGTTTTTAAGTTAAATGTCATATCTTTTAACAACGAGTTGTCAAAGCTACTTTGATAAAATTGTAAGTGATCATATTTTAACGGATGATTGACTTTAATTGAATCTGAAGCGACTTCTTTTAGATTAGCATCTGACCCAATCACTTCTTCTTGACTGTTTTTATACAAAGTAGCTTTTGTTTCGTAGTTCTTAGCAATTTTGTTTAAACTTGGGTCAATTGATTCAGGGTTTGTATTGGATTGAGATTTTTGATCATATTCTTCATATATAAAGTCATTATTTTTTATATAATAGCCTCTATCTGTACCAGGTACTGGTTTAGTTTCTCCTTCTTTCACATAGACCATATCATCTAAGTAAAAGCCTGGTAAGAATCTTAACATTGCCCCAAATAATAAAATGATTAAACCAGTATGGTTGATATAAGGACCGTATCTAGATAAACGTCCTTTTTCAAGTAAGATATGATTCCCATCTTGTTTAACTTTGTATCTTTTATCTTTAAAAGATTGACTTATTTCATCTAGATTAACTTGATCATCTGAATGTGAGTTTAATCTTTGACGTTTATAGAATGAACTGTGCTTTTTCGTTCTTTGATTTTTCAAAGATTTATGTAAAGGTATCCCTCTATCAATACTTGATGTAATAATAGAGAATGCTACTAAACCTAACAGAATTAAGAACCACCATGAACTATATAAATTGTGGAATCCAAGTTTATAATATAGTAATCCTAGAGAACCATAATGTTCATAATAATATTGTTCTGGATTCACATTCATTGGAATGAAATATTCTTGTGGGAATATTGTTCCAATTGAAGCTGCAATAACCGTTAATACGAGTAACGTAACACCTGTTTTGATTGAAGCGAAGAAATTCCATATGCGATCTAATATTGTTCTGTTTTTTGTTTTCGAACGTATCGCTTGCCCATCGTAACGCATAACGTCGGTTGTCTTTTTCTTATCATAGTCGTCATTTATTAAGCGACCACAGTTTAAGCATAATTGAGTTCCTTCTGGGTTCTTATGCCCGCACTCACAAACAATTTGCTTGTTGCTCACTTTAAATCCCCCTCTATTTCACTTTGACCTTTTCCATTTCTTCTATGATTTGCTTTTTAGAAAGTTCACCAGTATGCTTTGTTTTTATTTTACCATCTTTATCAACCGTTATCGTAGTTGGTAATGGATTGATACCATATGCATCTGTTACTAAATTATCGTTATCCATCGCAACTGTGAATGTTGGTGTTTTTTTTAACGAACTTAAATATTGTTTGATTTGTTGAGGATTATTTCTGACATGTATCGCAACGACTTCAACACCTTTGTCTTTGTAGTTTTGATATTGTCTTTCTAACTCAGGCATTTCACGTTTACAAGGTTCACACCAAGTCCCCCAAAAGTTAATTAAAACACCTTTCCCACGTAAATCTTTTAAATTAACCTTTTTCCCATCAACTGTTTGGAGTTCAAAAAGTGGCGCATCATCTCCAACTTGCGCTACTTTATCCTTATCCTTCGTAAGACTGGACCAAACTGTAAATATAATTGCAATTAAGATTACTGCTGTTATAACAATTTGGAGTACAGTCTTCTGTTTTTTTTTCATTTAAAATCCTCCCTAACACAATAAAAAAACCATACATATGCAATGTTATGGTGTTTTGTTTAGTATATCATGACTAAAAAGCAGATTAGTGGCATTATTGTGAACGTTTACAGATTATTTACCTTCTTGTGCCAAATGTCTTAAAACTTTGATTTCATGAGGTGATAATGTTCTGCCCTGACCAGCATTTAAGCCTTTTAAATTAAGTGGACCATATTCTACTCTCGTAAGTTTAATAACCTCATGTCCAAAATGACTAAACATTCTTCTAACCTGTCTATTTCTACCTTCAGTAATCGTAATTTCTACATGCGTTACATTACGCTCTCTGTCTTGACTTTTTACTTTTACAATTGCAGGTTGTGTCAATCCATCTTCTAGTTGTATACCTTTTTCCAATTGTTTTACTTCTTCTCTAAGTAAATAGCCTTTTAATTTTGCTACATATTTCTTTTGAATTTTATAACGAGGATGGGTCATTAAATTTGTAAACTCACCATCATTCGTTAAAATTAATAAACCAGATGTGTCATAATCTAATCTACCTACTGGGAAAATTCTCGTCTTAATATCTTTAAAATAATCTGTCACCACGGCTCTTCCTTTATCGTCAGATACACTTGTAATCACTTTGGTTGGTTTATGGAATAAAATATATAGCTTATCTGGCATTTCTAATGGAATACCTTCTACTTCGATATAATCAGAATCTTTCACTTTAGTTCCAAGTTCTGTCACTTGTTTATGATTAACATATACAAGTCCTTCTTCTATTAATTTTTCTGCTTTTCTACGTGACGTATATCCACTTTTTGCAATAACTTTTTGTAATCTCTCTAATTCTTCACTCATTATGATTGCTCCTCATTGTTTTGTTTTTCGTTCATGCTACTAAAAAACAAATCCATTTCTTCTTGTTCATTTTCTTCATTTGTTGATTTAGGTAATTCGTCTAAAGAAGTTAGTCCAAATACATTTAAAAAGTAATCTGTCGTATACAATAATTGGCTTCTAGATTGATCATTATGTTTCGATTCAACGACACCTTTAGCAATTAAAGTCTTTACAGATGCATCTGAATTCACACCACGTATCACTTCTATATCGCTTCTTGTAACAGGTTGATTGTATGCAATAATAGATAATGTTTCTAACGCAGCTTGTGATAATTTTGTATTCATATTATCTATCATTAATTTTTCAAGATATTCATGCATAATTGGCTTTGCAGTAAGAATGCATTTATTACCGTAAAAAATAATTTGTAATGTTTCGCGTTCATATTCATTTGCTAAATCTTTTAATTGTGATGGTGTTAATTCTAATAACTCACATAACTGATTGATTTCAATGCCTTCATCACCTAATGAATATAATAATCCTTCTAATAATCCTAATTTACTCACTGACATAATTTACGCCTCGATTTATAGTTATTTCTCCAAATTGATATTGTTGGAATACATCAATTTGTCTTAATTTCATCATTTCCAATATTGCCAAGAACAACGTTACCAATACATTTGTAGATAAATCAGAAGGTAATGTTTCGAAAAATTTATAACTCTTATGATGGGCAAGTTGTGCTTGTATTGAAGCTGTTGCCATTTCAATCGTATAACTATCTTCATTAACTGTGACATTCTGAGGTTTATTAAATCTTTGTCTACGTTTAGTACGTTGGTATGCAATAATTAAATCCGTCATATCTAAATCTAAAGGTGCACGTTTGTCATGAACGGCTTCAAATTTGGATAAATCTGCTGGCTTTTTGATGAATATTTGTTCTCTGACTTGTTTTTTATGATTTAATAATTCAGCATATTCTTTATAATTTTGGTATTCGATTAATTGTCTAACTAAATCGTCCCTTGGATCATCTTCAAATTCATCAATATCTGATGGTTGTGTAGGTAGTAATAATTTGCTTTTGATCATCAATAACTCTGATGCCATAACTAAATATTCACTCGCTACATTTATTTCTAATATTTTCATTTGATGTATATAACTTAAGTATTGCTCGGTTAGTTCCTTCATTGGAATATCATAAATATCTATTTCGTATTTTTGTATTAAATGAAGTAATAAATCCAAAGGTCCTTCAAAGGCATCAAGTTTTACTTCATACATTTAAAACTTCCTCATTTCTATTCCTTTTACGTGCATAAATCTAAAAATTATTATACCATGATTACGTATAAATATTCTATGCTGAGAGGGATTTTAAATGGAAACACAAATAATGTCATTTCACTATCATTTCCATGTCTTAAGACATTATTTTGAATGTCACGATATATTAGAAGATCATTGGAAAGATCAAACTCAATTTAGTAAACATGATGCAATTGTAAGTTTAATATTGTTCTCTACAGCGTGTTACCACTATAGACGTGATAATACGAAAGGTGCGCTAAAAACTTATAAAAAAGCATTGCAAATTGCAGAATTAAATGATGACTTTAGCCATTTAGGTATTGAAAAAGCATCATTTCAATCTTTAATTCATTCACAAATCATGCGAATTGAGCAAGGTCATCCTTATGAAAATATTCAACTCCCTTTAACAGATGCAAGCTATCGTGCTTTAGAAAGTTCGTTTGATGATTTTGAATTTAACTATAATACAGATGTATCAGATTATATTAAACACCATCATCTACTAAGAGATCGTACTGAAGTGATAGAAAGTCGTATTTCAGCATACAAGCAACGTCACGCTAGACAATAAATAACCAATAAATGAGACCCCATACGACAGCAAATGTTAATAAAATTGCTAATGTGACATATTTTTTTGATTCATGTTGTTGTTGTTTATTGTTCTTCATTATTCTTCTCCTTCTTGGCTCTAGGGTGATACGTTAAATACATCTCGCGTATTTGTTTTTTAGAGATGTGTGTGTAAAGTTGTGTTGTAGAAATGTCGGAATGTCCGAGCATTTCTTGCACTGCCCTCAAGTCCGCACCATTTTCAAGCAAATGCGTCGCAAAAGAATGCCTTAAAGTATGAGGTGTTAAAGTCTTCGTTATCCCTTTTTCTAAGCCGATTTTTTTTAGTATTTTCCAAAATCCTTGTCGCGTTAAAGCTGTACCACGTGCATTTAAGAATAATATATCTGTAACATGTTTCTTCAATAAATTTGGTCTAACTTCTTGGATGTAGTTTCTTAAAATGCCCATTAAATGTTCACCAAGCGGTACGATTCGTTCTTTATTTCCTTTACCAAAGACTCTAATAAATCCCATCGTTAAATTGACGTCTTCTACATTTAATTGAATCAATTCACTTACACGAACGCCCGTGCCATATAAGAGTTCAAGCATCGTACGGTCTCGTTCATCTCTAGGATTTGTAATATGTGTAAATGTTAATAGTTGATTCACTTCATCTTCACTCAATACATCTGGAAGTTTTTGTTCGTATTTAGGTGTTTCAATCAATATTGTTGGGTCTTTAACGGCGTATTTTTCTCTAATCGCAAATTGATGAAAGCTTCTAATCGTCGCTGCCAATCTCGCAATTGTTTTAGCTGACTTACCTTCTTGTTTAAGATGTGCAAAATATTTTTGTATCACTATACGATCAATGTTGTCTATATGGCTAATTTTATGTTCTGTTATGTATTGGTTATATTGTTTTAAATCTCTTTGATACGATTGGATTGTATTTTGACTCAAGCCTTTTTCTAATCTTATAAAATCTATAAACTCATTTATGATTTGTTCCATGAATTCACCTCATTGTTGTCATTATTTTACCATAAAAAAAGACATCACTAAAATCAGTATAAAACTTCATTTAGTAACGTCCATTATAGATTTATTCTTCGTGACATCTATGACAAATACCATGAAAAGTTAATCGATGGTCTAAAATTTTAAAGTTAAATTCTTTTTCAACTCGACGTTCTACGTCTTCTAATAAATCTTCTTCGATTTCATCAACTGCACCACATTCCATACATACCATATGGTGGTGGAAATGTTTTGCCCCTTCTTTTCTTAAATCGAATCTAGCAACACCATCGCCAAAGTTAATTTTGTCGACTACTTTTAATTCTGCTAAAAGTTCTAATGTACGATACACTGTTGCGAGACCAATCTCAGGTGCCTTATCTTTAACTTTTAGGTAAACATCCTCTGCACTTAAGTGATCGGCTTCATTCTCAAGTAATACTCTAACTGTCGCTTCTCTTTGCGGAGTTAGTTTGTAGGAAGCTTTGTGTAATTGTTCTTTCACACGTTGTATGCGTTCTTCCAACTTGACACCTTCTTTCTAAAAAATAATCATTATCAATTAGTAATGTATTCGTATACTAAAATACCAATAATCTTCTCAAAAAGCAAGAAAAAATATCTTTTTATTTAGAATGATTATAATTTAATAATAAGTATTGGAAGGCAATCATTGTTTTGGCATCTTCGATTTTATGTTCTGATAATAATGACTGTATTTGATTGATTGAAATTTTAGTTAAATTTAAGAATTCATCTTCATCTAAATTTACTTTTCCTTCTTTTAAATCTTTAGCGATATAAATACTTACTTTTTCATTACAGAACCCTGGGCATCCATAAACTTCACCAATAAGTTCGAGTTTGTCTGCGACGTATCCTGTTTCTTCTTCTAATTCTCTAAGTGCAGCTGACTCACGTTCCTCACCTATTTCTAATTTGCCAGCCGGAATTTCGATTAATGTCTTTTCCATTGCCTTTCTATATTGTTCCACCACTAATACTTCGTTTTCTGGTGTTATAGCTAATACAGATACTGCACCATTATGTAATACGACTTCGCGTTCACTCGTTTGACCATCTGGAAGTGATACTTGATGTTTTTCTAGCTTAATAATACGACCATCATATATCGTTTCTTTCGAAATCGTTTCTTCAGTTAGTTTCATTATAAGTGTGCCTCTTTTCATTAAAATAATTTATCTGGTAAACTTAATAAATAAAGTGTAGCGAAAGGAGCTTCAATATGCAAAAAAATACATTGAAAAGTGGCATTGAAATTTCAGAAGTCGGATTAGGTTGTATGAGTTTAGGAACAGATATTAACCATGCAGAAACAATTGTTGATGAAGCAATCAAACAAGGTATAACATATTTTGATACTGCTGATTTATATGATTACGGTGAGAATGAAAAAATCGTAGGTCAACTTTTGAAAAAATATCAAAATCAACATGATATCGTCATTGGATCAAAAGTCGGTAATCATTTTGATAAAGATAAACAAGAACACTTTTGGGATCCTTCTAAAGAACACATTATGAAAAGCATTAAAGAATCGTTACAAAGATTGGATCTTGAACAATTAGATTTATATATGTTACATGGCGGTACTATTGAAGATAATAAAGATGAAACGATAGAAGCATTCGAAAGATTAAAAGAACAAGGTCTCATAAAAGCATATGGCATTTCGTCAATCAGACCCAATGTAATCGATTATTACTTAAAAAACAGTCATATTGAAACGATTATGATGCAGTTTAGTATTTTAGATAATCGTCCTGAAAATCTATTAGAAAAAATTAATGATCATGGTGTCAAAATATTAGCAAGAGGTCCTGTTTCTAAAGGTTTATTAACACATAAATCAAACGAAGTGTTAGATCGTAAATTTAAAGACGGATTGTTAGAATACAATTATAACGATTTGTCCGATACCATTTCTCAACTAAATAAAGAATATGATGACTTATCTAGTGTTACATTCAATTATTTGAAATCATTTGATGCACTTGGCTCTATTATTACGGGTGCAAGTTCACCAGAGCAATTGGCAGAAAGTATTCAAAGTTATAATGGAACATTATCAGAAGCTCAAATTAAGCACGCCCGTTCAATCGTTAAAAATATTGAATACACAAATCACTTACAATAAAAGAAAAGAGTCTGGGAGAGTATAAATTTTCCAGACTCTTATTCTATCTTTTTACTTAAAAAACTTTGTTTAAATAATTTTTCAAATGTACGAGGTGCTAATTGATAAAATCTCAATCCTAAATCCATCCATTTCGGTTCGTTTATTTCTATTTTTCTTTTAATCATACTTTTAACAATTTGTTCGCTCAAATCTTCAACATTAAGTTGTATTTGAGATGCGAGCTTTTCAAAGTGACCTGAAGGATCTGCTTTAGCATGAAATTGTGATTTGAAAGGTCCCGGATTTACTGTTAGTACATGTAAATCTTCCCGTTCAAGTCTGAATGCATTTGTAAAACTACTCAAAGCTGCTTTTGACGCTGCATAATGGCTACCATATGGCGTTGTCACTTTAGAAGAAATCGATGATATATTAACGATTGATGCCCCTCTTTTTAAATAAGGTAATATACGGTTCAAAAGAATAATTAAATTGACGAGATTTGTATGATAAATGTCTTTAATTTCATTACTTGTATGCGCCTCGTTAGATTTAAAGTAACCTAACCCAGCGTTATTAATAATCCCGTCATACATGTTGTTATGTGAAAGACTATATTGTTCGACTTGCGCCGTGTCATTCATATCTAATATAAAGACTTCTTTAATATTTTTATATTTAGTAATTAAATGATTGGCCTTATCCTCATTTCTTACAATTATGGAAACATAAGCACCATGATTATTCATTGATTGTATCAAGCTCTCCCCTAGTGAACCTGTGGCACCAGTTAATAAATAATGTTTACCGATCATTTAACTCACCCTTTATTCATTGTTATGTATAATGTATCATAACACTTCAAAAAAACTAAATACGATACAAGCAATTTTGACATAAGATTATATTTCTTTATAATTAAAATGAATTCATATGGAAGTGAGTGATTTTATTATGAAAATTGTGTTTTATGGATCTGGTAATATGGCAAACGCGATATTCACTGGAATTGTTAACAGTAAGTCGATTGAACCTGAAAATATTTATTTAACAAATAAGTCGAATCAAGAAGCATTGGAAAATTATCATGAAACTTTAGGCGTAAGCTATAGTTATGATGATGAAGAATTGTTAAAAGATGCAGATTATGTATTCTTAAGTACAAAACCTTATGATTTCTTAAAGTTAGCTGAACGGATTAGACCTTTTATAACGAGTGATAATAAATTCATTTCAATTATGGCTGGTTTACCGATTAGTTATATTAGAGATAATTTACAAGTTGATAATCCAATTGCTAGAATTATGCCAAATACGAATGCGCACGTTGGTCATTCAGTAACGGGTATCAGCTTCTCTACAAACTTCGATCCTAATTCTAAGCAAGAAGTATTGATGCTTATTGAAGCTTTCGGTACAGCATTAGAAGTTAAAGAAGACCACTTACATCAAGTGACAGCTATCACAGGTAGTGGACCAGCATTCTTATACCATGTATTTGAACAATATGTAAATGCAGGTACTAAATTAGGTATTGAGCAATCTCAAGTTGAAGAATCCATTAAAGAACTGATTATTGGTACTGGTAAAATGATTGAACGTTCTGATTTAAAAATGGATCAATTAAGAAAAAATATTACGTCTAAAGGCGGTACAACGCAAGCAGGATTAAATGCGTTAAGCAACCATGATATAGAAGCTATTTTCTTAGATTGTTTAAACGCAGCTGTTAAGAGAAGTATCGAACTAGCAGAAGCGGATGAAGATTAATTGAATATTCTTTTAAAAAACATCTCATCTTATATATATTTTAAGATGAGATGTTTTTCTATATTTGGAATTGATCATAATCTTTTACAAATTTAAAGTCATGATTAACTGCTGACTGTAATGATGATTCAACTGATTGAATATCTTCTAATTCATATCGATTAGATAAATGTGTGAATAGACCTTTTTTTACATGAACATCAGACATTAATTGAAAGACATCTTCAATATGGCTATGATAATATGAATTTGCTAAATTTTTATCGCCTTCGATATATGTTGTTTCATGAACAATAACGTCTGCATCTTGTGCAAGGATATGTTCATTTTGGCATGGCATCGTATCACCAAAGATTGTAATCACTTTACCCTTTTTCTTAGGACCTTTGAAATCTTTAGACTGATAAGTTTGATTTTCATATTCAAAAGTTTCATTTGCTTTCACTTCTTGATATTTGGGACCAGGCTCTATGCCGATAGCTTTAAGTTTTTCAACATCTAGCTTTCCTTCAATATCAGGTGCTGTGATTCGATAACCGACAGATAATATACCATGCTTTAAAGGTAAAGCTTTAATATGAAAGCCATCGATATTAAGTTCTGTTTCAGTGTTGAATTCATTTACAGTTATCGGATAATTTAAATTTGATTGAGAAATTTCTAATGCCGTTTGTATAAACTTGGCTATACCTTTAGGACCGATTATTGTTAAAGGTTTATCGTTACCACCTTGGAAGGAACGACTTGTTAATAATCCAGGTAATCCAAATATATGATCACCATGTAAGTGCGTAATAAATATATGACTTATTTTGCCAAGTTTAATGCCAGTATGTAATATTCTATGTTGCGTTGCTTCACCAACATCAAACAACCATAGTTGATTTACGTGAGGTAGGCAATTAAAGGCAATTGATTGTGTATTTCTTTCTTTAGTCGGTAATCCGGCACTTGTGCCTAAAAATGTGAGTTCCATCGTCTTCCTCCTTACGTTATTATTATAACATGTATCGTACAATGATTTATAAAAATACATAAAAATGATGTTGATTATACAACTTACTGAATAAATTGAAAATTTAAAAGTTCAAATTGAAGAATATCAATCACTAACATGTTATAATAATTAATATTGTAAATTGTGAAAAAGTTAGAGAATCGAGGTAAATAAATGACAACCGAAACTAGAAATATTCCATGCTTAATTACAATATTTGGGGCTACAGGTGATTTAAGTCACCGTAAATTATTCCCATCTATTTTTCATTTATATCAACAAAATCAATTAGACGAACATATCGCAATAATCGGTGTTGGTCGAAGGGATTGGACTAATGAAAAGTTCAGAAGTGAAATTAAAGCTTCAGTAGAGAAACATGTACAGAATACAGAAAAGTTAGATGAATTTATGGAACATGTGTTTTACCAATCGCACGATGTTAGTGACCCTTCTAGTTATGAAGAATTATTAGCTTTTTCAAATGAGTTAAACGAACAATATCAATTAGAAGGTAATCGATTATTTTATTTAGCAATGGCACCTCAATTCTTTGGTACTGTTACAGATTTCTTAAAGTCTTCAGGTCTAACAGATACTGACGGTTTCAAACGCTTAATTATTGAAAAACCTTTCGGCACAGATTTAGCATCTGCCGAAGAATTAAATGAACAAATTAGACGTTCATTTAAAGAAGAAGAAATTTACAGAATCGACCATTATTTAGGTAAAGATATGGTACAGAACATCGAAGTGTTAAGATTTGCCAATGCGATGTTCGAACCATTATGGAATAATAAATATATTTCTAATATTCAAGTAACATCATCTGAAATATTAGGTGTAGAAGATCGAGGCGGATACTATGAAAATAGTGGCGCATTAAAAGATATGTTCCAAAACCATATGTTACAAATGGTTGCATTATTAGCAATGGAACCACCTATTAGTTTAAACAGTGAAGATGTTAGAAATGAAAAAGTAAAAGTATTGCGTTCAATTAGAGCTTTAGATGAGTCAGAAGTCAAACAGAACTTTGTTAGAGGGCAATATGATAAAGGCAAAATTGAAGGTGAACAAGTTAAAAGCTATAGAGAAGAAGATAAAGTAGCAGATGACTCTAATACCCCTACTTTCGTCGCAGGTAAATTAATGATAGATAATTTCAGATGGGCTGGCGTACCATTCTTTATTCGAACTGGTAAAAGAATGAAGAAAAAAGGTATTCAAGTAGTTGTTGAATTCAAAGAAGTACCAATGAATTTATATTACCAACGTGATTCAGAATTAGAATCTAATTTACTTGTTATAAATATTCAACCTAATGAAGGACTTTCACTACACTTAAATGCTAAAAAACAAGTTCAAGGTATAGAAACAGAACCTGTACAATTATCATACGCAATGAGTGCACAAGATAAAATGAACACAGTTGATGCATATGAGAACTTAATCTTCGATTGCCTTAAAGGTGATTCAACAAACTTTACACATTGGGAAGAATTAAAAGCGACATGGAAATATGTAGATGTGATACAAAATGTGTGGGACAATGATAAAGCACCGTTCCCTAATTATAGAGCTGGCACTAATGGACCGATTAAGAGTCAATTATTATTGTCAATTGATGGATTTAAATGGTGGGACGATATTAACTAATCTTTCTGCCAACAGGAGTGACTGAACATTGGAAGTAATTAAAGATTTACAAAGAGCAATTGTGTACATTGAAGATCATCTATTAAGCGATATCGATTTACAAACTTTGAGTGATCACGTTGAAAAGTCCCCTTTTCACTTGAATCAATCTTTTACGATGGTTATTGGTATGACGCCTATTGAATATCAACTTGCTAGAAGAATGACTGAAGCGGCATTTGATATTTTAAGTGGTCATACACGTATTTTAGATATTGCCTTAAAGTATGGATACAGAGATGCACATGCATTCGCTCATGATTTTAATGCATATCATGGCATAAGTCCGCTACAAACGAAGACACATCAATCTATGCTTAAAATTAAAAAAAGAGTCTCTATTAAATTAACTTCTACAGAAACAGAACCGTTAAATTATTCGTTACAATACAAAGATGATTTAAAGTTAGTTGGTAAAAATCACCATTATCATTCAAATGAATTAGATAATCATTTTTTAATACCTGACTTATTAGAAATGTTATTAGAGAATAATTACATAGAAGACTTTATTAAATATAATGATGTTAAACCTAACCAACTATTTGTTGTTCGAAGACCACTAGTAGATGGACTTGAAGTTTTTGTAGGCGTACCTAGCGAAAGATATCCAGGTCATTTAGATAATTATTATTTACCTGGACATCATTTCGCGACGTTTAATTTACAAGGTGAATTAGATTTTGTAGTGAGTGAAGCTTGGCACCATATTGAAAATCAATGGCAACTTAAAATGCCTTATTTACATGATGATTTTTATGTTGAGGTTTATCCTCTTGATGTTAATTTTGATCAAGAAACTTCTAAAGTCCAACTTTGGATACCTATTGATCATAAAAGTATGAATTAAAAAACACCCCACTATCTTATTTAGATAACGGGGTGTTTCGTTATATCAAATTATTTAGTCCATTCAGTATGGAAAATACCTTCTTTATCTTTACGTTCATAAGTATGCGCACCAAAGTAATCACGTTGTGCTTGAATTAAGTTGGCAGGTAAATCTTCTGAACGGTAACTATCAAAGTAATTGATTGCTGAAGAGAAACCAGGTGTTGCAATTCCTGCTTTGATTGCAGTTGCTGATACTTCTCTTAATGAACCTTGATATTTTGCAATGATGTCGTTGAAATAAGGATCTAATAATAAGTTTGTTAATGATGAATCATTATCGTAAGCGTCTTTGATTTTTTGTAAGAATTGTGCACGGATGATACAACCCTCTCTCCAAATCATAGCTAACTCACCTAATTTTAAGTTCCAGTTATTTGTTTCACTAGCAGTTTTCATTTGAGCAAATCCTTGTGCATAACTACATATTTTACTCATATAAAGAGCTTGTCTGATTTGCTCTAAGAACGCTTCTTTATCACCAGTAAACTCAGTTACTTCTGGACTAAACGCTGTGCTTGCTTTAACTCTTTCATCTTTAAATGAAGAAATAAATCTAGCAAATACGGATTCAGTAATAATTGTTAATGGAATACCTAATTCTAAAGCATTAATTGAAGTCCATTTACCAGTACCTTTTTGTCCAGCTTTATCCATAATTTTTTCAACTAATGGTGTACCATCTTCGTCTAATTTATTAAAGATTTCGCCAGTGATTTCAATTAAGTAACTTTCTAATTCGCCAGCATTCCATGATTTGAACGTTTCAGCAATATCTTTATGATCCATGTGTAATACACGTTTCATTAAGTCATAACTTTCAGCGATTAATTGCATATCTGCGTATTCAATACCGTTATGCACCATTTTTACATAGTGGCCAGCACCATCTGGACCAACATATGTTACGCATGGAGAACCATCGCTTGCTTTAGCAGAAATGCTTTCTAAAATTGGTGCTACCAATTCATAAGCTTCTTTCTGACCACCAGGCATAATTGAAGGACCAGTTAATGCACCTTCTTCCCCACCTGAAACACCTGTTCCAATGAAGTTTATTCCACTTTCATCTAAGTATTGGTTTCTACGAATCGTGTCTAAATAGTTAGTATTTCCGCCATCGATAAGGATGTCGCCTTTATCTAATAATGGTAATAAGCTATCGATTGTTTTATCTGTTGCTTCACCAGCTTTTACCATAAGTAAAATTTTTCTTGGTTTTTCTAATGAATCTACAAACTCTTCGATTGAATAGTTTGGATGTATATTTTTACCTTGTGATTCTTCAACCATTTGGTCGACTTTCTCTTTTGAACGGTTATACACTGAAACTGAGTAACCACGTGATTCAATATTCCAAGCTAAGTTTTTACCCATTACAGCTAAACCAACTACACCTATTTGTTGTGTCATGAAATTAACCTCACTTTTTTTCATTTTCTAGTACATTTTAACATAGTTTGAATACGTTTTTCGTCTATAAAGTCTTTAATTTCAAATGAATACGTTTACATACTGAATTTTTATGCAAGTTCAGCAATTGCAACGATTTGTTCTGTAATTTTTTGTAATTCTTCAACTGGCATACGTTCATTTGTTGTATGAATATATTCATAACCAACACCTAAAATAACAGTAGGAATACCAAATCCACTAATAACATTTCCGTCAGATCCACCACCTAGTTTAACAAGGTCTGCTTTACGTCCAATTTTTTCAGAAGATTTAACAGCTAATTGAACAACATCGTCTTCTTCAGTTAAGTTAAAGCTTGGGTACATGATTTGTACATTAACTTCAGCAGAACATCCGAATTCTTCAGCAGTTTTCTCGAATGCTTCTTTCATATGTGTGACTTGTTGGTTCATTTTTTCGTCATCTAAAGATCTAGCTTCTGCTAAAATATATACATGATCACTTACGATATTTGTTGCTGTTCCACCTTCGAATCTACCGATATTAGCAGTCGTTTCTTCATCGATACGTCCTAAGTTCATATGACTAACAGCTTTAGCAGCGATATTAATAGCAGAAACACCTTTTTCAGGTTCTAATCCAGCGTGTGCTGTTTTACCTTTAATAATTGCCTCTATTTTAGCTTGTGTTGGAGCCGCTACAACTGTTGTACCTACTTTACCAGGCGCATCAATAGCAAAACCATATTTCGCTTGAATATCATCTGGATTTAAAGCTTTAGCACCAACTAAACCAGATTCTTCACCTACTGTAATGATAAACTCGATATCACCATGTTGAATATTGTTATCTTTAATAACTTGAATAGCTTCTAATATGGCAGCTAAACCAGCTTTATCATCAGAACCTAAGATTGTTTCACCTTTAGAATAAATGTAACCATCTTCACGTAATTCAGGTTCAATATTATTACCAGGCGTAACAGTATCCATATGGCTTGTAAAATAAATCGGTGTCTTGCTAGTATCTTCACCTTTTAATTTACAAATTAAATTACCAGCACCATAACCAGTCTCACTTTGAGAGTCATCCTCTTTAACATCTAAACCTAAATCCGTAAACTTTTGCTTTAATAAGTCAGCAATCTTTCTTTCATTTTTAGATTCAGAATCTACCTTTACAAGTTCTATAAAAGTATTCAATAATCTTTCTTCATTAATCATGATTGTCCCTCTTTTCATTTATTTAAATATCTCATAATCTAGTGTATAATAGTTGATAAATATATACAAAACTAATGTTTAAAGAGAGGGTTATCATGCAAAATAAGAATATACGTAAAATCATAATCATCGTAATGTTAGTAGCAATCGTAGCTGCACTTGTATTATCAGGTATCTTACCATTCCTATTAAATTAATAATATAATTTAAAAGCGCTAGCTCATGATGAGTAGCGCTTTTTTTGGGTAAGCTATACTAGAAAATGAGGTATGTCATGGCTTAAGTCTACCATTAAGCCAAGAGATTGAGGATTTCATGGCTTAAGTCCTTCATTAAACCATGAGTTTCATTAGTTCATAGTTTAGATTTCAAACATTAACTCACGTCTCCCCCACTATATACACAAAAAAACGCAATGCTGAATAGCATTGCGTTTTTACTTCTTAAGGCTACCGAATTGTGATTTGATTAGTAAGTACTCTTCTACTTCGTTTAATAGTTGAAATAGTGCTGCTATACTTTCTAATTCTTGTTGTGTTTTTGGTAGCTCTATAGACTGTAATTTTATTTTAATGTCATATAGATTATGCAATCTCATAAGTGAGTAATCATTGCCTTGTACGTTTTGTGATACTTCTAATAACAATTGACTACATAAATGATGTGCGTGTTGACTGTGTTGCATTGATTCAATTAAATTTTTCATTCTTTTTAATAAAGTCAATTGTTCTTCTCTCATATCAAAGTAATGATAATAAGAATTTTCATTTCTCACAAAATGATTTTTAACTTCTCTAAATGCTAATGATTTAGCTTTTCTAATATTTTCTGAAACTATATCAAATGACGGTACATTAATTTTCTTATTTGGATCTTGTAAACATTGACTATAAATAAAGGTTATTAATATAAAGTCGTCTTCTATTTTGCGCTTATAGTTGTTGAGTTTGTAATCTAAACTTGGCATAAACATATTCATTATTAAGGCGATGCCTATACCAATTATAAGTAATAAGATTTCATTTATGACGACATTCATATCGATTGTTTTAGCCATATACAAATGTAGTATAATAACACAGCTTGTTACGATACCTTCTTGTACACCAATCATGACTGTTACAGGTATAAATAAAAGTACCATAATACCAAGTATAATGGGTGTGCTTCCAAAATAAGTGAAAAATAATGAACCTATCAAAATTGCAATAAAACATGCTACAAATCTATATATTGCAGCTTCAAATGATTTTACTCTTGTATCCTTAATACATAATACAACAAGAATAGCACTGGATGCATAGTTGTCTAAGCCGATTAACCTAGAAAGGATGACAGCTAATGTCATCCCTAGGGCAGTTTTTAATGTTCTATATCCTATTCTGTACGGTTTTATTTGCATAAGAAATGAACCGTTCCTTTACACTTCTTCGCAATACTCTTCGAATAGTGCTTGAATGTTTGTAATAACACTCATTGGATCGTGACCTTCGATTTCATGTCTTTCAATCATTTTGACAATTTTGCCATCTTTTAGAAAAGCAAATGATGGACTTGATGGTGGATAACCTTCGAAGTAATCACGTGCTGTTTCTGTTGCTTCTTTGTCTTGACCAGCAAATACAGTTACTAATTGATCTGGTAATTTATCATAGTGTAACGCATGTTGTGCTGCTGGTCTTGCGATACCGCCTGCACATCCACAAACTGAATTAACCATAACAAATGTTGTACCTGGTTTGTTGAAAGTTTCTTTAACTTCATCTTTAGTTGTTAATTGTTTGTATCCAGCTGCTTCTATTTCATTTCTCGCAGAATTGACTACGTCATTCATATATAAATTGAAATCCATTTCCATAAAAAAAGCCTCCTGTAATAATAGATAAGTCTATTTTACAGGAGATTTAAGGGTAAAACAATGAGAAGCTTTTATTAATATATAGATGTATTCTCGATTGTCATACTTTGTAATCTTTCTTTTACATATTTTAAGAATTCACCGGCCATTAAACCATCTAATATTCTATGATCAATTGATAATGATAAATTAACCATATCACGAATACCAATCATATCATTGACAACTACAGGTCGTTTCACAATGGATTCTACTTGTAAAATAGCTGCTTGTGGATGATTGATAATACCCATTGATGATACAGAGCCAAATGAACCCGTGTTATTGACTGTAAATGTACCACCTTGCATATCTTGAGAAGTTAATTTATGCTGTCTTCCTCTAGTTGCTAGATCATTAATTTCACGAGCGATACCTTTGATTGATTTATCATCAGCATTTTTAATAACAGGTACATATAATTTATCTTCACTTGCTACTGCGATTGAAATATTAATATCTTTATGAATTTTAATTTCATCGCCAGCCCAAGTGCTATTTAACATCGGATATTTTTTCAATCCTTCTGCAACAGCTTTTACGAAAAATGCGAAGAATGTTAAGTTATATCCTTCGTTTTGTTTAAAAGATGATTTATGATGTTGTCTTGTTTTAACAAGATCTGTAGCATCAACTTCGACCATCATCCAAGCATGTGGAATTTCATGAACACTTTGTAACATTTTATTAGCAATTGCTCTTCTAACTCCATTAACAGGAATTGAATCTCCAGGTAATGAAGTTGGTTCTGGTTGAACTGTGTTTTCAGTGATTGCTTCAGATGTTGCATCTACTTGTTTAGATGGTGTGTTTTCAGTTGAGACACCATTTTCGATAGCATTTAAAATATCTTTTTTAGTGACTCTTCCTAAATTGCCAGTACCTTTAACTTTATTTAAATCAATATTATTTTCACTTGCTAATTTAAAGACAACAGGTGAATATTGACCGTTATTCATTGGACCTTCTTGTGGTTCATTAGATACAGGTTTTTCAGCTTTTACAGGTTGATCTTCTTTAGATACTTCTGATTCAGTTTGTTCATCAGTACTATTATTGTTATCCTCTGATGTTTCACCTACTACGTCCATTCTACAAATGATTGTACCAACATCAACTGTTTCGCCAGCTTCTACAACAATTTCTTTAATTGTTCCATTAAATGTTGAAGGCACTTCAGCTGTTACTTTATCTGTAATCACTTCGCACAGTGCATCGTACTCTTCAATTGTGTCGCCTGGTTGAACGAGCCATTGTTCGATTGTACCTTCATGAACACTTTCTCCAAGTTTCGGCATCTTTACGTCCATAATTTAACCTCCTAAAATTCAGCTAATGTTCTCATTTTTTCTTCTATTTTTACAGGATTCATCATAAAGAAATCTTCCATTGGTGGTGAAAATGGCATAGCTGGTACGTCTGGACCTGCAAGTCTTGCAATTGGTGCATCTAAATCAAATAAGCAATTTTCAGCTATTATGGCAGATACTTCACTCATGACACTACCTTCTAGATTATCTTCAGTTACAACCAATACTTTGCCAGTCTTTTTCGCACAATTAATAATTGTTTCTTTATCTAGTGGATATAATGAACGTAAATCTACTATTTCTGCATCTATACCTTCAGTTGATAATATTTCAGCTGCTTGAAGTGCGTAATTTACACATAATCCATAAGTGAATACTGTAATATCTGAACCTTCTCGTTTAACATCTGCTTTATCAATTGGTACAGTATAATATTCTTCAGGTACTTCTTCTTTTAATAATCTATATGCTTTTTTATGCTCGAAATATAATACAGGATCATTATCTTCAATTGCCGCAAGAAGTAAACCTTTAGCATCATATGGCGTTGATGGAATAACCACTCTTAAGCCTGGTGTTGAACAGAATATACTCTCAATACTTTGAGAATGATATAATGCGCCATGAATTCCGCCACCAAATGGACTTCTAATTGTTAAAGGACAATCCCAGTCATTATTAGAACGGTATCTTATTTTAGCTGCTTCATTGATGATTTGGTTTGTTGCCGGAACGATATACTCTGCAAATTGAATTTCAGATACCGGTCTTTTACCCATCATAGCAGCACCAATTGAAGCACCAACGATATTTGATTCTGCTAACGGTGAATCGATCACGCGTCCTTCACCATATTTGTTGTATAAATTTTTAGTTGCGCCAAATACGCCGCCTTTTAGACCAACATCTTCGCCGATAACAAATACATTATTGTCTTTTTCCATCGCTTGGTCCATTGCTTGATTAATCGCGTCAAGATAGGATAACTTAGGCATTCTTTTCGCCTCCTTGATCATATACATGTGTTAAAGCTTCTTCCGGTAATGGATAAGGTGCTTTTTCTGCATTTTTAGTAGCAGTATTGATTTCTTGTTTAATTTCTTCTTCAACTTGGCTGAACCACTCGTCGTTTGTCACTTGATGTTCAACTAAATATTCTTTGAATTTAATCATACAATCATTATCTTTTTCTTCTTTCATCTCATCTGCTGGACGATAAGTATCGTTATCGTCTGAAGAATGAGGTGTTAATCTACTACATAATGCTTCAATTAATGTAGGTCCTTCACCATTAATTGCACGTTCTCTTGCACGTTTAACTGCTTCATAAACAGCTATAGGATCATTACCATCAACTTGTTCACCAAATGCACCGTAACCTGCAGCTCTAGATGATAAATCATCTGTAGCGTACTGTAAGTGAGTTGGTACGGAAATGGCATATTTATTGTTTTCAATAATACAAATAAATGGCAATTTATGAACACCAGCGAAGTTCATTGCTTCATGGAAGTCACCTTGGCTTGTACTTCCTTCACCTAAAGTAGCTAGTGCAATCGCTTCTTTGCCATCCATTTTAAGCGATAAACTTGCACCAACTGCATGTAATACTTGAGTTGTTACACAAGAACCTTGCGTTAAAATAGATAACTCCTTTTTACTAAAGTGAGATGGCATTTGCTTACCACCACTTGAAGTATCACCTTGTTTAGCAAATGCAGCTAACATAGATTCTTCTGCAGAAATACCACGTGCTGTAACTAAAGCTAAATCTCTATAGTAAGGTGCTAATACGTCTTCGTCTTTTAGTGCATAATATGTGCCAATCTGCGTTGCTTCTTGACCTTGACAACTAATGACAAACGGTAGTTTACCTGCTCGATTGAGTAGCCACATTCTTTCGTCAATTTTTCTACCTAATAACATCCATTTATAAATTTCTTTTAAGTCTTCATGCGTTAATCCGACAGTCTTATAATCTAACATCTAATCTCTCCTCTTTAGACGTGAATAGCACGATTCTCAGATTTTAACCCTAGTTCCATGAGCACTTCTCCAATTGAAGGATGTGCATGTACAGTAGTTGCTAGTTCTTCAGTAGAGCCATTCATAAATGTAAATAGAGCTGCTTCATTAATTAATTCAGTCACTTTTGCACCAATCATATGAATGCCAAGCACTTTTTCATTGTCTATATCTTTGATTAAAATACATTCACCAAGTCCATTATTTTCGATGACGGATTTTCCAATTGCTTTAAATGGCACTTTAAATTTTTTGAAATTAATATTTTGTGCTTTAGCATCTTGTTCAGTCATCCCTATCGAAGCAATTTCAGGATTTGTATATATACATCTCGGAACTGTTAAATAATCTAACATAATAGGATTTTGATCAAACATATGCTCTACTGCAATTGTGCCTTCTTTAGTTGCAACGTGTGCTAACTGATAATTACCGATGACATCTCCAACCGCATAAATATGTTTATCATCAGTTTGATAAACATCATTTGTTTGAATATAGCCTTTATTATCGGTCTTTATTTTTGTGTTGTTCAAACCTAAATCTTCAGTATTCGGTGTTCTACCAACAGCGACTAATACTTTTTCAAAAGTTTGTTGCTCATTTTGAAGTGTTACATCTACGTGTTGATCATGTATGCTGACATCTTGTTCAGATAAAGGACAATTCTCATGAATGTTTATACCATTTTCTTCAAAGCTACGTTTAATCGTCTTACTGATTTCACGTTGTTCGTTAGGGATAATAGATTGCCCTGCTTCAACAACTGTTACTTTTACACCTAAATCATTTAATAAAGATGCAAATTCAAGTCCTATAACACCGCCACCGATAATTAACATGCTTTTAGGCAATGTTTCTAATTGCATCATATCATCACTTGAAATGACGGTTTGATGGTTAAACTTTAAGAATGGTAATTCAATTGGTCTTGATCCTGTTGAAATTAATACATTTTGATTAACGAGTAGTTCCGATTCGCCATTTTCAAATTCAACAGATACAGTTCCAGCTTGAGGCGAGAACAATGAAGGCCCTAGAATTCTGCCATTACCTTCATAAATGTCAATTTTGTATTTCTTCATCAAACTTTGTACACCATTGTACATCGTAGAAACTGTTTCATCTTTCTTAGCAACAACATCCGACATTTCAAAATCAGCTGAAGCAGTTTTAATACCATATTCGTTTGAATGTTGTATGTATCTTAAAATTTCTGCAGTTTTTAAATATGATTTTGTAGGTATACAACCTTTATGTAAACAAGTTCCACCTAACTTAAATTTCTCTACAATTGCGACTTTTTTTCCTAGTTGTGAAGCACGAATTGCTGATACATAGCCCGCCGTACCGCCACCTAGAATGACTAAATCATATTCTTTAGACATAGTATTACTCCTTATTCATATGACTTGGTACTAATTTTACCGTGTAAGAGGTCCATTACGCCAATATTTAAGGCGTGCATTTCTTTTTCTCCTTCATATATAGTAACATTTTGTAGCCAAGATACATATTGTTTTACTTTATTTGTGATATATTTTGAATAACTTAACCCACCAGTTATGATAATTTGATCGATTTGACCTTCTAAAACGACCGCGCAAGAACCTATAGATTTAGCAATTTGATAACACATGGCATCTAAGACTAGTTTAGCAGTTTTATCGCCATTTTCCATCATTTGTTCTACTTTTAAACAATCATTTGTACCAAAATATGATAATAACCCAGATTTTTTACTTAATTCATTATTAGCTTCTTTAGCATTTAAATCGTGATCAATAACCCATTTAATTAACGCATCATTTGGTATTGAACCAGCTCTTTCAGGACTAAATGGCCCCTCACCTAATAAGCCGTCATTAACTTCGATGACTCTTCCTTTTCTATGAGCACCTACACTTATACCACCACCGAGATGTGCAACGATGACATTAATATCTTCATATGCTTTGCCAATATTAGTTGCATATTGTTTAGCGACAGATTTCTGGTTTAATGCATGGAAGATGCTGCGTCTTTCAATACCTTTTATACCAGTAATTCTAGCTTCAGGTATTAATTCATCTACAACGACAGGATCAACAATATATGCTTGTATATTTAATTCTTTAGCAAATGTATAGCCGATAATACCACTTAAATTTGAGGCATGAAATCCATACTTAAAAGATTTCAAATCTTGATACATGATGTTATTAACAAGATATGTTCCACCCTGTATAGGCTTTAAAACACCACCCCTACAAGCAATAGCATCTATTGCTTGTAGTGAGATATGATGTTGGTTTAATGAGTTCTTGATACTTTCAAGTCGAAATGGGACTTGTTCAATTAATGGAAGATTAGTTTGTTCGATATCATGCCTAATAACATCTTCAAATAACATATCATAGTTATCAAATACAGCAACTTTAGATGATGTGCTTCCTAAATTAAGTACAAGAATTTTTTTCATTATTTTTTACCTCTAGAAATGATAGATCTTTCAGTTTTCAAGAAATTACTTCTTACATTTTTAAGTTGTTCAATACGTTCTTCAGCTAAAATTTCAGCTGCACGTGCAGAAGTAATTTGATCTCTTTTACTAATTTCAAATACTTTATCCATTTGGTCATAGATTTTCTCAATATTTGAAATAGCGCGTACTTCATTGTATCCATCTAATTCATCAGCAACATTGATAACACCACCAGAGTTAGCAACGAAGTCAGGCGCATATACAATACCTTTATCTTCTAATTGAGAACCGTGTAAATCTATGTCTTGTAATTGATTGTTTGCACTACCACATACAACTTTAACTTTTAAGCGTGCGATAGTGTCATCATTTAATACGCCACCTAAAGCACAAGGTGCAAAGATATCAGCATCTACATCATAAATATCATTAATACCTACACTTTGAGCGTTGAAGTCATTTACAACTCTATCAACTGCTTCTTGGTTAATATCCGTTACAACTAATTGAGCACCTGCTTCATGTAAATAACGACATAGTTCGTAAGCAACGTGACCAACACCTTGAACGGCAACTGTTTTCCCGTTTAAATCATCTGTTCCAAATGCTTCTTTAGCTGCACGTTTCATAGAAACAAATACACCTAATGAAGTTTTAGGACTTGGGTTACCACTAGATTGGTGACTTTCAGATAAACCAACTACGTAATCAGTTTCTTCAAAGATAATATCCATATCGTCTTCAGTCGTTCCAACATCTTCAGCAGTAATATAACGACCATTTAAACTTTCTACATATCTACCTAAAGCTCTAAATAAAGCTTCTGATTTATCTTTTTTAGGATCGCCGATAATAACTGTTTTACCGCCACCTAAGTTTAAACCAGCTGCAGCATTTTTATATGTCATACCTCTTGATAAGCGTAATGCGTCATTAATAGCTTCTTCTTCACTTTCATATGGCCACATTCTACAACCACCAAGTGCTGGTCCTAATGTTGTATCATGAATCGCAATGATTGCTTTTAATCCTGAACTTTTATCGTGACAAAATACTATTTGCTCATAGTCATATTTTTCTATCGTTTCGAATAACATAATAATCCCCTTTTCACTTTTTATATAATAACTTCATTTCTAATTTTACATGAAATGTTTTATTTATCAAATAAATTGACGAAAAATGATAGCGCTTACAAAAAGTAAAAATTTTTAGAAAATTCAATCTTTATTGATATAAAAGCATTGTAAGCTCTTTCAATACTTTGAAATAAAGAGTATAGTTATTAATTTGTTATTATAATATACTAAATAAGCATTAACGCACTACAAATAGAATGAAATTTATCTTGTGATGAATCTGATCTAGAAGTTAAAATTATGGGTATTTTTGCTCCAATTATAACAGATGCTACATCAGCGTTCGATAAATAAACGAGTGATTTATATAAAATATTGCCACTTTCAATTTGAGGGACGATTAAACCATCAACGTTACCTGATATTTTTGAATCTATTTTTTTAATAATGGATGCCTTTTTATTAATTGCAGCATCAAATGCAATTGGACCTTCTATTTCAAGGTCTAGTTTTTCTTGATTAAAATAAGACACGACTTCATGCGCATCAACCGATGACTGCATTTTCGGATTCACATTTTCAATTGCAGAAAGTACGCCTATTTTGGGCGAGTCGATACCAATTTTTTTGAGTGAATATACCAAATTCGATGTAATTTCAATTTTTTGTTCGATAGTTGGTGCAATGTTCATCGCAACATCTGATGCGGTTAACATCTTGTGATACTCCGGTATATTAAATATTGCGATATGGCTCATTCTATAGTTAGTCTTCAAATTATATTTATCTTTTAATACTTCTTTCAACAATTCTGATGTTGAAATTAATCCTTTCATTATTAAGTCTGCTTTTCCATCTGCTACAGCTTGTACACATTGAGATACAGTATGTTCTTCGTTAAGTGTTTGAATAATTTCTACTCTATTTAATTCTTCATGCGTTAAATTAAATGATCTAATCAGCTCATCTTGTGGTCGTTCATCAAACAACATGAATGTAGCTTTTGTATGTTTAATCGCTTTAACAATTGCTTTAATGACACCTTCATCATTTGATTTACATACAGCAATTGTCGCCGATATATTTTGACCGTTTTTTATCATATCTTTAAAAAGCATTTAATCCCCTCCTATTACTATCATAATCAAATTGTACCGTTTATTCCATTTTTTCAATGTTTACTTTTACTCATTATCTCATATATAATATAAGTTATTAATTAATAGGAGTTTTAACTTATGCAAAAGTATATTGCATTACTTATTTTGGTTATACCAGGTATTATTGCGGGACTAGGTATTAAATGGATGAGAGATGCTGTTTTTGGACAACTCGTTTCACAATTACATTTTATTTGGTTGCAGTTTTTATTAGGCTTTATATTCTTTGTATTTGGTGTAGTGTTCATTGGGGGGTATATACTACATCGTGAAAAGAAAAATAAACGTGCACAAGAACATTTTATGAAGAAACAAAACGCCAAAAAAAGAGACTAGGAAAGCCTAGTCTCTTTTTTTAAACTTTTCATATAGATGTAATAAAAATTCACCGTTTGTAGGTCGTACATACAATTTTTCACTATTATACCAATAGGACTTTAATTCTTTATCCCAAGCTAATTTAATAGCATGCCGTATAGACCTTTCAACATTATTCGCTTGTATATTATAATTTTGAGAAATTAAAGGATAAAGTTCTTTAGTTAATGGCATCTTACGGTTATATTGAAGCATAAGATGTACACCATACTTAATATATTCATATCCGTTTAAATTTGATGAAAACCCAATCTTTTCAAGTAATAAATCTAAAGCGTCCATTTCTTCAATATTAGAATCTGTTGTTGTTATTACACGTTGTATTGTGTCTAATAAGACATCAAACTCAACAGGTTTAATTAAGAAGTAATCTACTCCTAATGAAACAGATTCTTTTAAGACATCATCACTAACAAAAGCACTCATACAAATCACTTTAAATTGCTTATTTTGTTTTATATATTTTTTAAGCAAAGTCATGCCATCAATGTGTGGCAAGATTAAGTCTAATAGAAGAACATCGAAAACTTCTCCATTTAAAATGTCGAGTGCTTCTTTACCGTTGTATCCAATATTAACAATTTCAATATCGTGTTCTTTTAAATATTGTGCCATTTCACTAACATACGCTTTCGAGTCTTCTATTATTGCAACCTTAATTACCATGCTTAACACCCTAACGAATCATTCTATTTTTAATTTTTGTTTTGTATAATCATTTCTTTAGCGTGTTGTCGAGTTAATTCAGTAACTTCAACACCTGATATCATTCTTGCTATTTCATCTATTTTATCTTTACCATCTAATTGTTTTATAGAAGTCGTTGTTCTATCATTTACCGTTTCTTTAGCAATATACAAATGATTATCACTAATTGCAGCGACTTGAGGTAAATGTGAAATACATATCACTTGAAGTGTTTGCGCAATCTGATGCATTTTTTCAGCCATTTTTTGAGCGACTCTTCCAGATACACCTGTATCTACTTCATCAAATAAAATTGCTGTTTGTCCTTTTGAAGAAACAAATATACTTTTCAACGCAAGCATTATTCTCGATAGTTCACCACCAGAAGCTATTTTATTTAAACTTTTTAATGGTTCGCCTTTATTTGGACTAATTAAGAATTCTACTTCTTCTAAGCCATATTGAGTAGGCTTCGTTTTAGTGAATGTAATTTCTATATTCGCATCTTGCATATGCAAATTCTGTACTTCTTCAACTAATCTATCTCTAAGATCCAACGCAACTTGTCTTCTTTTAGTAGATAGTGCTTCTCCGTATTTTAGAACGTTTGTATAAAGATCGTTAATTTCTTCACGTAATTGAGAAGTACTTTGTTCGTAGTTCTCAATTTTATATATTTCATCATCAATTTTATCTCTATATTTGATTAATTCAGGTATGCTTTTACCATATTTACGATTGAGGTCAGTGAGTACATTTAATCTAGATTCGTACTCATTTAGTAAAGATTCATCAAAGTCATTAGATGTTAGTTCATTATATAGTTCATGTTTGTAATCTTCTAAAGTGTAATACATTTGATCTAATTCTTCACTAAAAGCAGTATATTTATCCGGAATAATATCGTTTATATGTTGAATTTCTTGATTAAGTTCATAAATTTTATCTGTAATGTTTTCTTCACTACTCAATAACATATGGGCTTTATTAAGACTTTCATTTATTTTTTCATGATTTTGAAGTTTTTTAATTTCTTGATTTAAAAACTCAATTTCATCTTCTTTTAAATTCGCGTCATGTAATTCATCACGTTGGAATTTTATTAAATCTAATCTTTGTAATAATGCTTGGTCTTGAGATTCTAACTTTTCAAGTTCTTGTTTTTTCAAAAGATAAGATTGAAAAATTTCTTCATATTGATCAATTTCAGATTGATATGTGCCATCAGCATAATTATCTAACAATGATAAATGATATTTAGGTTTAAGTAATATTTGCGTTTCATGTTGACCATGTATATCAAGTAATTCTTGCATGACAATTTTTAAATCAGATAGTGTTACATTCTGATTGTTCAATTTACAAATGCTTTTTCCTGAAGAAAATATTTCTCTTTTTACAAACAAGAAATCTTCGTCAAAATCGATATCTAACTCACTTAAGATTTTATTGACATTAGGTACATTATCAATATCAAATACGCCTTCAATTGTCGCCTTCTGTTCGCCATGTCTAACAAAACTTTGTGAGGCTCTTGCACCTACTAACTGACCAATAGCATCTATAATAATAGATTTACCAGCACCAGTTTCACCGCTTAAAACAGTCAGTCCACCTGAAAAATTAATTTCTAAAGATTCAATTATAGCAAATTGTTTAATTGTAAGAGCTTGTAACATTGTATATTAAATCTCCTTTAAAGCATATTAAAAATTCTATCTGTAATAACTTCAGCTGCCTCAGTATCTTTACAAATAATTAAGCATGTGTCATCACCGCATATCGTACCAATGACTTCTGTCCAATCTATTTGGTCAATAATTGCACCAATTGATTGCGCATTACCTGGTAATGTTTTAAGAACTAATAAATTATCTGCTCCATCAATCTTTACAAATGAATCCATTAAATATCTACCTAATTTATCAATCGGGTGATATTTACGATCTCTAGGTAAACTATAGATATATTGACCAGAAGGTGCTGGAACTTTAATTAATTGAAGCTCTTTAATATCACGAGATATTGTAGCTTGTGTGATATTCAAATCATATTCATTTAGTCTTTTGACTAATTCTTCTTGTGTTTCAATTTGTTCGTTAGAAATTATTTCTCTTATCTTAATCTGACGCATTGTTTTGTTCGCCATTACATACACCTCTGTTAATGAATATTTATACACTTATAATAGCATAAAATTGATAAAAATAGTAATGTAAGCGCTATAAACAATTTAAATGACGCTTTAGATATACTAAAGCGTCTTTTTCAACATAATTATTCATATATTTATCAATTACTTAATTAACGATTTGACAGTAGACATGATATTTGATTTAGAGATACCAATATCTTCTAATAATAAACCTACATCACCATGCTCAATGTATGTGTCATTTATGCCTATTCTTCTTACATTATTATGATAATCATTGTCTTTCATAAAAGTAGCTATTTGACTTCCTAAACCACCAGTCAACATGGCTTCTTCAACTGTAATAATCGGTTTCGACGCTTTACCGAGGTTATGCAGCATTTCAAAATCCATAGGTTTTATAAACCGAGCATTAACAATATTGATATGGATGTCTTCTTTTAATAATTCGTCTGCTACATCTGTTACAAGTGAGACAGTTGGTCCATAACTAATAATCGTTAAATCATCACCGTTTCTTTCAACATTCCAAGATCCTAATTTTATTAATTCACTATCTTTAGTATCATCCAGTAACGGAGCATTACCTCTCGGATACCTGATTGCCATTGGACCATGTTTAGTTTCAAAAGCAGTTTTGATCATATTTTTCGCTTCATTACCATCTTTAGGCATCATGATTGTAAAGTTAGGAAATTGACTTAAAAAGCCAACATCAAATACACCTTGATGAGTTTCTCCATCTGCCCCAACAAGTCCTGCTCGATCAACACCAAACAATACGTTTAAGTTTTGACGGTCTACATCGTGTAACAATTGATCATATGCACGTTGCATAAATGTTGAATAGATTGCGACATATGGTTTCATGCCTTGTGTTGCAAGTCCTGCTGCCATCGTAACTGCATGCTGTTCGGCAATACCTACATCAAAAAATTGTTCAGGTAACGTTTGTTGAAATTTAGTTAATTTTGATCCAACAGGCATAGCTGGCGTGATTGCAACAATTCGTTTGTCTTGTTGCGCATATGCTAATACTTCATCACTCATTAATGCACTCCATGCCGGCCCTTCAGCACTTCCTTTTATCACTTCACCAGTCTCAAGCTTATATGGTCCTAAACCATGCCAAGTCCCAATTATATCTTTCTCAGCAGGTTTATAACCTTTACCTTTTTTAGTCACAACGTGTATGAGAACAGGTTTGTCCATTTGTTTTGAAACTGTTATAGCTTCATCTAATGCTTTAAAATTATGGCCATCTACAGGTCCAATATATTTAATGCCAAGTTCTTCAAAGAAGATGCCATCTACGACTAAATATTTTAAACTGTCTTTAATTTTATCAGCAGAGTCTTTTAACAAATCTCTACCAGGTAATCTATTAATTAAACTTTCAGCATCAAATTTAAAGCGATTATAATTTTGGTTAGATCGAATTCTCGCAAACATATTATGCATTGCACCAACATTTGGTGCGATACTCATTTCGTTATCATTTAAAATAATCGTTAAATTCGTTTTGTCATGTCCTATGTGGTTTAATGCTTCTAGTGCCATACCACCTGTCAAAGCGCCATCACCAATTACAGGTACAACATGATGATCTTGTCCTAATATATCTCTTGCTTTTGCCATCCCCACAGCAGCAGATAAAGAAGTTGAACTATGTCCAGCTTCCCATACATCATGTTCTGATTCTTTCATTTTAGGAAAACCACATAATCCTTTATATTGTCGTAAAGAACTAAATTCATGGCCTCTACCGGTTAATATTTTATGAATGTATGTTTGATGTCCAACATCCCATAATATCTTATCTACAGGGCTATTAAAATGTTTATGTAGACTCAATGTTAATTCAACCACACCTAAATTTGCCCCTATGTGTCCGCCAGTTACCGAACATGTTTCTATTAAAAATTTTCTAATGTCACTACTCAGTTGTTCAAGTTCTTGATGAGATAAATCTTTGAGGAAGGATGGGTTTTTTATTTTTGAAACATTCATTTTTTAACCACCTTTAGCCCGATTCTTGTGACCAGTCATCTACATTATAAAAATAGATTAATTTTCTCTATTTGCAAATAATTTTGTGAGAGACTTAAGTTCTTCAGTGTTATATTGATCTTCTAATTGTTCAAGTAAATATAACGCTTGATTCACATGTTGTTCTAAAGCAACCTTAGTATTGGTCTTACCTAATAGAGACACATAAGTGCTCTTCTGATTCGCGACATCACTGCCAACTGACTTACCTATTTTATCGAAATCCCCTTCAATATCTAGCAAATCATCTTTAATTTGGAATATTAATCCTAATTCTTGGCTAAATGAATCTAGTAATAAAAATGTCTTACTATTAACTTTAGCGATTGTACAGGCTGCAACGACAGAAAAACGTATCAGTGCTCCAGTTTTGTATCTATGGATTTTGCGTAATGTATCAAGTGAAATTTCTTTATTTTCACTTTCCATATCTAATACTTGTCCACCTACCATACCTTGATGACCGGCTGACTCAGAAAGCAATCTAATCAATTTGACTTTTTCGTCAGCTTCTATATATGTATCTTTAGTAATCAGTTCAAAAGCCTTTGTTAATAATGCATCACCAGCTAAGATTGCAGTCGCATCACCATAGATTTTATGATTCGTTTTCATCCCGCGTCTATAATCATCGTTATCCATAGCTGGTAAATCATCATGTATAAGGGAATATGTATGTATCATTTCAAGTGCTTTTGCAGTTTCCATTCCTTTATTAATATCAGTCTTTAACATCGATAACGTCATTAATAATAGTACAGGACGAATACGCTTTCCACCTGCTAATAAAGAATATCGCATACTTTCTTCTAATTGTGTATTTACAACTGAATCTAGTTTCGTTTGTTTAAGTGATTCAGTGAACTTGTCTACATAACTATTCATGATTTGACTCATCTGAATCACCTTCCTTTTGAACAAGTTTGTTTACTTTATCTTCAGCTGCTTTGAGTTTCGTTTCACATTTACTACTTAATTCAATGCCTCTTTGATAAAGTTCAATTGATTCCTCAAGAGAAATATTTTCTTCGTCTAATTTACCGACGACTTTTTCTAATTCTTCCATCATTTCTTCAAAAGTTTGTTCTTTAGCCACATTTGTCACCTAATTTCCTTAACATTAGCATTTATTTTACCATCTTTTAAATTGATTGTAATATCATCGTCAATTTTTAAATCATTTTTGCTTGTAATGATTTTATCATCTTTTTCGATGATTGAATAACCTCTTAACATAATTTGAGTCGGACTTAACGCATCTAGTTGCGCTAACTTGCTTGTCAGCACTTGTTTTTTTTGACTTATAATACGATTAACGAGCTGTGTTTGAAGCATGTTTAAACGATTAAAGTCTTGTCTAAATTGAAAAGTCTTATTATAAATTGGTGTGATTCGCAATTTATTCTGTAAGATATCTAGCTTATGATTATTACGCGTAACAGTTTGTTCTAAATTTCTAGATAATTGTTTTTGTAATTCATCTAACTTCTGAGTTTCTTGATCATATAGCAACGAAGGCGTCTTCAATTTATAATATGATGAAAGTTGTTTTAATTTATGTTTATCTTGTTGAATAGTTTGCGTGATATGTTTTGTTAAATACTGTCTAGCATTTGAAATAAGTTGATACAGCGCATTAATATCTGGTGTCGCAATGACTGCGGCTTGAGTCGGTGTTGCAGCTCTTACATCACTGACAAAATCACTTAATGTCGTATCTGTTTCATGACCAACTGCTGAAATAACAGGCGTCTTACAATGATAAATGGCTTCTACAACTTCTCTTTCATTGAAGCTCCATAAATCTTCAATAGATCCACCACCACGACCAACGATAATAACATCAACGCCCATGGAATCAGCTTCTTTAATATTGTTAATGATATTATCCTTAGCTCCTTTACCTTGAACTAAAGTGCTCATTAACACTTGTTCTGCAAGTGGATAACGCTTATCTAAAGTAGAACATATATCTCTTATCGCAGCGCCAGTCGATGCTGTCAACACAGCAATTTTCTTAGGATATTTAGGTATGCTTAATTTATGCTCTTGGTCAAAGTAACCTTTTTCTGCTAATTCTTTTTTCAGTGCCTCAAATTTTTCATATAGAAGACCCACACCATCTAATTGCATAGATTGAACATAAATTTGGTAAGCACCTCTTGATTCATAAACCCCTATTCTACCTTCAACAAGTACTTGGTCACCTTCTTTAGGATTAAACGACAATTGATTTGCGCTCGATTTAAACATCATAGCACTGAGCACACCTTTATCGTCTTTTAATGCAAAATAAAGATGACCACTTGAATGTCTTTTAAAGTTTGATATTTCACCTTTAATAAAGACATTAAGTAGATGTGGATCTTGATCAAATTTATATTTGATATATTTAGTTATTGCTGTAACTGATAAATACTTATCCATTTATATCACTCTTTAACTTTTTGATAAACTGCTTAATACACCATTAATAAATTTATAGTGATCATCATCACTGTATACTTTCGCAATTTCTACTGCTTCATTAAATATAACTTTCTCTGGTGTATCTGTATATTTCAATTCATAAGTAGCCATTCTTAAAATAATTCTATCAGTTTTAAGTAAACGGTCTAATGTCCAGTTTTTTAAATGTGGACTTACAATTTCATCTAGTTCGTCTTTTTTCTCTACAACTTCTTTAACAAAGTTTTTGACATATAAATATTGTTCACCTTTAAAGTCTTCTACTAAATATTGAATCGCTTCTTCTACTGTTAAATCAGTTTTGTTATTTTCTAATTGATATAGTGATTTAAAGACAATCTCTCTTAGTTCTGTTCTTTTCATATTCTTCTCCTTCAAAGAATAAGAGGATGCACGCATCCTCTTAATTAATCATTTTATTATTGGAAATGTATATTAACGATATGTACATTAACTTCTTTTGGTGTTAATGCCGTCATCGTATTTAATGCTTGTTTAATTTCTGATTGAACTTTACGTGCTGTTTCAGAAATTTTTGTACCGTAGTCAAATGTACAGTAGACATTAATGTAGATGCCGTCTTCTTTAATATCGACTTTAATACCTTTACCAAAATTCTTTTTCCCGAATTTTTCTAAGGAATTCTTATTAAAAACGGATTGCATATGAGATACACCTTTAATGTCAGTAGTCGCAATGCTCGCAATGACCTCAATAACTTCTGGCGCAATCTCTATTTTACCTAAAGAAGGCTTTTTATTTTCAATTGTTTTAGCCATTTGAATCCCTCCCTATTTGTCTTCATTATTTATAATATCATGAATCTCTAGGAAATTGGTATTAAAATCACCTGATTCAAATACATCATTTTCTAACAATCTTAAATGGAATGGGATCGTTGTATCTATGCCAGCAACTAAAAATTCTGATAAAGCTCTTTTACCGATTTGAATTGCATCTGTTCTATCTTTACCATGAACAATAAGCTTCGCAACCATTGAATCATAATAAGGCGGAATCGTATATCCTGTATAACATGCTGAATCAATACGCACGCCAAATCCACCTGGTGTTAAATATTGATTAATTTTCCCTGGCGATGGCATGAAATTCTTAAATGGACTTTCTGCGTTGATTCTAAATTCAATCGCATGTCCACTCAAGTCAACTTCTTCTTGTGTAACTGGTAATGATTCACCACTTGCCACTTTAAGTTGAAGTTTAACTAAATCCATTCCAGTAACCATCTCAGTAACAGGATGTTCTACTTGAATACGCGTATTCATTTCCATGAAATAGAACGTTTCAGCATCTAAATCATAAATAAATTCAATTGTACCAGCATTTTCATAATTAACGGCTTTAGCTGCTCTAATAGCCGCTTCACCCATTTCTTTACGCATTTCTTCAGAAAGGACTGGTGAAGGAGATTCTTCTACTAACTTTTGCATACGTCTTTGGATCGTACAATCACGTTCACCAAGATGTATTACATTACCTTCTGAATCACCCATTACTTGAATTTCAATATGTCTAAAGTTTTCGATGAACTTTTCTAAATATAAACCTTTGTTACCAAACGCTGTTTCAGCTTCTTGCTGTGTCATTCTAAATCCTGTTACAAGCTCTTCTTCATTACGTGCAATTCGGATACCTTTACCGCCACCACCGGCAGTAGCTTTAATAATAACAGGATAGCCGATTTTCTTCGCACATTTCTTTGCAATTCTTACTGTATCTACTAAACCATCACTACCAGGAACAACAGGTACGTTAGCTTTGATCATTTCTTCTTTCGCAACGTCTTTAATACCCATCTTCTGGATAGATTGATAACTAGGTCCAATAAATTTAATTTGGCATGCTTCACACATTTCTGCAAAATCACTATTCTCGGCTAAGAAACCATAACCAGGATGGATACCGTCACAACCTGTTGATTTTGCAATTGAAATAATATTAGGAACGTGAAGATATGAATCTTTAGATTGTGTCGGTCCAACACAATAAGCTTCATCTGCTATTTGAGTATGTAATGCATCTTTATCAGCTTCTGAATAAATTGCGACCGTTTGTATGTCTAACTCTCTACAAGCTCTAATGATTCTTACTGCAATTTCCCCTCTATTTGCAATTAATACTTTTTTCATATTACTTCACCTTGAATAACGGTTGGCCATACTCTACCATTTGTCCGTCTTCAACTAATATTTCAGTGATTTCACCAGAAACTTCTGCTTGAATTTCATTAAATAGTTTCATTGCTTCTAAAATACATACAGTTGTATCAGCTTCTACACGTGAACCTACTTGAACGTATGGACCTTCATCAGGAGATGGTGATTTATAGAATGTACCAACCATTGGCGCATTAATCGTCAAATCACTTGGCGCTTCTTGTTCAACATTTTGTTGTGGTGCTGATTGAGTTGCTTGTTGTGGTTGTTCTGCTACGACATTTGTTGCACCTTGGCTATAAATAATTTCTTGTTTAATATCTTTTTTTAAAGTTAGTTTAAAATCTTTATCATTAATATCAATTTCAGTTAAAGAAGAATTATCTAACACATCAACTAGTTCTTTAATTTGTTTTAAGTTCATTTGAAAAACTCCTTTTAAATTCTAATACGTTACACTTCATACATTTTACTTTAGTGGTCATACCAATTCAAGAGATTTTAATATTTAATTATAAATGTAAATAAGAAACATTCCTAATGTAACTAAAATGATTGAGGCCAGGACACAAGTTACTGTCCCAGCCTCATTTTAATGTTTAATATTAACCTCTTGATACGTAGCTTCCGTCAGTAGTATTAATGACAAGTAAATCACCTTCATTAACAAATAACGGTACGTTTAAACTATAACCTGTTTCAACTGTAGCTTGTTTAGTTGCACCAGTTGCTGTATCACCTTTAATACCAGGTTCAGTTTCTGTTACTTGAAGTGTAACTGTATTTGGTAATTCAATACCAATTGTTTCACCTTCATAAGATTGGATTTGAACTTCCATGTTTTCTTTAATAAATTTAAGTTCATATTCTAGTTTATCACCAGGTAACTCTAGTTGATCGTAAGTTTCGTTATCCATGAACACATGGCTATCACCATTAGCATATAGATATTGCATACGACGATTATCGATTTGAGCTTTTTCAACTTTTTCACCGGCTCTAAAAGTTTTCTCTTGGATTGCACCAGTTCTTAAGTTTCTTAATTTAGAACGAACGAATGCCGCACCTTTACCTGGTTTCACATGTTGGAAGTCCATAACTTTCCAAATGCCATTATCAACTTTAATTGTTAAACCTGTTTTAAAATCATTAACTGAAATCATTCATTTTCCTCCTATTTATACCTTCTTATAAAATAATAAGGTCTTTTGAAGATTTAGTAAAGCGCTGTAAGCCATTTTTTGTAACTAATACGTCATCTTCTATTCTAACGCCACCTAAACCATCTACATATATACCTGGTTCTAAAGTGATACACATATTTTCTTCAAGAACGATATCTGATTTTTGAGATAATGCTGGGCCTTCGTGTACTTCTAATCCAATGCCATGTCCTAAAGAATGGCCAAATTGTTCACCATAGCCATAACTTTTAATAATATCTCTTGCAATCGTATCTGCTTCTTTACCAGTCATACCTGGTTTAATTTGTTCTAACGCTGCTAATTGTGCCTCTAAAACAATATTATATATTTTCTTCATTTCTTCTTTTGGTTCACCAATTGCAAATGTTCTCGTAACATCACTAACGTATCCTTCATATAATGCTCCGAAGTCTAATGTAATCATATCTCCTTCTTCGATAACTTTATTACTTGCTACACCATGAGGTAATGCACCACGGTGCCCTGAAGCAACAATCGTATCGAATGATGAGCATGTTGCACCTTTGCTTCTCATAAACATTTCCATTTCATTGTTCACTTCATTTTCAGTCATGCCAGGTTTAACCCATTTTAAAATGTGTTCATATGTTTCATCTACAATGTCAGCTGCTTTCTGAATTTGTTTAATTTCAAATTCATCTTTAACCATTCTGATTGTTTCGATAACACTTTCAATAGAAGAAAGTTCAACTGCATCTGTATTTAGTGCTTGATATTCATTATAAGTAATTAAATGTGATTCGACGCCAACATTTTTATACTGACCTTCTTTAATCAGGTCATTAATCTTACTTAACATTGGTCCTTCTTGATTAATAACTTCAAAATCTTGAGCTTGATCGTTCGCTTGTTGAATATATCTAAAGTCTGTAATTAAAAGGGATTTGTCTTGTGTAATTAACAGACTACCACTTGTCCCAGTAAATCCAGAAAGATATCTTCTATTATACGGTGATAGAATTACAACTGCTTCTAGACCTTTTTCATTCATGACTTCTCTTAATTTATTAATTTTCATATTTATCCCCTTTCTATTTGTACAATAAATCTATATACATTAAAATAATATCATACATATCGAAATTTTTTCACAGTAAAACATTGGGAGTAAATAAACATGAGAAAAACAATTATAACAATCATGGCAAGTACAGTTGTCTTATCTGCGTGTGGAAATGATAAAATTCAACAACTTGAAGAAAAGAAGTCTTCATTAAAAAGTGATAATCGAAAATTAAAAAAAGAAGTATTAGACTTAGAAGATAAAAACAAAACATATAAACAAAAAGAAAATAGTGTCAAAAGCAAAATTAAACAAAATGAAAAAGAATCGTCGAGTCTGTTTACAACTCAATATTTAAAGTCATCTACAAAATTTGTAAATGAAACAAAATCTAACATTACAAGTTATAACAAAATCAAGAAAAATGTAACATCTAAATTCGATGATGAACATACTAAAAATGAATTAGAAAATATTTATCACAATCAAGAAAACATTACAGATAGATATAAAGATGAAATGAAAGGTAAATCTATTCCTAAAGATTATAAAACGCTTCATAAAAGTATGTTAAAACTATCAACAAGTATTGAAAAAGTGTTTAAAGATTTAAATGATGCTTACAATAAGAAGGATAAAAAAGGTATCCAAAAAGCAATTCAAGAGCTTAATGGTTTAGATAAAGAGATAGGTCAAATTGAGTGAGATTATACATAAAATGTGCTATATTAAATAGACTAATAATTTAAGGTGAGATTTTATGAAAAATGTTTTATTCTATTTAATTATTGCTATAGCAGTTTTTGGATTAATTATGAATCTTGATTTCTTTATTATGGGCTTCATTCGTATGATTGTCTCATTAATCATATTCGGATTAATCATCTATCTAATTTACTATTTCTTCTTTTTAACGCCAGATCAACGTAAATATAAAAAAGCAATGCGTAAACAAAAGCGTAGAAATAGATAAAAAAAGAGACTTCAATAGTCTCTTTTTTTACTTTCTATAAGTCCAATCTTCTGATTTATATTTTTCTTCTAATTGTTTAATTTCAGCAAGCTGCTCTTCGGTAAATTCAAGTGGTTTATATTCTATATCTAAACCTTTCTTAAATCCTTCATAAAATGCTGTTTCCATTTCTTCTAGAGTGATGAATTTATCTGATAAATCATTTATAGCAACTGCTTTATTTGTAAATGCTGCTTTCATTTTATCTTTTAGTCGATCGTTTCTATATATAAACATATCAAACAATTCATCGACATCTATATCTTGTAAAATTGAGCCATGTTGTAAGATAACGCCTTTTTGACGTGTTTGAGCGCTTCCTGCTATTTTTCTATCTTCTACAACAAGTTCATACCAACTTGGTGCATCAAAACAAACTGAACTACGTGGTGTCTTAAGTTTATCTCTTTCTTCTTTTGTCTTTGGAATTGAAAAGTATGCGTCGAATCCTAATGATTTAAAACCTTCTAACAATCCCTCTGAGATTACTCTATAAGCTTCAGTTACCGTTTTAGGCATATTTGGATGCGATTCTGGAACGATGACACTATAAGTTAATTCTTTATCGTGTAAGACACCTCTACCCCCTGTAGCACGTCTTACAAGTCCAAAACCTTTTTCTTTTACTTTTTCAATATCAATTTCTTTAGTTAGTTTTTGAAAATATCCAATTGATAACGTAGCTGGATCCCAAGTGTAAAATCTAATTACAGGATCGATTTCTCCTCTACTCACAAAATTCATAAGTGCTTCATCAACTGCCATATTATAATATGGATTATTCGATTTCGTGTTTAAAAAGTGCCAAGTTTCTTTCACAATTAAAACTCCTATTCAATTAATTCTTATGTACTTTTCTATTTTAGCAAAAATATTTTGATAAATCTCACAAGAAATCTTATAATAAGGGTATCGACTTGAATTGGGAGGAATCAGACCATGAATTATTGGTATATCGCGCTCATAGTCCTAGTCTTGATTATCATTTATATGGCAATTAACTATTCATTAAATAAGCGCGCAGTAAAAGAATTAGATCAAAATGAATTCCATAAGGGATTAAGAAAGGCACAAGTTATAGACTTGCGTGAAAAGGCTGATTTTGACTATGGTCATATTATCGGGGCAAGAAATATACCGATGAGTGTATTTCGTACAAGATATCAAGGTTTACGTAAAGACCAACCTATATATTTTTGCGACGCAAATGGCGTAGCAAGTTATAGAGCTGCTAGAATGATGAAGAAAAAAGGTTACACTGAACTATTCATGCTTAAAGGCGGCTATAAAAAATGGACTGGTAAAGTTAAATCTAAATAATATTAAAGCGTCTTGATCGTTAAATGCGACCAAGACGCTTTTTATTATGCTTTTTCTTCTTTTAGTAATTCAAATTTAAGTACTGGTTTTCTTGCTGCTTGTGTTTCATCTAATCGACCAATGACAGTTGTATGTGGTGCTTCTAATACAACTTCTGGTGATTCTTCTGCCTCTTTAGCAATTTGAATAAGTGTATCACAGAATGCATCTAATGTTTCTTTAGATTCTGTTTCTGTTGGCTCAATCATCATACATTCTTCCACGTTGATTGGGAAGTATATTGTTGGTGGATGGAAGTTGAAGTCTAAGAGACGTTTAGCAATATCCAATGTTCTTACACCAAGTTTTTTCTGTCTTGAACCACTGATTACGAATTCATGTTTACAGTGTTGTGTATATGGCGTATCAAAATGATCTTGTAATCTTCTCAACATATAGTTAGCGTTCAATACAGCTGTTTCTGATACTGCTTTTAATCCATCTGGACCCATCGTTCTAATATAAGTATAAGCTCTTAAATAGATACCGAAATTACCGAAGAATGGTTTAACTCTTCCGATAGATTGTGGCATATCATGTTCGAATTTAAATGTATCATTTTCTTTAACTACTGTTGGTTTTGGTAAAAATGGTACTAAATCTGCTTTAACACCTACTGGTCCTGAACCAGGTCCACCACCTCCGTGAGGTCCTGTGAATGTTTTGTGTAAGTTTAAGTGAACAGCGTCAAATCCCATATCACCAGGTCTAACTTTACTCATAATCGCATTCAAGTTAGCACCATCGTAATACAATTTCCCGCCTGCTTGATGTACGATTTCTCTAATTTCTAAAATATCTTCTTCGAATAATCCTAATGTGTTAGGGTTTGTTAACATGATAGCAGCTGTATCGTCCCCAACTACACGTTTTAAGTCTTCGATATCAACTAATCCTTTTTCATTAGATTTTACAGTTACTGTATCGAAACCTGCTACTTTTGCAGAAGCTGGATTTGTACCGTGAGCTGAGTCTGGTACGATAACTTTCGTTCTATTGAAATCGCCATTTGCTTCATGGAAAGCTTTAATCATTAATAAAGCAGTCCATTCACCGTGAGCACCTGCTGCAGGTTGAAGTGTTACTTCATCCATACCTGTAATTTCTTTTAAATGCTCTTGTAAATCATAAATAATTTCGAGTGATCCTTGTACAGTAGAAACATCTTGTAATGGGTGTGCGTTTGCAAAGCCAGACATTCTAGCGACTTTTTCATTAATTTTAGGATTGTATTTCATTGTACATGAACCTAAAGGATAGAATCCTGTATCTACACCATGGTTTTTATTAGATAATTCAGTGTAGTGACGCATTAAATCTAATTCACTAACTTCTGGTAATTCTGCTTTTTGTTTTCTTGTAAATTTATCTCCTAAAAGATCTTGTACATCTTGTGTTTCAACATCTTTTTCAGGTAAAGAATATGCAAATCTATCTTTTCTAGATCTTTCAAATATTAATTCACTTGATGGTTTACGCACTGTATTCACCTACTTTTTTGATAAATGTATCGATTTCTTCTTTTGTTCTTAATTCTGTTACTGCAATTAACATATGATTGTTGAATGCTTCGTCTATGAAACCTAAGTCAAATCCACCAATAATACCTTCTTCAAGTAATTCAGCGTTGATTTCACTTATCGGTTTGTTAAATTTAACAACAAATTCGTTGAATGAAATACCATCTAACACGTCAAATCCAGCTTCTTGCATTTTTTGTTTCATGTAAGTTGTCTTTTCCATGTTAAGTTCAGCCATTTCAAATACACCATTTTTACCTAAAGCACTCATACAAACTGATGCTGCTAATGCATTTAGAGCTTGATTAGAACAAATATTTGATGTCGCTTTATCTCTTCTAATATGTTGTTCACGCGCTTGTAACGTAAGAACAAAGCCTCTATTGCCATCTTCATCTTGTGTTTGACCAACTAAACGTCCTGGTAGTTTTCTCATAAGTTTCTTAGTAGATGCAAAATAACCACAATGAGGTCCACCATATTGTGCTGGAATACCGAATACTTGTGCATCACCAACAACAATGTCAGCACCGAATTCTCCAGGAGGTGTAATTAAACCAAGTGATAAAGGATTGCTTGATACGATAAATAAAGCTTTTTTATCTTCAATTAACTGTTTAATTGCCTCTAAGTCTTCTAAAGAACCAAAGAAGTTAGGATATTGAACACATACTGCCGCAGTATCGTCATCGATAACTGCTTTCAACTTTTCTAAGTCCGTAACAGTACCGTCTAAATCGACTTCAACTACCTCTATATCTTGTGCTTTAGTATAAGTTTTAAGTACTTCAATAGATTGATAATGTACAGATTTAGAAACAATTACTTTTGATTTCTTAGTATGACCTGCTGCAAGAACAGCAGCCTCAGCAAAAGCAGTTCCACCATCATACATAGATGAATTGGCTACATCCATACCAGTTAATTCGCAAATTAAAGTTTGAAATTCAAAAATAGCTTGTAATTCACCTTGTGAAATTTCTGGTTGATAAGGTGTATAAGCAGTATAAAATTCTGAACGAGATATAACATGATCTACAACAGTTGGAATATAGTGATCATAAACACCTGCACCTAAAAATGAGGCATGAGTTTCACTTGTTATATTTTTATTCGCAATTTGAGATAGTTCACGTAATAAAGGCGTTTCAGCTTTCTTTTCTTTAATATTTAACGGTTTATTAAACCTTACAGATTCAGGTATATCCGTAAATAATTCGTCTACAGATTGAATACCAATGACGTCTAACATTTCAGATTTATCTTTTTCAGTTAAAGGTATATAGCGGTGACCCATTTTATTCACTCCTATGATTTAAATGATGATTTCTTAACAACTTTAGCTTTTACTTGTCTTTTTCTAACTTGTATTAAAATTTCTTTATCTAATTCAAATGCACTCTTCTCAATTAATCCCATAGCAATAGATTTACCAGTTGACGGAGACTGTGTTCCAGAAGTTACATAACCAATTTCATTGCCTTCAGTATCTAGAATTGCATAATCTGTTCTCGGTATACCTTTATCTATCATTTCTATACCAATTGATTTTCTTGGCGCACCATTTTCTTTTTGTGCTTTCAAAACATTTTTACCGATAAAGTCATCTTCAATTAATGGTTTAACAGCAAATCCAATGCCAGCTTCATATGGTGTGATTTGCTCAGATAAATCTTGGCCATGTAATGGTAAAGCAGCTTCAAGTCTTAAAGTATCACGAGCGCCAAGACCACATGGAATAACATTTTCGTTTATAAAACCATCCCAAATAGCTTTAGTGTCTGCAGCATCACAATAAACTTCGAATCCATCTTCACCTGTATAACCAGATTGAGATAATATAACTTCTTTCCCGAATAATGTTACATTTTGTTTGAATTCAAACATCTTCATTTCTGATACATCAACATTTACTAATTTTTGAATTAATTCGCGTGCTTCTGGACCTTGTATTGCTAATTGGCCATATTCAGAAGATTTATTTTCAACATTTACATTAAAATTTTTAATTGATTTTAACCATTCGAAATCTTTATCTGTATTACCTGCATTAACAACTAAGAAATAAACTTTGTCGTCTAATTTATAAACAACTAAATCATCAATCACGCCGCCATCGTGGTTACATAGCGTTGTATATTGAGCTTTACTATCCGTTAATAATGTTGAATCATTCGTTAAAGTGTATTGAATAAACTGATCCGCTTCTTCACCTGTAACGATAATTTCACCCATGTGACTCACATCAAAAATACCTACATGATTTCTCACTGCATTGTGTTCCTCTTTAATACTTGAAAATTGGACTGGTAAAGCCCATCCAGAAAAATCAATTACTTTCGCACCTTGATCTATATAAGTTTGATACAAAGGTGTTTGTTTTAAATCTGTCGTCATCATAACTCTCCCCTTCTGAATATGTATAATAAAAAAACAGGGTAGCTTTCGCTACCCTGTTGAAGTGCTCTTCAGGAATGCGTCACAAAGTTATCCTTTTGCCTGAGAGATTCACTCAAATCTGGCTTGCTCCTTCGGCGATGAATATATTATTCATTCTCTCTAACTTTGATCATTCGCAATTATTTTAGCTTATAGTGATTCAATAATTTCACTTGCAACTACTTCTCTAGGTCTGTTAGCATCAATATGCTTGAATGCGATTTCATTATAACTTAATTCTCGTTTTGAATACAAGGCTTTTAATTCATTTAATGACTTTCCATTAGCATTCGGTCTGTTATTATCATGATTAATTCTATTAAATAGAATTTCAACATCACATTTTAGCCAAAAAGTATTGTCATTTTGTTTTAATAATTCTTTACTTAATTCTGATTCTACAATACCGCCACCAGTTGAAATAATCACATCTTGATCAATCCATTTTTTTAAAGCTTCATACTCTAAATCTCTAAAATGTTTTTCACCATATTTTTCAAAAATTTGTGGGATTGGTAATTGAGTTGTTTCAACGATATAAGTATCTATATCTACTAAACTTTTGTCATAATGATCGCTCAACAAATTTCCGATAGTTGTTTTGCCAACACCCATAAATCCAATTAATACGATTGACATTAAATCTACTCCTCAGTTGTTTCATATCAACTTAAACTTTATTCTATCTCATTATTCAGAAAATAAAAAGCTTAAAATTATTTATTTATCATTATTTTTATTTCACGTATATAGTATTGTTCTAAATTGTGATAAGTATTAAGCTTAAAGCTATATTGTACTAAGTAAAATGACAAAAAGGAACTATAAATAAATAATATTCCAAGTAATAACGGTAAAATAAAACCAGCATCATTAGATATAAATTTCTTCATGTAATTCTTTATCGCCTTTTCTTATAATAATAAATACTTTAAATGTTTCGTTAGATATCTTATCTACTTGAAAAGCATTCACATTATTAACTAGAGTGATATTACCTCGACCATTTATACTTTTTATTATTTTTTCATTTAATAATGTGAATTCTGTAGAACGTGTTTCATTTATGAATTTAATCCTGTTATGAACCTTGTCTAATTTTATAGTACTTTCTTTTATTTCATCGGAGAGTTCTTTTCTGAACATCATCAATTCAAAATGCGTATGATCCATTGCATTATCCTTAAACAAATAAAGACTTTTAATGAGCAATGGAATTAAAGCTAATATAATTAATAAAAATGATAATGACAGTAGCATTTCTATCATGGTAAAGCCTTTATTATTTTTCAATACATATTTTTTCATTTTTCAATTCATCTTTCATACAAACTTTTGTATTAAACTTTAAATATTTATATCTCTTTACATCATATTTTGGTTCGATAGATTTTGATTGCACAGTTTGATAGAGCATTTGATAAAGCTTTATTCTATCGTGTTCACGAGAAATATTTTCATTTAATGTAGTAACTAAAGGTAGTAATGTCCCACTCAATAGCATTATGATAAAAATAGACAACATAAAATCTATAAACACATACCCATCATGTCGTTTCAACAATTCTATATCTCCCTTTCTCGATGCGAAAAATAACATGATACTTTCTTTCATTAAATTCCACTTTTAAAGTGCCAAATTGATTAATATTCCCCTCTCCATCAAAAACTAATGTCGTAAACTCATTATTTTTAGAAATACGACCTTTATAGAGTGAGATAGTTTGAATCTGATTCTTCTCAATTTGATAAAATATTTTATCTGAATTGGGTTTAAACCAAACTAATATAGGTTGCTTTTGAGATAGAGATTTCGTTTCTAAAAACTCTAGCTTCGTTTCAAAATCATCTATGCCATTATTTAATCCACTACTTGCCAATGGGTTTACAGATAAATACATTGTCACCATAAAAATAATACTGATAATGGATAGCACAATAATCATTTCCACCAATGTAAAACCTTTATTATCTTTAATGTGCAACAACTTCACCATTTTCAAGTGTAATTGTCTCACCTGATTTACATGTCAGTTGCTTTTGATTAATATAACCATCACTTACTAAATCATTTATAGAATTTGGTTTAGCGTCGTGCTTCAATGTATAAGCTTCTACTTGACCAGCAACCATTTTCACTTGAGCTTGGCATCCAGTACTTTTTACAGTCTCTGATTGCTTACTTATGTTTGGTATGATGATCACCAATAATATACTTATGATTAAAAGGACAATTAGCATCTCAACCAATGTAAATCCTTCTTTTTTACTTAAAAATTTAAATCTTTTCATTTAATACATTCCTTTCACTTTATACCTTCTACCATTTGCAGCATCGGTAGAATGATAATTAAATATAGCGTTACGATTAACAAGGCTAGAACACCAAATACTACTGGTTGTATCCATTTGAGATGTTTTAAAAAAGTCTTCTCCAGAGTATCTAGCATAAAAAGACTGTAATAATAAAGTTCTAAATCTAATTTAGATTTATTTTCTCCGTGATTAATATAGTGTATGAAATTAGATTCAAAGCACCCTAACTTTTTAATTGAGTTTGGAAATGTCATACCAGAAACTAATGATTGATTGATGGAATGGCCAATATATTTCAAAAAATCATCTTTAGTTTGCAACATATATATTTCAATTATTTTAGTAAGGGTAATACCATTTTGAATAAAAAAGGAAAAATCTCTAGATATACGATATGAGTTATACATCGTAATGTAACGATTGATGATTGGAATTTTCTTGTATATAGCTATTTTACGAGCCATTTCTTTGTCCATAAAATTCATATAACTGATGAGATAAACGAGGAATAAAATGAGGACTAAAGTAAAAATAGTTGTTGGTAAATATGAAAATATTGTCGTGATAATACGTAACGAAGTGGATATTTCTATATTCATTGAAGCATAAATTTCTGTGAATTGAGGAATAATGGTTTGATTCACAACAGCAAGTAACATAAAAAAGATGCTGAATAATAAAGCGGGATATTGAATTGTTTTTATAAATCTTTGTTTAACTTGTTCAATCTTTTTTAAATATAGGATAGAGTGTTCTAATGTTTCATTCAAATTACCATATTGTTCACCAAAGTATATTTGGGTAATAATGACTTGGGGATAATTAAACAGTTTAAGTATTTCATGTAATTGTCCAGTCTCTATAACAATTTCACAAGCAGTCGTGTTTAAATTGTGCTTTTTAAGTTGTATGAATTGATCAGACAGTAATTGAATAGCTTCTAGTAATGTGAAACCTTGTTTTAACATATCTAACAGTCGTGTTAAGTATAATACTTGGTCTTTCTTTAATACATTTTTCTTACGTTTCATAATCATTCTCCATATAGTTAATAATGTCATCTTTAAAAATATAAGACATATTTAAAGTTCTTGTTTCATCATTTTTCTTCACAAGACGTTGGTTTGTAATACATGAAATACCTTGTTTAATTTGTTCGACTGATACACCTAGTTCTATTAGTCGATGGATTGCCCCAATTGTATCACTCGCGTGCATTGTTGAAAGTACTAAATGACCACTTAAACTAGCTTGAATAACTTGCTTAGCAGTAACATCGTCTCTTATCTCTCCAATCATAATAACGTCAGGATCACATCTTAAAATGGCTTTAAAGGATTGTTGATAAGTTATGTTAGCTTTTTCATTGACTGAAACTTGAACGATGCCATTTAACGTTTGTTCTACAGGGTCTTCAATCGTAATAATATGTTTGTTCTTTTCTCTCTTTAAAGCGTACATCAATTCATACATTAATGTCGTCTTACCTGATCCAGTTGGACCCGTAAATAGAAATAGCCCTTCTGATTGATACATTCTATTTTGTAAAACGTTATATGATTGATGCTCTGATTTCACTTGTGATTGATTAAAATGTTGAGGGGTAATTCTAATGGAACAAGATTCTATTCCTAAACTGATAGGTATCGTAGAAATTCTTAAGTAGTAATGAATGTCATGTTCATATAAATATTGACCGCTTTGTGCTTTATTACGTTCACTTACATCAAGATGAGCGATAAATTTCATATAAATGAGTAGCCTACTATACAATTTAAAGTCTAGATCTAAATCATAAGGTGTATTATCACCATTTATCCTCATTTGAACAAAGACTTTATCATCATTTAAAGGTACAAAGTGAATATCACTCGCATTTGAATTGACAGCATCGTTAATAATTGACTTAAATAATTTCTCCATAATCTCCTCCTAATATATATAAACGCTTCCAATTACCTAAATTACTTGTTTAATGCTTATGAATTTGCGTTAAAATGCTATTTACTTTTGTATAGAGTAACTTTATAATTAAATATGAATAAGAAAGTAAACACAGAGGGGGTTCTTAAGAAGATGGATAAAGTTTATAAAACTCTAGGCTTCTGGACTGCTATTTTTGCTACGATGTTTTATGTCGGTGGTATGGACATGATGGCATATTTCTTCTTAGCACAAACTGGATTTTTCGTATTGTTGGGATACTTAAAATTAACAGAAAGAATGTATATGTATATATTCGCAATTTATTTAGTATTATGTTTTGTTGGATTTACATATTATTCTACATTCTTATTAGAGCCAAGTTTTGGAGCACATCATTAAAAGAAGCATTACACAAACGTGTAATGCTTCTTTTTTAATTAAATCCATTTAAATACGGATTTGTCATTTCTTCATCTGCTATTGTTGTCTCCGGTCCGTGACCTGGGAAAATAGTTGTATTTGAATCTAGTTCTAACAACTTATCTTCTATTGAATTCAATAATGTTTTTGTATCACCTTTATATAAATCCGTTCTGCCAATTCCACCTTTAAATAAAGTATCACCTACTATAGCAAAGTCATCAAATACAAATGATAAACTACCAGGTGAATGACCTGGTGTATGGATCGCTTCAAATTTAAATTCTCCAATCTCATATTCCCCAGGTTCCATTATTTGTGGAACAGTATGTTGAACCACTTGTGGTAATTGATACATTGCAAATTTTTTAGAACCATTTTTCTCTGTATCCGTTAACCATGATTTTTCTTCAGGATGCACATATACTTTCACATCAAATTCATTTGCGACATCATCTACAGCACCTATATGATCAAAATGAGCGTGCGTTAATAATACAGCACTCACCTTTTTATGATATTGTTTAATTTGTTTATTTAAAAACTCGCCATTATCTCCTGGATCTATAACGAGTAATTCGTTTTCACCTTCGAGAATATAACAATTCGTTTCTACAATTCCTAATGAAAAACTATGTACTTGCATTTTATTTCCTCCTCTTTTAAAAAGTATCTCGACAAAACCACATATTAATTATACAATTAATATGATAATAAAAGAAATTTGTATTGGGGGTATTGGAATGCCATTTATCGACACAGGGGAACTATTTGAGTTATTTGGAGTAAAAATCCATATCGGTGTTAATATTTTCTCATTATTAATGCTAGCTGTTTTTATTCTAGCTATATTTGGTTTAATTTCAGCATTCAAAAACAAAAATATTTTGGGCATTCTTTTTGGTGCAATAACTGTAGTATCTTTTGGGTTCTTCTCATTAGCTACAATCTTTACATACGGTTATCCAATTTTACATCATTAAAGAAAAGACGAGTTTACACTCGTCTTTTTTATTTGTTCAAATGTTTATTAACAGAATCTAATTTATCGTTCATTTTTCTAGACTTATCTCTTCTATCATCAATTCGAATATTTGTACAAACTCTGTCTAATCCTTTATTGAATGGACTTTCATGAATTTCTTGTATAATTTCAAGTAAATCTTTTAGATCACCTTCAATAAGTGTATTCATTGGTGTTAATTGATAATCAATTGTACCTGCCTCTTTATGTTTTTCTAAAATTAATTGAATATCTGCAATATATTCACTCACACTAGGTCCTTCTGTTCCTACTGGTATTACGACTACGTCAACTATTGCCATTATTCATTCTCCTTTTCTATTACATATGTCTTAATTAGACCAGCTGCACCGATGATACCTGCGTCGTTTCCTAATTGTGCAACTACGATGTTTGTACCATCTTGTGCAGGTTTAAATGTCATTTTTTCATAATGCTTTTTAATAAATTGGATGAGAATATCGCCGGCTTTACTAACGCCACCACCAATTATAATATATTTAGGATTTGTCATGACGCTAACAACACTTGCAGCATAAGCAATGTAACCAGCTACTTTATCAATGATAAACAAACTGAATTCATCTCCTGATTTTGCAGCATCAAATACGTCTTTAGCTGTTACATTTTTACCTGTAATTAAGTCATGAATACTTGATTTCATATTGATATTTGGATAATAATGATGTACTAAATTAATGACACCTGTAGCTGAAGCAACCGTTTCGAGACAACCCTTCATACCACAGTTACATTGAAATCTTTTCTTTTGATCCACTAAGAAATGACCTATTTCAGCACCTGAACCATTATGACCATGAATTAATTCTCCGTTTGAAACAATGCCACCACCTACACCTGTTCCTAGCGTCATACAAACAACATCACTTTCATTTTGACCAGCACCTTTAAATTTTTCACCTAAAGTTGCGACATTCGCATCATTATCTACGTAAATTGGTCCATCAAAATATTGTTGCATATGTTTTCTAACTTCAATGTTACCAGTCCAATTTAAATTCACAGCACCATTGACAATACCATTTTCAAAATCAATTGGTCCAGGTACACCGATTCCCATACCGATAATGTTTTTAATGTCGATATCTTTTCTATTCAGATGTACAACGAATGAATCATATATATTCTCTAATATGCCTTCACCCGTTTTGTTCGTTGAAATTTCCCATTTTTCTTCGATATTTAGTGAACGATCAAAAATACCTAATTTACATGTCGTACCACCAATATCAGCTGATAAAATATGTGTCATTTTTTCTCAATCCTTCTCTGATTTATAATAAGCCGTGCTTGTAAAAATGTTTCTTTATCAATAAGCATAGATTGATACATAGCTTTTATTTCTTGTTCCATCATTTCTAGTTGATCTTCTTCATCTTTAAAATAAATGATATAACCAAACTTTTTAAGTAATTGTTGTACGTCATATAAATTATTCATAAAATTAACTCCTAAACGCATCAATTTCATCTTTTAATGCTGCATAATGTTCATTCTTTTTATCAAGCTTTATTGCCTTATTAATAAACTTATTCGCTTTATCATAGTCATCTTTTGCTCTATAACCTAAAGCTAATTGGTAATTTAATTTAGCTGAATTAGGAAAAACTTTTAAGCCTCTTTCCCATTCTAGTATTGCTTCATTCAAAGATGTATTATTCGCCACGATTAAGCCACTTAAAATATATGTCTCATCCGACTCGAAGTTCTTCTCTTTAATTTGCTTTACCATTGTTTCTGCTCTATCAAAATCACCGTTATTCATAGCATCTTTCGTTAATTCATCATATATATAATGTTGTTGTCTGTTAAATATGATAACAATCAAAGTGATGATGATGACTATAAAGGCAGCAATATAATAAAGTTTGAATTTATCATGTTCCATCCATTTATACATGATAAACATTAAGATTGCCCCACCAACGAATCCACCTAAATGAGCGAAGTGGTTTACATTATTAATAAACAAAGCTAATAACGAAATAATCACAATACCGATAAATGTTTGTAATACAAATTGTTTATTAATATTTTTACGTGTAAATAAATACACAATAAAAGCACCAATTAATCCGAAAATGGCACCACTTGCACCAATTGAAATGGATTGTGTGTCAATACTAAGCGACACAATACCTGCAAATAAACCTGATATGAAATAAATGGTGAACATTTTAATGGATCCTAATGCACCTTCAATAAGTTTACCGAATATAATGAGTGAAAATACATTCATCATTAAGTGTGTAAAATTCGCGTGTATAAACATGGACGTTAATAAACGGTACCATTCACCGTGTACTATATTGAAATGTACAAGCCCACCGTAATCGACTAAATTAATTTGGCCAAAATGATTAAAAATTAAAATTAAAGACAGCCATACAATTACATTAGCAGCTACTAAAAAGTATGTTACCGGTGAAAACTTAAGCATAAAGCTATCAATAAAGCTCGCATTCAATAATTTATTTTTATATGTCGTAACAGGATTTGTTCTATTACGTTTAATTTGATGCTTCGTTACGAAGTGATGAGATACTTTCTCGAAATCATCAAGCTCATATAAAGCATGATACCTAATTTTAGGGCGTTTAGTATGATTAAATTCAGCGAAATCCATCTCTTTTTCGGTAATATAAAAAACATCTAATTGTTCAAAGCTAAACCCTATACTATCAATTAAGTCACCTAAATGGTCAGTAATTTTTTCTAAGTCAAAATCAACTTCTTGATGTGTAGGCGTCTTATGTATAAACCTTTTGACAATTTTTTTAGATTCATGTGTCAACCATATTTCTGCTTCTTCTTCATCAATCGATATTATTTTATAGCCTTCTGTATAAACTAAATAATATATCGACTTCCACATTTGTTTTGTTTTATCCATCTACTCTTCTCCATATATCATTTGGTGTCAACATCTCATCAACTGGTATATCATGTGATTCAGCATCAAAGTTTCTTATCTGAAAAGGATATAACAAACTTATTGTATGTCCATTATAATGAGATAAATATTTATCATAATACCCTCCACCATAGCCTATACGATAACCAGCTTGATTAAATACAACACCAGGTACAATAATTAAATCAATATCATCACTAATTTCAGTTTCTTCATCAACATATTTAATTCCTTTTTGATCAATTGCAATAGAATTCAAATCATGTAGTCGCTGAAATTCCATTTGTTTCGTTTCGTAATTCGTTTTCGGTACGAACACTTTCTTACCTATATTCAATAGATGTTCAATAATAGGTATCGTATTGACTTCATGGTCCATACTCATAACGATAGCAATTGAATTGGCTTGCTTAAAATTATTATGTTCAAATAATTGTTCCTTTAAATTTAAATCATATTGTTCTTTTTGAGAAATATCTTGATTTCTCATTAAATTCAATATTTCTTTTCTTAAAATTTTCTTGTTTGACATGAATTTAACACTTCCAAATATTGATTAAATTTTTATCAGTTACACATAATATGATAACACAAGAATTATTGTGATAGGTAGTCGTACAACCTTTAAAGGTATTAAAAAAACACATTCCCGTATAATGGAATGTGTTTTTATTCGTTTTATTATTTTGTTTCTCTATGAAGAGTGTGTTTACCGTCACGAGCACAATATTTTTTCATTTCAATACGCTCTGGGTTGTTACGTTTATTCTTTTTAGAGATGTAGTTTCTTTCACCACAATCAGTACATGCTAAAGTTACATTTACGCGCATGATGAACCCTCCTATTCTTATTTCAATTAATATACGACCTTATTATAATACCATCTATGCTTATATAATTCCAGTACTATTTTTCAATAGGTTCATAGTGTTCACCAGTTATATAATAATAGCAACTTTCACATATATTCGTGATATGGTCGCCGATTCGTTCTAAGTATCTTGCAGCAAGATGAGCTTGAGCAGAAATAAATGGATCGTTATCGATTAAATATGTCGTATTACTAATCTCGCGATATAAATCATCAATATCATTGTCACGATCAATAATTTCTTTTATCAACAAGATATCTTTGTCATTAACTGCTGCTTCTAAATCTTTTAGCATTAACATTGCCAATTTACCCATTGTTTTTAATCTCGTTAGTATAAAATAATCTGTTATTTTAACTCTTTTTCTGATTTGAGCAATATTAGTAGAATTGTCAGCCATTCGTTCTAATTCAGAAGCGATTTTTAAACCTGAGATCATAACACGAAGATCTGTCGCTATAGGTTGTTGCTTTGTTATTAGCATAACCACTTTTTCATTAATGTCATATTCCATTTGGTTTATTTTTTTATCGTATTTGATTAAATTACGAGCATTGTTTCTATCTTCATCGCTCAATACAGATATAGATTGTTCTATCATAAAGTATACTTCTTTACCCAACACAAACAAATCATTAATGAGTGAGTTTAATTCATCTTCATATTTTTCTCTAATAACCATATTATCCAAATCTCCCTGAAATATAGTCTTCAGTTTTCTTATCTGTTGGGTTAGAGAATATTTTATCTGTTTGATCGAACTCATTTACATAACCGTTTAGGAAGAACGCTGTTTTATCAGAAATTCTAGCTGCTTGTTGCATGTTATGTGTCACGATAATGATTGAGTATTTAGTTTTTAATTCTTGCACAAGTTCTTCTACTTTTAGTGTTGAAATAGGATCTAGCGCTGAAGTTGGCTCATCCATTAAAATAACATCTGGTTCAATTGCTAAACATCTCGCTATACAAATTCTTTGCTGTTGCCCACCAGATAATCCGTATGCATTCTTATCTAGTCTATCTTTACATTCATCCCAAATAGCTGCACCTTTTAATGAACGTTCAACGATTTCATCTAGTACCTTTTTATCCGTAATACCATGAATTCTTGGTCCATAAGTAATGTTGTCATATATGGATTTTGGGAATGGATTTGGTTTTTGGAAAACCATACCAACATTCGTTCTTAATTCTTCAACACTATACTTTTTGTCGAAAATGTTTTTATCTCTATAAATGATCTCTCCTGATGTTTTAACACTTGGAATTAATTCAATCATTCTATTTAATGTTTTAATATAAGTTGATTTACCACAACCTGATGGCCCAATAATTGCAGTCACTTCATTTTCTGTAATATCTAAATTTATATTTTTAAGCGCATGAAAATCTCCATACCATAAATCTAAATTATTCGTTTTATAAACAATATTTTTATCTTCTACTGCTATTTGTTGATTTGCTGTCATCTCATTTGAAGGTATATTTTGAGATAAATCTCTAATTTTTACGTCTGTCATAATTATGACCCCTCTTCATTTTGATTATTATAATTTTCTTTGATATTTGTTTCTAATATAGATTGCGATTGAGTTCATAAGAATTAAAATTACGAGTAATACGATAATTGCTGCTGACGAAACAAATTGAAATTCTGCCTGTGGCAATTTAGCCCAGTTGTATATTTGCATAGGTAAAGCTTGGAAAGATTCAAATATACTGTTTGGTGTTTTCATCAATATTGCAGGAATACCGATTACAACAAGTGGTGCAGTTTCTCCAAGTGCTCTTGATAGTGCAAGAATCGTCCCTGTTAAAATACCAGGTATTGAAGCCGGTAATACAATATTTTTAATCGTTTGCCATTTAGTACCACCTAATCCTAATGATGCTTCTCTAATAGAAGATGGGACAGCTTTAATTGCTTCCTGACTTGCTACAATAATAATTGGTAATATCATTAACGACATCGTTAATGCTGCAGCAATAACTGTCTTACCTAGTGATAAATTTTCGATACCTGCACCACGTACAAATATTGTTAATCCTAATAAACCAAATACTACTGATGGAACACCTGCTAAATTTGAAATATTGACTCTTATAAATTTCGTAAACCAGTTTTCTTTTGCATATTCAACCATGTAAATAGCAGTACCAACACCTAGTATGATAGATATAGGTGCTATCGTCATCATGAGCCATAGTGTACCGATTAAAGCACCTTTAATACCTGCACGTTCAGGTGATGTAGATGAGAAGTTTGTAAAGAAATCTGTATTTAGATAAGGAATACCTTTTCTAAATATGTCAAATAGCAAAATAGCTAATACGATTAAGCCAATTAATGTACAAACGAAAAATATTGATTTAATGACTTTATTTTTCATTAATCTTGTCGGTAGCTTTTTACGAACGACGGTTTGATCAACTAAATTAACCTCTGACATATTAATACTCCTCTCTAAATCGTTTAGTAATCCATTGTGAAATAATATTCATAATAAATGTGAATATAAACAATGTGAAACCTACAGCATAAATACTGTAATAAATATCAGATCCGTAAGTCGCATCTCCAGTAGCAACTTGGACAATGAATCCAGTCATTGTTTGAATAGATCCTATTAGACTAAAGCTCGAATCAGGTGTACTACCTGCCGCTAAAGATACAATCATTGTTTCACCTATTGCTCTTGATATCGCTAATACAACAGATGCGATGATACCGGATAAAGCAGCAGGAAATACAATTTTAGTTGCAAGTTCAAACTTAGTTGCACCTAATCCCAGTGCACCTTCTTTAATTGAATCTGGTACCGAACTCATAGCGTCTTCACTCATACTCGTAATCATCGGTATAATCATGACCCCCACGACTAAACCTGGACTAATAGAGTTAAAGCTTCCTAAATCCGGGAATATACCTCTTAAAATTGGTGTTACAAATGTTAAAGCGAAAAATCCGTAAACAATTGTTGGTATACCAGCTAATATTTCAAGAATAGGTTTAATAATTCTTCTTGATCTATCAGAGGCATACTCACTCAAGTATAGTGCTGCACCTAATCCAACTGGAACAGCAAAGATTGTCGCTACCGCTGTAACTTTCAACGTACCTAATATAAGTGCGAAAATACCGTATTTAGGATCAGATGAAAAAGGTGCCCAGTCTTTCGTAAATAAAAATTCAAATGGATTCACTCTTGTGAAAAACGTTGCTGTTTCAGTTACAAGTGTGAATAATATCCCGATTGTTGTAAGTACAGAAACCGAAGCGATTAACAATAAAATAATGGGAACAGCTTTATCCGCAAAGACTTTACCTTTATTATTGTTATTTTGCTTAATCAATTCTTGTACTGAAGTTTGTTGTTTCATAAAAATAACTCCTTCATTTTGAAAAAGGGCGATTACTGACCGCCCTCTGCTTTAATTTATTAATGATTATTTTTTAAATTTTTCTAACGTTTCTTTATCTTCTTTATACTCATCATCTTTCAATGGAACATAACCAGCGTCTTTTGCAGCATCTGCTGAGTTATCAATTACATATTCCATAAATCCATAAAACGCATCATTATCTTCTAGAGATTTATTTTTCGCATATACGAATAACGGTCTACTTAAAGGATAGCTACCATCATTTACTGTTTTATCTGTAGGTTCTATTGCTTTTCCATCATCTTTAATCTTCACTGCTTTAAGTGAATCTTTATTTTCTTGATAGAAGTTATATCCAAAGAATCCGATTGAATCTTTATTATCTTGGACAGATTTAACGATGACATTCGTGTCAGCATTTTTCTCAGATTGTAAATCTTTTTCATCTAATACTTCTTCACTAAAGAAGTCGTAAGTACCATGTGATTGGTCTGGTGAAAATGCTTTGATCTTTTTATCAGGGAATTTTGAATTAACATCTTTCCATGTTTTTGCTTTGCCGCTATAAATTTTTGCTAATTCATCCATACTTAACTCATCAACAAAGTCATTATCTTTGTTAACAGCTACTGTTAAACCATCTTGAGCAACCTTAAACTCAGTGTATTCTATTTTAGCATTTTTTAATTTTTCTTTTTCTTCATCTTTAATATCTCTAGAAGCATTTGAAAAGTCTGTTTCTCCCGCTATGAATTTTTCAAAACCGCCACCAGTTCCTGATACACCAATTGAAACTGAAACATCAGGTTGCTCTGCTGAGAAGTCTTCGTTTATTTTTTCCATAACTGGTGCAACTGTTGATGAACCATCACCTTTAACTTCACCACTTAATTTTTTATCATCTGAAGATTTAGTATCCCCGGAACTAGATTTTTCAGCTGCCCCACCACAAGCTCCTAATAAAAGTACAGAACTTAAAGCTGTTGTTGATCCGATTAATTGCCACTTTTTCATGTTAAATCCTCCTAATTAATATCGCCTTAATCTTTATTACATCTTCACTTTACAATTTCTTTATTAAGTACAAATAAATTGAATGTAAATTTTGTGTTAACTTCCTATGAAAACGGTTTAAAATGTGAAAAATAAAGAGAATGGTTTTTAATAAGGGGACAGTAGTTACAAAACTCGGGAGAACTGTTACTATGGGCTGCCTTAGTTACAAAAGTCGGGAGATTTGTTAATAAGATCCCACATAGTTACAAAACTCAGGAGAACTGTTAATAAGAGCCTCCTTAGTTACAAAACTCGGTAGATTTGTTAATAAGAGCCCATATAGTTACAAAACTCAGGAGAACTGTTAATAAGAGGCTCCTTAGTTACAAAACTCGGGAGATTTGTAACTACTCATATCTATAAAACGATTTTGTGAAGTGCTGACGCCTGAGGGAATCGTATGAGCGAGGGACTACAGGCTCAAGCCATACCCTAGGCAAACATGCACAAACAAAATCGTAATCTATGTACTTCACTAAATCTCAAACTATTCAAAAATAAATTCACACATAAAAAATAACACCTCATTTCTACTGAATTAATCAGTAAAATGAGATGTTATATTGATTCAATCTTTATATTGAGTTATTTTCTATCTTTAAAATAATAGTTAATAATATCTCTACCTAAATCCCCACCTGGTAACCATGGTTCTGGTACGGGTTGATTTGTATAAGTGATTGAGAATGATAATTCAGGATTCTTAGCAGGTGCATATCCAATATATGTTGAATTTACTTTTGGTTTACCATCTTTGAATACTTCTGCTGTACCTGTTTTACCAGCTGATCGTACGACCGTTTTATTAAAACTTGTATACCCTGTTCCTTCTGGTTTATTAAACGCCATATCGAAACCTTTTTGTACTTGTTTTATTTCTTTATCACTATTATTAACCTTATTCATCACTTCACCTTTAAATGTCTTTTTAATAGGTCCAAGCGAATCTTCATTTGTAGAGTTTCTAATTTCTTTCGCTAAATGTGGTTTCAATCTATACCCATCGTTCGCAATAGTAGCGACATATTGTGATAGTTGTATAGGTGTATAAGTATCAAATTGTCCAATTGCTAAATCAATGTAGTTACCTGGGTTATCTTTAATGGGTTCAATTTGTCCAGCTGATTCATTTGGTAAATCAATACCTGTTTTAACACCTAAACCAACTTGATTTAAACCTTTACGTAATTTAATACCTGCTTGTTCCACATCAGATGGTAGTGACATGCCACTACTATATGGAGATCCAGCTAATAACAATGCTGTCTTATACATAAAGACGTTTGATGAATGCATTAATGCTTCAGCATCAGTAATCGTTTTTCTGCCATTTTGGTTAAAGTATGATCGTTTTGTTAAACCACCACTAAATTTTAATGGTTCATCGACCATTGTATCGCCAACATTTAATACGCCGTTTTGATAACCAGTAAGTAATGTTGCACCTTTAACAGATGAACCAACTGTATATTGACTAGTGAAGTTACCAATATGGTTATCAGTAATCTTACCATTTTTGTCAATATCACGTCCGGCCATTGCTAATACATCACCATTTCTAGGATCTTGGACAACAACCATAACTCTGTCCATATCTGTAGCGCCTTTGCTTCTTAATGATTCAATGTGCTTATCAATATATTCTTCAACTTTTTTCTGTAAGTCTATATCGATAGTTAACACTAAATCGTTACCACGTGAACCTTGTGAAATAACTTCAGAACTTGTTATTTTCCCAGATTTATCAGTGACATATTTCATTTTCTTCTTAGAGCCTTTTAAAATATCTTCATATTGATATTCTAAGTAAGATTTACCGACTCTATCATTTCTAGAATACCCTTTAGCAAGATAGTCATTCACTAACTCTTTAGGTAATCCTTCTTCTTTACTTGAAACATTTCCGAATAAAGTTCTTAACGTGTCACCATAAGGATAACGTCTTTCCCAGTCCATTGTTGTATTAACGCCAGGTAGTTCTGATAAGTGTTGAGATACAGCTGCATACTCATCATTTTTAACACCTTCATTTTTTATAACAACAGGGCTCAGTTGAGATCCAGAATTCATTTCTCTAAATATCGCAAGGATTTGCAAATCCTTTTTTGATAATTTATCTGTATATTTAGATGTTACTTTGTCGTATAACGCTTTATCATAATCATCTTGACTAATATTGCCATCAGAGAATAAAGCTTGTTCATCTTTCATTAACTTATGAACTTCATCTTGATTTCTCAATATCCAAAAATCCTGCTTATCACGTTCTGTAATGTTTGAAGTATCCATCTTCATTAAGTGAGATAGTTTTTCAGCGATTTTCAAAATATCATCTTGGCTTGTTCTTCTATCTCTCGTGTATGTAATTGCCTTTTTAGACTCGTTGTCTACTAAAACTTTACCATTTCTATCATAAATACGGCCTCTTGGCACCGATTCATTAACTGTAATCGATTCTGTACTATCTATCGTTCGCTTGTATTCTCCGCCTTTTACAATTTGTAAATAACCTAACCTCATAATGAGCACAGAGAATAAAATCACGACAACGGCCAATATTAGGCTTACGCGTTTATTCATTAATAGGCGAAATGCTTCTTCTTTTGATTTCTTTTTTACTCGTTTCAACAACTAAACCTACCTTTTTAACTCTATTATAATAATCTCATCATATATTATTATGACTTACATTGCTATTGATATAGGTAAATTTTTATAAAAAAAGAGCGGAGCTGAAATCTCGTTTAAATAAAAAGATTTCATTGCTCCACCCCATTAGGATGATTGTCTTATAAATCAGTCATCCAAATTTAAAGACGAATTATTTTGCAGCTTGGTATAATTCGTTTACTTTATCCCAATTTACAACGTTCCAGAATGCATTAATGTAATCTGGGCGTCTGTTTTGGTAGTTTAAGTAGTAAGCATGTTCCCAAACATCTAAACCTAAAATTGGAAGTTTACCTTCTGAAATTGGGTTATCTTGGTTTGGAGTTGAAACAATCGCTAATTGGCCATTATCTACAACTAACCATGCCCATCCTGAACCAAAACGGCCAGCTGCTGCAGCTGCAAATTCTTCTTTGAATTTGTCTAATGAACCAAATGTAGAACTAATTGCATCTACAACTTCTCCTGAAGGCTCAGAAGCGTTTGGAGTTAATAGTTCCCAGAATAATGAATGATTATAATGTCCGCCACCATTGTTTTGAACTGCAGTACGGATATCATCAGGAACAGAGTTTAAGTTTTTAACAATATCTTCAATAGATTTGCTTTCTAAATCTGTACCTTTCACTGCATCATTTAATTTTGTTACATAAGTGTTATGGTGTTTCGTATGATGAATCTCCATAGTTTCTTTATCGATGTGTGGTTCTAATGCATCATACGCATATGGTAATTTTGGTAATTCAAAAGCCATAAAAAATCATCCTCCTCATTTGTTTTACATACCTATCTTATCAAGATTAAAGTTTTATAACAAATAATTTGTTTAATAAATAATCAAAAAATTTTTAATTCTTATGTATCGCCTTGCAACAGGTGTTTTTTAACATTATTATTAAGTGAAGAAGAGGTGAATTTATGCAGTATATAAATGAGCTTAAAAGGTTATTTAAGCATCCTAGTAAGTATCCAATGTTTAGAATTACGAAGTTAAGGTACATATTCCTTCATATATTATTATTAAGTTTGATATTAATCATACCAAATTCTATTCAATACATACAAATCACTCAGAATTTATCAACGTTAGTCAATGATGAAGTGACAGAGATTCCTGATTTTAAAATAGATCATAACAAAATGATTTTATCCCAAGATAAATCTATCAAATTAAATAATCATCAAACGATAGAATTTACTAAATCTAATGATTTCGCGATGAAAGATCATCATTTAATCGTGTTTAAACCAAATCATATTGAAATATCAAATTATAGTGACTACACAGAAATTAGCTATGGTTCCCTATCCTCTCTTGTTACCGATCAAGATGATTTAATAAAGTTTATTGAAACGATTAATGATTCTAAATATTTTTATTTAAGTTTGATTGTTGTCTTTCTATTATTCATTCAATTCTTAAGCTTATCTATAAAAATTGGAATTCTGGCATTTGCTGGACATTTATTGGGAATTATTTTACGAAGAAAGTCTCGCTTTATGACTTGGTTCAAAATGATGACGTTTGTGATAACGCTTCCGACTTTAGTACTATTATTTGGAATGATTACAGTGATTCCTTTATTAATAATTGCTTCATGGTGTATAATCATTTTAAGCATTGTTATGATTGCTATGTATTTACCTAAAGGAAAAAGATCTGCTAAAGTGTAAAGGTTAGCAAATTTAAACAAAGGAGTCTTATCATGTCAGAAATCATTCATCGCACGAAAACGAGACCTGTTAAAGTTGGGGATTTAACGATTGGTGGTTCAGATGAAGTTATCATTCAAAGTATGACGACTACAAAAACATATGATGTTGATGCAACTGTAGCTGAAATTAAACGATTAGAAGAAGCTGGTTGTCAAATTGTTAGAGTAGCTTGCCCAAATGAAGAAGACGCATATGCAATTAAAGATATCAAAGCACAAATTAATATTCCATTAGTTGTAGATATTCATTTCAATTACAAATTAGCTTTAATTGCTATTGAAAATGGCGCAGATAAGATTCGAATCAATCCAGGGAACATAGGTAGACGTGAAAAAGTTGAAGCAGTTGTCAAAGCGTGTAAAGAAAAAGGTATTCCTATTCGAATTGGAGTTAATGCTGGTTCATTAGAAAAACATATTATTAAAAAATATGGCTATCCTACTGCTGATGGTATGGTCGAAAGTGCATTGCACCATATAAAAATACTCGAAGATTTAGATTTTCATGACATTATCGTATCAATGAAAGCAAGTGACGTAAATTTAGCTATAGAGGCATACACGAAAGCAGCTCAAGCTTTTGACTACCCACTGCATTTAGGTATAACTGAAAGTGGCACCCTATTTAATGGAACAGTTAAATCGTCTGCAGGATTAGGTGCTATACTTAGTTTAGGTATTGGCAATACTTGTCGAATTTCTTTATCAGCTGATCCAGTTGAAGAAGTTAAAGTAGCGAAATCTTTGCTTAAAGCATTTGGATTAGCCAGTAATGCTGCTACATTAATTGCTTGTCCTACATGTGGACGAATTGAAATCGATTTAATATCGATAGCAAATGAAGTAGAAGAATATATTTCAAACCTTCAAATCCCATTAAAAGTAGCTGTACTTGGTTGTGCAGTTAACGGTCCTGGTGAAGCAAGAGAAGCAGATATCGGCATTGCTGGTGCTCGTGGTGAAGGGTTACTGTTTATGAAAGGTAAAACCGTTCGCAAAGTACCTGAAAAAACAATGGTCGAAGAATTAAAAAAAGAAATTGATAAATTAGCAATTGAAATGGAACAAAATAAAGAAGCTCAAAAAGCATAAAATAAAAAGGTGAATTTTTATGAATCAAAAGCCAAGATTAGGTATAGATATAGACGGCACAGTTACATGTCCAAAAACATTTGTACCCTATTTACAAAGAGATTTTAATCAACAACTTAAATATGAAGATATTACAGAATACAATTTAGCAAATGTCTTAAACTGTAAAGAAGAAGAAATGTTGAGTTGGTTTAAAAGCAATGAATCACATATATACCAACACTCCCCTGTTGCAGAAGGTGCAAAAGACATTTTGAATCAATTAAAAGATGACTACGAACTCTATTATATAAGTGCAAGACATCATTATTTAGAAGATATTACGAAAGAATGGTTTCAATCACATCATATACCATTTGATCAAATTACATTAACAGGAAGTCATAATAAATTAGAAGTAACAAAAGAACAGAATATCGATATTTTCTTTGAAGATAAATTAGATAACGCAGAAGATATCAATCATTATTTAAATATCCCTGTTTTCCTGTTTGACACACCATATAACCAAAAAGATTTACAGAATGGTATATATAGAATTAAAAATTGGCATGAAGTATCAACGTTACTTAATAGAATTTAGTTAGAACCTGGCCCATATGTGAGATGGACCAGGTTTTTGTATATTGTGAAATTAAGTTGCCAGCTAACGATCTTGTTTCAGGGTCTTGATCGTTAGCGTACATTCAATACTAGCTGTTTCCCTACAAATAAAAAATGGTAACTCGAGGAGCTACCATTTTTCTCTTCTTATACTGTTTTACATTGTTCACATTTACCGTATACTTCTAATTTATGTGATGCTATTTCTACATTTGGTAATTGTTGTTTAATTGAATCCATTGGGCAAAAGTCTATTACTTTTGTTGTGCCACATGATTCACAAATAAAATGATGATGATGATGACTTTGACATGCAATTCTAAATTTCATTTCGCCGTCTATTTCAGTGCTTTCGATAATATTCAAGTCTTTAAATAAGTATAAATTACGATAAATTGTATCGAAAGATAATCCTGTATAATCGTCTTTCAATGCTTCTTGAATATATTTAGCAGTGATGTATTTATCTTCATCTACAAACAATGATATGATATCACGGCGTTTATTTGTGTATTTATGTCCATCATTTTTCAATATTTGAATGGCTTCCTCTACTTTCAAGATGATAGCCTCCTTTTTTTATCAATACTTTACTGTACGCTATGCTAGCAAGTAATTCTATAATCAATAATCCTACTATAATACCTCCTGGTGAAATATTCAAATAGAAGGACAATATCAATCCTAGTACTACTGAGATTTCACCGAATAAAATACTTAATGCGATTAACTGTTTGAACCCTTTAGCTAATCTCATGCTTGTAGCGACTGGCAATGTCATTAAACTACTAACTAATAAAATACCAACGACTCTCATTGAAGCTGAAATAACAAGTGCAACAATGACAATAAATAGTAATTGGATCCATTTTGGCATGCCAATCACTTTTGAGTATTCTTCATCGAATGATAATACAAATAATGATTTGTACAATAACATAACAAAGATTAAAACAATTATTGTAATGACGATAATTGTAAATAAATCACTTAAATTTACGGCACTAATTGAACCGAATAAATATCCAAATAAATCTTGATTAAATCCGTTTGCTAAAGAAATAAATATAACACTAATACCAATTCCACCACTCATAATAATTGGAATAGCGATTTCTTGGTAATGTTTATATTCAGTTCTTAATTGTTCTATTAATAATGCACCTGCTATTGAAAAAATGATACCAAACCATATCGGATTTATAGTAGCAAACAAAGGACTAACACTCATTAAGAACAGCCCCATTGATATACCACCTAGCGTCACATGGCTTAAAGCATCAGCAATAAGTGATAACCTTCTAACTACAATAAATGCCCCTATTAAAGGTGCAATCAATCCTACTAAGATACCACTTATAAATGAGTATCTTATAAAATCAAAATTTAAAAACGCATCAATCACTATATAACACTCCTTCGTTTAGGAGTATAAATCTATCTCTCGTTTCAACTGACATATCCAATCTCCTTATTTAAAATCTATATATTCATTATATTCATCTTTAACTTTGTACTAATTCTTCCACTTCTTCATTTGCACAACAGTCACGATTATGTTGATGATCAACAAATTGCACGGGATGTCCATAGATTTTAGATATTGAGACTTCATCTAATGATTTAAACGACTCACTTGTACCATGGAAATGTATATGTTGATTTAAGCAAGCTACTTTACTTGCCGTATCGGCTACAACACCAATATCATGCGTTACAAGAATGATTGTAATCCCTTCTTGTTTTAATTGCGTCAGTAATTGGTAAAATTCAGAAACATGTCTTGCATCAATACCTACAGTAGGTTCATCTAATATTAAAATACTCGGCTTAGAAATTAAAGCTCTAGCAATAAACGTCCTTTGCTGTTGACCACCTGACAACTGTGCAATATTCTCATTCTTAAGATCACTTATATTTAATCTTTCTAATATTGCATCTACTTGTGCAGCATCTTCTTTATTAAACCATTTAAAAAGACTTTTATTTTTAGTTAAGCCACTCATGACAACTTCTTTCACTGTCGCTGGAAAACCAGAACTAAAAGCGTTGGATTTTTGTGATACATAACTAATTTTTTCCCAAGATTTATATTGATTAATTTTTTTACCACTTATTAAGATATCACCTTTTTGTAAAGGTAATAAGCCTAATATCAATTTCAGTAAAGTCGATTTCCCAGAGCCATTTGGGCCAACTATTGCCAAGAAATCTCCTTTATAAATTTGTATATTAATATGGCTGAGTGCCAATTTATTTGGATAGCTATAACTGATATCTTTTAACTCGAAAATCGGTGTTTCTTTTTCCATCTTCATCACCTCGTCAATAGAATACTATACAATGAATATGAAAGAATGTAAATAGTAATGTTTACGAACAAAAAAGAATGCTAATTGAATTAGCATCCTTAAATAACATTATTGATTAAAGATTTTATCTTTTAAATCTGGATCGAATGTACCATGTTTAATCATTTCGATTTCATATTTATATGGTGGTTTTTTATTCTTTTTGTCATCACCAACATATGGTGTTTCTAAAATTTTAGGTACTTCTTTAAATGCATCATGATGAACAATATAGTGCAATGCATCATAACCAATTGATCCAAAGCCAATATTTTCATGTCTATCTTTTCTGGCACCTTGTGGATTTTTACTGTCGTTTACGTGAAGTACTTTAATACGATCGATACCAACGATTTTATCAAACTCATTTAATACGCCATCAAAGTCTTCTTTAACGTTGTAACCAGCATCATTTGTATGACAAGTATCGAAACATACAGATAATCTTTCATTATGGTTTACACCATCAATGATTTGAGCAAGTTCTTCGAATGTTTTACCACATTCAGAACCTTTACCTGCCATTGTTTCCAATGCGATACGTACATCATTATTATTTGTTAATACTTCATTTAAACCTTCAATAATTTTTTGAATACCTTTTTCTTCACCGGCACCAACATGCGCACCTGGATGAAGTACGATATCTTTAGCACCTAATGCTTCAGTACGTTCAATTTCTGATTGTAAGAATTCAACACCTAAGTTAAATACTTCTGGTTTAGTTGTATTTGCAATATTGATGATATATGGTGCATGCACAACAATGTTAGATAAACCATATTCTTTCATTGCTGTTTTACCATTTTCAATATTTAAATCTTCAATCTTTTTACGTCTTGTGTTTTGTGGAGCACCTGTATAAATCATAAATGTAGAAGCATTATAACTTGCCGCTTCTTCTGCTGCTTGTAATAGCATCTTCTTACCACTCATTGAAACGTGTGATCCAATTAACATATTTGACACCTATCCTTTTCTACTTTGTCTTTTAGTTCTCTTAGAATGAGCTTTCTTTTCTTTAAATTTCAACTCATCTAATTCTCGTTTGAATTTCTTCTTATAGCCAGGTTTTACTTTATTTTTATTGTTTCTTTTAATTTTTTGTTTTAATGACTTTTCAATATTATCTTCTTTTTTAACACGTTTTGTACGTTTTTGACGATCTTTAATTTCTACAAATTCATCGTTTTTAATATCGACATGTTTAAACTTGTAATTATGTTTCTCAATTTGTGTAATTAAATCATCTTCATCAGGTGTATATAAAGTGATTGCGATACCTTTATAATCACCACGACCTGTACGACCAACTCTATGTGTAAAGAAATCTATTTCTTTAGGTAAATCATAGTTGATAACGTGACTTACGCCTTCAATATCAATACCACGTGATGCTAAATCACTTGCGACAACAAACTCAAAGTCTAATTGTTTAATACGCTTCATTTGTTGTGTTCTTTCTCTAGGTGTTAAACCACCATGGATAACCCCAACTTTATAGCCTTCTTCTGATAAATACGCAACTAATTCATCTGCTCTATCACGGCTATTAGCAAATATAATTGCTAAATAAGGATTAATCACATTCATAATTTTTAAGACTTTTTCTTTTTTCTCAACACCTTTAGTCGGTATTAAGTAAAAGTCGATATTGTCTTTATTAGATGATGCTGTTTCAATTTCAACAAATTCAGGATTGCTTAAATATTTATTTAAGAATGGATGTAACGCTTTAGGAATCGTTGCACTAAATACTGAAATTTGTGCGTTTTCATCTAATCTACTCGCAATACTATCTACTTTAGGCATAAATCCTAAATCAATCATTAAATCTGCTTCATCAATAACAACTGACTTCGCTAGATGTAAATCTAAAGCACGCTCTACAGCCATATCATCAATTCTATTCGGCGTACCTACAACAACATGTGGTGTATTTTTAGATTTATCAATATCTCTTGATTTATCTGTTCCACCAATGTATAAACTAACTTTTACACCTTTTTTAAATTGAGTTAAATGTGAAGCTGCGTCATATAATTGCTTTGCTAATTCTCTTGTTGGTGCCAAAATAATCACTTGTGGTTCTTTTATATCTACGTCAATTTTATCAAATAATGGTAGTAAAAATGCGTGTGATTTCCCTGTACCAGTTTGAGATTGTCCTATTATATTAGATCCTTTTTTAATTTTGGGTATAACTCTTCGCTGTATTTCTGTTGGCTGGTTAAAATGTAAATCTTTAACGGCCTCTACTAATTCATTTTCAAGTTGAAAATGTTCAAACGGATGCTTAGACATAAGCGACCCTCCTCGTTTCTTTTTCACTTCATACATTATATAGTAAATGCGCACTTTATGATAGGCTAAAAGATTTATTTTGAATTTTTATTTAGTTTCTTTAAGACTTGTGTGTTGTTATAATAGACATTAATAAGGAGGGCAATTTATGGAAATTATAAAGATTACCCCTAGAGGCTATTGTTACGGTGTTGTAGACGCTATGGTTATTGCTAGAAATGCGTCTTTAGATAAGTCACTTCCAAGACCCATTTATATACTTGGCATGATTGTTCATAATAAACATGTGACTGATGCCTTTGAATCTGATGGTATTATTACGTTAGATGGTCCGAACAGATTAAAGATCTTAGAACAAATTGATGAAGGTACCGTTATATTTACTGCGCATGGTGTATCGCCTGAAGTCAAAAGACGTGCTAAAGAAAAAGGATTGGTTTGTATAGATGCGACATGTCCAGATGTTGATAATACGCATCAGTTAATACGTGAAGTTAAATCAAATGGTTATCACGTTATTTATATTGGTAAAAAAGGGCATCCCGAACCTGAAGGCGCAGTTGGTGTGGCACCTGATATCGTACATCTCGTTCAGACTTTAGAAGATATCGATGCCTTGCCGGAAGAATTATTGAACCAAAAACTCATCGTAACGAATCAAACAACTATGTCACAATGGGATGTGAAACATCTTATTGATGAATTAAAAGTAAAATATCCCCATATTGAAGTACATGAAGAAATTTGTTTAGCAACACAAGTTAGACAAGAAGCTGTTGCCACACAAGCAGATCAAGCAGATTTACTCATTGTCGTTGGTGATCCTAAAAGTAATAATTCAAATAGATTAGCCCAAGTATCTAAAGAAATCGCACATACTAACGCATATCGAATCGCTGATTTGAGTGAATTAAAATTAGAATGGCTACAAGATGTTGAAAGTGTAGCTGTTACAGCAGGTGCTTCAACACCAACGCCTATAGTTAAAGAAGTCATAGATTATATTAAAAATTATGACCCGACAGAAATACGTGACGCAACCTTAACAAGTAATGTACCTGTTGAAAAAATATTACCTAAAATTAAAAAGCCTAAACCTGTAAAAATAATGGACTAAAAAAACTGCCGAATTCACTCGGCAGTTTTTTACATATATTGATAAGGATCTGTATTAATAGAAGATGTTAACACTTTAATCTTTCCATTTGTCCATTCTTCTAATAATGACTTTAATCCTTCTTTCATAACATACTCACTATAATGATTAACATCTAAAATATTTATACCATCCATTAGTGCATCTAATGCTTCATGATGTTTAACGTCTCCAGTAATAAATAAATCAGCTTGTTGTGCCTTAGCTAAATTTGCATATTCAATACCAGCACCACCAACAATTGCGATGCGTTTAATTTGCGCTGATTGGTCTCCTATAAATCTAACTGCTGGAATAGCGAGCTTTTCTTTATAGTTTTGCACAAATTCATTTACTGATTGCGTTTCATTTAATTCCCCGATTATTCCTAAACCTACAGAAGACGATCTCGACATTTTGATGAAATCATAAACGGGTTCTTCATAAGGATGTGTTTGAATAATGAGTTCTTTAGCAAGTGCTAAATCTTTCTCATCAACCATTAATTCTAGTTTCGTTTCATAAACCGTTTCAGTCTTATCAGCTTGTCCAAGATGTGGATTTGCTGATGCACTAGGTTTAAATTGACCTTTACCTTGAGACTGGAAAAATACTTCGCTGTATTCTTCAGTTTGTGCTAAATGATGTTCATTAAATGCAGCTTTCATAGTTTCAACATCTTGATCAAGTAGGAATATTTGTACTTTATAATATGACTCTTGTTGTTCTTCTAATACTTTCATATTATCTAATCCTATTTGTTGCCCAATCATGTAACTAACACCTTTAGGATGTACATCAAGATTTGTATGAAGTGCTATCAAATTGATATCATTTTGTATCAATTTACGAATAATAGGACCGTAGCTTTTATCCGTAATATTTTTAACACCTTTAAAAATAAGTGGATGATGTGCAATTATTGTATTGATATTGTTTTGAATGGCTTCATCTACAACTTCTAACGTACAATCTAATGTTGTTAATACACCGTTCACTTCACTTTTTTCTGTACCAATTAATAAACCAACATTATCCCAAGATTCACTCGTAGAAAATGGAACTTGTTTATCTATTTCTTGCAATAGCTCTTGAATAATCATTAAAGCACCTCTTTTATTTGAAGTATTTGTTGATTAATTTCTTTATACCTATTTTTATCCTCATGATGTTCTAATTGTTTACTAATTTTATTAAGTGATTCTAATTCTCTTTGCCATTTTTCATGGAATAAATCATTTTTATTGGCTAATAATTTAGGACCAAATTTTAATTCTAATTCATTTAGATCCATCTCACCTTTTTTAGCCACTATGATTTCATATATATGTTTTTTATCTTTTATTAATTGTTCATCAACGATTTGATAACCAATGCTTTGTAATACTTTTCTAATAGGTAACGCATGAATATTTGCTTGTAAAATTAAATCAGGATGCCCTGTTAACTTATGCTTTCCTTCTTCAATAATTTGTGCAATTAATGGACCACCCATGCCACAAATCGTAATAGCATCAATTGTATCGTCTACTACTTCTAAACCGTCACCCAGTTTAACTTCTATAAGTTCATTCATACCATATAATTTAGTGTTTTTTTGAGCTGCTAGAAAAGGTCCTTTTACAACTTCTCCAGCAATCGCTTCTTTAATTAATCCATTTTGAATTGCGTATATAGGTAAATATGCATGATCGGAACCGATGTCTGCTAATTTATGATGATTTAAATATTCACTTACCTTCATTAAACGTTTATTGATTTGGATCATTATTTTTCCCTTTCATTAAAAAAATCTTTTGCAATAGCAAAAGATTTTTTTGTGTTATTTAGCGCCATCTTTTAAGTACTTGACAAGTGTGTCTAAATCTTTATTTGAAATAGTAGCTTCGTCATGTGCAGGCATTGATCCTTTACCATTACGAATGATTTTTTTCATTTCATCGGCACCTTTTTTGCTTCCAGCTAATTTAGGTCCCATTCCACCTTCAAGATTTTGTCCATGACAACTTGTACAATTGTCCTTAGCGAATGTAGCTGCATCAAACTTTTCAGTTTTAGCACCGCCACCGCCTTCTTTTTCTTCCTCTTTGTTAGCACCATGTGCTGACATGAAGAATATTAATCCTACACCGAGTAGTAAAATCAGAATAAACGGGATAACAGGATTACGATTCATTCATACAACCTCCCTTTTGTTAAACCTTCATACAATTATATTTTATATTAAAACAAGGCATTGTCAAAGGCTTTTTGGGATTAATATAAACTTTTCATGTTTAATCCATAAAATCTTTCAAACGCTTACTTCTAGATGGATGTCTTAACTTGCGTAATGCCTTCGCTTCTATTTGACGAATACGTTCTCTAGTAACACCAAATACTTTTCCGACTTCTTCAAGTGTTCTTGTTCTACCATCATCAAGACCAAATCTTAGTCTTAATACATTTTCTTCTCTATCTGTTAATGTGTCTAATACATCTTCTAATTGTTCTTTAAGTAATTCATATGCAGCGTGATCTGATGGGCTTTGTGCATCTTGATCTTCAATAAAGTCGCCTAAGTGACTGTCATCTTCTTCACCAATAGGCGTTTCTAATGATACGGGTTCTTGAGCAATTTTAAGAATTTCACGTACTTTTTCTGGTGGTAAGTCCATTTCTTCACCAATTTCTTCAGGAGATGGATCTCTGCCTAAATCTTGAAGTAATTGACGTTGAACACGAATCAACTTATTGATTGTTTCAACCATATGAACTGGGATACGGATTGTACGTGCTTGGTCAGCAATCGCTCTAGTGATTGCTTGACGAATCCACCAAGTTGCATATGTTGAGAATTTGAAACCTTTATTAAAGTCGAATTTTTCTACGGCTTTAATTAGACCCATATTACCTTCTTGAATAAGGTCAAGGAATAACATACCTCTACCTACATAACGTTTAGCGATACTTACAACAAGTCTTAAGTTCGCTTCTGCAAGACGTGATTTCGCAATTTCATCACCTTGCTCGATACGTTTAGCTAATTCGATTTCTTCTTGGGCAGTTAATAAATTGACGCGTCCTATTTCTTTTAAGTACATTCTTACTGGGTCGTTTATTTTAACACCTGGAGGAGCACTTAAGTCATTTAAATTTAGTTTGTCATTTGTATCACTTGAATCTTTTTCATTAATAAGATTGATTTCATTCTCATTAATTAAATCAAAGAAATCATCCATTTGATCTGGATCCATTTCGAAGTTTTGCAATTTATCTGCAATTTCTTCGTGACTCAAATGTCCTGCTTTTTTACCTTGTTCAATTAATTGGTGCTTAACTTGTTCAATTGTAAGCACTTCTTCATTATTAGCGCTATTAATTTTGTTTAATTCTTTATCAGACATGAATAGGCCTCCCGGGTTATTAACTCTTACATTCTATTCCGATTATATTGTACAATTTGTTCTAAATATTGCCTTTGCAGTGCGATATCGCCTGCTTGCATTGCTTTATTCAATTGTTGATTCAAATATTCTATGGAATTTTCTTTGTGTTCGTTAGGACAGATAATCCTAATGTAGTCTTCGATTTCTTCTGTCTCTGGTTCATCATTGATTAGCAATGAATCTAGGTACATAACCGTTTCAATGATTTGATGTTCTTCAATGTAACTTGAAAAATCACTTATGTTAAAAACATCGTTATTCTTATAATACCCATTTAAACGTGAAAAAATCACTCTATTATTCAATGAAGTGAAGTCTTCTTGATTAATCCTAGAATGATATTCTAAAAATAGCTGTTTATGATTCATAAAATGTTTTAACAACGCTTGCTCTGCTCGACCGATCTTATCAAGTTTTTTTTCCTTCATTTCAGGAACGAAATTATTATAATCGGTATAATTTTGAACAATATTAGGCGAAAGTCGATTTTTTAGACTGTTAACATCTACTTTATACAAATCTGCTACTTGTTGCAATACTTTTTTTCTTAAAAATTCCGATTGAATCAGATTGATGTCATGAATCAACTCTTCAATATGTTGTTCATGTTTTAAATCATTATTTTCGTTGGCATAATATAATTGTTGCGCTTTAAATGTAACATATGATTGTTTTTGCCCTTCAACGAATGATTTGAAAGCATCACTTCCGTATTCTGTAATATAATCATCAGGGTCCATCGTTTTTGGTAAATTGACAACAAAGACATTTAATCCTTCATTTAATAAGTCTTTACCAACATTTATGGCAGCTTCTTTACCTGCGAAATCTCCATCATACAGTAAAGTTACATTAGATGCCAGTTTTTTGACCATTGTAACGTGTTCTCTAGATAATGCTGTACCCATCGTTGCCACAACTTGTTTAATATCCGCTTCAAATGATTTGATAACATCCATAAATCCTTCTAACAGAATGACTTCATCATTTTGTCTTATAAATTTCCTTGCTCGATCAATGTTGTATAACATTTTTCTTTTTTGGAATATTGGCGTTTCTGGACTGTTTAAATATTTAGGCGATTGGTCCGTATATGTTCTACCAGAAAAACCAACTGCCTTACCTTGGAAATTCAACAAAGGAAAGATGATTCTATCTCTGAATCGATCGAAGTAATCAAAAGTTTCATCATTTCGGCTTAACAAGCCTGCTTCATATGCAAGTACAGCATCATAACCATTTTTCTCTAAAAAGTCATGCGTGAATTTCGAATGATTTGGTGCATATCCAATTTTCCTATCATTAATCAATTCTTCCGTGAAGCCTCTTGATTTCAAATAGTTTAAAGCTGCCTCACCTTCTTCAGTATGCTTCAATATATAATGGTAGTTATTTGCCATTAACTCATGCATTTCGATCATTTTTATATGATCATCCACAATACCTTCAGTTGGTGCTGTTTCTTGCTGTTCTATATGAATATCTACCTTATCACCAAGTTCTCTCACTGCATCAACAAATGATATCCCTTTAATTTCTTGAATAAATTGAAAAACATTGCCACCTTTTTTACAGCCAAAGCAATGACAAATTTGTTTATCTTCTGATACTGAAAAAGAAGGTGTCTTTTCATCATGGAAAGGACATAATCCAATATAATTACGTCCTCTTTTTTCAAGTTTCACATATTCACTTACAACATCTAATATGTCATTCTTCTCACGTATTTCATTAATGAGTTCTTGTTCTATACGCATCCTGTCACCCTTTAACGGTTTTGTTGTGTAATGATTTTAATAATGTCATTTGCTGTTTCTTCTATTGCCTTGTCAGAAACATCTAGTACAGGACAACCAATTTTTTCAACAATTTCCTCGAAGTATCTTAATTCTTCTTCGATTCTATCATCTTTAGCATAATTAGCATCATCACTTAAACCTAATTGAATTAATCTTGCTCTTCTAATCGCATTAAGGTTTTTTTGATTAATTTTTAAAGCGATACATTTCTTTGGATCAATTTCAAATAATCCTTCCGGCGGTGCAACTTCAGGCACTAATGGTACATTCATTACTTTATAACGTTTATGTGCCAAGTATTGTGACAATGGCGTTTTTGAAGTTCTAGATACACCTATAAGAATGATATCAGCTTTTGGTAATCCGCGTGGATCTCTACCATCATCATATTTAACCGCAAATTCGATTGCTTCAATTTTCTTGAAATAATCTTCATCTAATTTATGAATATTGCCTGGCTCATTAAGTGGGGCTTCATTAAGTTCATTGCTTAAAATACTCATCAATGGACCCATAATGTCTACATTTTTTATATTATTTTCTTCTAATTTTTCTTTTAAGTATAATCGCATTTCAGGTTTCACCAATGTATAAACGACTATAGATTTTTGTTCTAATGCTAATGATACTACTTCATTAATATTACTCTCATTCTCTATATACGGTAATCTTACAATATCTAAAGCATTTCCTTCTGTCTTATATTGAGACGTACATGCTTTCGTAACAAGCTCTGCCGTTTCTCCTACTGAATCGGATGCTATAATTATTCTTATCTCTTCCATTTAACTAATTCCTCCTACTCATCTTCAATAAGTGAAACAAATGCTCTTGTGATCGTTGTTTTTGTAATTCTGCCTTTAACTTTCATTTTGTCGCCTTTAAGTTTTTTGACAACAGGTATCGCATCTATTTGTTTATCAATTAATAATTTAGCTGCATAAATCAATAAATCATCTTCTAAACATACTGTTATGTTTGGCATTCTGCTCATATTAATACTAACCGGTGTATCTTTTAAATTTTGACCACCTATTGCTGCTCTTAGTAAATCTTTTCTCGAACAAACGCCGATTAAATTGCCTTCTTTATTGATGACAAATAATGTGCCGACATCTTCTAAAAACATCTTACATATTGCTTCATATACAGAAATACTTTCTTCTATTACGACTGGTATCGCCATCGATTCTTTTACGGTCATTTTTTTAATTGAATCACTTAACAATTGTGTACTTGATTTCCCTGTATAAAAATATCCTACTCTAGGTCTTGCATCTAGATAACCTGCCATTGTTAAAATTGCTAAATCTGGTCTTAAAGTTGCTCTTGTTAAATTTAGCCGTTCAGCTATTTTTTCTCCTGTAATGGGTCCATTGTTCTTAACAATTTGTACAATTTGTTCTTGTCTTTGATTTAATTCGATTGCTCTCACCCCTTCGAACACAATTCAGATAGATTAATTATAACATGTAACGCAAATATTGCTCAATTTGAATATCTGTTTTCACTTGATAACTCTCTCATACCGTGCTATATTTTAAATAACTTTGAAATAAAAGCGAGTTAAGGATGGTGAAAGCTTAACATTAAAGTTTTGGCTTACAAAATTTTATAAAAAGTGAGTGGCTACACTAATTTGGGTGGAACCGCGGGTAATATACTCGTCCCAAGGCATTATTTGATGATGTCTTGGGGCTTTTTTAATTTAATTAAGGAGTGAATTTTTATGGCAAAAGATATGGATAAGGTAGTAACATTAGCAAAACATAGAGGGTTTGTATTCCCTGGTAGTGAAATTTATGGTGGTTTAGCAAACACTTGGGACTATGGTCCACTTGGTGTTGAATTAAAAAATAACATTAAAAAAGCATGGTGGCAAAAGTTTGTTCAACAATCTCCATACAACGTTGGATTAGATGCAGCTATTTTAATGAACCCAAGAACTTGGGAAGCTTCAGGTCACTTATCAAACTTTAACGATCCAATGATAGACAACAAAGATTCTAAAATTCGTTACAGAGCAGATAAATTAATTGAAGATTACATGCATAATGTTGAAGGTGATGAGAACTTTATTGCTGACGGTATGAGCTTTGATGAAATGAAACAATTAATTGATGATAAAGGCATCACTTGTCCTGAAAGTGGTACAGCAAACTGGACAGACATTCGTCAATTCAACTTAATGTTCAAAACATTCCAAGGTGTTACCGAATCTTCTACAAACGAAATTTTCTTACGTCCTGAAACTGCGCAAGGTATTTTCGTAAACTATAAAAACGTTCAGCGTTCAATGCGTAAAAAATTACCATTCGGTATTGCGCAAGTTGGTAAATCATTCAGAAACGAAATTACACCTGGTAACTTTATCTTCAGAACGAGAGAATTCGAACAAATGGAACTTGAATTCTTCTGTAAACCTGGTACTGAAATTGAATGGCAAAATTACTGGAAAGACTTTGCTGCAAAATGGTTAAAAGATTTAGGTATTAAAGAAGAAAATACAAAATTACGTGACCATGACGAAGACGAATTAAGTCACTACTCAAATGCAACAACTGATATCGAATACAAATTCCCATTTGGTTGGGGAGAACTTTGGGGTATCGCTTCAAGAACAGATTATGATTTAAAACAACATAGTGAATTCAGTGGTGAAGACTTCAAATATCACGATCAAGAAACAAATGAAAAATTCATTCCTTACTGTATCGAACCATCATTAGGTGCTGACCGTGTAACATTAGCATTCTTATGTGACGCATACGAAGAAGAAAATGAAGGCGAGAAAGATCAACGTACAGTGTTGCATTTCCACCCTGCTTTAGCACCATATAAAGCAGCAATCTTACCCTTAAGCAAAAAACTTTCACCAGATGCTATTAAAGTATATGAAAAATTAAGTGAAAGATTTGCAATCGATTTTGATGAGTCACAATCAATCGGTAAACGTTACCGTAGACAAGATGAAATTGGTACACCATACTGTATCACATTTGACTTCGATTCATTAGAAGACAACCAAGTTACAGTACGTGACAGAGACACAATGGAACAAGTACGTATGCCAATTGATGAAGTTGAAAACTTCTTAGCTGAAAAAATTAGATTCTAATACTAAACAAAAAACAGAGCAAAAACTTATTAATTAAGTTTTGCTCTGTTTTTTTATGGTTAAGTTGTTGGGAAAATATAAAGAAATGACATTAATGCCTGTTCTTATTAACACTTCTTATGAGTTTTGTAATTATAGGCACTCTTAGTTACAATTCGTATGACTTTTGTTACTATAGGCACCCTTGGTTACAATTCGTATGACTTTTGTTACTATAGGCACCCATAGTTACAATTCCTACGACTTTTGTTACTATGGGCACCCTTATTTACACTTTCGCCTACTTTTGTAAAGTAGCTTACCTTTTTAATACAAACTATTGAAGTCTTTACATTTTTAAGTTTTCAAGTTGATTGAGTAATTTTTTGGTTCTAAATACAACACCAACGTATTCGTCATACATGTTATCAATTAAAGTTTGTATTTCTTTTTTGACTTGTTCGCTTATTTTAAAGCTATTTAAATGTTTAATCGGCAATTGATACATGAGATTCATAAAATATAATGCTCTATTAGATATTCGATATGCATGTTCATCATGTATTAATGCTTGATTGCTAAGTGGTCCATTATATTTGAAACTATATGCATTTAATTGCTGTTGATCCATATCTCCTGTTATGACGCACGCATTGAAAGTTGGTTCATATCCATATTTAGGCATACATTTCAACGCGACTATCATGCTCATCGTATCTGCGTCAACTCCTCTTTCTACTGCTTGGAATACACCTAACAATAATTCATAAAAGAATACATCATGTTCTTCCGCTTCTAACGCCTTATCTACGACTTCTATACAATATGCACCATATGCACTTTTAAAAATATCGGATTGCATCGTTCTATGACTGTTAATAATATCAGCTGATGATAATGTGCCCATTCCTTTAAACTTCGAAAAAATAAACAAGCCATGTACAAAGGGCTGAGTAGCACCTTGTAGTGGATGACTTGTTTTTTTAGCACCACGCGCCATTAATGGAACTTTATGACCGTGTTCATTTAATATAGTGATGATTTTATTGTTTTCACCATAATCTACAGAGCGAATGACAAATCCTTCTTGTTTATAAAGCATTATATCATCGCCTCCATTCTACTTAATACTCGTCTTCTCTATAACCAATTTGTTTAATGAAATTAGGTTTATTACGCCAATCTTTTTGTACTTTAACCCATAAATCCAAATATACTTTTGAGCCAAGTAGCATTTCAATATCTCTTCTTGCACGTTTACCTATTTCTTTAAGCATTTTACCGCCTTTACCAATGACAATACCTTTTTGAGAGTCTCTTTCAACATAAATTGTTGCTTCTACTTGGACTTTCTCACCTTCTGCTTTTGTCATTTTATCGACGTTCACACCGATAGCATGTGGTATTTCTTGATTCGTAAGGTGTAATGCTTTTTCTCTTATCAACTCAGCTACAACAAATTGTTCTGGATGATCAGAAATTTGATCTTTAGGATAATACATTGGACCTTCTTCGAGATACTTTTTAAATTGTTCTAGTAGTGTTTCAATATTTAATCCTTCTAATGCTGAAATTGGAATAATTTCTGCAAAATCCATTGTTTTTTGATACTTTTCAATTTCAACTAATAGTTGATCAGGGTGAATTAAATCTATTTTATTTAATACTAAAAATACTGGTGTTTTCGTTTGTTTCAACAAGTCGATAATGTATTCATCGCCTTTACCGATACTTTCATCAACATTAACCATAAACATGATTAAATCTACTTCTTTCAAAGTATTTTTAGCGATTTTCATCATGTAGTCACCTAAAGCATGTTTAGGTTTATGAATACCTGGTGTATCAATAAATATCATTTGAGCATCATCAGTTGTTAATACACCCTGTACTTTATTTCGAGTCGTTTGTGCTTTATCAGACATTATCGCTACTTTATGACCAATAACTTTATTCATAAAAGTAGATTTACCTACATTAGGTCTACCTATAATAGATATAAACCCTGATTTAAATTCATTCATTTATTCTAGATCCTTTCCTGAGAAACCTAAAGGTAATAATTCATTAACTGTAGTTTCAATTCTTTCATTTGTTTGATGTGTTAAAAATACTGGCATGTCATCATCACATAACTCTTTTAACACTTGTCTGCATGTTCCACATGGAGATGATGGTTTATCAGCATCTACTGTAACTGTAATACATTTGAAGTCTCCCGGTCTATACCCATCTGACATTGCTGCAACGAGTGCAGACCTCTCAGCACAAATTGTTGATGGGTAAGCTGCATTTTCAATGTTAGCACCATAATAAGCTTTACCATCTTTCGTAACTAAATATGCACCTACGTTAAATTTAGAATATGGAGTATATGCTCTCTTTTGTGCTTCTCTTGCGCCTTCATACCACTCTTGTTTGAATTCCATACCATTTCCCCCTATATGTTTATATTATTTTTGGTAATAATATCACTATCCCGATTATTGCAGCCATTATTGATGTTAATAAAACGGCTAAAGCGGCTGTATCTTTAGCATGTTTAGCAAGTAAGTTATATTCATCCGTAAACATATCTACTACATACTCTATAGAAGTATTGAGAACCTCTACAATGAGTACACTAAATATTGCAAATAAAATCCATAACCATTCAAATGTATTGAGATTTAATATTAAACTAACAATCAATACAAGTACAGCGAATATAAGATGTAATAAAAAGTTTTTATCTTTTTTGAGAATGGTCACTAAACCTGCTAAAGGAAATTTAAAGCGATTTACAAATTTATTCACGTGTTAATCCAAATTCATTTAATATTTCATCTTGTCGAGAAAACATTTCTTTTTCATCTTCTTCAGTCATATGATCATAACCTAGTAAATGTAAAAATCCATGTAATGCTAAAAATCCTAATTCTCTACTCAAACTATGATTATAAGACTCAGCTTGCTCTTTAGCAACTTCAAGACAGATGATAATATCACCTAATACTCTAGGCATATCTAAGCCTTCTATTTCAGGCTCATCTTCTTCTAATGAAAATGAAATAACATCTGTTACTTTATCTTTATCGCGATAATCACGATTAATAGCTTGAATCTCTTCTTCATCGACAAATGAAATTGAAAGTTCTGCTTCTTCAGTAATATTTTCCTTTTTAGCAGCAAAAGTGAGCAATGATTCAATTTGATTTTTTGTATCTTCATCAATTACTTGTTGCTCATCAATAAAATCCATTGTTAGCATATTATTTCTCCTCTTCGTATGCGTTTATTATTTTACCTACTAATGGGTGTCTCACAACGTCTGTTTGTTCTAAGTAAGTCATTGCTATCCCTTTTACACCACTTAATCGTTGATCAGCTTCAATTAATCCACTTTTAACACCTTTAGGTAAATCGATTTGTGTACGGTCACCTGTTACTACCATTTTTGAACCGAAACCTAATCTTGTTAAGAACATCTTCATCTGTGGGTGTGTCGTATTTTGTGCTTCATCAAGGATTACAAACGCATCATCTAATGTTCGACCTCTCATATAAGCAAGTGGTGCGATTTCAATCGTACCTCTTTCAATTAAGCGTGATGTTTGCTCAGTTCCTAACACTGTATGAAGCCCATCATATAAAGGTCTTAAATAAGGGTCTACTTTTTCTTTTAAATCACCTGGTAAGAAACCTAATGATTCACCCGCTTCTACTGCAGGACGCGTTAATACGATACGTTTTACTTGTCCTAGACGCAATGCTCTTGCAGCCATTACAACTGCTAAGAAAGTCTTCCCTGTACCTGCTGGACCTATGCCGAATACTAAGTCATTGTTCTTTATATTATTGATATATACTCTTTGACCCATTGTTTTAGCTCTTATTATTTTACCATTACTATCTTTAGTAATTTCTTCATCATATAAATTAATCAGTTGATCGATTGTTCCTTTATCAGCCATTTTAACCGCTGCTTGTACATCATTAATAGTTATACTCGCACCACTCTCGATTACTTTTAGTAAGTTCAATAATACTTTTTCAGCTTTTTCAACATTTTCTATACGTTTACCACGGACAGCAATTTCTTGTCCACGTGTTAAAATATCCACCTCGAGTTCATTTTCAATATACTTTATATGCTCATCTCCATTACCCAATAGAGCTTGAGCTTGATCCATATTCTCGATTTGAATTAATGTAGGCATTAAATATCTCCTTTATAAGTTGAATTGTTGACACTTTAAATGTACCAAACCTTATTGTAACGTGCAATCTTATGCACTTTATTTTGTATATTATTTAGTTTTTCACGTGCAATAATGAGATTTCTAACTTTTTCATATTCATGTAGTCTATTGCTATTATTTAATTTAATTTTAGGATTAATGCGTATTAATGTAATAATAAACTCACGTTCTTCAATTGGACTCACTTTTTCGACCAATTCACCTTTTGAAACAATTTCTAACATACTGTTGCCTTCTATGGATTTAGTCATATTAATTTGATCGATATCATAGATATTGTAACGATTTTTGAATAATCCTCTTCTTATGGATAAAAAATGCTCTTTTATTGTGTATCTCTCAAAAAGAATGTTTAAAATTATAAGAAAAACGAGAATAAAAGTAATGACTATTAAATACTTATTACTAATAAAAAGCGGTATCAAAGCAATGAATAATAATAAAATCGAAATGATAATAGATAATATACTCTGCTTTTTCTTAAATACCATTTTTATCACACCCTCTTGAATCCTACCTTTATTGTAAGTCTAAATAGTATTTTTGTGAATATAAAAAGGGAGCGGAACAGAAATCTAATTTGTATAAAAAGATTTCGTAGTTCCGCCCCAGCAAAGATGACTAGTATTGAAAAAAGCTTGGTACAAGCGAATTTTCAATTCAGTCATCTACTGCCAAGATACTAAAACAAGCTGAGACATTACATTATGTCCCAGCCTGTTTATATTCGTTATTTTAATTCATTCGGTCTTTTTAAAATTTCTGACCAAATGATACCATTTACGACTTGGTTTTCATCAACATTGATTGCTTCATCATTAAACTTATGTTTACTGTTTAAATAGAGTTGTTTAACCATCGCTCTTCTTGTTCTTTCTGAAAGTTGCGTGTTGTTGATAATTTGCTCTGCTTCCTTTTCAACATCATCTATACTTTCACGCTGTACATTCATTAAAGACTTTTTTTCTTCTTGGCTGTATGCCAATAACTGTTTGATTGCTTCTTGTTGTTTTTTAGGTCTATTTTTATGAATTTGTTCTTTTCTCTGATTGATATAAGCATTCTCATGCTCACTTGAAATTTGCTCCGGTTGTTGTTCTACTTTATGAGTTTGAACAACAGGTTTTTCAACATCTATATTATATTGTTTAAGATGATTTGCAAGTTGATCAGCTAAGTTTTTATAATGGCCAGACATTCGTTCAGTTGAACTCGTTTCTGCTTTCTGCTTATAAGATTCATACTTATTAACTAAGTCTTGTAATTCTTGCTCAGCAGATTTCTTCTTTTCTTCAGCTTGTCTATTTACTGGATTCGATCTTTGTCTTGTTTGAGGTCGCTTATTTTTATTTTTAGAAGCGCCTTCGATTATACCGCTCACGACACTAAAAATAACCCAAATAACAAAGATGATAATGCCTATTTCCATTTTAAATCACCTCTCTTATTGGTTCGGTGAATTAGAATCTTGTGGCTTTGTACTCTTATTGATTGCTTCTCTCATGCCAGTGTCAGCTTCTATATTTTTTAAATTATAGTAGTCTTTAACACCTAAATTGCCTGATTTAAGTGCTTCTGCCATTGCAAGTGGTACTTCTGCTTCTGATTCAACAACTTTAGAACGCATTTCTTGTACTCTTGCTTTCATTTCTTGCTCAGTAGCAACGGCCATAGCACGACGTTCTTCGGCTTTAGCTTGTGCAATATTTTTATCAGCAAGTGCTTGTTCAGTTTGTAAGTCTGCACCAATGTTTTTACCGATATCTACATCAGCAATGTCGATTGATAGGATTTCAAATGCTGTACCTGAATCTAAACCTTTACTTAATACTGTTTGTGAAATACTATCTGGATTCTCAAGTACTTTAGTGTGATGTTGACTTGAACCAATAGTTGATACAATACCTTCACCAACACGTGCGATGATTGTGTCTTCACCAGCACCACCGACTAATCGATCAATGTTTGCTCTAACTGTAATTCTAGCTTTCGCTTTTACTTCGATACCATTCATCGCAACACCTGAGATAAATGGTGTTTCAATTACTTTAGGGTTAACGGACATTTGAACTGCTTCTAAAACGTCACGACCAGCTAAATCAATCGCTGCCCCTCTTTCAAATACTAAGTTGATTTCTGCTCTTTGAGCCGCAATAATTGCATCAACTACTCTATCAACATTACCTCCTGCAAGATAATGAGATTCTAACTGGTTCGTTGTTAATGCTAAACCAGCTTTATGAGCTTTAATTAATGGGTTAATAACACGTCTAGGTGATACACGTCTTAAACGCATACCAACTAAAGTACCAATACCTACTTTTACGCCTGCAGCAATAGCTGAAATCCATAATCCTACTGGTACAAATGAGAATAAAATCATAAGTAGTACGATTAATATTACAGCAATAATTACAAAAGCAATTAAACCTGATAACATATGCATTTCTCTCCTTGTCTAAATTAAATTTCTCTTACGACAACTCTTGTACCTTCAACCTGTACAATTTTGACTTGCTTATCCTTCTGAATAAAACTACCATCTGAAACAGCATCTATTCTTTCGTCATCAACAAGTATAATTCCTGAGGGTCTCAACGCTGTGTATGTTGTACATAGTTTGCCAATCAAATGACTTCTATCATCATGAGATGTATAGCCAGATTCTTTATTCGTAGAGTCTCTAAGAATGACTTTATCAAAGAATGGTATTTTACGATTAAATCCTTTCACTAATATCACCCACTCTATCGTTGTTAGAATTAATGCTACAGCAATAATCATACCCATAGTTAAGATATTTTCTCCAACTAATACAAAACTACCAATAATGGCAATAAAACCAAGGATACCTAGTACTGCTCCTATAACAAATAATTCAATTATTACTAATAATGCACCAATCCCAAAAAGTAAAACAGAAATCAAACTAATTTCATCAATTATAACGTAGCCAATGAAAAAGATAAGTGTACAAATAAAGCTTAAAATTCCCGCAAAATTAATACGTTCTGAATATAATTGATATAGTGCACCTAGAAAAATAATACAAGTCAGTATCAATGTGACTAATGGGGTCGTAATAAACTCACCAATAGACGACATGCTTTGACTTGAAACAATACCTAAATTCAAGTTGTTCTGAAAATAAGCAAATATGTATTCATACCCTGATGTCAATAATCTCACCCCTCATATTTATTATACAATAAAATAGGCGTGAACTAAAACGTATACACATAATATTCTAAATTTATAAACTTAAATGTTTTTCAAATAAATAAAAGAACACATAAACGATATCGTTTATGTGTTCTTTATGACGTTCAACGTTAAATATTGTTCATTATAATTAATTAATATTCATTGAGGGAGTTCAATAAAAAATTAATTATTTAAATTTACGTTTACGTGCTGCTTCTGATTTCTTCTTACGCTTAACGCTTGGTTTTTCATAGAACTCACGTTTACGCACTTCTTGAATCGTACCGCTTTTTGAAACTGTACGTTTGAAGCGACGTAATGCATCTTCGATTGATTCGTTTTTACGAACTACTGTTTTAGACATCTGTATTTCCCTCCCTCCAAATATCAACAAAGCTTTATATGTCATTTACATAGTATATATTACTATGTACTTAAACATTATAAAATAAGTCATTTTTTAAGTCAATAATCATTTGTTATGAATATTAATATGCAACTAATCTTTCGTCTTTATTTGTTGCATGATCTACAACTTTTACAAGTTTACCTTTATTGATAGGATAACCTGGTGTGACAACTTTCACTTTCACTAACTCTCCAATTAATGATTCATCGCCTTCAAATTCAATCTTCATGTAATTATCTGCATATCCAACAAGTTTACCATCTGTAGAACCTTTTTCTTCAGGAATCACTTCTAATACAGTTTGATCAAATTTAGAAGCATAATCTTTAGCTAATTGATTTGATAATTCAATTAAACGATGTACGCGTTCATTTTTTACTTCTTCATCAATTTGATCTGTCATTCTAGCTGCTGGTGTTCCTGTTCTCATAGAATAAGGGAACACGTGTAATTCAGAAAATTGATGTTTAACAATGAAGTCATATGTTTCTTGGAATTCTTCTTCAGTTTCACCAGGGAATCCAACAATTACGTCACTTGTAACTGCTAAACCTGGTAAAGCTTTATGCAATTTTTGTAATCTTTCTGAGAAGTGTGCCATCGTATATTTTCTTCTCATGCGTTTCAATACAGTATCAGAACCTGATTGTAATGGTATATGAAGATGTCTCACAACTTTAGTTGATTTATCAATAACATCAATAACTTCATCTGTAAGCTGGCTTGCTTCTATAGATGAAATACGAATTCTTTCAAGATTTTCAACTTGTTCTAAATCTCTTAATAATTGCGCCAAGTTATAATCTTTTAAATCTTCACCATATCCACCTGTATGAATACCTGTTAAAACAATTTCTTTATATCCTGAATTTACAAGTGTCGTTGCTTGGCTTACAACTTGTTCAGGATCTCTTGATCTCATTAACCCTCTTGCCCAAGGAATGATACAGAAAGTACAGAAATTATTACAGCCTTCTTGAATTTTTAATGATGCACGTGTTCTGTCAGTAAAGTATGGAACTTCTAATTCTTCATACTTTCTATTTTTCATAATATTACCTACACCATTAATAGGTTGTCTACTTTGTTTATAGTCCTCAATATAAGAAATAAGTTTATGTCTATCTTGAGTACCTACAACAATATCAACGCCCGGAATTGCCATAATTTCTGCAGGAGATGTTTGAGCGTAACAACCCGTTACACAAACAACTGCATCTGGATTTTTACGTATTGCTCTTCTAATCACTTGTCTACTCTTCTTGTCACCTGTATTTGTTACTGTACAAGTATTAATGATAAAGACGTCAGCGTTCGTTTCAAAATCTACTCTTTCGTAATCATTTTCCTTAAATAATTGCCAAATTGCTTCAGTTTCATAATGGTTTACTTTACAACCTAACGTATGGAACGCTACTGTAGCCAATTTTATTCACCTCATTAATTCTAATTGATAGCTTAAAGCAGCTAAAGCATACAATGGAGCGGTTTCAGCTCTTAATATTCTAGGTCCTAAACTCACCTTAATAGCATCATCATAAAGATTAACTTCATTTTCAGTTAATCCACCTTCTGGTCCAAATATCATTAAAACCTTTTGTCCATGTTTAAGGTTAGAACCAATTTGATGAAATTTGCTTGTTCCCCCACTTTTAGCTTCTTCTTCATAAGCTATTATTACATAATCATATTCATTCATATTATCATAAATTGATTTAAAATTCGACTTATACTTTATACTTGGTATTGTAAGTCTCATACTTTGTTCACTAGCTTCTTTAACAATTTTTTGCCATCTATCTAATTTTTTAGATATTTTTTTCTCGTCTAATTTAACAATAGATCTTTCAGATTGGACAGCAATAAAATGATGGGCACCCATTTCAGTTGCTTTTTGAAGCAACCATTCATATTTATCGCCTTTAATAAGCCCACTCGCAATCGTTATATCAACTGGTAGTTCCGTTTGTCTTGTAATGTCTTCTACCGTTTCTAACTCAATGCTATCGTCATGAAAAGCAATAATTTTTGAAATTAACGACTTTTGATCTTCAAAAGTTAATATAATTTCTTGATCGACACTTTTGCGCATAACATTTTTAATATGATGTATATCATCCGTATTATGTATAAAAAAACGCTGATTTAACTCAGCGTTTTCTTGTAAGAAATATCTTTGCATCATTTCTCCTACTTTCTAGCTCGTATTGAAACCCAACCATCTTCACGTAGTACTTTTTCGATAGTATAACCAGTATTTTGTAGTTTTTCAATTATTTCATCGGATTTTTCTTCAATAATGCCTGAAGTAATAAAGTAGCCATTATCATTCAATCTTTCATAACTATCTTCTATCATTAAATCAATAATATGCGCTAATATATTTGCAATAATCACGTCATATTGTTCTGTTTCTTCAGTAAGCAAATTGCCAGTATCTGCGATGATATCTTTCTCACAATCATTGATTTCAAAGTTTTCTTTAGCAACTTTAATTGCTAAATCATCTAAATCCACCGCTTTAATGTCGTTTACTCCTAGTAAATGACAAGCTATGCTAAGAATACCCGAACCTGTACCAACATCAATTATCTTATGCTGAGGTTGTACAACCTCTTCTATATGTCTTAAACACATACTTGTTGTTGGGTGGTCACCTGTACCAAAAGCCATACCTGGATCTAGTTTGATGCAAAGATCACCTTCATTATTTTGATATCCTTCTTGTTCCCAACTCGGAACAATCGCAAATCTTTCAGAAGCTTTAAACGGATGGAAATAATTTTTCCATTCATTTTCCCAATCTGATTCTTTAATAATCGTCTTCTCAAACGATAAAATTTCTGACTGGATGCCATTTACATTTGCAATTGTTTCTTGAATTTCTTGTTCTAATTGATCCGTAAATACTAATTCATTAAAATAACATTTAACCCTAATATCATGATCAGGATAATCTGCGGGATTTAATTCATAAATCTCACCGTATACATCTGTATGTTCTTTCTCTAATTCTGCTGAATCTTCGATTACGACACCATTTGCACCTAATTCATTTAACAATGCTGTAACTTCTGGTTCTGCTTCGCTATTTATCATGATAGAATACTCAATCCAATTCACAGGCTATTCTCCTTTAAAAAACTTTTTGGCTCTGTCTTTAAAGCTTGATGGTTGTTCTGTAATTGTTTCTCCACCTATTTCTGCAAACTCACGTAATAGTTCTTCTTGTCTTTCAGTCATTTTATCTGGTGTTACAACTTTTACAGTTACAAAGTAATCACCTTTACCGTAACCATGAACGTTTTGAACACCTTTTTCTCTCAATCTAAATTGTTTACCAGTTTGCGTACCTGCTGGAACGGTTAATGATACATTGCCAGTTAATGTAGGAACAGTAATTTCATCACCAAGTGCTGCTTGAGGGAATGATAGATTTAAATCATAGAAGATATTGTCTCCATCACGTCTAAATTTACTGTGTGGTTTCACTCTGAATACAACATATAAATCGCCTGCAGGTCCACCATTTATACCTGGACCACCTTTACCAGCTAAGCGAATTTGTTGGTCGTTATCTACACCTTCAGGTACTTTCACTTTGATTGTAACTTTTTTGTTTTGAGTTCCTTTACCATGACAATCTGAACATTTTTCTTCAAATACTTGTCCAGAACCTTCACATTCAGGACAAACTTTTTGTGTTTGCATTCTACCTAGAATTGTATTTTGTTCAACTGTTACATGACCTTGTCCGTTACAGTACGTACAAGTTTTTTTATTAGTGCCAGGTTTAGCACCATTACCATGACAAGTTTCACATTCCACATCTTTACGAACTGTAATATCTTTTTCAGTACCAAATACAGCTTCTTCAAATGTTAATGTCATGCTATATTGTAAGTCATCACCTTGTCTTGGAGCGTTAGGATCTCTTCTAGCGCCACCGCCACCAAAGAATGATCCGAATATATCTTCAAAGCCACCGAATCCAGAGAAGTCTTGTCCTCCAAACCCTTGTGATCCACCGAAACCTTGTTGCGGACCACTATGACCGAATCTGTCGTATTGCGCACGTTTGTTTTCATCGCTTAGCACTTCATATGCTTCTGAAATTTCTTTAAACTTTGCGTCAGCACCTTCTTCTTGATTGATATCAGGATGGTACTTTTTTGATAATTTACGATAAGCTTTTTTTATTTCATCTTTAGAAGCATCTTTGGATACGCCAAGCACTTCATAATAGTCTCTTTTTGCCAATGTAATCTCTCCTTTACACACTGATTTATAATACGTATATGAATTAAAAAAGTCAAAGCCAATCACATTGACTTTGACTTTTTAATGATTAGTATTATTTTTTATCGTCTTCGTTGACTTCTGTATATTCAGCATCAACTACGTCATCATCGTTTGAAGTAGATTGGCCTTCAGCGCCTTCAGCACCTTGTTGTGCTTGTGCAGCTTGTTCATACATTTTAACAGATAATTGTTGTACGATTTCTTGAAGTGCATCTTTTTTAGCTCTGATATCTTCTATATCAGTACCTTCAAGTGCTTTTTTCAATTCTTCTTTAGCTTCTTCAGCTTTAGCTTTTTCGCTTTCATCAACGTTATCGCCAAGATCAGTTAAAGTTTTTTCAACAGTAAATACCATTTGGTCTGCTTCATTTCTTAAATCGATTTCTTCACGACGTTTTTTGTCTGCTTCAGCATTTTTCTCTGCATCTTGAACCATACGATCGATTTCTTCATCTGATAATGATGAGCTTGATTCAATCGTAATTTTTTGTTCTTTGTTTGTACCAAGATCTTTAGCTGTTACATTAACGATACCATTTTTATCGATATCAAACGATACTTCGATTTGTGGCACACCACGTGGAGCTGGTGGAATATCCGTTAATTGGAATCGACCAAGCGTTTTGTTATCTGCTGCTAATTGACGTTCACCTTGTAATACGTGAATATCAACTGCTGGTTGGTTATCTGCTGCAGTAGAGAATACTTGAGATTTAGATGTTGGAATTGTTGTATTTCTTTCGATTAATACTGTAGATACGCCACCCATAGTTTCGATACCTAATGATAATGGTGTAACGTCAAGTAATACTACGTCTTTAACATCACCAGTGATTACGCCACCTTGAATTGCAGCACCCATAGCTACTACTTCATCAGGGTTAACACCTTTGTTAGGTTCTTTACCGATTTCTTTTTTGATTGCTTCTTGAACAGCTGGGATACGAGTTGACCCACCAACTAAGATAACTTCATCGATATCAGAATTAGATAATCCTGCATCTTTCATAGCTTGGCGAGTTGGACCCATTGTTCTTTCTACTAAATCGCTTGTTAATGATTCAAATTTAGCTCTTGAAAGTGTTGTTTCTAAGTGTAATGGACCATTTGCGCCACCAGAGATGAATGGTAATGAAATTTGAGTTGAAGATACGCCTGATAAGTCTTTTTTAGCTTTTTCAGCAGCATCTTTAAGACGTTGTAATGCCATTTTATCTTGTGATAAATCTATGCCATTTTCTTTTTTGAATTCTTCAACTAAATATTTAATGATAACGTCATCGAAATCGTCACCACCAAGTTTATTGTCACCTGCAGTTGCTAATACTTCGAATACACCGTCACCTAATTCAAGGATAGATACGTCGAAAGTACCACCACCAAGGTCAAATACTAATACTTTTTGATCAGTTTCAGTTTTATCTAAACCGTAAGCTAATGCTGCTGCAGTTGGTTCGTTAATAATACGTTCTACTTCTAAACCAGCGATTCTACCAGCATCTTTAGTTGCTTGACGTTCTGAGTCATTGAAATAAGCTGGAACTGTAATAACAGCTTTTGTTACTTTTTCACCTAAATAACTTTCAGCAGTTGATTTTAAGTTTTGCAAAATCATAGCTGAGATTTCTTGTGGTGTATATTCTTTATCTTCAACTTTTTCTTTATAATCAGTACCCATATGACGTTTAACTGATTGAATTGTATTTGGGTTAGTTACTGCTTGACGTTTAGCAACTTCACCAACTTGTGTTTCTCCATCTTTAAATGCAACAACTGATGGTGTTGTTCTGTTACCTTCTGGATTTTGGATTACTTTAGGTTCTCCACCTTCTAATACTGAAACTACTGAATTTGTTGTACCTAAGTCTATACCTATTACTTTACTCATAAGAATTATTCCTCCAATTTATTATTAATTAATCATCGAGTTTATTATTCGTTTACTTTAACCATTGCTGGTCTTAAAACACGATCTTTCAATTTATATCCTCTTTGTAACTCTTCAGTTACAACACCTGATTCAAAGTCAGGATTATTATCTTGCATAACTGCTTGATGTACATTTGGATCGAATGGTTGATTGTATGATTCGATTTCTTCTAAACCATTATCTTTTAATGATTTAAGTAAATCGTTATAAACCATGTCTACACCTTTTTTGAAAGTTAAGAAGTCTTCAGACTCACCTTCTTGTTTAAGTGCACGATCCATATTATCTAACGCAGGTAATACATCTGTAAGTACACGTTGTGCTTGATAATCTTTAGTAATGCTTGCTTCTTGTTTCATTCTACGTTTATAGTTTTCAAACTCAGCATATAAACGTAAGTATTTTTCTTCTTCTTCATTTGCTTTTTGTTTAAGTTGTTCGAGTTCAGCTTCCGGAATTTCGACTACTTTATCTTGCTCAACCTCTTCAACATTCTCTTCAGTTTCATTTGCTTCTACTTCTTCAGTAGCGACAGATTGAGTTTGATCGTTTGTTTCATCGAATTGTTCATTTTGCTTTTCTTCCGTCATTTCATGCCCTCCATTTTCTTTCCTTATTTAAAAATGATTCAAAAGTTGAATCACTTTGTTATAATGCATTGCAGTTGGACCAATAACGGCTAAATGACCAGTTATATCACCAGAAATTTCATAATTGGTACTAATAATTGAAATACCATGTAAATCTTTATTAATTTCCTGTCCAATTTTGACACTTATCGAATCATTTGATGTTTCATTTAAAAATTGAGCGATACGTTCAGATTCAAGATACTTTAAAATCGATTGAATCATAGATACATTCGTTACATCTAACGCATCAATTAGGTGCATCTTACCACCTAGAAACATTTCTTCATTATGATCATTAATTTGCGTTAATAACGCTTGTTTAAAATTATTAATAAATTCATGATCAATGAATGACAACGATAATGATTCTAACGTTTTTATCATTGTAGTTAAAGTATTTTGCTTAAAATACTGGTTTAAGTAGTTCATAAATTTCTCAATCTGTAATTGATTTAAAGATTCATGAATTTGAATATGAACTTTCTCTACATAACCATCAGTAAATACAATGACGCCCATGAGATGAGTTGGGCTGACTCTCACAAAATGAATTTCAAATATAAATCTTGAAAATTTATTAGGTCCGAGTACTACAGTTGTATAATGTGATCGATTTGAAATTTCTAATGCTAACCATTTAAGCATTGCGTTTACATCATATTGATTTTTATCTTGAAAATGTTCAAACCAATTTAAGCTTTTCTTACTTTGAGATTTAGACTCAAGTAATTGATTAACATAATACTTAATTCCTTGTTCAGAAGGAATACGACCTGATGACGTATGCGTCTTCTCAAGAAGGTTCAAATCTTCTAATTGTTTCATTTCATTTCTAACTGTCGCTGGACTAATCGGCAATTGATGCCTTTCAATAATCGACTTAGAACCAATTGGTTGTCCTAACTCAACATAATCCTCAACAATTACATTCAAAATTTGTAATTGCCTCTCAGTAATCATGTCATCACCTCGATTAGCACTCTATCTTCCTAAGTGCTAATTATAATTTATCAAATTGGTCAAAGAAAGTCAACGTTAAAGCATTCAATTTTTATATCTTTTTTAAATACATATTTTTAGCTTAATAAAAACTTCTCAAACACTTCATTTCCGATTATTTGTCCGCGATTACTTAGGCGTAAATAGTCTTTCTCATCCAATAGTAACTCTTGTTCGATGAGTTCTTTCACATGTTGACCAAATACATCTTCTATTGATTGGTCAAATTTATTCTGGAATTTAGTTTTGGACACACCTTTTGTCATTCTTAATCCAAGAAACATTTCTTCTTCCATTTGTTCTTTCAATGAAACTTCTGTACTTTGTAATACTGGCATTTTACCATTCATTAACTTCTTAATATATTGATTAACCGGATTAATATTTCCATAGCGCACACCATTAATATAGCCATGTGCACCTGCACCGAAACCATAATATTCTTCATTTTTCCAATATACTTTATTATGAAGAGATTCATGTCCTTCTTTCGAGAAGTTAGAGATTTCATATTGATTAAGGGTAGAGCCTGCTAATTTCTTTTTCAAATGTTGATACATTTCTTCACCTAAATCTTCATTAGGTAATTTTAAACGCCCTTTTCTATATAAATTGTAGAATTGCGTCTTTGGTTCAAGTATAAGTGCATAACTTGAAATATGATCTACATCAAGTGATAGTGCTTTATTGAGTGAATCATCAAATTGTTCTATTGTTTGACCAGGTAAGTGAAACATAAGATCTAAACTTACAGAAGGGATTTTATGTTTTCTAGATAAAGTAACTGCTTTTTCAATATCGTCACTATGATGAGTTCTTCCTAATACTTTTAACAATTCATCATCAAATGTTTGAACACCTAATGATAATCTATTCACACCATATTGTTTGAGTAATTTTATTTTTGCTTCTGTTAATTCATCTGGATTAGCTTCAAAAGTATATTCTTTTGTAATCACAAATAAATTGTTAATAGCTTGAAGTAATCTTTCAAGTTGTGCTTCAGATAATGCTGTAGGTGTACCTCCACCTACAAATACTGTCTCAACTTCTTTATCTTTTCTCGTTGACATCTCTTTTATCAAACAATCTAAGTACTCATCTACCGGCTGATTAGCAATATAGAACTTATTAAAATCACAATAAGTACAAATTCTCACACAGAAAGGTATATGAATATATACACTTTTTGCCATATAAACGCTCCTTTAAAAATAGAAACAGCTACATATTATGCAGCTGTTTCAAAATTATTCTTCATCCATTTTAAGCACGGCTAAGAATGCATCTTGTGGAATTTCCACATTACCTACTGATTTCATCTTAGCTTTACCTGCTTTTTGTTTTTCAAGTAACTTACGTTTACGGCTAATATCCCCACCGTAACATTTTGCTAAAACATTTTTACCCATAGATTTAATGTTTGTTCGAGCTACTATTTTATTACCAATTGCTGCTTGAACTGGTACTTCAAATTGTTGTCTAGGGATTAATGTTTTTAATTTATCTACTATTGCTTTACCTCTATCGTATGCAAACTCTTTATGGACGATAAAGCTTAATGCATCCACTTTATCTCCATTTAATAAAATATCCATTTTTACAAGTTTACTTTCTTGATACCCGATTAATTCATAATCAAATGATGCATAACCTTTCGTATTCGATTTCAACTGATCAAAGAAATCAAATACGACTTCAGATAATGGAATTTCATAAATAATATTTACACGAATATCATCTAAATAATCCATCGTCTTAAAGTTACCACGTTTTTTCTGACAGAGTTCCATTACAGCACCAACATAATCATTCGGAACCATCATTGTTGCTTTAACATATGGTTCATAAATTCTGTTGATTTTTTGTGGGTCTGGAAATTGTGACGGGTTATCAATTTGTAATTTTTCGCCATCTGTTAATTCACATTCATAAATAACTGATGGTGCAGTCGCAATAAGTTCAATATTAAATTCTCTTTCAATTCTTTCTTGAATAATTTCCATGTGTAGTAAACCTAAGAAGCCTGTTCTGAAACCAAAGCCTAATGCTTGAGAAGTTTCAGCTTCAAATTCTAAAGATGCATCATTAAGTTGAAGCTTTTCAAGCGCTTCTCTCAAATCGTTATATTTACTATTATCAATTGGATATAATCCACAGAATACCATTGGATTCATCTTTTTATACCCTTTTAAAGGTTTCTCAGCAGGTCTGTCAGCTAAAGTGATTGTATCACCGACATTGGAATCTCCAACATTTTTAATTGAAGCTACAATGTATCCTACATCTCCGACAGATAACGTATCAACTGGAAGTTGTTTCGGTGTATTAATACCAACTTCAGTAACTTCAAATGTCTTACCTGTAGACATCATTTGAATTTTGTCTCCAGCTTTAACTGAACCTTCAACAACACGTATAGAAGAAATTACACCTCTATAAGCATCAAAAGAAGAATCAAAAATAAGCGCTTGTAGTGGGTTATCTGGATCACCTTCTGGAGGTGGTACCATTTCTACAACTTTCTCTAATATATCTTCTATTCCAATATTAGATTTAGCACTTGCGAGTACTGCATCACTTGCATCTAATCCAATAACGTCTTCAATTTCTTGTTTAACACGCTCAGGTTCAGCTGCAGGTAAATCAATTTTATTGACAACAGGTATTAATTCTAAGTCATTGTCTAATGCTAAATAAACATTCGCTAACGTTTGTGCTTCGATACCTTGTGCAGCATCTACAACTAAAATAGCACCTTCACATGCTGCTAGTGATCTTGAAACTTCATATGTAAAATCGACATGCCCCGGTGTATCAATTAAATGTAAGATATATGTTTCCCCATCTTTAGCAGTATAATTTAATCTAACAGCATTAAGTTTGATTGTTATACCACGTTCTCTTTCAAGATCCATAGAATCTAATAATTGTTCTTTCATATCACGTGATTCTACACTTTTAGTATTTTCCAAAATTCTATCAGCTAACGTAGATTTACCATGGTCAATATGAGCAATGATAGAAAAGTTTCTAATTTTATTTTGGCGCTCTAGGCGTTTAGTTCTGTCCATTTGAACTCCAACTTTCTCGTTAATTTTACATGTATTAAATGTAAGTCGCATCTTTGATATGATACCGTCTTTATGAAATAAATGCAAACGTATTATCAAACTATCAATAAAGTGTTATGCTTTATAAGGAATGTGTAAATAATCATTGCACTTATGCCCTACATTTGATAAAATATTTTTTGTTGCAATCAAAAATTCTTTGATCACGGACAACATATTTAGGAGGTGACTCTCATGCCAAACATTAAATCTGCTATTAAACGCGTTGCTGTTACAGAAAAGAAAGACGCTGCTAACATTTCACAAAAAAATGATATGCGTTCAGCTGTTAAAGCTGCTAAAACTGCAATCGAAAACAATGCTGAAAACAAAGCTGAATTAGTTTCATTAGCTGTTAAAAAAGTTGATAAAGCTTCTAAAAACAATCTAATTCATTCAAATAAAGCTGATAGAATTAAATCAAGCTTAATGTCAAAAGCTAACTAATTATGTGAGAGCGTGACACAGAACATTCTGTGTCACGCCCTTTTTTTATGGAGTGAAAGACTGGCCATTACATCTTATATTTTTAAAATGAAAAGTTCTAGTATGAGCACTTTATCCATATATGAAGATTTCAATTGGTAATCTGTATCAGCACAAATATCGATAGTTGCTAATAATCGATCAAGTGATAGCTTTCTCGTAATACGAAGTGCCAGTTTAACCCTATATGGGTGTACACCAATCGTTTTAGCAATTTGTTGTTCGCTATAATGTTTACCAGCAAGAATTTTACATTGATAATACAAGCGATAATTACTTGTGATTAACGCTAAAAGCTTAATCGGCTCTTCTTTCATATTGATTAAGTCTTTCAGTAAATTAATAGATTTTTCTTTTTGACCTTTTTGAATATATTCCGTTAACAAAAATACATTCTGTTCTAGAGAACGACTTACAATTTCTTTAACGTCTTGTTTATTAATAACCGCTTCATCGCCAATAAATAACACCAATTTATCTAATTCTGCTTTAATAATGTTAAATTGAATACCTGTTAGTTCTAAAAATGCTATTAAAGCATCCTCTTTAATATCTTTATATTGTTCATGCAAATAAGATTTAATCCACTGTTTAATTTCTTGTTCGGTCATTTGGTCAATTTTATTAAGTCTTGCATTCTTCTTAACTGTTTTAACGAGTTTCTTTCTTTCATCTAATTTCTCATTAAACACATCAAATACGACTAACGTTTCACCATCATACTGTTCAATAAATTGAATTAATTGATCGGTATTTTGATTGATTTGAGTACTAACTTTTTCTCCTGTAAAAAGGTAAGCATTCTTAATATGTACGACTTTTTTGTCTGAGAGGAATGGTAAAGTTAATGATTCTTCTATCGCACTTGAAATAGGTGTTTCATATAAATCAAATTTAACATAGTTAAAATCGTCTCTTTCTCCATCTAAATATTGATTTATAATTTCGTCAGATTTTTTCTCAATAAGTGCATTTACTGCACCATAATTCAATACAATATTGTCTTCCAAAATAAGTCTCCCTCTCTTATAAAGTTCTAATTAAGTATAGCATTTTTAAGTTTAATATCATATAATGAAAGTAAGTATAGGAGGGAGTCATATGAACAGATTTGAAGGTGAAAATACTCAAGGGCGTGACAATGATGTTAAAGACTCTGGATTTGGATTTATAATTGGTTTCGTATTCTTAGCAGCAATTTATATTATTGCACAAGTATTCAGTCTACTACCAAACTAATATATCAAATCCATTTATATAAAGCTTACAAACGACTACTGTCGATTGTAAGCTTTTTTATTATGTTCTTGTAGTCCATTTGTCATAATCATATTATCTTTATTGATTTCAAATTGTACCATTCCGTAATCTTGTGTATTGAACACTTTACAATCGCTTTGTTTAAGTTTATTTACAATGGCTTCTTTTGGTAGCCCGTGCCTATTATGTCGACCAGAACTTATGACACAAATATGAGGCTTTGCTTTTAATAAAAAGCTATCACTTGTACTTGTTAAACTACCATGGTGTGCTACTTTTAAAATATTATAATTCCCTTTAAGTTGACTCAAAATACTATGCTCTACTTTTTCTGTTGCATCACCTGTTGTTAATATTGTTCTGCCAAACGTTGTGATCTCAGTAACGATTGATGTATCATTCTTATCTTCATAATTCAGACTATTTTGGTTAAAAAACTTATATGTCGATTCTCCAATCTTTAATTCATTCAAATTTGAACTATCTATAATTTGTGTGTTCGTTTGTTTAAGCTCTTCTAGCAAATGTTTTAATTCACGGCTATCCCAAGTCTTCTTGTTGATAATTAAATATTTAATCGATACTTTTTTACTTAAAGTAGCTAATTCTCCCATATGATCTGCATGTGGATGCGTGATGATTAAATAATCAATTTTTTGATAACCATTTTCTTTAAGTTCCGGCTCGATAATTGAATCTGTATAATTCGATATTTTACTTCTAGTTTGCCACGGTTTCTTCTTCAATTTATCTTTACCACCAGTATCAATCATCACAATTTGATTTACATCATGATGATAAGCAATCATAGCATCTCCTTGACCAATATCAAGAAATTTTAAAACAACCTCGTTGTGGTTAAAATGATATGTGATTGCAATGACTAACATTGTGAAAAGTAGTAAAGATTTTATATATTTCCTTTTAATAAATAACATTAACACTAAGACTACAATAACGAGAATGATAAAATATATCCATTCCGATAAATTTCTTACGATTAACTCATTTATGGGAATACGACTCATAACATCTATTAATTTAAAAGTTTGATTCATACAAATTTCTATTAACATTGTAAATAAATTAGGAACATTAGCAAAAGTGGCAAACATCAACATGAATAACATCACAAGTGGAAAAATAATTAATTCAAAAAGTGGAATAAAAAGAAAGTTTGTGATAAAACCTAGCCATTGAAAAGCATTAAAGTGAATCAGTAATATGACAAAGGAAGATAATTGAGATACGACATTAATCGTAATGATTTTGTGGATTGTATTGAAAGACTTTATAAGTGGTACACATAAAATGATAAACGTAGAGACGATATAAGATAATTGGAAACCAATATCGAAAATAATGTGAGGATTATAAATTGTATAAACAATGAAAGTGATAGATAGTATTTGTAAAGCGTCTATTTTTATGACTTTATTCAAAATCATATAAACCATTACTACCCCTACTGCTCTAAGAACACTCGGACTTAAACCAGTTAAAACAGCATATATTGGTAACATTATAAATATCATATTCTCGGCATGATGATATTTGATGTTCATTCTAAGTAATAATTTAAATAAAAATATATTTAACAATGCGACATGTGATCCACTTACAGCATATAAATGATATATACCTAATTTTTTAAGTTGATCTATTCTTTCTTCACTTAAATAACTTGTATCACCTAACGTGAGCGCAATAATATCATCAACACCATCTATATCAAGTTGTTTCATCTCATGAATTAAATTCGTTCGATATAGTTGAATACGTTCAATCATATTTAATGGTCGATTCGAACAAGTATTTAAAAATAAGTTTTCTATCTTAATAACACCTTTAATATCATGATTTTGCAAAAACTCAAAGTATTGAAATTTTAATGCGTTAGTATTAGGCAAAGTTGAATTAACAGAGTAAGTAATACGGCAATTTTTCAAATAAGGCATTTCCTTCAAAAATTTAAGCTTTTCTTTTTCACTTTTAATCGTATAAAAAGCTTTATATGTATGATTATGGATTTGCCCTTCAGCTTGAAAGCTGTCTCCATCAAGCGTTAACTTATCTCCAAACTGAATCATTTCAGTATAATTTTTATGATTTTTTGAAACATTAAATGATTCGTAATATTGCAATGGATCATTCGGATAAATTAAGCAACCTATAATAAAAAATATAAAGCTCATCACCAAAATTTTTAATGATTGCCATTTAATATAGCAACTTATAACTAAGATAATGAGCATGAATATACTTACATAAGGATGTACAAAGAAAATTAAACCGGACAATAAATAAAGTGCAAAATAAAACCACATCTTAAATATTAGTCCTTACTTCAAATATTTAATAATGTCTTCTGGATGGAAATTAATTTTTTCGTAGTGTACACCAGACTGTTCTAACAGTTGTATTGCATATGTATGATTATGATAATCGTCTGCATAATAAATTTGTTTAATACCAGCTTGTATAATTGATTTCGTACAGTTTAGACAAGGGAAATGTGTAACATAAATAGTTGCACCTTCAGAAGAAACTCCTAACTTAGCACATTGTATGATCGCATTCATTTCAGCATGAATGGTTCTAATACAATGACCGTCCACTACAAGACATCCATTATCTATACAATGTTCTTCTCCTGAAACAGACCCATTATATCCACCAGCAATCACTCTATTATCTTTAACGATTGTTGCACCGACAGATAATCTTTCACATGTTGACCTTAATGATAATAGATGACTTTGAGCCATAAAGTATTCTTTCCATTCAATTCTATCCATTACACATCGACCTACCTTTCATATATTCTTATTGTAAAATTTAACAAGTATAAATGCAATTCAATTTAAAACGATAAAATCTTTTAAACTTTCAACTGTTTTATCTCCGAATCCTTTTACCTTTTTTAAATCATCCACAGTTTTAAATTCTCCATTGGTTTCTCTATATTGAAGAATGGCATCTGCTTTACTCGGACCGATACCGGGTAACTTTTCAATTTCCGATTTATCTCCTGTATTAATATTGACTTCTACTTTATCATTTGTAGATTGGTTTGTATTAACACTAGGCACATGTTCGCCGTTTATTGGAACATATATATACATTTGATCTTTAAGTCTTTCTGATAAATTGATTTTAGACAAATCTGCATTATGCTTTGTTTGAGCTTTCTTTAATACATCATGCACGCGTTCCTTTGAAGACATTGTATATGTATTTGGAAAATTAACAGCTCCTTTCACATCTACTACTACGTTTCTATTAACATCTTTAGTAGATTTAGATTCATCTATCTTATCAACATCCTTCTCTTCTGAAGACCTTAGTTTAACTTCATTTGATGTATCTTGTTGATGAATGATAGCTTCATGATCATCATTACCAGTGAAAAGGCTATTATAAATGAAAAATAATACAACAATCATGATGATAGCAAGTTGGTAATTTTCTATTAACCAATCCTTACTTTTATGAATATATTTCAAAAAAACACCTCCTACATAATTAAACGTAGGAAGTGTTCTAAATTACTTTCGTGCAACTATAAAATGTCTATCGCCATTTTCATTAAATTGATCAATATTGAAATCAGTAAATACACTTTCAACTTTAAATCCAGCAAAATCTAAAAGTTGTTTATAAAGGTCGATTTCATATGTGACTTGATAATGTTCTTCATCGAATCGTTCATAAAGTCCATCTTCTCTTTCGATGAAAAATGACATTTGATGATATACACTGTTAGGTTCTTCACCAGCAATTGCTTGCCACGCTAAAGTTAATTGTTCTGTTTCATCAATATAGTTACGGTTATTAAATTGGTGATTCATCTTATATAGTGAGTGCACATCAAATATAAGTAATCCACCATCATTTAAAAATTGATTAACATAGTTAAATACTTGAAGAACTTCTTCAGGGTCTGTTATATAGTTCAAGCTGTCACAAAAGATGGTAATTACATTGTAACTTTGAGGTAAGTCCAAATCTCTCATATCTTGGCAATACCAATTAATATTAGGATTACGACTTTCAGCTACTTCTAACATCTCTTCACTTAAATCAAGACCACTTACGCGACCATATTCTAGTAATTGCTCTGTTAAGCGTCCTGTACCACAACCAATATCCAAAATATCGTTATCATTACCTGTAACATAATGACCAACAATCTGTTTCCATTTATCATATGGTTGATCTTCAGTTAGAAGGTCATAATAATGACTCATACGATTGTATGCCATTATTGTGCTACCTCATTTAGTGTAATAATTGGTGCGTCTTTATATAATCTTTCTAAGTCGTAGTAATCACGTTCTTCTCTATGGAATACGTGTACAACAACGTCACCTAAATCAATTAATACCCATCTAGCTTCATTAAAGCCTTCTAGTCTTTTCACTAATACTTCATTTATTTCAGCTTCATCTTTAACATTTCTTGCTATAGCTTGAACTTGTTTGTCACTATTACCATGACATACAACAAAATAATCAGCTATATCGCTAATACCTTTCATATCAATTGCAATAATATCTTCAGCACGTTTATCATCACATGCTAGTAACGTTTGTTTCATTAAATCATTTGAATTCATTTAACCATTCCTTTATTGTTCTGAATGCATATTATAATAATTTAAGCATTCTATAGTTTTTAAATGTACTGTTTTATCCTTATTAATTAAGTGTAACACTGTACGTTTTGATATTTCGTAAACTGCTTTATCCAAGTTGCGTTCTTTAAAGACAATATCTCTAATTTCATCTACACCTGGAGTTGTTCTATTAGGTTCAATATAATCAGCTATAAAAATTATTTTTTCAGTCTTATTCATTTGTGCTCTACCAGTCGTATGACTATAAATAGCGTAATAAATTTCTTCATCATTTATATCATATTGATCTTTAAGTCTTGCAGCAGCAACTGGTCCGTGTAATATTTCTGAGCCATAACTTAATAAATCTTGCCCTAGTTCATATTGCGTTACACTTTGATATAACGCTGAAAGTTCTTCATATTTACATAAATCATGCAGGATTCCTGCTAATTCAACTTTTTTAATATCACCATCAAAGATTTCTGCCATTTTCTTACCAGTTTCGGCTACTCTCATAGAGTGATTATATCTTTTTGATGGTAACGTTTCTTCAACCAATTTGACTGCTTTTTTAATTTTCATACAATCGTCCCCTTTTGATATATCTTTCAATTCGTGGCGTAACGAGCATCTTTATAGATTGACGATTTTTACATCTATTGCGAATGTCTGTTGAGCTTACATCAATTCTTGGAATGTGCAATGCTAACATTCCTTCTTTTACATCTTGTTTATCAACTTCTCTATTAACAACGACAAATGTTAACAATTCTTTTAATTCTGCAATGTTTCTCCATTTATGCAAATTCTCGTATTGATCTGAACCGATTACAAAATATATTTGATAATCAGGAAATTCTTGTTTAAATTCTTTAATCGTATCAAATGTGTAGCTCGTACCTTTTCTATTAAGTTCTCTCTCATCAACTTCACCGAATTGCAAATCTTCAATAGCTAATTCTAACATTTTCACACGTTCTGATTCTATTAAATAAGATTCGTTATGTTCTTTAAGTGGTGATTGATAACTTGGTAAGAAAATAAATTTATCAGGTTGAACAAATTGATATGCTTCACTCGCAACTAACATATGTCCAATATGAATTGGGTTAAATTGACCTCCATAAATCATGAGCTTTTTCATAATATTATGGTAGTTCTAATCTTTTATTTTCTTTAGATTCTTTATATAAGACAATAATATTACCGATAAGTTGTACGAGTTCAGCACCTGCTTGTTCAGCTATTGATTCAGCTACTTCTTTATGATCGTCCATATTATTTTGTAAGATATGAATTTTGATCAATTCTCTTTTTTCAAGTACGTCTTGCACTTGGTCTATCATATTGTCATTTAATCCGCCTTTACCAATTTGGAAAATTGGATCTAAATGATGCGCTTCTTTTCTTAAATATCTCTTTTGTTTACCTGTTAACATAATGATCTCCTTTTAAGTTCCTCTTGTACTTTATTTCTCATTGATTCTATACGAGCTTCTTGCCCAGTCCATATTTTAAAACTTTCTGCGCCTTGATAAACGAACATATCCAATCCGTTATAAATTGCAATACCTGCTTGTTCACATGCTTGCAGTAGCGGTGTCTTTTCAGGAATATAGATGATATCACAAACTAAACTATTTTTACATATCTTCTCCACAGGAATAATGAATTCACTATGCTGTGTATTCATGCCTACCGGTGTCGTATTAATAATAATATCAAATGTGTGAAGAACAAATTGAACATCTGTTAGACTTATTGCATTTATATCAATTTGCCAATTATCAAATCTAGACATCGTTCTATTTGCCACTGTTATTTTATGATTCGTAAACTTCTGCATTTCCGAAACAATACCTTTACTCGCACCACCAGCACCTAAAACTAAAATTTTTCGATCTTGAATGCTACCGTAATGTTCAATTAAACCTTTAACAAAACCAATACCATCCGTATTATAACCAATCCATTTATTATCTTGTATTAGAACGGTGTTAACAGCACCAATATGCTTAGCATTTGAAGATACTTCATCTAAATAAGGCAAGATGGATTCTTTATGCGGTATTGTAATATTAAAGCCGTCTAATGCTTTTTCATTTATGATTTCTTTAATATGTTTAAATTGTTCTGGTGGAATATCTAAAGCACCATATTCATCTTCCCTGCCTAATGCTTCAAAATTTGCTGCGTGCATAATCGGTGAAAGTGAATGGCTAATAGGATGTCCGATAACTCCAAACTTCATTTAATTCACCTCTTATAAAATAGATGTTCTTAATGTAACTTCGACTTCTTTTGGTGCAGTAACATGTATTTCTGCCCCTGCATCTACAGTTACAAATCCTAATCCTGAAATCATAACATCTTTTCTTTCAGATTCAGTTGTAATCTCAGTTGTTTTTAAGTTATCGAAGTTAAAGTTCGTTGGATCATATGGTGGTTTAAGAAGTTCACCAATTTGACGTTTCCATAAATCTTCAGCGTTTGATAACTTTGTTCTATGAATGTTTAAGTCGTTTGATACAAAACATGTTAAAGAACGTCTACCGCCACTTACATAATCTACTCTAACTAAGCCACCTAAGAATAAGCTTTGTTCTTCGTTTAATTGATAAACTTTAGGCTTAATTTCTTTTTTAGGCATTACAACTTTCAATTCTTTATCTGTTACGTAGTGCGTCATTTGATGACTTTGAATAATACCAGGTGTATCAAACATATATGAATCATCATCTAATGGAATATCAATCATATCTAATGTTGTACCAGGGAAATGACTCGTTGTAATAACTTCTTTTTCACCGACACTCTTTTCAATCAATCTATTGATTAATGTAGATTTACCAACGTTTGTTGTACCTACTACATAAACATCTTTACCTTCTCTAACTTTCTCGATAGTTGATAGTAAATCATCAATTCCTTGATTTTTATATGCAGAAATCAGTACAACTTCGTCAGGATTAAGTCCAAAATCTTTCGCACGATTTCTTAACCAAATTTCGACTCTTCTTTTATTAATGGCTTTAGGTAAGATATCCATTTTATTCGCAACAAGTACGACTTTTTTCTTACCTACTATATCTTTTAAGCGATGTATCATTGATCCTTCTAGATCAAATACATCCACAACATTGACGATTAGACCATCTTCATTGTGAAGAGATTTCAACATATTTAGAAAATCTTCACTTGTTAAATCAACATCTTGAACTTCATTATAATTTTTAAGTCTAAAACATCTTTTACAAATGACATCTTCTTTATTCAAGCTTGATTGTGGAACGTATCCAGCTTCATTCGGATTTTCAGATTGAAGTGTTGCACCACAACCAATACATTTAGCAAACTCTGTCAAATTTATTCCTCCCAGTTTATTAAACCTTTTCTCTTAAAGTAATTTAAAAATCTTCTTTCTATTAATCGATTGAATTTCGTCACAAAACCATCTGTCTTTTTCACAGGAACGACCATAATCGTATATAATCCGTTTCTATTTCCACCAAACACATCTGTTAACATTTGATCACCAATAACAACTACTTCAGACTTATTGACGTTCATTAATTTGGCTGCTTGTCTAAAAGCTTTACCACGTGGTTTACGTGCTTTAAAAATATAATCAATATTTAATGTTGATGAAAATGACGCAACACGTTCTTGATTATTATTAGAAACAATCGTAACTGTTATACCATTATCTTTCATATTTTCAAACCAATTTCTCACTTCATCAGTTGGATCTTTAACATCCCAACCAACTAATGTATTATCTAAGTCCGTGATAATTGCTTTTATATTTTTAGATTTTAAATGTTCAGGTTCTATATTAAAAACTGATTGAACATATTCATTTGGTAAAAAATATTTTGTAAATAATCCCATTATTACACCTCAATATTATCTTTTATTTTAACATAAATTATATTTACATTCCTTTTAGTTGAATACAAAATAAAAGTGTTGCAAATCACTTACGATTCGCAACACTAAATATTATTCTGTAATTTCACGGTCAGAAGATTTTTCAACTTCTGTATTCGCATAAATCACATAACCAACAAGTGCTGTAGCAATGACAGCGATAGCCATTAATATTAACATGAAACTGCCTCCTTATGCCACTCTATTTAATAATAATTTTACAATTTTACTAGAATTGACGCAAGCTACTTTTAAAAATTCTTCAAAAGTAACATCAGATTCTTTATCTGCTAAATCTGAAACAGCTCTTGTAACAATAATAGGCACATTATATTGGTAACAAGTTTGAGCAATTGCACCAGCTTCCATCTCTACGACACTCGCAGTAGGAAAGTTAGATTTAATCACTTTGCGCTGATCAATTGAGCCAATGAAACTATCACCTGTAGCAACTTCACCAACAATACCATTTAAATCAAGCTGTTCTATTGATGATTTAGCTAAGTCAATTAATTCCTTATCAGTTTCATAAAATTCTGGCATACTTGGTACTTGTCCCAATTTATAGCCAAATGCCGTTGCATTAACATCATGATAATAAACTTTATTACTAATAATGATATCACCAATATTTAATTCGCTATCAACAGAACCTGCTGAACCTGTATTAATGATTAAATCTGGTTTAAATTCATTGATAAGTAATGTTGCTGTAATTGCAGCATTTACTTTACCAATACCACTTTGTGCTAATACAACTTGTTTATCTTCTATATTACCTTTATAAAAAATAACATGTGCAATTTGGATTGTTTCTCTATTTTCAATAGATGACTTTAATATTTCTACTTCTTCTTCCATTGCTCCAATAATACCAATCATGCTTTATCACTCCATCATATTCATTCAATATTTATATTAACATAATTAGTATACTTTGAAATAAGTTTTTAACTATTCCACAAACTTTGTAAGCCTTGTAATGATAATACCCCTGCTATTAATGTTGTAAGAACAGCAACTATACCGAGTACAATCATCCATGTTGGATGTTTATAGTCACCAACGATACTTTTCTTCTTAGAAGCAATTAAAATTGTTCCTAAAGTTACTGGTAAAATCAAACCGTTCAATGCACCAGCAATAATCAATAATTTAACTGGCTTACCAATTGTTAAGAATACAATAGATGAAACGACTATGAAAATAATAATGACTAAGTTTCTATGATTTTTAATAGATGGGTGTAATGATTGAATGAATGTTGTACTTGTGTATGCACAGCCAATTACTGATGATAATGCTGCTGCAAATAATACAACACCAAATACTTGTTTACCGATAGGTCCTAATACATGTTCAAATACAGAAGCTGGTGGATTGTCTGGGTTTAAAGTGAACCCTGTAACAACAACACCAAGTACTGCTAAGAATAAAAATGTTCTCATAATACCCGTTGTTAATATACCTGAAATAGCAGCTCTATTTACAAATGGTATATAGCCTTTTCCAGTTATACCTGCTTCTAACAATCTATGAGCACCTGCAAATGTAATATAACCACCAACAGTTCCACCTACTAATGTGATGATAGGAACAATGAGTTTACTAATATCATCAGGTACAATCATTTTTTGTGCCGCTTCGACAACTGGTGGTTTTGTTAATACCATTACATAAGCAACAATAGCAATCATAAGTACACCTAATATTTGTGTAATAATATCTACGACTTTTTGTGCGTTTTTAACAACAAATATTAAAATCGCTAATACGCCTGTAATACCTGCACCAATTCTTACATCCAAACCGAATATCGCATTAAGTCCTAGCCCAGCACCTGCAACGTTACCGATGTTAAATGCTAGTCCACCAATAGCGATTAATATTGCGATAAATGTACCTAACCCCTTAAACACATCATTCGCGATATCTTGTCCACCTTTACCTACAACTGTGATAACACGCCAAATATTAATTTGTGCACCAATATCAATCAGTATAGATGCAAGAATTGCAAATGCAAAGCTTGCAAGAAATTGCTCAGTAAAAACTGCCGTTTGAGTTAAGAATGCTGGTCCAATAGATGAAGTAGCCATTAAGAATACTGCACCCCATAGAATTCTTCTATGCTTATTTGTTATTTCAAACGGTTGATTTAACTCCTCATACCCTTTATTTTGCTTCATACGCTTTCCTCCTATTTCATTGCACTAATTTCTATGCCTTCAGCTTTAAACTGTCGAATAATTTCTTGAACAAAATCTAAAGCATGTTGTCCGTCTCCATGTACACAGATTGTATCTGCTTCAATCGGAATTTCATTTCCATTTATCGTGATGACTTTAGATTCTTTAACCATTTTAATCACTTGTGCGACAGCTTGGTTTGTATCTTTTATAAGCGCGCCTTCTTTTTTTCTAGAAACTAGTTGGCCATTATCTTCGTATGCACGATCAGCAAATACTTCACTCTTATATGTTAAATTATGACGTTTACATGATTCGATCAATTCACTATTAGATAAACCAACAAATAATAATTGATTATCAAAATCTTTCACTGCTTTAACAATTGCATCGGCAATTTCTGGATCTTTAGCACCCATTTGATACAATGCGCCGTGTGGTTTAACATGGTGAATTTTTGTTTGATGTATTTTACAAAATCCAGCTAATGCACCTAATTGATAAATGACTAGATCATAAACTTCCTCTGGTGTAACATCTATGTTTCTACGACCAAATCCAATTAAATCTTGAAATCCTGGATGAGCACCAATATGTACATCATGTTGAACAGCCAATTTAACTGTTTCATTCATAACGTGTTGATCTCCTGCATGAAAACCACATGCTACATTTGCAGAAGTGATTAAAGGTAATATACTTTCATCATTACCAAGTTTATAGTTACCAAAGCTTTCTCCTAAATCACAATTCAAATCAACTTGTACCATAATACCATCTCCTTAAACGATTTTATGTTCATGTAGAAACTTAATAGTTATATCATTTTTAATATATGGTTCATAGCTCAACACGCGATATAAAAAGTCTAACGTTGTCGGAAAACCATCAATGACCGTTTCTTCTAACGTAACTTTCATTTTTTCAATTGCTTCAAGTCTATCTTCACCTTTAACAAGTATTTTAGCGACTAATGAATCATAGTAAGGTGGAATTTGATAACCATCATATAACATACTGTCTACTCTCGTATTAAATCCATTAGGTAAATGTAATGCTTGAACAACACCTGCTGCTGGGCGGAATTGTTTTTCTGGATTTTCAGCATTAATACGACATTCAATCACATGCCCATCAAAATGGATATCCTCTTGTTTAATTGTTAACTTCTCACCATTAGCTACTAATATTTGTTGCTTTATTAAATCGACACCTGTTAATAATTCTGTAACTGTGTGTTCAACTTGAATACGTGTATTCATTTCTAAGAAATAATATCCGTCATCTGTTAATAAAAATTCAATCGTTCCAGCACTTTCATAATTACAAGCTTTAGCGGCTTTAACAGCATCAGCATGTAGTGAATTTCGCGTTTCTTGATCTAGTGCTGCACAAGGTGCTTCTTCAATTAACTTCTGGTTCTTTCTTTGAATTGAACAATCACGTTCACCTAAATGAATCGCTTCACCATGTTTGCTAGCGAGTATTTGAACTTCCACATGTCTAGCTTCATCAATAAATGTTTCAATATACACACGTTTATCTCCAAAGTATTTTTCACCTTCAGATTGAGCTTCTTTAAAGAATTGTTCAAGTTGGTCAGGTTCTTGTACGATTCGAATACCTTTACCACCACCACCACTAGCAGCTTTTAATACAAAAGGATACCCAACTTTTTGAGCAACTTCTTCTGCTTCTTTTACTGACTTTACTTCTCCAATAGAGCCAGGAATAATCGGTACGTTAGCGTTGTACATTGTTTCTCTTGCTTTTATTTTATCTCCCATTAAATCCATCGTGTTATAACTAGGTCCAATAAAGATAATATTTTCTTCATCTACTCTTTTTCTAAATGTCGTAGATTCTGATAAAAATCCATAACCAGGATGTATAGCATCTGCCTTACTCATCTTACAGGCTTCTAAAATGCGTTCAATATCTAAATAACTGTCACTTGATTGACTTGGCCCAATACAAATGGCTTCATCAGCTAATTGTACGTGTAAACTATCTTTATCTGCTTTGGAATAAATTGCGATTGTTGTAATATTCATCATTCTACATGTTCTAATAATTCTAACCGCAATTTCGCCTCTGTTTGCAATCAGTAAACGCTTAATCATAAAAATCCCCCTTATTTCAATGTGATAATCGTTTGTCCGTATTCAACAGGATCCCCATGATTAATTTGTATATCATTAACGATACCGTCATACTCACTTATAACTTCATTGAGCACTTTCATTGATTCAATATAACCGACAACTTGACCTTTTTTCACTTCATCTCCCACTTTAACAAGTGGATTTTGCAAAGTTTCTTCATCTTGTAAATAAAATGTTCCAAGAATTTCCGCTTCAATTGTATTGAGCTGTTCTTCTTGTTTTGAAGTTGGCGTGCTTGCTTCAACATTATTAACTGGCGTTGTAGTGACGATATTTGAAGTTGATTTTAAATCTAACTCAACTTCGACAGTTTCATCTTTATATTTCATATAATTTACTTGATTTTGTTTCATGAGTTTAATAAGTTCTTCTATCTTTTCAATATTCATGATTGATTCCCCTTTATAAGTTTTGCTATTTTTTTAGATTTAGTACGAATATTGCTTAAATCTTTATATTTTTTCAGTTTAATGTCATCTATATCTGCTTCTAATTGTTTAATATATGTTTGATATTCAAGTGTGGCATCTTTAAATGAAATCCATTTAAAAGTAATGCTATCATTTGCTTTTAATTGAGATAGCTTTTCTCTTCCTATAAAACTAACTGTAGCAATCTTTGTATAACCACCTATCGTCTGACGATCATTAAGCAATATAATAGGCTGTCCATTAATAGGAACTTGTACACTACCTGGTGCAATCGGTTCAGAAATAATATCTGCGTTATGCTTATGTACAAGTGGTTCATCCCCATTTAATCGATAACCCATACGATCTGACATTTCTGATATTGTATATGATTGATTAACAAGTTGAGAATGTGCTTCTGATGTAAATTCATCAAATTGTAGACCTTCCATAATTGGTATAATGTTTGCATCTTCTAATTGCTTGATATTAAACGTATTACCTATAATGTCATGGTTAATTGTTTTATCTTTGAATTTCAATACATCATTTCTGTTTAATGTTCTTCCATTCTTACCACCTATGCCACTTCTAGTATGTGTCGATACACTGTCTAATATCGGTTCAATATTTAAAGATTTATGAAAAGCTAAATAGCCTCTCGCCCCAGATGAAATAGTCTTTATATTGAGCACTTGCCCTTTTTCTACATAAATTGCTGTATTAACTGGTATTGTTTGATTATCAATCTGTATATCAGCATCATACGCAACAAATGCAACGATGTTCGGTTCTTCAAATTTCAATGTAGGTCCATTTAATGTCACTTCTAATACTGGTGCATTTTCATTATCCACTAAAGCATTCGCGATTCTGTATAAATATTGATTCATAACACCCGCTTCTGAAAATCCATCTTTTTCAAATTTTGATCGACCTATATCTTGAACAGTCGTAAACAAACCTGGTTTTATACATTTCATTTCAAATCACCTACTAACTGACGATAATCAAATGTGCCATTTGCAATTTCGTCTTCGATTCTTGTAAATTCTTCTTGATGAATAGCTTTAAAAGCAATATAGTCTCCAGCTTCATATAAAATCATAGGCTCTCGATTTAAGTTGAAAACATCTATTGGCGTGCGACCAATAATTTGCCATCCGCCTGGTGATGATTTCGGATAAAGTCCTGTTTGATTATTCGCAATTCCAACAGACCCTTGAACGATTTTGCTTCTCGGTGTTTCTTTTCTAGGTGTATGTATTTTCTTATTTAATCCTCCTAAAAATGGAAAGCCAGGTAAAAATCCAATTGCATAAATTAAATAATTTTCTTCCGTGTGTATTTGAATTACTTCTTCTTCAGTTAATTGTGCATGCTCAGCAACAATATTTAAGTCTGGTCCAAATTCACCACCATATAAAACTGGTAATGTTATCAATTTCTTTGAACGTGATGCATTTTCTTGATTAAGATTTAAATGATGTAAGTCTAATTCATGAAGGACTGTTTCGTATGTATAATATTTCGCATCAAATGCGACCATAATTGATTGATATGATGATGTCACACTTACAATAGCTGGATGCTGCAATGATTCGATATGTAATGCAATCGTCGAAATTTTACTCCTTATTTCTGGACTGATTTCATTTTGTTCATAAATCATAAAATGCGTCTCACTCACTTGCTTAATATCCAATTTTACCACCCCTTTGTTAACGCTTTTAATAATCAGATAATTAAATCAATTATACTTTATCATAATACCATGATTTATATATAAAAAAAAAGCTGTAAAAACGTTTGTTTCATACGTTTCTACAGCTTTTCTATTAAATTATTATACGATTAATCGATTTTTACGATTTTAACTTTCATTTCGTTACCATTTGGTAATGGAACATTCACTTCTTCGTTCAGTTTTTTACCAATTAAAGCTTTAGCAATTGGAGACTCATTAGAAATTTTACCTTCAAATGGATCTGCTTCTGCTGAACCTACAATTTTGTAGCTTTCTTCTTCGTTACCTGGAATTTCAGTAAATGTTACAGTTCTACCGATTTGAACGTCATTTTTTGAACCATTATCTTCAATAATTTGAGCATGACGAATCATGTTTTCAATTTTTTGAATTTCTTGTTCAATGAAACCTTGCTCATCTTTAGCTGCATCATATTCAGAGTTCTCAGATAAGTCACCGAAACTACGTGCTACTTTTATTTTTTCAACGACTTCTGGTCGCTTAACTGTTTTTAATTCTTCAAGTTCTTTTTCTAATTTGTTAAAACCTTCCTGTGTCATAGGAAATTCTTTTTGTGTTTCCATTCTTCCATCTTCCTTTACTTTATAATTATTTAAATATTTTTAACTAACGATTGAATTTTCGTAGTCATAATATCAATAGCTACCTTATTACTACCACCTTCAGGGATGATGATATCCGCATATTTCTTGGTTGGTTCAATAAACTGGATATGCATCGGTCTTACAACTGATAAGTATTGATCAATTACTGATTCCATCGTACGTCCTCTTTCTTTAATGTCTCTCGTTAAACGACGTAAAATTCTTAAATCAGCATCAGTATCAACATAAATCTTAACATCCATTAAATTACGTAAATCTTCATTTTCAAGCGCGAATATGCCTTCAAGTATAATAACATCTTTAGGTTCGAATCTAATCGTTTTATCGCTTCTCGTGTGATTTGAATAATCATACGTAGGAACTTCAATTGCATGTCCATCTTTAATTCTTGTTAAATCTTGTTTCAATCTTTCATTATCGAAAGCAAATGGATGATCATAGTTAGTCTTCAATCTATCTTCAAAAGACATATGTGATTGATCTTTATAATAGTAATCTTGTTCTATTAATGCAACACTATATCCATCTAAATTTTTCATAATTTCGGATGTTACAGAAGTCTTACCTGAACCAGAACCCCCTGCAATACCTATAATTGTAGTCTTTCCCATCAAACGATTCCCTTTCTCATCATGTTATTTGGATAAATCTGACGATCCACTTTTATTTGAATGACTTGAAGTGGATGTCTGGCTGCGTCAAGCTCTTCACCATTTTCATCATATATCTTATCAATTACTTGAGTGAAGTTTTCAATTTCAGGTCCAAAAAATTCAATTTCTTGCCCTGGTTTGAAATAATTTCTTTGTTGGATGGTAGCTATTTGTGATACTTCGTCATAGTCTAACACTAAACCACAAAAATCAAAAGGTGTTTTTTTATTTGATTCATGTCCAAACATTTGTTCTTCGTAATGTGGTACTCCTTCGAAGAACGCAGGCGCAGTATCTCTATTCGCACATTTATCTAATTCAATCAACCACCTAGGATCAATTTTAAAGTTTTCTGGATCCTCAGCATAGCGATCAATTACTTTACGATAAACAGATACAACGGTAGCAATATAATGAATAGATTTCATACGACCTTCAATTTTTAGAGAATCTATACCGATGTCCATCATTTTAGGTATAGATTCAATTAATTTCAAGTCTTTTGGACTCATTGCAAAAGGCGTGATCTCATTACCATCGAAATATGGCTCTAATTCTCCATCTTCTTCTACTGAAATTAAATCATAATCCCATCTACAACTTTGACAACAGCCACCTCTATTTGAGTCTCTTGCTGTCATATGATTACTTAATGTACATCTACCAGAATATGCAATACACATTGCACCGTGTATAAACGTTTCGATTTCAATATCAACTTTTTCTTTCATTTCGCGCATTTCTTCAGCACTCGTTTCACGAGCTAGAACGACTCTCTCAAGTCCCTCTTCTTTCCAATATTGAACTGCACGGTAATTTGATAAAGATTGCTGTGTACTTAAATGAATTTCTAAATTAGGTGCAACACGTTTACACGTTTCTATAATAAGTGGGTCGGCAACTATAATACCGTGCGCACCCGTTTCATTTAGATTTTTTAAATATGCTTCTAAACCAGGTATATTTTCATCATGTGCAAAAATATTTGTTGTGACATAAATTTTTGCGCCATATTTTGCTGCAAACTGGACGCCTTCTTTTATTTCTTCCATCGTAAAGTTATCAGCATTTGACCTTAAACCATATTCTTGTCCACCAAGGAACACTGCATCCGCACCATAATGAACAGCAATTTTGAGTTTTTCTAAATTTCCTGCAGGCGCTAGAAGTTCTGGTTTTTTTATCTTTGTTTGACGACTTGCGCCAATAGGTTCTAGAACTTTCATATATATCATTCCTTTAAAATAACTTAATAAACTGTTTGTTTGAACATAAATCCTTGATCCATTGGACGATGATCTTTTTGAACCTCTTCAATTGGTTCTACTAACATAAATTTTTCATCTTCATATAACTCTGGATCTTCGTTATATAAGTCAATCGCTTGTCTATATTGCTCAGTCGCGATATTAATATATTCTTCTGTTTGAAGGACGCCATCTATCTTAAACGCATCAATTTGTGCTTCTAGTAAGTCCTCTAAGTCTTCGATTAAGCAAATATCATTCGGACTCATAATGTGGGTACCATTATAATCTTCATAAATTGGATATTTATTACTTCTTTCTTCATCATATAAAAGCATGTCTTTATTTTCTTTACGGTTTTCAATTTTCATGACTTTATCTTGATACATAAAGTAATTACCAAGTAACTTTCTTTTAGACTGGAACATACAAGTCATGCCGTGTACTTGAACTTCTATTTCGACATTACTTTTTTCTTTAATTTCTAGTACTTCTTCAATACTTAACTCACGAGCCAACACCGCTCTAGCTGAACCTCTATCACCCCAATAATTACATTGAAAATGATTTGTCACGATTGTTTCAGCATTCCAATTTAAAGGTATAGGATTCTCACGATTTTTCATTGCCATAACGACTGCTGGATCGCCAAAAATGATTCTATCTGCTTTTAACTCATGTAACAGATCTATATAAGACTCCAAATCATCAATATGTTCATTATGGAAAATACCATTTACCGCTACGTATGCTTTTTTACCATGATCATGGATTAGCTTAATAGCTTCACGAAGTTCTGGCTCTTTAAATTCACCAGCAAGTCTTAATCCAAATTTTTCTTCACCAATGACAAATGCATCAGCACCTAATTTGATTAATTGTTCAATATGTTCAACGGACTTAGGTGTCACGAGTAATTCTGTCATTACAATTTCTCCTTTTTAGAAATGGCCATTCCATCACCAATATTTATCAATGTCGTTTTATATTTGTCATGATTCATTAACCAATCATTATATTTTTGAACTTTTTTAACCATTTGTTTGACGTTTCTGTTTCTGACAATTTCTATATCACTTACAAAACCATGGTATAAAATATTGTCTGTAATAATGATGCCGTCATCTTTAAGCAGTGGTTCATAAAGTTCAAAAAACTTTTGTGATTGTGCTTTAGCAGCATCAATAAAAATCATATCAAATGACTGGTCGGTTGGTAATAATTCAAAAGCTTCTAATGCATCGGAAAAGATAACATTTATTTGGCTTTCATAACCAAAGTCTTTAATATTTGAAATAGCTTGTTCATACATTTCTTCTTTTCTTTCAATCGTCCACACATTAATACTCGGATCACATGAAGCAAAATGCATCGCGCTATATCCAATTGCCGTTCCAATCTCTAGAATACTTTTCACATCTTTAATTCTAATTAATTGTTTAACAAACTCTGTGGAGATTTTGTCCATTATTGGAACATTATATTGTTCAGCATAATGCCTTAATTCATCTATATTTGATGAATTTTGAAACAACAATTGTTCGATATATTCTATATCTTTTTCCATGTCATTACTTCCTTACACTCGAATATAATAAAAAACCCAACTAGTCTCCTGACTAGTTAGTATGTATCAGTCATATCTACAATATGATTTCATAAACATTAGATATTTTACCATATTTTCGAATAAAAAGTAAGTATATATATAAACAAGGGAGCGGGACAGAAATCTAATTTGTATAAAAAGATTTCGTAGTCCCGCCCCGGCAAGGATGACTAGAGTTGAAAAAAGCTTGTTACAAGCGCATTTCGGGTTCAGTCAGCTACTGCCAAAATGCTAAAAGAGACTGAAACATTACATTATGTCCCAGACTCTTGTTATATTAACTATCTCTATTCTTTTCTTGTTCTTTTAAGTTCTCTGCAAATAATATTTTACCCTTTTTGGTTGTTGTATAGTAAAAATAATCTGTTTCTGGTGGGTTAACCGTTGTTCTAGCTGTTTCATCAGATATATTACATATTGGACCTATAGGTAATCCTTTATGTGCATATGTGTTATATTTTGAATCATTTTTATAATCTTTATCTGATAATGCTTCAGTTGTCTCTTTTTTATTCGCATATCTTACTGTCGCATCTGAATTCAAAGCAATTTGTGGATTGTTTTCAATTCTGTTTAAAAGTAATGAAATATATCTCGATTTATCTGTCACGTTTTTCATTTCTGATTCTACAATAGATGATAATGTTAAATACTCATGGAAAGTAATCTTTTTTTCTTCATAGTTAGTCGTATATTTAAAGCCACCGTTTTCTTTATATATTTTATAAGTTGTATGGTATGTTTCATTCAACATTTCATTTGTAACGTCATCAATCGTCACATCTTTTTTTGAAAACTGATACGTACTTGGTGCTAAATACCCTTCTAATGGGTATCTTAAGTTTTTATTTAATACTTCGTCCGTTAACATATCGGGATATTTTTTTTGATATTTTTTCACAAAATCTTGATCTCTCATTTTCTTCAAAAAGCTTTCGCGACTAATAGAAGTATTCTCTTCTAAAATACCTGCAATTAATTCTATATTCGAACCTTCTTTTATATCATATTGTACTGCTGTTTTTAAATACACTTTGCCAGTTTCTAAACTTTTCGCAATATCTCTAGGTGACATTGAAGGAGAAAACTTATATTCCCCAGCTTGAAAACTAGAAATATTATTGAGTTTTAAATAATATTTGAAAATAGTAGCATTTCTAATTATTTTTTTATCGGATAACTCTTGGCTTAACATTTCAGTATTTGTGTTTGGATTAACATTGACAATAACTTGCTCATTGCTATCGGCGTTAACAGGTTTCACATTAATACCTACTACAATTAAGCCTATTAAAGTAATTAATATAAGTAATAAAAAGAGGATGCTTATGATTGTTAAACTAATATACTTAGATAATAATCTCGCATCTTTATATATACTATTTTTTTCCATATGTAACTCCTTATGTAAAATAAATACCCCTAATGATTATATCACATTAGGGGTAAAGTGTACTATTACATATTAAATTTTAAACATCGTCCATTTCAGTATTAACGATTTCTTCAATCATATCCCACTCTTCGTCAGTTTCAACTGGTAATAATTTACCACCTTCACCGTCGTCATTAGCTTCATTGATCATTGGTATTAATTCGATTTCTTCATCATCTGCTGTACCTTCTTCAGCTAAGATGATGTATTCTTTTTTGAATTCTGGGTGATAGAATTCTAATACTTTACGGTATAAGACTTCATTATTATTTTCGTCTATTAATGTTAATAATTCTTCCTCATTGTTAATTTCTAAATGTCCTTCGTGATTATGTTCAGTCATTATTCATTCTCCTCATCAATTATTTAATAGAATCTAGGTAACCCTGTAATATAAATACAGCTGCCATTTTGTCTATTACTTTTTTTCTTTTCTTTCGAGAAACATCTGCTTCTAATAATGTGCGTTCAGCACCAACTGTACTTAGTCTTTCATCCCACATTACCATTTTTAATTCTGGTCTTTCTTGTTGAAGTAAATCTTTGAATTGAATGGATGCCTCTCCGCGAGGACCAATAGAATTGTTCATATTTTTTGGCAATCCTATAATGACAGTATCAACATCATATTCATCAATGATTTTTATAAGTTGGTCAATTCCAAAATCTTCGTTTTCTTCGTTAATGCGGAGTGTATCTATACCTTGAGCTGTCCAACCCATCGCATCACTTACAGCTACACCTATTGTTTTACTACCGACGTCTAAACCTATTATCCTGTTTTTAAGCATTGAATTCATTTTCTTGCTTTAAATAGTGTGATACAAGCTCTTCCATAATATCATCTCTATCTAAACGTCTTATTTGATTTCTTGCTTCGTTGTGTCTAGGTATATAAGCTGGATCGCCAGAAAGTAAATAACCGACTATTTGATTTACTGGATTATAGCCTCTTTCTTCTAAAGTTCGATAAACATTTTGTAGTACTGTTTTGACATTTTCTTTTGGAAAATCATCATAGTTAAATTTCATAGTTTTATCAAAATTATTCATCTTTATTTACACTCCCTAACTCCATTAACTTAATATTAATTATATCATATTCTAATTACACGTAAAATTATAGCGTTTTAATGTAGTCTTTAACAAACTGTAATGCTTCTGTTACTTTAGATGGATCTGTTCCGCCGCCTTGAGCCATATCAGGGCGACCGCCACCTTTACCGTTTGTAATTTGAGCAGCTTCTCTAATAATGTCTCCAGCTTTAACTTTATCCGTTAAATCTTTTGGTACTGAAGAAACTAGTGAAACTTTATCTCCATTGACACTAGCTAATAATAGAACTGTATCTTGCATTTTAGATTTATAATCATCCATGATGGATCTTAATACTTTTGGATTTTCGGCTTCAACTAATTGTGAAAGTACTTTAATGCCATTAATTTCTTCAACACTGTCTTCAATATTACCTGATTTTAATTCAGTAATTGTTTTGTTCTTTTGTTGAACTTCTTTTTCTAAGTCTTTATTATGTTGTTGAATTTGTTCGATTTTTTCAATTGTTCTTGCTTGGTCCTTAATTTTGACATGTTGCATAACATCTTTAAGGATTGTTTCAGTTTCTTTTAATGTTTCATATGCTTTTCTACCTGTTACAGCTTCGATTCTTCGAACACCTGCACCTGTACCTGATTCTGAAACAATTTTGAAGATACCAATTTCACTTGTGTTACGTACGTGTATACCACCACATAACTCAATTGAGTATGATGACATTTCAACAACTCTTACAACATCACCATATTTTTCTCCGAATAATGCCATAGCGCCTTTTTCTTTAGCTTGTTCTATTGGCATTTCTTCGATTACTACAGGAATGTTTTGCCAAATTTTTTCGTTAACAATTTTTTCGATTGTTTCTAATTCTTCTTGTGTAACTTGGCCAAAGTGTGAGAAGTCAAATCGTAATCTATCACTTTCAACTAATGAACCGGCTTGATTAACATGCGTACCTAAAACTTCTTTTAAAGCTGCATGTAATAAGTGAGTTGCTGAGTGGTTTTTGATAATTGATTTACGATCATCTTTATTAACAATAGCTTCTACAGTTTCACCAATATGAACTTGTCCAAATGTCACATGTCCAGCATGTAAATTTTGACCATTAGGTGCTTTTATAACTTCTGTCACTTCAATTTCAAATTGATCATGACGAATTATACCTTTATCCGCTACTTGACCACCTGATACTGCATAAAATGGTGTTTCTCTTAAAATAAATTGGATGTTTTCTCCACTTTCAACTTCATCAACTAATTCATCATTAAATATAATATCTGTAATTTCTGTTTGTGCTTCTGTTACGTCATATCCAACGAATTTACTTGGTGTATTGATGCTGCCAAGCACTTCATTTTGAACTTGCATTGATTGCGTCTTTTGACGTGCAGCTCTCGCTCTTTCACGTTGTTGATGCATTTCATGTTCAAAACCTTTATTGTCAATTGTAACGCCTTCTTGTGCAGTGATTTCTTCAGTTAGCTCGATTGGGAAACCATACGTATCATATAATTTAAATGCATCTGATCCAGATAATACATTACCTTGCTGCTTAGCTGATGCCATCATTGTGTTTAAAATTGCTAAACCTTCTTCAAGTGTTTCATGGAAACGTTCTTCTTCAGATTTTACAACTTTTTTAATGAAATCACTTTGTGCTTTTACATTTGGGTAATAAGGTTCCATAATATCTGCTACGATATCAACTAATTTATATAAGAATGGTTCGTTAATATTAAGTGTTTGGCTAAAACGAACAGCTCTTCTAAGTAACCTTCTTAATACGTATCCTCTACCTTCATTTGCAGGTAACGCACCGTCACCAATCGCAAAACTGATTGTTCTAATATGGTCTGAAATAACTTTAAATGCGATATCTTGTTCTTTATTCTCTAAGTATTTTAATCCACTAACCGCTTCGACTTGTTCGATAATTGGAATAAATAAGTCTGTATCATAGTTCGTTGGCACATCTTGAGAAATAGATGTCATACGCTCAAGACCCATGCCTGTATCAATATTTTGATTTGGAAGTGGTGTATAAGTATGGTCAGCGTTATGGTTATATTCACTAAATACTAAATTCCACACTTCTAAATAACGTTCATTTTCTCCACCTGGATACATTTCTTCAGCTGGATCTTCTTTCCCATATGTGTCGCCTCTGTCGTAGAATATTTCAGTGTTAGGTCCAGATGGTCCTTCACCGATATCCCAGAAGTTACCTTCGATTCTAATAATTCTACTTTCTTCAAGTCCAATCAAGTCATGCCATAAATCATATGCTTCCGTATCTTCAGGATGAATCGTTACATATAATTTTTCTGGATCCATTGCCATCCATTTATCACTCGTTAAAAATTCCCAAGCATATTCAATTGCTTCACGTTTAAAGTAATCACCAATTGAAAAGTTTCCTAACATTTCAAAGAATGTATGGTGTCTTGCAGTAAAACCAACATTTTCAATATCATTTGTTCTAATTGCTTTTTGAGCATTTACAATTTTAGGATTTTTAGGGATTTCTCGACCATCAAAATATTTTTTTAATGTCGCAACACCTGAGTTTATCCATAATAAAGTATCGTCATCAATCGGCACTAAAGGTGCAGATGGTTCAACCATATGTCCTTTTTCAACAAAAAAGTCAATATACATTTGTCTGATTTCACTAGCTTTTAATTTTTTCATTGTCTTCACTCCTCAATTAAAATAAAAAAACGCCCATCCCCTAAAAAAGGGACGAACGTATCGCGGTACCACCCTAGTTATGACTATAAGTCATCACTTTAAGTTTATTAAACTTTTATAAAAGAAGTAGCGTTCAATAATCATTGTCATGTTTCTCACCAACCAACATGTCTCTAAAACAATCAATTATTTACTCGGTTTCTTTTTTGTATTCTATTTGATTATAATCACTCGATTTTTAGATGTCAATTATTTCATAAAATCATATGGCGATTTATCATTCATATTAATCATCGGATCAATTTCAAACATATTATCTTCAGTTAAAATAATATGTTTCGTTTGTATAGTTTCTGTTTCAGACTCAGTATCCGTTTCAACATCAGTATCGAAATACATTTTTAATTTCGTATCAAACGATGTCATTCTCTCATGACCTAGTGTTTGGATACCTTGGTTAAAGGCTTGCTCTTCACCGCACACGACAAGTGACTTTTTCGCACGTGTTAGTCCAGTATATAGAATGTTTTTTTGTAACATTCTAAAGTATTGTCTGACGATAGGCATGATGACTATTGGGAATTCCGAGCCTTGTGATTTATGAATTGAACAGCAATAAGCATGTGTAATTTCTGATAAATCTTGTTTAGTGTATGTTATGTCATTCCCTTCATAATCCACAATGACAACATCTTTACCAAGTGCATTTTCTTCTGCTTTATAAACACCTGTTACTACACCAATATCACCATTAAATACATTATCATCTGGACGATTTATAAGTTGAAGTACTTTATCATTTTCACGATATTCAATATCTCCATATTGAAGAAATCTTGTATCTTTATCTTTCGGATTTAATATATCTTGCAATAATTCATTCAATTTATTAATACCAGCTGGTCCACGATATATTGGGGCTAGCACTTGAATATCTTGCATATTATACCCTTTATTAACCGCACCTTGTACAACCTTTTCTACGACTGTCGCAATTTGATTACTACTGCACGGAATAAATGAGCGGTCGTGATGTTTTTCATTGATAGAAACAGGCAATCCATTTTTTATTTTATGCGCTAAATCTATGATGGATGATCCTTCTTGTTGTCTATAAACTTCTGTTAAGTTCACTCTCGGTATCACTTTAGAATCAATTAAATCTTTAAAAATCTGACCTGGACCAACTGATGGTAATTGATCTTCGTCACCTACAAATATGATTTGGGCATAGTCAGGGACTGCTCTTAAAAATTGATACATTAACCATGTATCTACCATAGACATTTCATCTAGAATGATTAAATGGGCATGAATATCATTATCTAACACATCATCCGGTTGCGTATCTTTACTCCAACCAATTAATCTATGAATCGTCATCGCTTCTAGTCCTGTTGATTCACTTAAACGTTTTGCTGCTCGACCAGTCGGTGCTGCTAATACAATTGGAAAGTCTGTTCCTTCTTGATAATCATCATAATTTAAACTCACACCATGTATTTCAGAATACAACTCACAAATGCCTCGAATAACTGTTGTCTTACCTGTTCCAGGTCCACCTGTTAAAAGCATCATTTTATGATTAATGGCTGTTTCTAACGCTAATTTTTGTCCATCTGCATATGAAACATCATTCATATCTTCAATTTGACCAATGTGTAATTGAAGATCACTTTTCTCAATTTCTTTAAGTTCATCTTGATGTTGATAAAGTCTATGAATGATTTGCACACTTTTCGCTTCTGAATAATAAAGTGAAGGTAAAAAACAATTATCATTTTCGATAATAAGTTTATTTTCCTCACTCATTTCTATAATGACACCATTAATCTGATCTTTATTTACAACTTCAGGTTGATTATGATTTAACAATTCATATGCACCGTTAACCAATATATCAACAGGTAAAAATGTGTGGCCATTCTGTAATGATTGCTGGTCTAAAAAGTAACTGACACCCGCTACAAGTCGATCATGATGATCTTTTGAAATTCCAACTTGTTCGGCTATTTGGTCAGCTCTTTGAAACCCTATACCATTTATATCCATCACCAAACGATATGGAGATTGTTTAATAATATTAAGTGTTTCTTCTTTATAAAATTGATAAATAGCCATCGCGAGTTTCGGACCGAAACCAAGTTCATTAAGTTTAATCATAATACGTTCAATGGCTTGATTCTCACGTATTGATTCTGCAATCGTATCTCTTTTTTGCTTGTTGAGTTTAGGTATTTCTTTAAGGACATCTGGGTCATTTATAATTTTCTGAAGTGCATCTTCACCTAGTTTGTCCACGATTGTTTCTGCTGTTTTCTTACCAATACCTTTAAATAAATCACTCGATAAGTAATGGATAACACCTTGTTTTGTTTGTGGTAATTCTTTTTCAAATGTTTCGGCTTGTAGTTGTTTACCGTATTTCGGATGGTTTGTCACTTTACCTTTGAAAAGGTACGTTTCTCCTTCAACTATTTGAGGTAAGTAACCAACAATTGTGACTTCTTGATCAAAATCTTCATTTGAATCCATCACATCGACTTTAATAACGGTATAATAGTTATCACTGTTTTGAAAAAGAATTCTAATAACTTCACCTTTAACATGTGAAAGATCAAATAAAGATAAGTTTTCCAATGTTAGTCCTCCTCTTCTAATAATTGTTCAAACATGTTGATAGCATGACCACTTAATAAATGATCTGGTTGAATGTGGACCGCTTTTCTAAAATAAACAAGCGCTTCTTCAGCATTTTCATTTTTCATATATTTAGCCAAACCTAAATTGTATAATGCGTCTACATGTTTTGAATCTTTTTCTAATACTTTTTCAAGTTGCACAATGGCCTCATCAAACATTTCTAATTGGCATAATGTTAATCCGTATTGGAATCCAATTTCTACATCATCTTCATTTAGCTCATGAGCTCTCATTAAATACGGCAAAGCTTCAGTATGCGCACCTAATTCATTGAAACTCATTCCTAACATAAAATTAGTATCAGCATCATTAAGCCCTCTTTTTATCGCATGTTGATATAACTTAATTGCTTCTTCAAAACGCTGTTGGTTGTAGTATAAATTTGCAAGACTATAATAAGCACCACCATGACTTTCGTTTATAGTAATGGCCTTTTGAAAGAATTTCTCAGCTCTTTCAATATCATTTGCTTCTGCTAATATTGTCCCTGCATTGATATAATTGGTTACTTCTTTCGGATCTTCTTCTATATTTTCAAATAAATGGGACAATGCTTCGTCGAATTTTTTATTTTGAATTAATTTAACAATTTGTTCTTCACTATGCATGTTGTGACTCCTTTAAATATCATTACTTGCTATTATAACAAAGATAAAAATAGACTGAGACATAAATTTATCTCAGTCTATATATTTTATACCATATAATCTAATTGCTTTTCTGTTTTATAAACTTCATCGATTGTTGCGCCACCTAAACAAACTTCACCGTCATATAATACGACAGCTTGTCCTGGTGTAATTGCACGCACTGGTTCGTCAAATATCACTTTAATTTGATTGTCAGAAATTTTTTCTACAGTTACTTGTGTATCTTTTTGTCTATATCTAAATTTCGCTGAACATTTCACTGGTTGTGAAAAATCAAGATCATTTACAAATGAAATATCAGAAGCGATTAAATAGTCACTATATAATGCTTCGTGGTGGAAACCTTGTTCAACATATAGAATGTTTTCTTTTAAGTTTTTACCGACTACAAACCAAGGGTCTCCGTCTCCACCAATACCAAGACCATGTCTTTGGCCAATTGTATAATACATTAAGCCACTATGTTCACCCATGTCAACACCGTCTAATGTTTGCATTTTACCGTTTTGAGCAGGTAAGTATTGTGATAAGAATGTTTTAAAGTTTTTCTCACCAATAAAACAAATACCAGTAGAGTCTTTCTTTTTAGCAGTTGCTAAGTTTTGTTCTTCAGCAATTCTTCTTACTTCACTTTTTTCTAATTCACCAATTGGGAACATCACTTTAGACAATTGATCTTTTGTAAGTTGATTCAAGAAATAAGTTTGGTCTTTGTTGTTATCTACGCCACGTAGCATTTCTACTTTATCACCATCACGATTGACACGTGCATAATGACCTGTAGCAACATAGTCCGCACCAAGTTTAAGTGCATGATTTAAAAATGCTTTAAATTTAATTTCTTTATTACACATTACATCTGGGTTAGGTGTTCTACCTTTTTTATATTCGTCTAAGAAATACGTAAATACTTTATCCCAATATTCTTGTTCAAAGTTAACTGCATAATAAGGTATATCTAATTGGTTACATACTTCAATGACATCATTATAGTCTTCAGTAGCTGTACATACACCATTTTCATCTGTGTCATCCCAATTTTTCATAAAAATTCCAACTACATCATAACCTTGTTCTTTTAATATATGTGCAGTTACCGAGCTATCTACGCCCCCGCTCATCCCAACGACAACGCGGGTAGATTGATTATTCATTTTCTTCCTCCTTAAATTGTTGATATATTTTCATTATCGTACTTACGATATAATTAATTTCTTCTTCAGTCGTTAATGAGCTGAAACTAAATCTTACAGATTGCTTCACTCTATTATCTTCACCAAACATTGCCTCTAGTACGTGTGATGGTAATGTTGAACCGGCTGTACATGCTGATCCACTTGAAACATATATATTTGCCATATCAAGTAACGTTAACATCGTTTCAACTTCAATAAATGGGAAATATAAATTTGTGATATGACCAGTCGTATCTGTCATACTACCATTCAATTCAAACGGAATTGCACGTTGTTGCAAGCCTACTATGAGCTTTTCTTTCAAGTTCATTAAATGGATATTACTTTCATTCATGTGTTCATAAGCGTCTTTCAGTGCTGTTGCCATACCACATATATATGGAACATTCTCTGTACCTGCTCTTCGCTTTACTTCTTGTTCGCCACCTTGTATAAACGTTTCGAACTGAACACCTTGTTTAACCAACAATGCACCTATTCCTTTTGGTCCGCCAAATTTATGTGCAGTTATACTTAACATATCAATTGGCATTTCATCAAATTCAATTGGCATATGACCGATAGCTTGAACAGCATCAACATGAAATACGATATCGGTATTTTCTATGACTTCTGCAATATCATACATAGGTTGAACTGTGCCGACTTCATTATTCACTAACATAATTGACACTAATGTCGTATCAGGTCGGATTGCTTGTCTCAAAGCATCAATATCGACAATACCTTCTGAATTTACATCTATATACGAAACATCGAAACCTTCACGTTCAAGTTCTTCAAAGACATGCAATACAGAATGATGCTCTATTCTACTCGTTATAATATGTTGACCTATATGTTTTCGTTTTCGTGCTATACCTTTTATTGCTGTATTATTAGACTCTGTTGCCCCACTAGTAAAAATAACTTCTTGAGGACTCGCACCTAATAATGTAGCAATCTCTCGTCTTGATTGATCTAAATACTTTCTACCGTCTCTCCCTATTGAATGAATAGATGACGGATTACCAAAGTGTTCAGATAATATTTCTGTTATTTTTTCAGTTACAACGGGCTTAACTGGAGTAGTTGCTGCATAATCTGCATATACTTTCATGTTGAACGTCCTTTCTTAGTTTTCAATGTACCTATTCTAGCACCATTTTTATGAAAAGACTAGAACTCTGTTTCACGATTTCTTTCATCTGTATATTGTTCTAATTCTTTTAAATGATGTTTCATAGATTCTGTATTAATAGGATCTTTGACTTGAACATTTTCATGCGTCATTTGATGATTTTTTATAGTCCAAGTCTGATCTTTAATTTGTGATTTAAAATAATTATCATGAGATACAATAAGGACCGAACCTTGAAATGATTGTATTAATTGAATGATTTTTTCTTGCATGCCAATATCGAAATAGTTTGTTGGCTCATCTAATATCATAATATGAGGATTTGAAAAATATAATTTTACAAATTGTAACCTACATTTTTCACCCATCGATAGTGTTTCAACAACATCATTTATCCTATCTTTATCAAAATAAAAGCTTGCTAATATGGTTCTTGCATCTGCTTCTTTCATTTCAGGAATTTCTAATATTTCATCTAAGACAGTATGATGCATATTTAAATTCTCAAAATCTTGAGAGAAATATCCAATTTCTAATTCTGGATGAACAGTTATATCACCTTTAGTTGGCTCGAGTTCACCGAGTATCAATTTGATTAAAGTTGATTTACCTGTACCATTTCTGCCTTCAACAATAACATTTTGATTTCGCTTAATATAGAATGATACATCATCGAATATTTTCCGGTTATCATAAGCAAACGAAACATGATTAAATTGAACTAAATAATGTGATTTAAAATTATGATGTTGTATTGAGAAAGTTTTCTCTTTTTTATGTGGATTTGGGATATGCTCTTGATCAAGTTTACGATTTAATTGTTGTTCTTTTGATTTAAACCGTTTCGCTAACTTACTTAATTGTTTTTGTTGATATGGGCTTCTCACAGAAGCACTTTGTTCTGCTTTTTGATACCATGCTTTATATTTTTTAATCGTTTCTTCAATGGCCGCTTGTTCTTTTTGTTGTTTTTCATACTGTAGCTTTAATGTTTCATGCTCTATATCTTTTTGTTGTTTGTATTTATCGTATTTACCGATATACTTCTTAGCCCCATCAAGACTCAATTCTAATATAGCATCTGGCGTTTCATTTAAAAATGTTCGGTCATGAGATACAAATAATATAGCACGTTGTTCTTGTTTAAAAGCTTTCGTCAACCATTCCTTCATTTCTAAATCCATGTGGTTTGTTGGTTCATCGATTAATAGTAATGATGCTTTAGACATTTTCACTTTTAAAAATGATACTTTTGTTTGTTCTCCACCACTTAAAGTAGAAATTTTCTGTTCTAGTTGTTCCTCTTTTATTCCGAGCTTTTTTGCTTCTGTTACGATTTCACCTTCTATAATGTATCCATCTAATTCAATATATTTATTAATCATATCTGTATGATTAAGTTGCAATCTAATCTTTGCGATTTCAGGATATGATTCAATTATATAATCCAAAACAGTCCAATCATAATAAGGTGTTAAATCTTGTTCCATCATCGCTGAATCAACTGATTGATCTTGATGAATGACTTTTAATAATGTTGATTTTCCAACACCATTAACACCAACGATTGCTAAATGTTCATGGTCCTCTATTGAAAAAGTCAACTCGGGTATTAATACTTTATGTTCAACTTCTAATGCTTTTTCTTCAAATAAAAATAGCATAATGTAGCCTCCTCTACCCATGTATTACACATGAAGACGCACCATTACACTATTCTCGGTTTGTAACGGCAACATCATATTATAGACATACTTATCCAATCATCATTGTGCAACACAATGGTTTTTTTACGTTATTTTCTATTAGCGCAAAAAATTATTGGATATCCATGCCTATTATTGATGCCACCTCTCTGTAAATTTGCATTTATTATAACTTTTAGTAACACAATAGTCAAATGTTGTTGAGCAATTAAATAGTACAACATAAATACAGTTGATATACTTCCAATATATAATTATGTAAGGAGCGTCACAAAATGAAATCAAAATTCCCAGTTTCTGCATTAAATCTAGTTCCACTTAGAAAAGGTGAAACGGAGCAAGATGCCATTAAGAATATGGTATCACTCGCTCAAAATGTAGAAAAATTAGGCTATGAACGTTATTGGATTGCTGAACATCATAATGCACCAAATTTAGTGAGTTCTGCAACTGCTCTACTCATTCAACATACACTTGAACATACAGAGTCTATTCAAGTTGGTTCTGGCGGCATCATGTTACCTAACCATGCACCTCTTATTGTTGCTGAGCAATTTGGAACAATGGCTACAATGTTTCCAAATAGATTAAATCTTGGCTTAGGGCGAGCACCAGGTACGGATATGATGACCGCTTCTGCACTAAGAAGAGATTCACATAAAGGTGTATATACATTTGGTGATGATATTAAACAATTACTACAATATTTCGGTCCTGAAGAACAACAATCATATGTAAGACCATATCCAGGCGTAGATACAAACATTCCGATTTATGTGTTAGGTTCTTCAACGGACTCTGCACATTTAGCTGCTCGATTAGGTTTACCATACGTCTTTGCAGCACACTTTGCACCAGATCAAATGTCTCAAGCAATCGAAATATATAGAGACTTATTTGAGCCATCAGAATATTTAAATGAACCTTATATGGCCGTTTGTTTAAATGTTATTGTCGGTGAAACTGACGAAGAAGCGACATATTTATCTTCAACAATGCACTTAATGTTTTTAAGCATTGTAAGAAATGCGCGCATGCCATTACAACCACCTACTGATCAACTTGAAAACATTTGGTCTCCACAGGAAAAATATATGGCACAATCTAAAACAAACACTTCTTTCATAGGTAGTGAAGAAACTGTAAAACAACAATTGATAGATTTCCAAAAGAAATACAATGTCGATGAAATTATGGCGGTAAGCTATATTTATGATTTAGATAAACAATATCAATCATATGAATCATTCAAGAAAATTGTAGATGATGTATACGGGGAAGCATAAAAAAACGATCATAAAGTGATAAGTTATCACTTTATGATCGTTTTTTTATTTTAAATTACTTTGTATAAATTGTTGAACGTTGCTGTTAAAAAGCACGCCACTGTTATGGCTATCTGGTACGCCACCATAATGTAAACCAATAACTTGGCTATTTGAATTAAAGATTGGTGAACCTGAATTACCACCATAAGTACTTAAGTCGTAAGATACGTCACTACCTGAAGCAGATAATACATTACCTTTACTTTCCCATAATGTCGCGATAGGTTTATCTCCTGGATAACCTGTTACCGTAATGTCATCTCCTTTTTTAACTGAAGATGTATCAGCGATTGTTGCTGCTTGAACAGCGTCACCAATAGATTGACCATTACTATTTTTACCCACTGTAACAACTGCTAAATCTTCACCGCCTGGCGCTACTTTATAATCAGTTGCTGTAAATGTACCAGCTGGGAAATTCCCATCGCCATTTGCTGCTGGTGAGAATTTTAATACAGAAGCATCACCATTAGTAGCATCTACAACGTGTTTATTTGTAAGAACGGTATTTTTACCGACAACAACACCTGATGCAATTGATGTACCTCCGATATCAGCGAATGCAATAGATTGATAATGTGCAGACGTTGTATTCGTAATTTGTGTACGATCATTTTTAGGTAATATAACTCTAGATGACGGACCATCTGTCTTTGCGTTAACTTCAAACGGTAATGCTATGAAACTTAATAATAAAACTGCTACTACACTTAATATGTATCGTTTTAAATTTTTCATATACTCTCCCCTTTGTTGTAGTGTACAACTATCTTAATATGAAAGTTATATCGAAGGGGGAATATTACACTACTTAGCACATATTCATGCTTAACTGTTAAAATAACGGAATATTTTGTGCAGTTAGGCATGAATTCAATACAGTTAAGCAATAAAAAATAAGATAGCAATCTCCAATATTCGTCTTGAAGATTGCTATCCAATTTAATTTGTGAACTAGATATAGAACATATATCCTTCTAGTTCATCTTCATTTGTATAATTTGCTAAGTATTCTAGTGTTGTATTATCTAGAACTTCTTTTACAGCATCTCTAATACGAATCCACAATTGTTGTTGTGCAGGTGGCTCGTCTTCTATACCTTCAACAGGTGTAATTGGCCCTTCTAACAATCTAATCACATCACCAGCTGTAATTTCTGATGGTGCTTTTTGTAATTGATAGCCCCCTTTGGCACCTCTTACACTTTTAATAAGACCAGCATTACGTAGTGGTCCTACTAATTGTTCTAAATATAAATCACTTAAATTGTTTTCTTCAGCGATTGACTTTAAAGATGTACATCCTTGACCATAACGCTTAGTCAACGATATCATAAGTGTTAAGCCATATCGTCCTTTAGTAGAAATTTTCATGTACTACACCTCTTATTTTCTAAAAAAATATTACTAATTCATTTTATCATTTTTTGTACACTTTGAGTAATTAGAAAGGTTGATTCCAAATGAAAAACGAACCATTAGCTTATAGAATGCGTCCTCAAACGATAGATGATGTTATAAGCCAAGAACATTTAGTCGGTCCAAAAGCCATTATTAGAAGAATGGTTAACACTAAAAAGTTAACTTCTATGATTTTTTATGGACCTCCGGGAATTGGAAAAACGAGTATCGCCCAAGCTATCGCCGGGAGTACTCAATATAAATTTAGACAACTTAATGCTGTCACTAACACTAAAAAGGATATGCAACTTGTTGTTGAAGAAGCCAAAATGTCTGGACAAGTTATACTTTTACTAGACGAAATTCATCGATTAGATAAGGCAAAACAAGATTCCTTATTACCTCATTTAGAATCAGGCAAAATTGTACTTATTGGTGCAACGACGTCAAACCCATACCATGCTATCAATCCAGCTATACGAAGCAGAACGCAAATTTTTGAACTATATCCTCTAAACGAAGAAGATATTTTAATTGCTTTAAACAGAGCGATTGAAGATAAAGAATATGGATTAGCCTCATATGCCCCTATTGTGGACAAAGACGCGTTAGAATATTTTGCAAAAGCAAGTTACGGTGATGTGAGAAGTGCATTAAATGCGCTAGAACTTGCTGTACTCAGTGCTGATATTCAAGATGATAAACGTCACGTCACAATTGAAGATGCGCAAGTTTGTATTCAAAAGAACGCTTTCCAACACGATAAAGATGGTGATCAACATTATGATGTTATGAGTGCATTCCAAAAATCTATTAGAGGTAGTGATGTCGACGCAGCGCTACATTATTTAGCTAGATTAATTGAAGCGGGAGATTTGCCAACTATTGCAAGACGCCTTCTTGTGATTAGCTATGAAGATATCGGTTTAGCTTCTCCGGGTGCTGCAGCTAGAACATTATCTGCTATTGAAGCGAGTGAACGACTTGGCTTTCCAGAAGCCCGTATACCTTTAAGCCAAGCAGTCATCGAACTTTGCTTATCACCTAAATCTAATTCAGCAATTGTATCTATTGATGAAGCTCTTTCAGACATTAGAAAAGGTAAAGCTGGTTTAGTTCCGAAACATTTGAAAGATGGACACTATCAAGGTGCAAAAGAATTAGGAAATGCAATTGGTTATAAATACCCACATAATTATGAAAATGGATATGTAGAACAACAATATTTACCTGATACTTTAAAAGGCAAACAATATTATCAACCTAAGCTTACATCTAAATCTGAACAAAAATTAGCAGAAATATATCGCAACTTAAAAAAATGAGGCTGGACGTATCCAGTCTCATTTTTTATTATCAAAGCTGCTAGCTATTTATCTTTGATTCTTTTTACTGGGATATCTTTCAAAATATCATTCACAACATAGCTTGCACAAATTAACCCAACAACGCTTGGTACAAAAGCATTAGATGATGGTGGCATTTGCGCCTTTCTAACTTTTGCGTTTTTATCGCCTACAACTTCTTTTACATCTTCTCTTATCATAATAGGACTTTCATCACTAAATACAACATTAATACCTTTATGAATGCCCATTTTTCTTAATTTTAGACGTATAATTTTTGCCATAGGATCTGTATGTGTTTTAGAAATATCAGCTATTTCAAATTTAGTAGGGTCTGTTTTGTTTGCAGCACCCATACTTGAGATAACATCGATACCTCTTTCTAAACACTCTTTCATAAGATGAACTTTATACATGATTGTATCACTAGCATCTACAAAATAATCAATGTCGTATTCATTAAATAAAGCTTCGTAAGTTTCTTCAGTATAGAACATATGCAATGAAGTGACTTTACAATCAGGATTAATTAATTTAATACGCTCTTCCATTAAATCTACTTTTGATTGACCAATTGTTGTTGTTAAAGCATGTAATTGTCTATTTACATTTGTGATATCTACATCATCTTTATCTATTAATATGATATGACCAATATTAGTTCTCGCTAATGCTTCAGCAGCAAATGAACCTACACCGCCTACACCAAGGACAACTACTGTTTTACTTTTTAATAAATCTAAGCCTTCTTTACCAATCGCTAATTCATTTCTTGAAAATTGATGCTTCATCATTATTTACTCCTTTACACAAAAATACGCAAGACATAAAGTCTTGCGTACCGATAGAATCCAATTGTGCCGTAATATTAAGTGCTAGATCATTTTGGCCTGCTATATACAGGTGGGTGCCCTGTTTCTTATTTTGCATGTCCTCCTTACGAGGCGTATGCGCTATTAAGAAAACCAATTAGGCTCCCTTGATCAAAAGTGTTAGGTCAAAATATAAAAAGCTTATTACGAACACTTCAGATGACTACCTTATAAATTTATTCTATCATACTTCTTCTAAATAACAAGTATTTATACTTTTAATTATTTTTCATCTAAATCAAGTTGCAAATGTAATTCATGTAACTGGCTCGTAGATACTTCACTTGGTGCATCCGTTAATAGACAAGAAGCACTTGCTGTTTTAGGGAATGCAATTGTATCTCTTAAGTTTGTTCTACCTGACAATAACATAACTAATCTATCTAGACCTAATGCAATTCCGCCATGTGGTGGTGCACCATATTTGAACGCTTCAATTAAGAATCCAAATTGTTCTTGTGCTTGTTCTTCTGTAAATCCAAGCGCTTTAAACATTTTTTCTTGAAGTTCTGATTTATGAATTCTAATAGATCCTCCACCTAATTCAAAACCATTTAAAACAATATCATACGCATTGGCTTCAACATTTGTTGGATCATTTTCAAGCATTTCTTCATGTTCTTTTTTAGGAGCAGTAAATGGATGATGCGCTGCAACATAACGTTCTGATTCTTCATCGTATTCAAATAATGGCCAATCTGTTACCCATAAGAAATTATATTTATTTGGATCAATTAAACCACGATCTTTACCAAGTTTATTTCTTAACTGCGCTAAACTTGCTGCTACGACATCTTTTTTATCTGCTATAAATAATACTAAGTCTCCAGCTTTAGCTTCAGTTTGGTTTAATAATTCATCTGTAATGTCTTCATCAAAGAATTTACTAATCGGACCATTTAAGCCTTCTTCTGTTACTTTAACCCACGCTAAACCTTTAGCACCATAAATACTTGCAAATGATTGTAATTGGTCGATATCTTTTCTAGAGTAGTCAGACGCACCATCTTCAACAACGATTGCTTTAACTTCTCCACCATTTTCAACTGCAGATTTAAATACTTTAAAGTCCATTTTTGAAGCAAGTTCTGATAAGTTAATCAGTTCCATACCAAATCTTGTATCTGGTTTATCAATTCCGTATCTTTCCATTGCTTCAGCGTATGTCATACGTGGAAATGGTGTTGTAATATCAATACCTTTTACATCTTTCATGATGCGTTTCATAAGACCTTCATTCATTTTGATAACGTCTTCTTGATCAACAAAGCTCATCTCGATATCGATTTGCGTAAATTCAGGTTGTCTATCCGCTCTTAAATCTTCGTCTCTAAAACATTTAACGATTTGATAGTATTTATCAAATCCACCAATCATTAATAATTGTTTAAATATTTGTGGTGATTGAGGTAAAGCATAGAACTCTCCATCATGTACACGAGATGGTACTAAATAGTCTCTTGCACCTTCTGGTGTAGATTTAGTTAATACAGGTGTTTCTACTTCGTAAAACTCACCTTCATCTAAGTAATTTCTTACTGCACGTGTAATTTGATGTCTCATTTTAAATGTTTGAGCTAAACTTTCTCTTCTTAAGTCGATATAACGATATTTTAATCGTACATTTTCGTCAATATCATTCATATCTGTTATTGAAAATGGCGGTGTTTCAGATTCATTTAAAATTGTAATTTCAGAAACTTGTACTTCGACTTCACCAGTCTTGATTTTGTCATTAATTGATTTTTCATCTCTTTTAGTTACTAAACCTTTAACTTGAATGACATATTCAGAACGGATTTTCTCAGCAACACTTAAAGCTTCTTGAGAGAAATCTGGGTTAAAAACGATTTGTACAACGCCTTCGCGGTCACGTAAATCAACAAATATTAAACCACCTAAGTCACGTCTTTTTTGTACCCAACCATTTAAAGTAACCGTTTGACCAATATATTCTTCAGTTATTTTACCAGCATATGTTGTTCTTTTTTCCATTATGATTCCACCTTTAAATAATTCTCTAATTCTGATAGTGAAACAAGTGTCTTTTCACCAGTTTCCATATTCTTAACTTCTACTTCTTGTTTTTCTAATTCATTTTCACCTAATACAATCGTGTATCTCGCATTTAATCTATCCGCTTGTTTCATTTGACCTTTTAATTTACGTTGTAAATAGTCTTTATCACAACTAATACCAGCCATTCTTAATTGATTGATTAATTGAACTGAAAGTCTATCCGCTTCTTCACCCATTGTCGCGATAAATAAGTCGATTGAATCTTCTTCTTCGATTTCAATACCTTCAGCTTCAAGTGCTAGTAGCAAACGTTCAATACTTAATGCAAAACCTATACCTGTTTCTTTTGGACCATCAAGTAATTCTAGTAAGCCGTTATATCTACCGCCACCACATAAAGTAGTAATAGCACCAAATCCTTCAGCATTACTCATCACTTCGAATGCTGTGTGAGTGTAATAATCTAAACCACGCACTAAATTCGTATCTATTTCATACTCGATACCAAGTTCGTCTAATAAACTTTTAACCTCTTCGAAATATTGTTTAGAATAGTCATTTAAGTATTCCGTAATTTTAGGTGCATTTTTAACAGCTTCTTTATCACGGTCTACTTTACAATCCAATATACGCATTGGATTTGTGTGTAATCTACTTTGACAATCGCTACAGAAAGTATCAATTACTGGTTCAAAATGCGCTTGTAATGCTTTCGTGTAATCAGCTCTTGATTCTGCATCACCAATACTATTGATGACTAATTTTAAGTCTTTCAATCCGAAAGATTTGTAAATGTGTACGAGCATTGAAATAATTTCAACATCAATAGAAGGATTTTCTGATCCAATCGCTTCTACACCAAATTGAACAAATTGACGATAACGCCCTTTTTGTTTTCTTTCATATCGGAACATTGGACCATTGTAATAAAGCTTTACAGGTTGATTTGGTTCACCTTGCATTTTGTTTTCGATGTAACTTCTAACAACACCTGCAGTACCTTCAGGTCGTAATGTAATGCTTCTATCACCTTTATCTTTAAAAGTATACATTTCTTTTTGTACAACATCTGTTGAATCACCAACACCTCTACTAAAAAGTTCAGTACTTTCAAATATTGGTGTTCTAATTTCTTTATAATTATATATTCTCATTAACTCATGTAATTTGTTCTCAATGTATTGCCATTTATAAGTATCTTTTGGTAATAAATCTTGTGTACCACGTGGTATATTAATCATAATATTTCCTCCTTTAAAATATAAAAAGTCCCTTGTATGCATATACATACAAGGGACGAATTATCCGTGTTGCCACCCTAATTAGTATTTAATGATTCATTAAATACTCACTTAACAACATTGTAACGGATGTTAACCGATCTTATTTTCGTAAGATTCCCTCTTCTTGTGTTCAAAAATATACGCAGTATTCATATAACTTTCAGCAAATGTTATACTCTCTGTTTCCTACTATAACGGTATACTATTCAAGAATAAACGGTATATAATCTATTTCATAATTTATATTAATATTAAACCCATAATCTGTAGTAGTCAATATCTAATTTGAAAAGTAAACTTTCAAACCGTCAACAATCCCTGTTTCTACAATGTGTCTATATTTTCTATCAACAATTAAATCTTCATCTGTAGGGTTACTAATATAACCTAACTCTAACAATACTGCAGGCATTTTAGTTTGACGAATCACTTGGAAGTTTTCGTTTCTTACGCCTCTATCAGATAGTATGGATTTTTGATTAATTGAAGTTTGTAACGTATCTGCAAATTCTTTTTGAGAATCATGATGGTAATAAACTGTTAAACCATGTGGTGCTGATGAATCTAACGCATCATTATGGATACTTATAAAGACATCTCCATCACCTTGTCTATCTTTTAATTTAACATATTCATCTTTTGTTCTCGTCATTTTCACTTTAGCGCCTTCAGTTTCAAGCATTTCTTTAAGCTCTTTTGCAGTTTTTAATGTAATGACTTTTTCGGTTACATCTTTATGTTTTGAACTCGATGCGCCTTGGTCACTTCCACCATGACCAGGATCTAATATAATCACTTTTCCTTTTAATGGTTTTAATACTGGATTAACATCTTCTTTAATATCAAGATTTGTATGCCAACCAGCAATCCAGCCTTTTTCATTTTGATCATTTTTGACTTCAAACCATTTTCCTTCTCTGTCTGTTATATCAAAACTATCTCCTTTTTTTACATCAAAGATAATTGGATAATAAGCGGCAGGTCCAGTTCTTAACTCACCATCTTCTTTCATAGATAGTGTTTTAGGTTCGTCCTCTTTAGGAATCAATAAATAAATAATAATGATTAACAAAACAATCAGTAAAATGGCAACACTGATGACAGGAACAGGCTTTATTCTCCTCTTTTTAAACCATAAATTAATTCGGTTCATTGAATGTTACCATCCTTACTTTCGAATATAATCGTAATTGGTCCATCATTGATTAATGACACATCCATATGTGCGCCAAACTCTCCTGTTTTCACGTTAATGTTATAAGATGCTAACTGTTCATTAAAATATTCATATATCTTTAATGCTTCATCTGGGCTTTTAGCATTCGTAAACCCAGGTCTATTCCCTTTTTTTACTGAAGCATATATTGTAAATTGTGATATCGACAAGATTTCACCACCGACTTGGTGTATATCTAAATTCATTTTACCTTCTTGATCTTCAAAAATTCTTGTCTTTGCTATTTTCTTAGCGATAACATCTGCATCTGCATAAGTTGATTCTTGTCCAACACCTACTAATAATAAGAATCCTTGTTGAATTTCATTTTGAGTATTTTCAGACGTTACTTTAGCTTGGCTTACTTTTTGTAGAACAACTTTCAAAAAAATTCACCTCTTAATTCCATACACGACTTACTGTATAAATATCGCCTAATTGTTTAATTCGATCAACAATTCTATATACGTCATTCACATTTTTAACCATTACGCTAATGTTAATAACTGCATTTTTATCTATATCAGCTTTACCTGAAACTTTTACTAATTGTACTTTAATTGCATTCACAACTTGAAGTACTTCGTTTAATAATCCATTTCTGTCGTAACCTGTAATTTCTAAATCTACTTGATAATTTTTTTGTTCATTTGTATTTTTAACCCATTCAACATCGATTAATCGTTCATTTTCATTAACGATGTTCGGGCAATCTTTACGATGAACTTTAACGCCATGACCTTTTGTAATATAGCCAATGATTTCATCACCAGGTATTGGATTACAACATTTTGAAAGTTTAATAAGCATGTTATCTAAACCTTCGACATAGACACCAGTATCTGTTCTAATATCTTGTTTAATTGGAATGGATTTATTGACTTCTTGCACTTGATTAAGCGATTGTTTCTTACGTTCAAGTCTTAGCTTTTCAGTAAGTCTGTTAACAGCTTGTAAGGCAGTTATGCCACCAAAACCAACTGCAGCATATAAGTCATCTTCATTTGAAAAATTATATTTTTCGTTAACAAGTTTAATGTTTTCAGCATTTAATACTTCATCTACATTGTATCCATGCTCTTTAATTTCCGCTTCAATCATAAATTTACCTTTTTCAATATTGGCAGAGCGGTCTTGTTTCTTAAAGAAACTGCGGATTTTACTTTTCGCACTTGAAGATCGGACGATTTTTAACCAATCTCGACTTGGCCCATATGAATGTTTACTCGTTCTAATCTCGACAATATCACCAGTAGATAACTTATAATCGATAGGAACGATTTTGCCGTTAACTTTCGCACCAATCATTTTATTACCTACTTCACTGTGAACAGCGTATGCAAAATCAATTGGAACTGCTCCATATGGTAATTCAACAACATCACTTTCAGGTGTAAAGACATACACTTTATCACTTTGAAGGTCATATTTTAATGATTCCATAAATTCTTCTGCATCAGGTGAAGTATTGTCAGTTTCAGCTATTTCCTGTAGCCAACTCATTTTTTGTAAATATTCTTCTGATTTATTGCTTAAATTTTTACCTTCTTTATATGCCCAGTGAGCTGCAACCCCATGTTCTGCAATTTCATGCATTTCAAATGTTCTGATTTGAATCTCTAAAGGATCTCCATTTGGACCAACGACTGTAGTATGCAGCGATTGATACATATTCTGTTTAGGCATCGCTATGTAATCTTTAAATCGACCAGGCATTGGTTTCCATAATGTATGGACAAGACCTAGCACAGCATAACAATCTTTGATTGAAGGGACAATCACTCTTATTGCAAGTAAGTCAAAAATTTGTTCGAATTGTTTTTTCTGTTTGACCATTTTTCTATAAATACTATAGATATGTTTAGGTCTACCACTTATGTCGCCAGAAATATTCATAACTTCCATTTCAGACTCTATATCTTTAATCGCATTCGCAATATATGTTTCTCGTTCGCTTCTTTTCTTTTTCATCAGATTAACAATTCTAAAATATTGAACACTATCAATATATCTTAATGAAATGTCTTCAAGTTCCCACTTAATTGTATTAATACCTAATCTATGCGCAAGTGGTGCATAGATTTCTAACGTTTCTTTAGCAATACGTTTTTGCTTTTCTTTAGGCATCGCTTTTAAAGTACGAACATTATGTAATCTATCTGCTAATTTAACTAATATAACTCGGACATCTTTAGCAATCGCTATAAATAATTTTCTATGATTTTCAGCTTGTTGCGTTTCTTTAGATTTATATTTAACTTTTTTTAATTTTGTAACACCATCTACAATTATGGCTACTTCTTCATTAAACATTTCTACCAAATCATCATACGTATAAGGTGTATCCTCAATTACATCATGAAGGAATCCAGCAACTATAGTTGGACCATCCAATTTCATTTCGGTTAAAATACCCGCTACCTGAATAGGATGCATGATATATGGCAAATTATTTTTTCTAATTTGTCCTTGATGTGCTTTAAAAGCCAAATCATAACTCTTTTCTACTAAACGATATGCATCTTCAGATAAGTAACTTTTAGCTTTATATAAAACATCATCAGCACTGTATGGATATTCTTTATTCATAGGGACACCACCTCTTCAAATAAAATTCTCTTGAATATTACTATTATAGCAATTTTCAATAGTAATATGCCACCGTTAATTATAATTATTAAAAATAAAATAGCCACAATGTGACTATTTTATTCATCGTATGAAATTAACGAAACAACATCGTAACCTTTTAATTTTTCAATGCCGTTTAAATATTTAAGTTCAATTAAAAATGCAATACCCACTACAATTCCACCTAATGATTCTACTAAGTGAATTGCCGCTTCAATTGTACCACCTGTTGCTAATAAATCATCAGTAATCAATACACGTTGACCAGGTTTGATTGCATCTTTGTGCATTGTTAACACATTTGACCCATACTCAAGATCATATTCATAACGAATCACTTCACGAGGTAATTTTCCTTCTTTACGTACTGGTGCAAAGCCAATACCCATTGCATATGACACAGGACAACCAATAATAAATCCTCTTGCTTCTGGTCCTACTACGACATCAACTTGTTTGTCTTGAGCATATTGTACGATTTGGTCAGTGGCATATTTGTATGCTTCACCATTATCCATAATTGTCGTGATATCTTTAAAGTTAACACCTTGTTTTGGCCAATCTTGTACTTCTGAAACGTATTGTTTTAAATCCATTATACTTCCTCCTCAACATCACTTAACAATGAATGTATCCAATTGATTAATGATTGGCTATCATTGTACAACAATGTCTTTTCTATTTCTATTTGTTGTTTTCTTGCTTGATATAACGGTGCGTTTTGTATGTCATTTTTTCCCGCATCTTGATTTATTTCAATTATACCACGATTCATTGTAATAAAGTTTAACTCATAAAAGCAATTCAAAATGAATTTCAATTGATCAGGTTTAATTTTTAAAGCTTCACATAATTTCATACCATCATTTTGAATATTGGTTGATTGATTCATATATAAAGCTTTATAAGCTTGCTTGAACTTTTCATCACTTGGAATACCTTCAAAGTATGAATTGGTTTGCCCTTTAAATACTAAATAATATTTTTCGGCTTTAATATTAGATAAAGTTTGTTTGAATGTTTCTAAATCTTGTGGTAAATCTCTCAGCACACACGTTTCGACTTCATTTGGATACGTATCACCATAATGTATATATTGCTCATTTATTTTCTCGGATGAAGGGTTAATCACAAACAGTGCATTGTCTTGATTAATTTTTAACAAGTCCTGTTTATTTTTACTTCTATAATCAAAAATAGCATGATCATTACTCAACGCTAAATCTTTAAGAATAATTTGTGGAGATTGATGTCCATTCCATTCATTAACATTTAAACTACCTGCAACATTAATTGTCGTATCATTTGAAATATCATGAATGAGATGTCCAGCATTCCAATGTAAAGCTACAATATTTTTGTCTGTTAATGTTAATTTAAGATGTTTATTTCCTTGACCAATACCTTTAACAGATTTGACCGGAACATTACTAATTGAAAATAGTGGCGCTAATAAATCTGTACCAAAAGGTCTTAATCTTTCTAAATCAAATATGTTCTCAACCGTAATATCTGAAGTTTCTATTTCTGCATCAACGATTAACTGCGGTAATAATTTTTTACCTTCTGTTATTTTGTGCATATCTTGATTCAAAGCTTTCTTCAATGGTTCAATCGCGTCAATATCTAATGTCATACCAGCCGCCATATGATGGCCACCAAATTTACGAATCAAATCGCTATGGTTTGTTAGAAATTCAAACATTGAAACTTGTTCAATACTTCTAGCAGAACCTTTCGCGTGATTTTGCTCTATATCCACATTTAATACAATTGTTGGTAAATGATACTTCTCAACTATTCTTGAAGCCACAATACCTAATACACCTTCATTCCAATCTTCTTTTGCAAGTATTAGAAATTGGGCATTTTGTTGCATTTCAATTTCAGCTAGCTCCATTGCTTCATTCGTAATATTTTCAACAATTGCTTTACGTTCTGTATTAAATTGGTCCACTTCTTCAGCTAAGAACATCGCTTCATCGTCATCATCGCTCATAAGCAATTCTCCAGCTAATCGAGCATCATCTAATCTACCAACTGCGTTCAGACGAGGTCCGATAATAAAGCCGACTGTTTGTTCACTTACTTCATCCGTAAAATCAGCTACGGACAATAAACTTTTTATCCCTGGTAAAGGTTGTTCATTCAAAATGCGCAACCCTTGTTTAACCATATATCTATTTTCATCCGTTAAACTCACTAAGTCGGCAATCGTACCGATAGCAACTAAACCTAAGAACGCATCTGGTATATCTGTTTTAAGTGCTTTAGAAAGTTTATATGAAACACCCACTCCAGCTAAATATTTAAATGGATAATTAAAATCAGGGTGCATAGGGTGAACAATCGCATATGCATTCGGCTTTGTTTCGCCAAATTCATGATGGTCTGTCACAATCACATCAATACCAAGTTCATTGGCAATATCAATTTCATGATGACCTTGAATACCATTATCCACTGTAATGATAAGAGACACACCTTCATCATGTGCATTTCTAAATGCCGCTTCACTCGGTCCATATCCTTCAGTAAATCTATTAGGAATATACCAACCTACAGTAGCTCCCATTGACTCTAAAGTCTTGACGAGAATCGTTGTAGATGTAACTCCATCTGCATCATAATCACCATATACTAATATTCTTTCATCATTTTCAATAGCTTTATGTATTCTCGAAGTTGCCTTTTCCATATCACTTAGTAACATCGGATCGTGGAATAACACTTCATTAGATAATAAACTTTCAATTTGCTCTTCAGACGTATAGCCTTTTGAAATTAAAGTTTTTTCTAAAAGTGGTGAAATTTTATATTTTTTTATGATTTGTGGATCAATATTTTGATTGAGCTCTGATTTTTTCCATTGATAACAAGCTTTAGTCATATCAAATCTCCTCATTTCTACTCAAAACATTATACATGAAATATCGTACTTTCTCTACTAAACAAATAAAACATAAGCAAAGAGTCAGGTTGTAAAAAGATTCAGCGGTTAGTTACACTTCGACCTACTTTTGTTACTAACTGCCTCCTTAGTTACAATTCCACAGACTTTTGTTACTATGGGCACCCTTAGTTACATTTCCCCGTACTTTTGTAATCATGACCCCTAAGTTAAACCTTTACCATTTACTCTAAACAAAAAAGCACCTGCCCTTTTACTAAGGACAGGTACACGATTTATTAAACTAATATTTTTTCATCGTTTGATTTTTTCTCAGTATATACAACTAATTTACCATTTTCTGATTTTTTAAGTTGTCGTTTTTTCAAGATACCCCATAAAGGTACTGCGACGAATACTGATGAGAACACACCGGATACTAAACCGATTAATAGTGCTAATGAGAAGTTGAAAATACTTGATGAACCAAGTATTAATAATGCGACAACTACTATAACAACTGTTAATACGGTATTGATTGATCTTGTCATCGTTTGTCTAATAGATGAGTTAACAATCATATCAATAGTTTCTGGTTTCGTTATCACTTTCACTTTACGTAAATTTTCCCTTACGCGGTCAAATGTAACGATCGTGTCATTAATTGAATAACCAATTATTGTTAGAACTGCTGCAATGAATGTAATATCCACTTCGAGTCTGAATAAACTGAATACAGCTACAATCATAAACACGTCATGTAATAATGCAAGCACTGCAGTTGTACCCATTCTCCATTCAAATCTAAAGGATACGTATAAAACAATTCCTAGTGCTGCATAAAGCATTGCTTTTAATGCGTTTCCAGCTAACTCTTGACCAACAACTGGTGAAACCGTACTTACGTTTGGATCATGACCCAATGATTTACCAAAGTCAGATTTAACTTTTTGTATTTCAGATTTGTTTAATGCATCTTTAAATTGTACAGTTGCCATTTTGTTTCCAGTTCCACTTGTTGTAACTTGTGATGGTTCTAATCCCATATCTTTAAACTGTTTTGAAACTTGTTCAGTCTTGATAGTTTGATCAGATTGTAAGTCAACACGTGTACCACTAGTGAAATCAATACCTAAATTTAATCTAAATATTGATACGATGATGGCACCAACAATTATCGTAATAATACTAAATGTTAATAATGGTTTAGCAAGTTTTACGAAATTAATTTTGTCATAGACTGTTCTTAAATCATGAACATCTAATCTTTCACTAATATCATGTCTATCTTTCTTAGAAACACCAAACCAATTATATTTTTTCTTGAAGTAGTTTGAGTTTACTAATAATGCTAATAATATTCTTGTGAAGAATACTGAAGTTACGAAACTCATAAGAATCGCAAGTAATAACATTGTTGCGAAACCTTTTACTGAACTTTCACCAAATACGAATAATACGAGCGCTGCTAAAATTGTTGTTAAGTTAGCATCTAATATTGTAATAAATGAAGAACCAGAACCTTTTTTAAAGGCTTGTTGTAGTGTCCTTCCTATCCGCAATTCATCTTTTATCCGTTCGTACATGATGATGTTAGCATCAACGGCCATACCTACACCTAACACTAAGGCAGCAAGTCCGGGCAATGTTAATACCCCTGAAATAAAGTTAAATGCTACTAATGTTAAGTAAACATAAGCACTTAATGTAATGACAGCTACAACACCAGGTAATCGGTAGTAAATGAGCATGAATAAGAATATAATACCTACACCTATTGAAGAAGCAAGTACTGTTTCATCTAATGCATCTTTACCGAATTGTGCACCTACTGATGTAGAATAAACTTCATCTAATTTAACAGGTAGTGAACCTGAGTTTAATAAATCTGCAATTTGTTTTGCTTCTTTAACACCTTTTTCACCATTGAATCCACCAGAAATTTCAACATTTTCTGAATTGATTGGTTGGCTTACAGTTGCTGCAGAAATATATTTCGGTTCTTTACCTTCTTGTTCTTTCTTAGCTTCTTTAGCGTAACTGTCTCCTTTTTCATAGTCCATCCAAATGACCATTAAATTAGGATTCATTTTAGAAACTTTTTCAGTTACTTCTTTGAACTTTTTAGCATCTTTTAGTTTAAGAGTAACGGCTACTTCGTTTGTATTGTCTTTAAAGCCTTGCTTAGCGCCACCTTGAACTAAATCTTTACCAGATAGTAAAACTCTATCCTTTGCATCTCTGATCGTTAAATTCGCTTGTGTAGAAAGTACTTCACGAGCTTCATTCTGGTCTTTAATACCAGCTAATTGAACTCGAATTCGATTACCTTCTTCAACTTGAATTTTCGGCTCAGAAACACCTAATACGTTTACACGTGACTCTAAAGTCTTTGCAGTTGATTTAACCGCATCATTATCAATCTTATCACCTTTGTCTAAAGGATTAACTTGATATAAAACTTCAAAACCACCTTGTAAGTCTAGACCTAAATTTACATTCTTTGTTATATCTTTTGTTGTTGATCCTATTAAGCTAAAAACCAACACTGCAAGAAGTAAAAAGGCTATAATTCTACTCCGCTTTTTCACGATAACACCTCTTACATATTTTTAATTCACTATATATGTTATAGCATACATCAACTATAGTTGAATAGCCATAACATTCATGTATGAAAAAAAGACATGGATAACCATGTCTTTTAACATTAAATATGATACATAATATTAAACCAATTTCCTTAAAAAGTAAACTGTTTTATGAAGGGTCTACTTGTTTAATAGCTGGTTTTTCAAATGTAATTTCGTGTCCTTTATCGTTAACAGAAACAACAACGATAGACTCATCTACTGCTCTAACAGTACCTTTGATACCGCCGATTGAAGTTACTTTTTGACCAACTTCTAAACGATTTAATAATTCACGATGTTCTTTTGCACGCTTTTGTTGTGGTCTAATCATTAAGAACCAAACAAGCGCAAAAATTAAGATAATAGGTAATAATTGTACTAATACTTCCATATTCAATCTCCTTTAAAAGTTTTTGGGGTTATCTACATTTAGTCCATACTGCTCGAAAAATTCATCTTTGAAATCAAGTAATCGATCTTCTCTTATTGCTTGGCGAATGTTCTCCATAAGTTTTAATAAGAAATACAAATTATGATATGTAGTAAGACGAATTCCAAATGTTTCATCTGCTTTAATCAGATGACGCAAATATGCTTTAGTATAGTTTCTACATGTATAACAATCACACTCTGGATCAAGCGGAGATAAATCTTGCTGATATTTAGCATTTTTTATAACGACTCTACCTTGAGATGTCATACAAGTACCGTTTCTAGCTATACGTGTAGGTAATACGCAATCAAACATATCGATGCCTCTAATAGAACATTCGATTAATGCGTCTGGAGAACCAACTCCCATTAAATATCTTGGTTTATTAAATGGCATTAATGGCGCTGTATGTTCAACCATTCTGTACATGACAGGTTTAGGTTCACCAACAGACAAACCACCAATAGCATAGCCAGGAAAATCAAGTGAAACGAGGTCTTTAGCACTTTGCTCTCTAAGATCCTTATATTCTCCACCTTGGATAATACCAAATAAAGCTTGATCTTCAGGGCGACGATGAGCTTCTAGACATCTTTCCGCCCATCTTGATGTTCTCTCAATTGAATTTTTTACATATTCATATTCAGATGGCATTGGAGGGCATTCATCAAACGCCATCATGATATCTGAACCAAGATCATTTTGAATATGCATCGCTTTTTCAGGACTTAAGAACAATTTAGAACCATTTAAATGATGTCTAAAATGTACACCTTCTTCTTCGATTTTTCTCATATCACTTAAACTGAATACTTGAAAACCTCCAGAATCAGTAAGTATAGGTCCATCCCAATTCATAAACTTATGTAATCCACCCACTTTAGAAATGATATCACTTCCAGGTTGTAACCACAAATGATAGGTATTACTAAGTATAATTTTTGCTTCCATCTGTTTAAGTTCTTCAGGGCTCATTGTCTTAACTGTTGCTTTAGTTCCAACAGGCATGAACATAGGCGTTTCAAATGAACCATGAGGTGTATGCACAATCCCTAGTCTTGCACCTGATTGCTTACAAGTCTTAATGTGCTCGTATGTTACTGCAGGCATAATGTTGCTCCTTTTCTATATTAAAATCATTGCATCTCCGAAACTAAAAAATCTATACTTTTCTTCAACTGCATGTTTATATGCATTTAAAATATGTTCTCTAGTCGATAGTGCGGATACTAGCATGATGAGAGTTGATTTTGGTAAATGGAAATTGGTAATTAAACCATCTATCGCTTTAAACTCATATCCCGGATAAATAAATATGTCAGTCCAACCACTTTCTTCAACAAATTGGTCATTTTTAGAACGAATTGTCTCTAGTGTTCTTGTAGACGTTGTACCTACAGATATTATTTTATGACCACTTGCTTTTACACAGTTTAATAATTCAGCCGTTTCAGCAGTCATTTGGTAGTATTCTGAGTGCATTTCATGATCATCTATATTATCTACACTGACTGGTCTAAATGTACCCAAACCAACATGTAACGTAATAAATGCAATGTGTACACCTTTATCAGCAATTTCTTGTAATAAATGTTCAGTGAAGTGTAAACCTGCTGTAGGCGCAGCTGCAGACCCAACTGCTTTAGCATAAACTGTTTGATATCTATCTTGGTCGTCTAATCGTTCTTTAATATATGGTGGTAAAGGCATTTCACCAAGCTCATCTAATCTTTCTTGTAAGATACCTTCGTATGAAAGTTTCATAATGCGTCCACCTTGATCAAGTTCTTTGATACAAGTCGCAATGATTTTACCTTCTCCAAATGAAACAGATTGACCAACTCTTATACGTTTAGCTGGTTTAATTAATACTTCCCATTCATTATCTTCTTGTTGCGTTAGCATCAGCATTTCTACTTTTGCACCAGTTTCTTCTTTTAAGCCAAACAATCTTGCTGGCATGACTTTCGTATCATTTAATACTAAACAGTCACCTGGTGAAAGTTGATTGACAACTTCTTTAAACGTTAAATCTTCTAATTCACCTGTAGCTTTATTACATTTTAATAACCTACTGCTCTCTCTATCTAACAGTGGTGTTTGTGCAATTAATGATTCAGGTAAATCAAAATCGAAATCTTCAATATTCACAAACTTTGCCTCTTTCCTAATCCATTTTAATGTCGAAGTGATCATAACTTAAAGCAGTAGCACGACGACCTCTTGGCGTTCTTTCTATAAACCCTTTTTGGATGAGATAAGGTTCATAAACGTCTTCAAGTGTTACACGTTCTTCACCTATCGTGGCTGCTATCGCATCTAATCCAACTGGACCACCTTTATAATTATTCAGGATACAGTGCATAATTTTATAATCTATATGGTCGAGTCCTTCTTCATCTACTTGTAGTAAATCTAAAGCATGCTTTGTAATATCCATAGAAATAGCTTCGTCACCTTCTACTTGAGCAAAGTCACGCACTCTACGTAATAAACGATTGGCTATACGAGGTGTTCCTCTACTACGTTTCGATAATTCAACTGTACTATTTTGATCAATATCTACTTCAAATACTTCAGCAGTACGTTTTATGATTTCTTGCAAACTATTATCATCGTAATATTCTAATCTAAGGTGCACACCAAAACGATCTCTCAAAGGTGCTGAAAGGCTCCCTATACGTGTTGTTGCACCTACTAGCGTAAACGGTGGTAAATCAATTCTAATACTTCTAGCTTCTTCACCTTTACCAACGACGATATCTAAGAAGAAATCTTCCATAGCAGGGTATAACACTTCTTCAACAACTCTGCTTAATCGGTGTATCTCATCAATGAAAAGTACATCCCCAGGTTGTAACGCAGAAAGTATGGCTGCTAAATCGCCAGGCCTTTCAATAGAAGGTCCACTTGCAGTTCTTAAATTAACATTCATCTCATTAGATATAATATGAGCTAAAGTCGTCTTCCCTAAACCAGGTGGACCATAAAGTAAACAATGATCTAAAGGTTCTTCCCTTAACTTAGCCGCTTTAATAAATATATCTAAGTTTGATTTAATATTATTTTGACCAATATATTGATTTAAAGTATCTGGTCTTAATGAAAGTTCACTTTTGAAATCATCTTCGTGTCCATGTTCATCCATTAATCGCTCATCCAAAAAATCACCTCATTTACTGAATAAGTAATGCTAAACCTCTTTTAACACAAGCATCTACTGAATCAAATGATTCTTTTTCTAGGTTCTTCTTAACTTTTGTAATTTCTCGTCTAGAGTAACCTAATGCTTCTAAAGCTAACAATGCTTCTTCTAATACATCTTGACCGGCATCTTTACTTTCTGGGAATAACTCAGACTCTTCAGTGATAACTAATTTCCCTTTTAAATCAAGAATAATTTGTCTTGCTGTTTTTTTACCGATACCAGGAAACTTTGTCAAATATGATTCATTTTCATTTTCTATAGCAATTGCTACTTCATTAGGCGTGCTTGTCGCTAAAATTGCTAATGCTGACTTCGGTCCAATACCTGTTACTTTAATTAAGCTTAAAAACATATCCTTTTCTTCTAGATTCACAAATCCATATAATAATTGGGCATCTTCACGCACAATTAATTGTGTATATACTTGCGTTTCTTTATCTAATTGAGATTGAAAACGATATGAGTTTGGTGTTTGAATTTCATAACCTATACCATTTGCCTCAACTACAATATGAGAAGGATATAATTGTGAAACGATTCCTTTTATATATGCATACATTTAGACAACTTCCTTTACATACTCATTCCGATAACTTCTACTTCATCAACATACGGACTTTCTTTAATTGCATCCATTAACTCTTCTAATGATAACTCAATATTTGCAGCATTAAGAGAAATTGTAATCGTTGCTCTATCCTTTATTGGTAGACTTTGATGAATGGTAAGAACAGAACCATTAACTTCAGCAATTTTATTCAAGACAGTTGCGAGCATACCAACTTCATCTTGCACATATAAAATTAATGTAATATTTTTGGTCTGTTCTTCTAATCTATCAATTGGAAATATTGTATCTTTATATTTATAAAAAGCACTTCTAGATAAATTAAATTCTTTAACTGCATCATAAATCGTTAAATTATTATGTTTTAATAATGCATTTTTAACTTTGATTGTCTTTTGCACTGACTCTGGCAAAACATCTTCTCTGATTAAATAAAACCTTTTTGTTGATTCATTTGATTTTTTCAATTGGAACACGCCCTATTCGACAAATTCAAATTCTCCACCTAAAATTCTTACAATATCACCATTTGATGCACCACGTTCTCTTAAGGCATCATCAATACCCATTGAACGCATTTGTCTTGCAAATCTTCTAACAGCTGCATCACGATTAAAGTCTGTCATTTTGAATAATCTTTCAATCGAATTACCTGATACAACATAGGCACCATCGTCATCTCTCGTAATAACAAAATGATCTCGTGATTTCTCGTGTTTATATACAACACGATGTACACCAGTTTCTTCTTCGACTGAATCGAAGTCCATTCCTTCAGTTTCATCTAATAAATCAGCAATTTGATATAGTAGTTTATCAACGTTATGACGTGTAACTGTACTAATAGGAATAATATTAACATCTTCTTGCAGTTGTTCTTTGAACATTTCTAATTGTGTTTCTGAATCTGGTAAATCCATTTTATTCGCAACGACAATTTGTGGTCTTCTAGAAAGATTTTCATTATATGATTTTAATTCTTGATTAATTGTAACATAATCTTCATATGGGTCTCTGCCTTCCATTCCACTCATATCTATTATATGAACAATTACTCTTGTACGTTCAATATGTCTTAAGAATTGATGACCTAAACCTACACCTTCAGAAGCACCTTCAATTAAACCTGGTAAATCTGCCATTACAAATCCTCTACCATCATTTGTTTGGACAACGCCTAAATTAGGTTTAATTGTCGTAAAGTGATAAGCACCGATTTTTGGTTTTGCTTTGGAAACGATAGATAATAATGTTGATTTACCAACGCTTGGATAACCTACTAAACCTACATCCGCCATAAGTTTAAGTTCTAACATGACTTCAAGTTCTTCACCAGGTTCACCATTTTCACAGAAATCTGGTGCTGGATTACTTGCTGAAGCAAATCTTGAGTTACCTCTACCACCACGGCCACCTTTAGCAACTGTAGCACGTTGACCATGTTCAACAAGGTCAGCTAGAATCTCTTCATTTTCAGCATTTTTAATAATTGTACCAGGTGGTACTTTTAATACTAAGTCGTCTGATCCACGACCATGCATGTTACTACTTTGTCCATTCTCACCTTTATCAGCTTTAAATTTTCTTTGAAATCTAAAGTCTAATAAAGTACGTAAACCTTCATCTACCTCAAATACGACTGAAGCACCTTTACCACCGTCGCCACCTGCTGGTCCACCAAATGGAACATACTTTTCACGACGAAAAGCTACTAAACCGTTTCCGCCATCACCAGCTTTTAACGATATTTTGACCTGATCTATAAACATGTTTACACCTCTATTTCTTTTAAGTTAATAAAAAATTCTAATTCTATATAATTTTGACTTTCTGATAAAATTTCAACGTTATATTTAGAAAATGATTGTTCAATTTGATTAAAGTCCTTATTAGTTGGACTTAAGCAAACAAGCATTGTGACAAATTCTTCTTCTACTGTAAGACTAATATAAATATTTTTTTCATCCATATCGTTAATCACAACAGCTTTCAAATCATTAAATATATTAGTTAAAGTATCATCAGTTCTTTCTAAGTTCTTTTGATAATAATCGATATTTGAGTTATCAATTTCAAATGTCCATTTAGAGCCTGACAAAGATAGTTTGTATTCAAATACATTATGAACAAATTTTCTACACGGTGCATTTAAAAACAACTGTTCTTGCTTGAGATTTTTGTACAATTCATCAATTAATAAATCAACCTCTTCATGTTTTCCTAACTGTTTATATGTATATAACAATTGGAACTGATTCACAAAATCATGTCTAGACTTTAAATACACATCTAAATTATTCATTCCATCACCTTTATTATCGTTATTCATAACACTCATTATAACATTTTCGTATTATGAATAAAAAAAGAAACTGCAATTCTGAATAGCTTCTTTATATATAAACCACACTATGCATTCTTATTTAAATAACTGCCAACATAATGATTGAGGCTGGGACAATTATATATGTCCCAGCCTCATCTAAATATAAAGATTATTCAGCAGCTGCGTATACAGATACTTTCTTTTTGTCACGACCAAAACGTTCGAATTTAACAACGCCGTCGATTTTAGCGAATAATGTATCGTCTCCACCGCGACCTACGTTTTCACCAGCGAAAACTTTAGTTCCACGTTGACGATAAAGAATAGAACCACCAGTAACGAATTGACCGTCAGCACGTTTAGCACCTAAACGTTTTGATTCAGAGTCACGACCGTTCTTTGTAGAACCTACCCCTTTTTTCGATGCGAAAAATTGTAAGTTTAATTTTAACATGAGTTACACCTCACTTGTAATTTAGTTTAATATATTGCCCATATTCTTCTTCGATTGTTTTCAAAGAAACGATAAGGCCTTGTAATAATATTTGCGCTTGTTCATTTTCTAAGTTTACACTACGTATATGAAAATATCCACCGTCGTCACTGTAATCTATATCAGGCGACTCATCAGTTAATCCAATGATAGCATTTGTTGTACCAAAGACAACTGCTGAAGCACCGGCACAGACTAAGTCTTTACCGTATTCACCTGAATCAGCATGTCCAGACATTTCAATATCTGTAACTTGCCCTTCTTGATTCAAACTAACATCTACATTAATCATAAATTATGCGTTGATTTTTTCGATTGTTAATTTAGTGTAAGGTTGACGATGACCTTGTTTACGTTTGTAGTTTTTCTTAGCTTTGTATTTGAATACAGTGATTTTTTTACCGCGTCCTTGTTTTTCAACTTTAGCAGTAACTGAAGCACCTTCAACAACAGGTGATCCAACTTTAACTGAATCTCCACCTACAAATAATACTTGGTCAAATGTGAATGAATCACCTTCATTTACGTCTAATTTCTCAACCCAAATTGTTTGACCTTCTTCTACTTTAACTTGCTTTCCGCCAGTTTCAATTATAGCAAACATACTTGCACCTCCTAATTTTTTAAGTCACGCCATTCATAGGTGACATACGTACTTTAAGACCTATGATCGAGCGGTTGTATGTAGCTAGAAACTACTCAACTTCAATAGATTACCACCTACAGCTATTGATGTCAATATTCTTTCATTAATTCGTATTTCTTTCTAATAATTTTAATACAAATGGGAATATGATGATTAAGCATATCAAATTAAATATGACAGTTGGTATTAATCTAAATAGAATAATTTGACCAATATTAATAGAAACAATACCTAAAAATCCATAAAAAACCATTACCCATATTTCAAGTAATACAACTGATGATATTAAGAGTATAACCATCATTAAAATGTCTCTATAAAATACTTTAAATAGTTTATCCATCATAATTACAAAAGTTGCATACCCAAATGTATAGACACCGTATATACCGCCATAATAAATATCTGTAAAAATACCTGTTACGATTGCTAAAATAATAGCAACTTTAGGATTTTTGTATACAGCAATTATTAGTAAGTACAAAAATGTTAATCGAGGCACGATTATAAATGTCTCATTAAATAAATTTAACGGTGATAAACGTGTTAATAATGAATCTAAATAAAATAATAAGACACCAATTAAAGGAATAACGTAAAATCTCATTATTCCTCACCACTTTCATCAGATGAAGGTATCGTTTCTGGATCACGTTTAGCAACATATACATGGTTTAAGTCTTTAATATTTGTAGATGTCTTAATGTAAGCGACTTTAGATAATCCATATTCATCATTTTCTACTTTTTCTACTTTACCTACTAATATACCTTTAGGAAGTTGGTCACCTAAACCATTTGTTACAACTTTAGAGCCTTTTTTGATGCTGTATTTATTATCGATATCACTAATAACAAGTAAATCTTTATTTTCATCATATCGATTAATCATACCAAAGATATTTTCATCGTCTTGTTGAATATCTACTGAAAGCTTACTCGTTTTAACACTTGTAGATATTAACTCAACTTGTGAAGAAAATTGATTTGCTTTTTTAATTCTACCTACTAAACCTTCACTCGTAATGACAGCCATATTTTCTTTCATGCCGCTCTTTTTACCTTTATCAATGATGACTGTATTCATCCATTGATCCGGACTTCTACCGATTATAGTAGCTGATATTGGATTGAATTGCGAAATATCTTTCATATCCAATTCTTTTTTTAAGGCTTTGTTTTCTTTTTCTAATCTCACTTTATCAGCTTTGATTTGATCTGTACTTTTTACTTCTTCTTTTAATTTATCAACGTCTTCGTCTGAAGTGAAAATTCCAGAGAAGAAGTCAGAAACAAAAGTAACTGGATAAGATACGATTCTTCCACCAAACGATGATGTATCACTCGCATATTGTTCACTAAGCGATGCAGATTGTGCTCTCACTGAATAACCAACAATTACAATTAATAAAACCATAGAAATTAGAAAAATCATTATTTTATTATTTTTAAAAAAATTCGACAATCCAAACACCTCTTAATCTTCAAATGACTCATTAACAATGATATTACTATTTTATCTTACACAGCACTTTAAATAAAGTAAGAGACTGCCGAAATAAAAATTTAATATGCAGTTTTAGGTAATAATTCTATATTTGAGTGCATTGCACTTAAATCATTCATTAAATCTTGCTCTGTTTGATATACGTACATCTTGGGTTCACCAAATTTATACAAGATATACTCTGTTCCTCTTTGCCCTGCAACATAGTTGTCGTCATATCCCATACGTTCTAGTCCTGAAACATCCATGAATTCACTTTTATTAATCCAATTAAATGCTTGTTTAGTTTGACCTAACGGTACATTTTGCAACAATGGATTATCTTCAATTTTATAAGTTGCATTTGCATGTTGTGGAGACATTTCTTCAGTTGTTTGTTCATTACTGTGATCAAACGGGTTTAAATCACTCAATGCTGGTACATTTCTATATACAATAACAATGATAATGACAATTGCTAATAACGCTAATAAATTTCTAATTAATCTAAATAACCATCTCAAAATTATAGACACCTCTCATTCATTTATATTATACGAAAATTGTTTGAATATCATCATCGGGCTTTAGACCTAAACCTTTAATCATTCTGTAGTCTGATGTAATTACTTGCTCTATTCTATATAATGAATTCAAGAGGTGATAAATTTGGAATTAATATATATATTTTTAGCTATCTTGTTTTTAATTATCTTTTTTAGATTTTTCGTTGGACTATTAAGAGTTGTAATAAAATTAGCAATCATCGCTTTAGTTATTTACTTCATATATCAAGGCGTACTTTACTTTATGTGACCGCAATGATGAGTTTAAAAAATATAAAACAATGGCCTGGGAAATTGTATCCCAGGCCATTAGTTTGTTTAACTCGATTAATCTGTTAAAGACTGCATTTGATACATTTTGTAATATTGTCCTTCTAATTTAATTAACTCATCATGATTGCCTTTTTCAATGATGCGTCCTTTATCAAGAACAATAATTTGATCAGCATTCTTAATCGTTGAAAGTCGGTGTGCAATAATAAATGATGTTCTTCCTTTAGACAACACAGTCATTGCTTTTTGTATGATTTCTTCCGTTTCAGAATCAATACTTGAAGTCGCTTCATCTAAAATCAAAATTTCTGGATCAAATGCCAGTGCTCTCGCAAATGATATAATTTGTCGTTGACCAGAACTTAATGTTCGACCTCTTTCTATAACTGGCTCATCAATACCTTTTTTGAAGTGTTCTAACACTCTATCTCCACCTACTGCATTTAAACTTTCAACAGCTTTTTCTCTCGTTACTTTAGGGTCGTCTAATGTAATGTTGGATAAAATAGTCCCTGTATATAAGTATGGGTCTTGTAATACAATGCCCATATGTTTACGCATATCTCTTTTGTCCGTTTTAATGGTCGGTATACCATCAATTTCAATCGTTCCATCAGTAGGATCATAGAATCTGAAAAGTAAATTCATAATAGAACTTTTCCCTGACCCTGTATGTCCAACCAATGCAATTGTTTGTCCTTTATCGACTTCTAAATTGATATTTTCCAATACGTATTCACCTTCATTATAAGCAAACGATACATCGTTAAAATGAACATGACCTTCTATTTTTTCAGGCAACTGAATTTTATGTTCTGGCATCTTTTCTTCAGACACATTCATCATTTCAAATACTCTCACGCAAGAAACTCTTGCTTGTTCTAATTGTCCCAATACATTTAATACACCAAACAAAGGATCAAACAATCTTGTTATATAATTTACAAGAATATATAACGTACCAACTGAAATTGCGACAGAAGAATTTAGAAATTGTGTTCCAAATACGACAATCAACATTAAAAATACAATACTTCTAATCGTACTCAACAAGTTATGTTCTGTCAGCGAATCAAATTGTATGATTTTTTTATAATTGTTTAAATACGCTTGATTCATTTCATCAAAATCATTCATAATTTGTTTTTCTTGTTTAAATGCTTGAATGATATTCATACCATTTATAGATTCATTGATAAGTGCATTCATATCACTATTTTTTTCTCGAATTACATAGTTATATTTACCCGTTACTTTTTTGTACCACAATAACCAAAGTATTACGAAAGGTATTGTAATCAGTGCGATGAGTCCAATTTTTGTATTAATAAAGAATATCGCAATAATGACACCTATCATCGTGATAAAAGCCGAAATAAAGTTTGGTAATATAACAGTGAATAGTTCGAGTATCATTTGTGTATCATTCGTGATTCTTGCTACTACTTTTCCTGCTGGTAAATTATCAAAGTATTTTATCGGTAACTTTTGTACGTGTTCAAAAAGTTTAATTCTTAACTCTTTAATAACATCTGAGCCAGCACGTTGAAGAACGAGTGTTTGAAAATAACTTAATATCGCATGAATGAGTGACACTACAAAAAACAAACTCAATAATAGTAGCACTGGTCGTAGTTGTATAATTTGTGAAGCAGATGTTTTAACATAATGATCAATAATATACATCGCAACCAATGGCCCTAATAATTCGAATCCCACTGCTCCAATTAAAATAACAATACCAATGATGAATCTTTTCTTATATTTACTAACAAATGGAAAGAGTTGATTTACAATACTCACTTGCTATACACCTCCTTCAACCGTTGTCTTTCAAATTGAGATTTGTACCAACCATTCTTTTGAAGTAATTGGTCATGCGTACCTGACTCTGTTATTTCTCCATGGTCCATTACAACAATTTGATTAGCATGTTTAACACCAGATAATCGATGTGTCGCAATAATAGTTGTTTTGCCTTGTCTATATTTTTGTATATTTTGTATAATTTTCTTTTCTGTTTTTGCATCAACAGCAGATAGTGCATCGTCTAAAATTAATATTTTAGGATCCATAATCAATGCTCTAGCAATTGCTATTCTTTGCTTTTGACCTCCAGAAATTGCTATGCCTTTTTCTCCTACTAATGTTTCTAAACCTTGTGGTAAACGTTCGATATCTTTTTCAAAGTATGCTAATTTGATTGCTTCTTTGATATCATTATCAGTAGCATCTGATTTACCAAATCTAATGTTATCTCTAATAGATCTAGAGAATAAAATGTTTTCTTGAGATACATAACCAATTAAACTTCTTAAATCACTTTTTGAAATTTGATTAATATTAGTATCTCCAAGTACGATTTCTCCATCACCAGTAGGATATTCTTTCAAAATTTGTTTGATTAACGTTGTCTTACCAGAACCAGTTGCACCGACAATACCTAAAGTTTCACCTTTACCTAGTATGATATTGATGTTGTTCAAGTTAATGGATTCACTCGATGGATATTTAAACACAACAGAATTCATACCTATATCATGTGAAGGCATGCCTTTATTTTCTACATCAAGTACTGTTTCCGCTTCATTTAACGTTTCTTCAACACGATCTATAGACGCATTACCTCTTTGCATGATATTAATCAAAATGCCAACTGAAAACATTGGCCATACGAGCATATTTAAATATACGGTGAATGAAATCAGACCACCAATTGTCATTTCACCACTGTTAACAAGAAAAGCTCCATAACCTATTCCGATAACTTGACTCATAGCAGTGATAATAATCGTTATTGGTTGAAAAAACGCATCCATTTTTTCAACATTCATAAATTTTTCTACGACACTTTCAGTCATATTTTTGAAATCTTTGTTGAGTTTATCTTCTTGTACATACGCTCTTGTAACACGTACACCTTCAATAGACTCAAGAACACTGTCATTCATATCACCAAACGATTTTTGTGAAACTAAATAGCGTTTATGAATTCTTTTACCTAATTCAATTTCTAATATGGCTAGTAAAGGTAATGGAATCAGTGCAAATAGTGTAAGCTTCCATGATACTGTAATACCCATCGTTAATATTATCGTTCCCATAAATGTTGTAGAATCAATTAAAGTTAAAATCCCTATCCCTGCAGTATTTCTAATTTGATTCAAATCGTTTGTAGACTTTGCCATCAAATCTCCAGTTCGATTTTTCTCAAAAAATGTTGGACTCATTGATAAAAATTTTTGCATCAGTTTACGTCTCATAATTGATTCAAGTATTTGAGAACCTGAAAAAATTAAAGTTCTCCAAATATAATTCACAATATAAGACAAAATTAATACAATTATAAAAATAATCACTAATTGATGATATATTTGTTCAGTTAAAGAACGGTCACTTATCTTATCTATAGTCTGCCCTACTATCCAAGGTGGCAGTACTTCTACAACGTTCGCAATTAATAACAGAATAATTGCAATCGAATATCTCTTCCAATGATCTTTAAAAAACCACATTAACTTTTTAATTGCTTGAAACATGTTGTCCCCCCTTAACCCCTATCATTAAACACAAAAAAGCACACGCATCCTTAAAGAAAGCGTGTGCTTAAATTACATTCTAAAGGAAGTGAATATACTACTCCCTAATGCTTCATATTTAACGTAGGGGTAGTGATGTATGATGTTGTTTGTTTATAAAATCTTCTTCTGATGTTTCTCATAAGTCACTACCTCCTCTCTCATAAATTTAAGTTAATGATAGCCTTTTCAAAAATTAATGTCAATATAATATCCGAAAATTTACAATTTTATTTATTTGTTTAATATTTTGTTTAAAATGAATAATGTAATTGAAACGAGAATACCCCAAGCAATTCCTGCAACAATTGAACCAAGTATTAAATTAATTGAAAGTGCAGAACCGTCTTTAGTTAAAGTAAGAATAATGGAAGCTAAGAATACACCAATGATGCCTAACACCAACGTGATGCCATAGTCTTTTCTAACAATTGGTCGCTTTTTCTTACGTTGAAATAAAGAAATAATAAATAGTAACGGTAATACGACAAATAAGAACGTTATGATTTGCAAAATAAAAACTCCTGACTCATTTTTAATTACATTATAACATTGAATCATTCAGTTATATTATTAATTTCTAAGTCTTCACGCATGATATAGTCATTTTCAAATATGCTAATAAATTCTCCATCACCAATGATAATATGATCTAATAAATCGATACCCATTAAATCACAACAATATAATATTCGCTTTGTCGTTTTAATATCTTCTAATGATGGTGTTACATCTTATCAAGAGTAAATTACTAAAAATCCATTAACATCAATGTTTTTACTTTAAGAACATATATTTAACGTGTTAAATCAAATGAAAAAATACAATGTAATTATTAGATGACAATTGATTACGGTCAGAAGAATGTACCACAAATAAAAAAACTAATTCCTTTTTATTTTATCGAGGAATTAAGCTTTTGACCTGCAACAATCACGCCCAATTTCGGAATATCTATAATATGATTTCGATCTTAAATTATCTACTTTAACTGACGCTACCTGCTCGTTAAAGAAGACCTATTTAAAAAAGTTTATACTGCACCTGCCTTTATTATGTAAGTAAAAGTAGTAAAGCTTTAAATTGGTTTTCAAAAAAGTAGGGTTGATTATTTCTTTTTCATCAATTATTATTGTGTTATTATCACAATATGAGAAAGGAGGCAAAAAGTAATGGGAATTGATTTCATTAATGTCGAGTTTAGAAAGCATGTAAAAGTTTCAGGGGATTTAGGTACAACGGGATCAGTATGTCCTTTTTCACAAAAACAAAAAATGGAAACACTACCGGAAAACTTTTTGCCTCCTTTTATATAATGGGCAAAAATTTATGAATCTATTGCATTTGTAAAAATGCATACGAATGATTAGGCACCGGTTGTTAAACTGGTGCCTTTTTTTTGTTTGATCAGTTCAGTTAGTTTGGAGAACCGAATCTTTAATCATGCTGTAGAAATATGGTGAGTTCGTTGATTTGGTTTTACAATATAAATAGATATGAGGTGAGGTTTATGGTGAAAGCAGTGGATTTAGCCTCCTAAAATCACAATATATTTTAGGAGGAAATAAAATGAAAAAGGATAGTAAATCTAAAGAAATGATTCAATCTGAAAAAAGGGGTTCTACTAGGCTTTTAATGATGGTACTCTCCCTATCTGTACTTGTAGGTGCAATTACGGCTGATTTAGTCAATCCCGTACTTCCACTAATAAGCAAAGATTTAGAAGCTTCGAAATCTCAAGTGAGTTGGATAGTTAGTGGTATTGCACTTGTTCTTGCGATTGGAGTTCCGATTTATGGTCGAATCTCAGACTTTTTTGAGTTACGAAAGCTATATATCTTTGCCATTATGATTCTGGCAAGTGGTAGTCTTTTATGTGCAATTGCCCCGAACCTCCCATTGTTGGTTTTGGGAAGAATGGTTCAGGGTGCTGGGATGTCCGCAATTCCAGTTCTATCAATCATTGCAATTTCGAAGGTTTTCCCACAAGGAAAACGTGGGGGAGCTTTGGGAATTATCGCAGGAAGTATTGGTGTTGGAACTGCTGCTGGTCCAATATTTGGTGGAGTAGTTGGTCAATATTTAGGGTGGAATGCCTTGTTTTGGTTCACATTTTTGTTAGCCATTATGATTGTTATTGGTGCCTACTACGCGTTACCGACAATTAAACCGGCAGAATCCGTAGGAAGCAATAAGAACTTTGATTTCATTGGTGGTTTATTCCTCGGCCTCACAGTAGGATTACTCCTTTTTGGCATCACTCAAGGAGAAACTTCTGGTTTTTCTTCGTTCTCATCGTTAACTAGCCTAATTGGTTCTGTTGTAGCTTTGGTGGGATTTATTTGGAGAATTGTTACCGCAGAAAATCCATTTGTACCACCTGTCCTGTTCAATAACAAGGATTATGTCAATACGGTCATAATTGCATTTTTTTCGATGTTTGCTTATTTCGCTGTTCTTGTGTTCGTCCCATTACTAGTCGTTGAGGTGAATGGACTCTCTTCTGGACAGGCTGGAATGATATTGTTGCCAGGTGGTGTGGCTGTTGCAATCTTATCTCCCTTCGTTGGCCGTCTTTCTGATCGATTTGGGGATAAACGTCTGATAATTACTGGGATGACTCTGATGGGGCTGTCTACCTTATTCTTGTCCACCTATGCATCTGGTGCTTCACCTCTGTTAGTTTCCGTGGGGGTCCTCGGAGTAGGGATTGCTTTTGCATTCACGAATTCTCCCGCAAATAACGCCGCAGTAAGTGCACTCGATGCAGACAAGGTTGGTGTCGGAATGGGGATTTTCCAAGGTGCTTTGTACCTTGGAGCAGGAACTGGAGCAGGTATGATTGGAGCATTATTATCCGCTCGACGTGATGCTACTGAGCCGATAAATCCATTATATATATTGGACGCTATGTCCTACTCAGATGCGTTCCTTGCAGCTACAGGGGCAATACTCATTGCCTTAATAGCTGGATTAGGTTTAAAAAAGCGTGGGTAATAACTTAGTTATGTAAAGATTAGTTATTGTTTAGTTCATCTTCTATAGTTTAAGCTGTAAATAAATAGCTTAGGAATCACGCAAATTTGAATTTCTTAGAATAGAATACTTTTAAGTAACTCAACTTTCGTACACTGTTTTATTGGTGCGAAAGTTGAGTATGTTAAGGATGAAACAATGAAAACATTGGTGATCGTTTCTCACCCAGATATGCCAAATTCTCGAATCAATAAAGTTTGGGTAGAAAAAGCAGCGTCTTATTCAAACGAAATTACCATTCATGATCTTTATAGAGAGTATCCTGATTTTATTATAAATGTAAAAAGAGAGCAGGAATTAGTTGAAAATCATGATAATATTATTTTTCAATTTCCATTATATTGGTATAGTTCTCCTTCATTATTAAAAAAATGGATCGATGAAGTGATTATATATGGATGGGCTTACGGATCAAAGGGTAAAAGAATATTTTATAATCGAAAATTAGGATTAGCTATATCAGCTGGCGTAAAAAAAGGTGAATTTACAAGTATGGGTAAAAACAAGCATACATTAACCCAGATGTTAACACCATTCAAATCTTTATGTGCATAGATTCATGCTGAATATGTACCAGAGTTTGTACTTTACGGTGCTAATTCGGATATGAAGGGCGAAGAGATACAGAAAAGTGCTAATGAGTATTTGCAATATATTAAAAAGTATTATTTAAGAGCATAAAACACTTCTGCGATCATGCCAACAATACTAGAAGAAAGCCCATTTCCCCTTAACACATTTAGGGAAATGGGCTATTGAAGTTATTGAAGGTTTTAGCGATTTCATTTTAGGTAGCCAATTCAAAGTGCCCAATAAATTCCAAGAAACACAAATCTGCTAAAACAGCTTGCCATGTAATTTTTGAACTTGATCCTTTAACCGTTCATTCTCTTCTTCTAACGCCTTTATACGGCTTTTTAAGGTTTTTATTAATACGTCCTCTGAACGAGGGCTTTTACTAGGTTTACGGGGGGTTAACTCACTTATCTGCATCCCTCTTAATGTCTCCACTCTAGTTCTAATATCTTTTTGTTTGTAAAGCCATGACTTTGAAACATTTGCTTTTTGTGCAACGGAATTAAAATTAATCTTCTCTTCTTTCAATGCCATCTCTGAAATTGTCTTTTCAACCCTAATTCTTGTTTTCTCCGACTTGTCTTTAGCTAGCTGAACTATGGCAGTTGTGTTACCTTTTCTAATCATTTTAATTCGTCTCCTTTAACGAATGAATAATCTGTTCTAATCTATTTTTAACACGTTCATTGGTTTCAACCTGACGCTGCCATTGGTTTTGTTTAGCCCTATTTAGTATTTCTTTAGTTCGCTCTAAGTGCTCTTCATGTTCAGTAAGAAATTGTTTACTTGTACAGAAATTCGTACAATCTAAACATGCATTTGCGTGAGGACATGGTCCTGCAATTACTGGTAACCGACAATAGCCATTAGGAAGTGCCTGTGCATTGATATTCTTTTTAAACCATTGAAGATCTGTATTGTCAGCTTCAGTATTTTCCTCACTTAAATCCAGAATGCTACCGTTATTCGTTACTAAGGTTTCCTTAAATTTCGTAAATTCCTTCTTTAGGGTTTCATCAAAAATATGTGCATATCTTGCCGTCATTTCCGGTGATTCGTGACCCAAGAACTTCTGGACAATATGTTGTGGCACTCCGTTATTTATCATTCTAGTGCCAACTGTATGCCGAAAGGCATGAGCATGAAAACGAAAAATTTCTCCGTTGCTGTCCGTTATCTTTTCTTCATAAGCTAGTTCATTTAATTTAACCCTAAAGGTATCTTGTTTCAATGGTGAGCAATCTTTTCGGGGAAACACATATACACATCCATCATCGAGTTCATCAGCCACCCTTTGCTCTTGAACTAATATCAATGCAGCAATTTCTTTAGAAATAGGAATGATATGCTCTTTCTTCATTTTCCACTGATAATACTTTAAAAAGCAATCCCCTTCTTTATCGGTTATGACGCTCCCTTTTTTCAATGTACAAAGTTCACTGATACGCATCCCGCATTCTTGAAGTACCATAACCATTGTAGCAATATAAGGTTCCAATTTATCTAATTTCCCATTTAATTGTTCAAGTATATGTTCATCAATATAACGTGGTAGTGCCTTCGGCACTTTAGGGTAATCTTCTTGAAAGATAAGGATCTTAGAAGGTGTATCCTTCCAGTCATATCTTTGAATTGTAGTAAAAAAAACGTCTAAAGTAGATATTCGTCCAGTTACAGTACTGGGTTTTAAACCTTTTAAATTAATATAATTAAAATATTGCTCAATTTCATTTCTAGTTAATTGATGAATCCTTTGTATACCTTCACAATTTTTGTTCATGAAATTAAAAAATTCTTTTAATTTTGAAGCTATATCTACTACGTGAGAAAAGCTAGCTGTGTTTAACATTAGTTTACAATATCGCTTAACTATTTCTTTAAAATAATTATTCTTAAAACCCTTAAAGTTGATCGTATATTCGTAGGATGTTGGGTTTACCTTATCTTCCGGTAATGATAATTTTCTTCGATTCCAAACATCTTTTTCCCATTCTTCCCCATCAAAATAGAAGTCCTCATAGAATTCCATAAACTGCTTAAGATGAGTAACGTAATAGGAATTCGCATGTACAGTAACTTTCTGCTGATTTACATCAAGTTTGTAATTAGTAGTCGTAGTTTTTACTTTTTGTTCTGTTAAGTAGGTCCGGTATTCTGTCAAAGCTTTTTTTATAGGCACTTCGGTTATCGATGTAATATTAGGATATTTTAAATTTAAAAATCCCATCATCCGGCTTATCACTGTTCCCTTTCTAATCCAAACGGATTTTGCATTCCAAGCTCCATTATTCAAGTGAAGGTAATAAAAATATTTTAATTCTGTTTTCAACCAGACATTTTCCACCTTATCGAAATTTACCCAACGATTTCTTAGTGACGGATTCTTACTTAACTCAATTGCACTAGGATGCGGACAAATTCTTATATCCCATCTATCTGCTGCCCAATAACCTTTTAAAACACTTGTCATATTAGCTATTTTTTTATTAATCTCTGTACTAGCGATAAGCTTTCGATTAGTTGCTACACTTGGAAATTTCATTGTCATGTTTCTCTCCCTTGAAGATACTTTTTATATTCATTCTTCATATCTTGATCAGAAAGATGAACATACGTATCAAGTGTTGTTTGTACATGGGCATGCCCTAATCTTTTTTGTACATATGCAGCATCCCATCCACTTCTAATAAGCTCTGTGGCATGCGTATGACGTAATATATGGGCAGTGAAAGTAATCCCTGTCCGTTTTCCTAGTCTTCTTATTAAGTCTAATACACTTTGATATTTTAGAGGGTGGCCAAAATAAGAATCTTTAAGATTAATAAATATATAATCATGATCTAAATCTTCCCCATATTCATGTACTAAGTAATCGGTATATAATGCCATTAATTCCTTACTTACATCAATAGTTCTTTCTTTTTTAAGTTTAATATAAGCTCCATTTTCATTATGATCTCTTGGCCTGATGTTAATCTGGTTATCCCATGTTGAAATATCTTCAATACGAAGGGATAATGCTTCTCCTATCCGAAGTCCCCCTTCATACATAAGCATAATAAGTAACTTATCTCTTTTGGTATGACATGCCTCAATTATTGCTTTGACTTGTCCATGTTCTAATACTTGTACAAGTTTCTTTTTGACCCTAAGCTTTAAAATATTTTTTTTATAGGATCTACCTTTAGAAATATGGTGAAGAAACCCCTTAAAGTTTCTTCCTCTTGCTTCTTTAGACATATCTATAGCTTTAAAATTTTCTGTGCGATTTAAATACTCTAAGAAACTAGTTACAGCGTTAAGTATGGAATTAACTGATGTTTCCTCTCTTTTAGCCTTCTTTGGTTGTATATCTATTACCTTTAAATGCCCTGCTGGATTTCTTAACCATCCTACAAAGTTTGCTAAATCCTCAAATTGTAAATCTCCTAATTCGATTCTACTTTGGCTCATAAATTCATAAAACAGCTTGAGATGATAACAATATGTTTTAATGGTATTTGGAGCTTTGCCCGTATTATCCAAGTACTTTATAAATCGCTTAACCGGTTCTATCACTTCAAATTCTTTATCTAGCAGTATGTATAACGGATATGATTTTTCCTCCACAATTACTTTCTGAACCTTCATCTTTCCACCACCTTTAAATACTTTAACTACTATTAATAATACCCTTATATATTTAATAGTTAAAGCACTGTAATTAAAAAATCCTAAACTTCGAGTACTTAGAGTACTCTAGTTTAGGATACTATGTTTAACGGATCACCACTTGGATGATTATGTGCAATGACAATTGAAGCAGCAGAATGCTTAACTGCCTCTCTCAATAAATCTCTCGGATGAACAACCGCCATATTTAATGAACCAATAAAAATCGATTGTTCATGTATAATTTGATTCTTTGTATTTAATAATAAAGCAACAAAGTGTTCTTGCTTTAAATATCTTAATTTTTCCATTAAATAATCTGCAACATCTTGTGGTTCATTGATTTCTACTTTGTCGAGAACGGTATTGCTATGCATTCTTTTAGCTAATTCAATAACTGCTAAAATTGTAATGGCTTTAGATTCACCAATGCCATTAACAGAAAGCAATTCAGACAATGTTAAATGTCTTAGCTCTCTTGTATTTTCAACTAAATTTAATACTTTATTCGCACATTCTAGACTGGAATATTGTTTGCTTCCTGAATTAATAATAATCGCCAACAATTCTCTATTTGTTAATTTATCCGGACCATATGATTTCAGTCTTTCTCTCGGTTTATCTTCATGTTGTAAATCTTTAATTTTAATAACCATAGTTGCCTCCTAAAAAATAATCATTAAGTTGAGTTTGGAATAATTGTACAAATATAACTGCAAGTGTCATAAAAGGAACGAGTGGTACTTTTTGAATTTTGTTTCTAGTGGTACATACATAAAGTGTGATCAATACACCCGCAAATATAAAAGTAAACATAAAACATAATATAAAATGTGATACCGGCAAAATTAAACTGAGTAACGAAAATAATTTAATATCTCCATAACCTAGCCCTCCCCTTGATATGAAATATAAGATGTGCAAAATTAATATGATAAACAGTGCGTAAAAAAATTGTTCTCGCGTTATTCCAAATAAATAAACACTACATACTAACATAATGATGAGCATATGATTCGGTATGACAAAATGATGGAAATCATAAATAGATAAAGGTATTAAAAATATAATTAAGAAGTAATACAAAAGAGGATTTAATTGAACTACTGAAAGAATGGGAATCAGAAATAGTATGCCTAAAAGGACTTCACAAACTAATAAAATTATTGGAATGCGCTTCTTACAATAACGACATTTACCGTGTAATGCTACATAACTTACAATGGGTAATAAATCTATCGGTTTAAGTGATGTATGACATGATTCACAAACTGAACGTTTCGTTAATAAATGAAAACCCACATTTTTCACACCCGTAAGTTGATACATATAACTTGCAATGATTGCACCGAATATAAACATTTTGAACATACTTTTTAGCTCCTTTTTGATATATATTAATATACCAAATGTGACCACAATATTTATAATCGCATATTGTTAGTAAATAGCTCTAATACTTTTTAACTCTTTATAAATCCATTAAAAAAACTTGAAAAACATCTAAAGATAGCATGTGTTTTTCAAGTTTTGTAAAATTTAATAACCTAGGGCTAATGCAATAATAATACCAACTAAGCAGATAACAACCCACAGTAATAATAACTTCCAAATAAATTTAACCCAAGTTGTGTATGAGATTCCTGCTACAGCTAATCCTCCCATTAACGAAGCTGATGTTGGGAATATACTATTACTCACTGCATCACCATATTGGAAGGCAAGTACTGCCATTTGTCTATTGATATTCAATAAATCAGAAATAGGCACCATTAATGGCATAGTCGTCATCGCTTGACCAGAACCAGAAGGGATAAAGAAATTCAGGACCATTTGTATGATAAACATCATCCCTACCGTAATACTTGCTGGTAAATCTTGAATTGTATTTGTTAAATAATAAACTATTGTGTCGATAATTTTACCATTTTCTAATACAACGACGATTGCTTTAGCGAAACCAACAATTAATGCCCCAAATAAAATAGATTGCATACCCTCGATTAAAGCATCGAAAGTACCATTAAAACCTAAACCAGCAATAAAACCTGCCAATAATCCTACAAGCAAGAAATTAGCACTCATTTCATTAAATGACCAACCAAATGTAAAAATGCCAAATACGTTAAAACATATTGCACTGACTAATAAAATTAAACAAAACATTTGTCGCTTTGTAAATCTACCAATCTCTTCTTGTGGTTCTGTTTGATTCTTTTCTTGTTGTTCTAACTCGTATACTAAACTTTTCTTTGGATTCTTTTTAACTTTTCGAGCGTAAAACATAACGTATGCAATACCAACAATTAATACACAAATATAAATAATCGTTCTAAATTCCCATCCAGAAAAAAGCGGAATTTCTGCAATCTGTTGAGCAACTCCAACTGTAAATGGGTTGAGCATTCCACCCAGAAAGCCAGCAGCAGCGCCCATGATAATCATTGCAGCACCTGTCATTGCATCATATCCAACTGCTCTAGCAATCGCTATACCGATTGGAACAAAGATAATTGTCTCTTCAGCTAAACCTATCGAGAAACCAAGCAATGAAAAAATAAACATCGTTAGTGGAATCATTAACTTACCGTTTTTACCAAGCTTGTTCATTGCAGCATTGACGCCATTGGTAATGGCACCTGTCTTATGAATAATGCCAAATGCACCACCAACTAAAAATATGTAAAAGATAATATCAGCACCACTGATTAATCCTTCAGGTATAGATCTAAATATTTCTAAAAATCCAGAAGGTTCACTATCTACTAAATGATATGTACCTGAAACAACCTCTTCCCGATCATTAACAGACTTCCTGTCAAATTCCCCAGAAGGTATCACATATGTCAGTAAACAACTCATAGCAATAATGAAAAGCAATATAGCATATGTATGAGGATTCTTGAACCTTATAAATTTTCCAACTATATCTTTCAAATTAATCCCCCCTATTTATAAGTACCATCATACACTATTATCAGAAAATATTGAATATTATATAAAAATCTATGATTTTGTTCGTGCATGCTTGCCTAGGGTATGGTTCGAGCCTGTAGTCTCTCACTCATACAATTCCCTCAGGCGTCAGCACGTTACAAAATCGTTAAAAATAATCTGAGAACTTATCCGCGAAAAGCATGGGCATAAAAAAATGAGTTTGGGACATAATTCCTAACTCAAATTAAATAACACCTCATTTACTGATTTATTCAGTAAAAATGAGGTGTTTTTATGATTTTTGGCTTAATTTGTGAAGGCGTGTTTATAGTATGGTGCCCATAGTAACAAAAGTCAACGGAAGTGTAACTAAGGATGTCCATAGTAACAAAAGTCAGCGGAAGTGTAACTAAGGATACCCATAGTAACAAAAGTCAGCGGAAGTGTAACTAAGGATACCCATAGTAACAAAAGTCGTCGGAAGTGTAACTAAGGATACCCATAGTAACAAAACGACACTCGTTAAAGATATATAAGAAAAGAGACTGGGACATAATGTAATGTCTCAGTCTCTTTTATCATATTGGCAGTAGATGTCTGAATTGTAAATGCGCTTGTACCAAGCTTTTTTCAACTCTAGTCATCCTTGCCAGGACAAAGAAATCTTTTTATACAAATTAGATTTCTGTCCCGCTCCCACTCTATATTAATCTTTAAATAATTTTCTTACTTCGCTAATAAAGTATAAACTTCCTGTTACAACGAGTAATTCTCCGTCGTACTGTTCAATAAATTGAGGATAGTCTTGAACTTTTTCAATATGGTGATGCTCTAAATAATCGTATACTGCATCAATTGGTAATGCTTTTGGAAAATCAAATGTTGTCACATAAAATCTATTGGCTATTTCTTCTATGCTACTCATCATTTTCCCTATTGGCTTACCATCTATCGCTGCAAATAATACATCGATTTTTTTGTCAGAATAGTATTGTTTTAATGTATCTACTAATGCATCAATACTTTCTTTATTATGTGCACCGTCTATTAAAATAAGTGGTTCTTCTTGAACTTTTTCAATTCGACCTGACCATGTTGTATGTTCTATCGCTTCAATCATTGTATTAAAGTTTAATTGAATCATACCTCTTTGATACATTTCAATAAGTGTTGTAATCGCAAGTGCAGCATTTTCATGCTGATGTTGGCCTATCATTTTTAGTTGAATGTTTTCTAATTCATAACTACCATATCGATACGTAAATTCAGTATCATCTGACAGTACATGAAAATCTCGATCTAGTTCTAGACCTTTATTGTAATTTTTCTCAACTACTTCTCTAACGAAATGTAAGGCATCTTTAGGCTTAATGGCATATACAAGCGGAACACTTGGTTTAATGACACCAGCTTTTTCTCTTGCAATATCCATATACGTATCGCCTAAAATATTAGTATGATCTAAACCGATACTTGTTAACACCGTCATTATTGGTTGAAATACATTCGTTGAATCATTTAAAGCACCTAATCCCGCTTCAATGATGACAAAGTCTACAGGATGTACTGTACCAAAATATACAAACATCATTAATGTAATAATTTCAAATTCAGTAGCTGGACCTAATTCAGTTTCAGATTCAAGTCGTTCAGATATTGGTTTAACTATCTGAACTAACTCAACCAATTCATCATCTGTGATTGGTGTTCCATTAATACTGATTCTTTCATTGAAAGTGACTATAAATGGCGATGTGAAAGTACCAATTTCATAGTTATTAGCTACTAGGGCTTCTCTTAAATAACTGACAGTTGAACCTTTACCATTTGTACCGACTACGTGAACTGCTTGAATCTTTTCTTCAGGATTACCTAATTTGTCGAGCATCCACTTCATTCTTTTAACGCCTGGTTTAATACCGAACTTCGTGCGTTCATGTATCCAGTGTAAACTATCTAAATAATTCATAAGATTTCCTAGCCTTTCAGTTGTTCAATTCTTGCTAATACACCATCATATTTTTCTTGATAATTAACTTTTTTATCTTTTTCTTCGTTAATAATCTTTTCAGGTGCATTTGCAACGAATTTTTCATTGCTTAATTTTTTATTAACACGATCTAATTCTTTTTGCCATTTTTGAAGTTCTTGTTCAAGTCTTTCTATTTCTTTATCCATGTCAATTAAACCTTCTAAAGGTAATACAACTGTCGCACCAAATACAACTTCAGTCATCGCTTTTTCTGGAATATCAACTTTTGTATCAATCACTAACTCACTTGGATTACAGAAACGCATTAAATAATCTTTATTGTCTAAAAGTTGTTTTTTCACTTTTTCATCTTTAGCTTCAATGTGAATTGGTACTTCTTTAGACATTGGTGTATTCACTTCACGACGTGCTTGTCTTACAGATTTAATGATTTCAACTAATAGTTGCATAGATACTTTACTATTTTCATTTGATAATTCTGGTCTTACTTCAGGCCATGAAGCTTGAATAATTGTTTCACCTTCATGTGGTAATGCTAGCCAAATATGTTCGGTTACGAATGGCATTAATGGATGAAGCATACGCATTGTTTGATCTAACGTATAAGCTAATACTGAACGTGTCATTTGTTTTTTAGCTTCGTCCTCACCATTCATTGGTATTTTACTCATTTCAATATACCAATCACAGAATTCATCCCAAATGAAGTTATATAATACACGACCAACTTCACCGAATTCATATTTATCACTTAAATCCGTAACGTTCGCAATTGTTTCATTTAATCGTGTAAGAATCCATTCATCTGCAACAGATTTTTCACCAGATAAGTCTATATCTTCAAATTTGAAATCTTCACCGATATTCATAATGCTGAAACGTGACGCATTCCAAATTTTATTGATAAAGTTCCATACCGCTTCAACTTTTTCAGTAGAATAACGTAAGTCATGACCTGGAGATGAACCAGTAGCTAAGAAGTATCTTAAACTATCTGCACCATATTCATCAATTACATCCATTGGATCAACACCGTTACCAAGTGATTTACTCATTTTACGGCCATCTTCAGCTCTTACTAATCCGTGTAATAAAACGTCATTGAATGGCTTTTTACCTGTAAATTCTAAACCTTGGAAAATCATTCTTGATACCCAGAAGAAAATAATATCATAACCTGTTACTAACGTATTAGTTGGATAGTAACGTTTGAAATCTTCATTGTTTTCATCTGGCCAACCTAATGTTGAGAATGGCCATAATGCAGAACTAAACCATGTATCTAGGACATCTTCATCTTGAGTCCAGTTCTCGATATCTGCTGGTGGTTCTTCACCAACGTATGTTTCGCCTGTTTCATTATGGTACCATGCTGGGATTTGATGACCCCACCATAATTGTCTTGAAATTGTCCAGTCACGAATGTTTTCCATCCATCTATTGAATGTTCCTTCAAAACGATCTGGTACAAAATTAATACGACCATCTGTATCTTGATTGTCTAATGCTTGTTTAGCTAATGGTTCCATTTTAACAAACCATTGTGTAGATAAATAAGGTTCTACTACTGCGCCACTTCTTTCTGAGTGACCAACAGAATGAACATGTTCTTCGATTTTGATTAATTCGCCAGTTTCTTTTAAGTCTTCGATTAATTGTTTACGGCATTCAAAACGATCTAAACCATTATATTTACCTGCTAGCTCATTCATTGTACCGTCTTCATTCATAACATTAATTTTTTCTAGTTGATGTCTTTCACCAATTTCGAAGTCATTAGGGTCATGAGCTGGTGTAACTTTCATTGCACCACTACCAAATTCAATATCAACATAGTCATCACCAATAATCGGTAATTCACGACCAATAATCGGTAATATAACTGATTTACCAATTAAATGTTTGTAACGATCATCATTTGGGTTAACAACGATTGCTGTATCACCTAACATCGTTTCAGGACGTGTCGTTGCAATTTCAATTGCGCCTTCTCCGTCTTTAAAAGGATATTTAATATGATAGAAATGACCTGTAATATCTTCGTGAATAACTTCAATATCAGAAATAGCTGTTTTAGTTTGTGGATCCCAGTTAATAATTCTTTCACCACGATAGATAAGACCTTTGTTATACATATCAACAAACACTTTTTTAACTGCTTGAGATAAGCCTTCATCTAATGTAAAACGTTCACGACTATAGTCTAAACCTAATCCTAATTTAGCCCATTGAGCTCTAATAAAGTCAGCATATTCTTCTTTCCATGACCAAGCATGTTCAAGGAATTTTTCTCTTCCTAAATCATGTCTTGTTAAACCTTGTTCTCTTAATTTACCTTCAACTTTAGCTTGTGTCGCAATACCTGCGTGGTCCATACCTGGTAAATACAATGTGTCATAACCTTGCATTCTTTTCATTCTTGTTAAAATATCTTGTAAAGTTGTATCCCATGCATGACCTAAATGCAACTTCCCTGTTACGTTTGGTGGTGGAATAACAATTGTGTATGTTTCCTTCTCTTTATTTTCACTTGGCTTAAAATAATTATGATCTAACCAAAATTGATAACGGCCTTCTTCAACCTTTTTAGGGTTATACTTAGGTTCCATTTCCATTAAAATCACTCCCTTTATAATATAAAAAACCCGTCCTAATAAATAGGACGGGTTAAACCGTGGTACCACCTAAATTCAATATAATCACTTATATTGCACTCTAACGATTATCGCTCGCACACGCATTAACCTACTTAGTTTCAATTAATGTTCAATTTAAGGCTACCTTCAATCATCATTAATATGCATTTACACCAACCATGCACTCTCTATCATTAATCAATGATTTACTCTTCCTTGATAAATATTCGATTACTCTAATAATATAAGCAGAATCCATATAAGTCAATATTGATTCATTTTAATTTCCATATTTTCTAGTTCGTGCTGTTAAGAAAATTTTAATTAATGGCGCAACAATCAGTAGAATAAAGAATATCCTAAATATGTGATAACTTGATATCATGGCGACATCACCGCCTGTTTCTAATGCTACCACGATGATTTGAGCCATACCACCAGGTGCTGCACTTAAGAATAAATCGTTTATATTGTCGTCTATAAATAACTCAAATACAAAAACAAGTACAAATGCGCCAATAATGAGCGATACATTTTGAAATGCTATAGCAAAAATTGTCTTTCTCGTTAAATTATTGATTAAATCTGATATTTGAACACCTATTCTTATACCGAATAATACTTGTGCAACGACAATGATCGGATAATCTAATGAGAAGATTTGCCCAGTATATAAATTCCATACTAATAATACAAATATCGGTGCAAGTAATTGCGGCACTGGTACTTTCAATTTATAGAATATAAAGTATAAAGCGATGGTACCGATTAGTAGCACAAATATACCTGTGAAATCTAGCGATGTAAATATAGATGGCGCCTTTTCAATTTGTCCTGACGCGGTACCATCATTACCATAAATAGATGAAATAATTGGAACTAATATTACGACAAACATGATTCGAGATGTTTGTGTAAGTGTAACAATTAACAAATCTGCTTTTTTATTTTCTTCAGCCATAATAACCATCTGACTTAAAGCACCTGGAATTGCACTTAACAAGGCCGTTTCGAAAGTAACATTTGCAATTTTTCTAAACGCTATTGATACAATTAACGCAAGTATTAAGATACAAACTGACATTAAGATAATTTGTATCCATTCATCTTTAATATCATGAAGGACGTTAGGCGTAAATGTAGAACCCATCTGTACACCTAATATCAGTAACCCGATATTACCTAACCATGTTGGCCATTTAATCGTTCTTTTCAACACTTTAATCACAATTAAACTCGCAAATATAGGTCCAAACAACCATGGTAATATCATGTGAATACTTTGTAACACTAAACCGAGTATAATTGCTAACAAACTAACGAGTACAATGTTCCATTTATTTCTATTCATGATTTAACACCTCAAAAAAATTATATCATTTATGTTTCTATAATTTGAGGTAAGTTTTATTCGTTCGTTATTCTTTCTAAAGCAATGTCAAAAGCTTGTATTGTTTTTTCAATATCTTCTTTAGTATGTGCTGTGGATAAGAATGTTCCTTCAAATTGTGAAGGTGGTAAGAATACGCCCTCTTGAGCCATTTCTCTATACATTTTACTAAATAATGCTAAGTCTGATGAATTTGCTTCATCGAAGTTAGTTACTGGTCCTTCATTTAAGAAATACCCGATCATTGAACCTGCACGATTAACCGTAATCGGAACAGCGTGTTTTGCAAATACTTCTTTCAGACCTTTTTCAAGTAAATCTCCAAGTTCGTTGAAGTATTGATAGCTTTCTTCAGTTAATTCACTTAGTGTTGCATAACCACTTGTCATTGCTAATGGATTACCTGAAAGTGTACCAGCTTGATATACATTACCGACTGGTGCTATTTCTTCCATAATTTCTCTCTTACCACCGAATGCGCCAACTGGTAGTCCACCACCTATAACTTTACCTAAACATGTTAAATCTGGTGTCACACCAAAGTAGCCTTGTGCACAGTTATAGCCAACTCTAAATCCAGTCATGACTTCATCGTAAATAAGTAATGAGCCATATTCTTTCGTAATATCACGTAATCCTTCTAAGAAGCCTTCAACAGGTGGCACGACGCCCATGTTACCAGCTACTGGCTCAACTATGACGCCAGCAATATCTTCACCAAAGTGTTCAAATGCAACTTTTACTGCTTCAATATCGTTATATGGAACAGTAACAGTGTTTTTAGCTGTGCCTTCTGGTACACCAGGAGAATCTGGTAAACCTAAAGTCGCAACGCCAGAACCTGCTTTAATTAATAATGAATCACTATGACCGTGATAACAGCCTTCAAATTTCAATATTTTATTTCTACCAGTGTAACCTCTAGCAAGACGTAAAGCGGCTAATGTCGCTTCTGTACCTGAAGAAACCATTCTCACCATTTCAATAGATGGCACACGTTCAATAACAAGTTTTGCCATTTTATTTTCAAGTTCAGTTGATGCACCGAATGAAGTTCCTTTATCAACTGCTTCATGTAATGCAGCTTTTACTTTTTCATGTGTATGACCTAGAATTAATGGTCCCCAACTTAACACGTAATCAATGTATTCATTGCCATCTACATCATAAATTTTAGATCCTTGTCCGTGGTCCATAAAAATCGGTGGTGTATCTACTGATTTAAAAGCACGTACTGGACTATTTACGCCACCTGGCATTAAATTTACAGCTTCATCATAGGCATTTATTGAACGTTCATATCTCATATTAGTAGTCTCCTCCATCTAAATATTTACAAATATCTTTAGCAAAATAAGTAATAATCATGTCAGCACCAGCACGTTTCATTGACGTCATTTGTTCCATCACGATTTTTTCTTCATCTATCCAGCCATTTAATGCAGCTGCTTTTGTCATACTGTATTCTCCACTTACATTGTATGCAACAATTGGTAAGTCTGAGCGATTACGAACATCTCTAATGATATCTAAATAGCTTAGAGCTGGTTTGACAATCATCATGTCGCAACCTTCTTTAATATCACTTTCTAATTCTCTGAAGGCTTCTAATCGATTACTTGGATCCATTTGATAAGTCTTACGATCTCCAAATGAAGGTGCCCCTTCTGCTGCTTCTCTAAATGGGCCATAGAAGCTAGATGCGTATTTAATACCATAACTCATAATAGGAATATTTATAAATCCTGCTTGATCTAAGCCTTCTCTAATTTCAGTAACAAATCCGTCCATCATATTACTTGGCGCAATAATATCTGCACCAGCTTTAGCTTGTGATACAGCTGTTTTCACAAGTAATTCTAATGATTGATCGTTATCTACATCTTTTGTTTCTTCGTTTATTACACCGCAATGTCCGTGGTCTGTATATTCACATAAACACGTATCCGCCACAACTAACATATCTGGGAATTTACTTTTAGATAATCGTGTTGCTTTTTGTATAATACCATCATCAATAAAAGCACCTGTTCCACAAGCATCTTTCTCATTAGGTATACCAAAGAACATAACACCTCTAATGCCTAAATCATAAGCTTCATTTAGCTCTTGTTCTAATAAGTTTAAACTTAATTGATAAATACCTGGCATTGAAGATATTTCATTTTTAATATTATCTTCTTCAATTACAAAAATCGGATATATTAAATCTGATTTATGAACATACGTTTCTTTCACCATATTTCTCATTACTTGAGATGATCTAAGTCTTCTATGTCTATCAAATTTCATGATTTTACCTCTTTCAAAATTGTATTTATCATGCCTTCTAATGTGTATTCTTCTGCTACTTTAGAAGGTTGATGATATGTATTTAACTTTCGCTCTGTTATAGCACCAATTGCATAAACTTCAACTGAGTTAGGAATTCGATGATAGTTATCAAAATAACTAGAAACAGCTGATGAACTTGAAAAAGTAACATGCGTTACTTCTTGCTGTTGTATCAGTTCATGTACTTTTCCAACATTTTCTATATTTGTAACAGGCTCATATAGATGCAGTACTTGTACTTGATTATCCCATTTCATAAGTTCTTTCGCTAGTTTATCTCTTGCTTGTTTACTACACGGGATTAATATAGATTGATTTGTGAACTGATCTTTAAATTCATGTAATAAACCTTCTTGAGTAAATGAATCTGGCATTAAATCTACTGGAATATTGTACTGATCTGCTACTTTTTTTGTTTTTGTACCGATAACTGCTATACGATCAACTTCTATTTGATTTAAATATGGTTCAAATATTTTGATCGCATTTACAGACGTAAAAATAAGCCAATCATAGTGTGGTTTTAAACAAGATTGTTCAAATTTGATAGGAACAATATCAATGAACGGATAATGACGAATATCGACATCTTCACGTTGAACAGTTCTTGTACTTGTAACCACAATGATTGGCTTCATGTTAACGACTCCTTATTATGCTTCTTCATTCAATTTCTTAATAATTTCATATGCACCTTGTGCTTTTAATTCTTCAGAAACTTGTTTACCTATTTTTACAGGGTCAGTTCCTTTTATTGTTGATTCATATCTTTCTTTACCGTCTGGTGACATGATTAAACCTGTAAATGAAATTTCATCATTTTCAAGTGTTGCATAGCCAGCTATTGGCACTTTACAACTGCCATCCATTTCATTTAAGAATGTTCTTTCACACGTTACACATGTTTCTACATTCTCATCATGAACAGATTTAAGAATATCTAATAATTCTTGATCATCACTTCTACATTCGATACCTAGTGCACCTTGCCCTATAGCAGGTACCATCGTATCTTCTTGTAAATATTCAGTAACGATATCATCACTCCAGCCCATACGTTTTAATCCAGCTGCAGCAAGTATAATCGCATCGAAGTCTTCAGTTTCTAATTTATTTAAGCGTGTATCAATATTTCCACGAATCCACTTAATTTCTAAATGAGGATATTTTGCTAATAATTGCGCTCCACGTCTTAATGAACTTGTACCAACAATACTACCTGGTTTCAAATCCGCAAGTTTAACGTGGTTATTTGCGATATATGCATCAAATGGATTTTCACGTTCTGGAATACATCCTAGTGTTAATTCATCAGGCAATTCACTTGGAACATCTTTTAAGGAATGAATAGCAAAGTCAATTTCATGATTGAATAATGCTTGTTGTATTTCCTTAACGAATAATCCTTTACCACCGACTTTAGATAATTGAACATCAACAATCTTGTCACCTTTAGTAACAATTTCTTTAATTTCAATATCTAATTCTGGGTATTTTTCTTTTAATTTATCTATAAATTGCTGACTCTGCGTCATAGCTAATTTACTTTTTCTAGAACCTACAATAATTTTACGCATAATTTCCTCCACCATTGTTTAGTTAAACCATTGATGAAATCCTGAAAATTTTGAGACCACCAAATAATTTATCATACACACGAGAAACATCATAATATTTGCTATAACTAACGTTTTTGTGTTGATTGATTTTCTTACTCTTAAAAATAAATAAATACCATAAAGTAGTAAGACTATTAATGAACCGATTACTTTACTATCAATCCAAATTTCACTACCAATTATAATAAGTCCCCATTGAATGCCAAGTATTAAACTAATTAATAAGACTAAAAATCCTACTAATGTAAATCTGAACACATTTTGTTCTAATTGGTCAATACTGCCCATTCTAAAGAACTTTTGATTAAATTTTTTCTCTTTTAAATTTTTTCTTTGTAACAAATACAAAATTGCATGTGATGTACTCAATGCAAAAAGAACATAGCTTAAAATAGCTAAAGAAATATGTATTAAAAGTAATTCATTCATTATATTTGCTGCAGTATTTTCTGTGTCATACTGTTCAGGTCTAAATGTATGAATAACTAGAAATACAAACCCAATCAAATTGATAATAAAGACTGTTAAATCTGTGGATTTAAAATAATTTAAAACTAATGAAACAGTGATAATCATCCATGTATAAAAATAAAATCCTTCGAAAATCGTTAGTACAGGGAATTGTTTAGTTGTAACAATATACATGCACAAAAAGATTGTTTGAAAAATCCAAACAATCCCTAGCGTATAATACCCAAACTTTCTAACTTTAGAATTCTTTTGAATAAAGTCATAAAAATAGCACCCTAAACAAATCATGTAAATAATTAATACTATTTCATGCAAACGTACAGAAATTACATCTTGCATAGCATCACCATTATTTTGTATTAAGATTCAACTGTTTTAGGAGACAATTGATCTTGTTTTAATTCTTTCTTAGTTTCATTTATTCGCTCAACTTCACTTGAGATATTGAAGATTTCTTGGAATAATTCTAATTTTTCTTTTGATTTTTTGTCCGTTGATAATTCTTTTGCTTGTGTAATCGGATCTTTTAATAGTTGATTGACGATACTTTTCATATGTTTAGAAATAACTTTACGCTCTCTGTCAGTCATATCAGGTAACTTTCTTTCTACACTCATCATAGTATCTTGTTGTATATGTGATGCTTTATCTCTTAATGCCGTAATAATTGGCACAACACCTAGCATATTTACCCATTCTTCATGTTTATCAATTTCTTTAGCAATTAATAATTCAATTTCACGTGCTGCTTGTTCACGTTCTGCTAAATTAGCATCAACCAGCCCGTTTAAATCATCTACATCGTAATTAAACATTAATTCTAAATCATTTACTTCTGGGTCTATATCTCGAGGTACCGCAATATCAATTAATACTAACGGTTTATTTCTTCTAAAACGCTCTACATCACGCATCATATCTTTAGTTAATACATAATGTTCCGCACTTGTTGAACTAATCACAATATCCGCTTCCATTAATGAACATTGTAATTCATTGATGCTTTTCGCTACACCTTTATACTGCATCGCTAGTGATTCTGCTTTTGCTACTGTACGATTTAAAACAGTAATGTCATTAACACCACTACCATTCAAATTTGCAACAGCTAACTCAGCCATTTCCCCAGCACCAATGATTAATGCTTTCTTATTATCTAATTTACCTAAAACCTTTTTAGATAATTCGACAGCTGCATAAGATACTGAAACAGCATTTGACGCAATATCAGTCTCATGATGCGCACGCTTAGCTAAAGTAATTGCTTGTTTAAATAGACGGTTAAACATAGTTCCAGTTGTAACCTCTGTTTGCGCAATTTGAAATGCGTCTTTCATTTGACCTAAGATTTGAGTCTCTCCTAGAACCATAGAATCTAATCCTGAAGTCACTCTAAATAAATGTTCCACTGCATCATTCTCAGTTAAAACATTTGTATATTGTTTAATTGTATCTAATGATTGATCAAACCAGTCTGCTAAAAATGACTGAATATAATATTTACCAGTGTGGATTTGATCTACAACAGCATATACTTCAGTTCTATTACAAGTCGATAAGATTACACATTCTAATATAGATTTTTGATTGTTTAGTGTTACAAGCGCATTCTCAATTTCTTGATCATTAAAAGCTAGTTTTTCACGCATTGCAACATCTGCAGTCTTATAGTTTACGCTTACTACAACAACATGCACTTCTAACGCCCCCATTAATTTATGTCCAATGTCTAAATTATAACATTTCTAATCTAGAAATGTGAGTAATTTGTTTAAATAAATTGTGACAATAATGCCCAAATATTGTCTGTCTTATCTTTGTTTAAAGATGAGTAGCTAATCAATTTATCTTCAGGATCTAATTCTAAGGTTTGTCTAATGATTTTTAAATGCTTTTGTACTTTACCTTTAGGAATTTTATCCTCTTTAGTCGCAATGACGATAGTTGGTATTTCAAAATGCTTCAGATAGTTATACATCAACACATCATCTTGAGTTGGTTTATGTCTAATATCAACTAATTGAATCACACATCTTAATGCTTCTCTAGTTGTTAAATACTGCTCAATCATTTTACCAAACTGTTCTCTTTGTTTTTTACTAACTTTAGCATATCCATAACCTGGTACATCTACAAAGATAAGTTGCTCATCGATATTAAAGAAATTTAATGTCTGTGTCTTACCTGGTTTCGATGAAGTTCTTGCAACTTTTTTTCTTGAAATTAACGTATTAATAAATGTTGATTTACCAACATTTGAACGTCCGCTAAGTGCTATTTCTGGCAAACCAGTCTCAGGATATTGTTTCGGATCTACTGCACTGATTATAATATCTACATTATTCGGATTAATTTTCATCGTTTTCTCCTACAAGTTTGTTTCTTTTATTATATCTTATCTTGCTTATATTTTAAACACAGTAACGTTAGCTAAATCAAATCACTTTTAAACATTAAATAAGGCTGAGACAGTTAATAACATGTCTCAGCCTTGGTAATCATATGTGATTATGCTGATGTTTTTTCATCGTTGATTAAATTACCTTCACTATCATATAAGTTTGGTAATTTATAATCTCTAATTGTATCTTCAGTAATAACAACTTTACTTACATCAGAGCTAGATGGAATATCAAACATAATATCGATTAAAGCTTCTTCAATAATTGAACGAAGTCCACGTGCACCTGTTTTACGTTCTATTGCTAATTCACTAATAGCCGTAAGTGCTTGTTCATCAAATTGTAGTTCAACATCATCTAATTCAAGCATCTTAGTATATTGTTTAACTAACGCATTCTTAGGTTGCGTTAAAATATTTTTCAATGCATCAACATCTAATGTTTCAAGGTTAGCTACAATTGGAATTCTACCAATAAATTCAGGAATTAAACCATAAGACTGTAAATCCTCTGGTCTAATTTGTGATAGTAATGATTCTTCGTCACTAATTTCATCACCTGAGCTACTAAAGCCGATAACTTTTTCACCAAGTCTACGTTTAATAACTTCATCAATACCATCGAAGGCACCACCAAGGATAAATAGAATATTTGTTGTATCTATTTGAATAAACTCTTGGTTTGGATGCTTTCTTCCACCTTGTGGCGGTACACTTGCTGTCGTACCTTCTAAAATCTTAAGCAACGCTTGTTGTACACCTTCACCAGATACGTCACGCGTAATTGACGTATTCTCTGATTTACGTGCAATCTTATCAATTTCATCCACGTAAATGATACCTTTTTCAGCACTTTCAACATCGAAATCTGCTGCTTGGATTAATCTTAATAATATATTTTCAACGTCTTCACCAACGTAACCTGCTTCAGTTAAACTTGTTGCATCTGCAATTGCAAATGGTACATTTAATGATTTAGCTAACGTTTGTGCAAGCAATGTTTTACCACTACCAGTAGGTCCGATTAATGCGATATTACTTTTCTGTAATTCAACACCATCTTCGCTTTCAGAAGGTTGTTGTACACGTTTATAATGATTATAAACAGCTACAGCTAATGATTTTTTCGCATTTTCTTGACCGATAACATAATCATTTAATTGTTCCATAATTTCTTTAGGTGTAGGAACATCAGTAAACTGTTCTGGTTCTTGTGACTTTAATTCTTCCTCTACAATTTCAGAACACAATTCTATACATTCATTACAAATATATACGCCACTACCAGCAACAAGTTTTTTAACTTGATCCTGTTCTTTACCACAGAATGAACATTTTAAGTTTTCTTCACCATCGTTAAATTTAAACATTTTTACACCCCTATTCTTTTTAGACTATACTAAATGTTTTTTACTTTTTCAAATTAAACGGACTAAAAAAGAATAGTAGCAGAAATATTCTGCTACTATAATTACTTTAATACCGAATAATTATTATTCTCCAGCTGATTCAGCTACTAATAAATCGATAACTTTTTGGATTTTAAGGTCATTAACTAAAATATCGTTATTACCTAAAGTTGCTTTAATATCTTCAACAGATAATCCAAATTGTTCGCTCATTTTAGCGAATTCAGCTTCAACATCTGCATCAGAAACTTCGATATTCTCTGCATCAGCAATAGCTCTTAAAGTTAAATTAGTTTTAACGCGTTTTTCAGCATCTTCTTTCATTTGTGCTTTAAGTTCTTCTTCTGATTGACCTGAGAATTGATAGTATAACTCAAGGTTTAAACCTTGTTGAGAAATACGTTGTTCAAATTCTTGCATCATACGATCTAATTCTGTATTAACCATAGCTTCAGGAATATCAACTTTTGCATTGTCAGTAGCTTTTGTAATAGCTTCTTCTTTTTCAGTTGCTTCTGCTTGATTAACTTTAGCTTCTTCTAAGTCTTTACGTAATTTTTCTTTATATTCATCAACTGTGCTAACTGATTCGTCAAGTTCTTGCGCTAACTCGTCATCTAATTCTGGAATTTCTTTAGATTTTACTTCGTTAACTTCACATTTGAATGTAGCTTCTTTACCAGCTAATTCTTCAGCGTGGTATTCTTCTGGGAATGTGACAACAACATCTTTGCTATCGTTAGCTTTAAGACCGATTAATTGTTCTTCAAATCCAGGGATGAATGATCCAGAACCAATTTCAAGATCATAACCTTCTGCTTGACCACCTTCGAAAGCTTCACCATCAACATAACCATCAAAGTTAATGTTAACAACGTCTCCTTCAGCGATTTCGCCTTCTTTAACTGTTAATTCAGCTTGACGGCTTACTGCATCTTCAATTGCTTGATTGAATTCTTCGTCAGTTACTTCACGATCTTGTTTCTCGATTGAAAGACCTTTATAGTCTCCTAATTCAACTTCTGGTTCAACTGTTACAGTTGCTTCAAAGATAAGTTCTTTACCTTTTTCCATTTGTGTAACGTCGATTTCTGGACGATCAACTGGGTTGATTTCTGCCTCTTCTACTGCATTACCGTATGCTTCAGGTAAAATGAAATCTAAAGCGTCTTGGTATAATGATTCAACACCAAATCTTTGTTCAAATAATGGTCTAGGCATTTTACCTTTACGGAAACCAGGCACATTAATTTGTTTAACAACTTTTTTGAATGCTTTGTCTAATCCTTTATCTACTTCTTCTTTAGGAACCGTAACAGTTAATAAACCTTGGTTACCTTCTTTCTTTTCCCATGTTGCTGTCATGAATAAAAACCTCCGTGATTATCCTAATTTTATAAATTTTCAACTCTTTAATTATAACATAGCTTTCTAATGTTTCAACTATAGTGTTTATATTCATTGTAATTTTTGAATGACTTCAATGAACATGTCCCAATCTTGTTGAGTCACACTTTCGTAGTTAGCGTCTATATTAAAACGTTCTGATAAAAGTTTCAAGTAACATGCAACTAAAACATCATCATTTATATCATTTAGTGTAATTGGATACATAATAATAGCATGTTGATTTAATAAACTTTTAGCTAACTCTATAGATGAAGGGCTATCAATTTCAAGTTGATCAATTACTTTAGGAATGATATTTTGTGTAAAATTTGTTCTTTCTATACCTGGTAATTCTGTTGGTATAACTGTAATAGTCTCATCTATTTTATCGAATTTAACTTCGGCTGACCATTCACTTAATCTTAAATATTCTAATATTAAACTTTGTACATTAGGATGCAATAATTCATTCTCAATTATTTGAGCTAAAGTTAAATTAAATATCCCTAAGTGGTGATCTATTAAGTCAATAAGCAGGTTAATTTGTCCTTCAAATTGTGTTTCTTGAAATGCTCTCAATACCTCTGAAGCTTTCAATTGCCTTTGGTTTAACTTTTCTTTAGCCATATCTTGAATAGGTAGCAATGCCATTCTAGTAGCATGTTCGATATTTTCATCTTTAATTTGATTAATAATTTCAACTACCGTTTGATATTGTTCTAAAAAGTATAAACTTTCTACAAAATATATAACTATTTTATCATATAATGGATGACCTTGATTCAGCAATATACTTGCTTCTTCTCTCAATTCAAGATAGTAACCGCAAGATTTTAAGACTTCACATTTCTTTATTGATAGGTCATCATCCATCTTAAAATGTTGCTCATACGTCTCAAACAATTCATATGCTTCATCAAATTGTTCATTTCGGATCGCAAGATTAATATTGTTAACCAGTTGTTTTTTTAATTTTGGAAATGGAATAATTTCACTCAAGGTTACTCACCTCTTCTGTATATACCATCTATAATAAGACTACTCCATGTTTCGTAATTCTTATGATTTAACAATTCTGATTGATCAGCCCACTTGATTTTCAACGTGTCTGTTTCGACTGCTTCAACGCTAGATTTATTAACCTTTAATTTAAAAACAACACCAATATGAACTTTTCCAACTTCATCTTGATCATCGTTTATAAATCCAATTAACTCCATATTTGCTACATCTTGTTTATTTAAACCAACTTCTTCTTCAAGTTCTCTTGCAGCATTCTCTCTGATGACCTCTTCAACTGTTACAGCTTCAGGGACATCATTCATATGACCGCCTACTCCAATTGAACTTAAACCATGTAATCGGCTTTCGCCACCACCAGTTAATCTTTCATATACAAGTACTTCGTCGTCCTCATTTTCTAATATGCAATATGAAATAAGTTGTTTATATGAAGGATCTTCTTCCATATCTCCACGACGTTTTGTTTCAAATTGACTAATTGTTTCATAAATATATTTAGTTTCTTCATCTTGAATAGATTTAAACCCATCAAATTGATAAGCTTCGTTTTTAAATATTAATTTACGTGGTACAACTGTAATCATTTCATCAAATTTAGACATAATAAACTCCTTATTCTTATTTCTACACTATTTTACCAAAGCGAATTTGAAGCGTAAAGAAGACGAATCTTCTACTTTATTATTTCATAAAAAAAGCCATCAATAAAGTTAATAACTTTATTGACAGCTTATACAACAATGAAATGCAATTATTTAGCTAAAGCGTCTTTAGCTTTAGTAGCTAATTCAGCAAATGCTTTTTCGTCTGAAATAGCGATTTCAGAAAGCATTTTACGGTTAATTTCAATACCAGCTACTTTAAGACCATTCATTAAACGGCTATAGCTGATGTCGTTTTGACGAGCTGCTGCATTAATACGTGCAATCCATAATTTACGGAATTCACGTTTTTTCTGACGACGGTCACGGTAAGCGTAGTTACCAGATTTCATAACTTGTTGCTTAGCAACTTTATATAATGTATGTTTTGAACCAAAGTAACCTTTAGATAATTTTAAAACTTTTTTACGACGAGCTCTCGTCACTGTTCCACCTTTAACACGTGGCATGATAATTCCTCCTTAAAATGGACCATTAGTCCGCTATGTTTATTATTTTACGTACGTTAACATTTGTTTAACTCGTTTAGTATCTGATTTAGAAACTAATGAAGCTTTACGCAATTTACGTTTTGCTTTTGTAGATTTGTTTGCGAATAAGTGTGAAGTGAACGCTCTAGAACGTTTTAATTGACCTGAACCAGTTCTTTTAACACGTTTTGCTGCTCCACGATGAGTTTTCATTTTAGGCATTGAGATTTCCTCCTATAATTTCGGTTTATTTGTCGTTTGAAATCGGCGCTAACATTAAGAACATTGAACGCCCTTCCATTTTAGGTCTTTGTTCAACTGTTGCTATGTCTTTACAAGATTCTGCAAAGCGTTCTAACACACGTTGACCAATTTCTTTATGCGTGATTGCACGACCTCTAAATCTAATAGATACTTTAACTTTATCTTCTTTAGATAAGAATTTTTGAGCATGTTTCAATTTAGTTTCGAAGTCATGTTCTTCGATAGTTGGACTTAATCGAATTTCTTTAACATTGACTACTTTTTGTTTCTTACGCATTTCTTTTTCTTTCTTCTGCTGTTCGAATTTGTATTTACCGTAATCCATAATTCTTGCAACAGGTGGTTTAGCATTAGGCGCTACGATTACAACGTCTAAATCTACTCTTTCAGCCATTTCAAGGGCTTCATATTTAGATTTAACACCAATTTGCTCACCATCTTGGCCAATAAGGCGAAGTTCTTTTGCACGAATTTTGTCGTTTACTTGAGTCTGATCTTTAGCTATGGTTGACACCTCCTAGAATTTTACGAAGTCGTCCAAGAAAAAAAGAACGAATGCATAATGCACCCGTTCTCATCCATAAACTTTAAAGGTTTATTGTACCTGCTAACTGCTTTACGCGTCACTACAGGTGAGAAGCGGGTATGCTTCTACTTGGTCCGTTTCGTATTCAACAAAACTTATCTTACCAATTATAAACCCTTATGTCAATGTTTATTTAATATTCTTTTCAAATTCTTTCATATCCACATCTTGACTTAAGTCAACTTTATCAAGTGGAATCATTTTAGTTCTGTATTTTAGTTTATGAAAAATATAAAACGCTAAAAATACAGGAATACCCATATAAGTAATAAAGAATCTTCTTGGTTCGAATTCACCAGTTTGGATGAAATCAACATCTTGCCCTACGATTACAATTGCACATAATACAAAAGCAAACAATGGACCAAATGGGAACCATTTAGCTTTATATTTTAATTTTGTCTTATCATAATCTTGTAGATCAAATGCTCTTCTAAATCTATAATGACTGATTGCGATTCCTAACCATGCAATAAAGCCAGTCATACCTGAAGCAGCAATAATATATTCATATGCGCCACCACTTAAATGCTCAATTGCAAATATAAGAACAACAACTACTGCTGTTGCAAATAATGCTGTGTAAGGTACACCTGATTTATTTGTTTTTGAAAATACTGGTGAAGCTAATTTATCTTTACTCATTGAAAATAGCATTCTAACTGAAGCATACATACCAGAGTTACCTGCTGATAATACTGAAGTTAAAATGACAGCATTCATAAATGAAGCTGCAAATGCTAAACCAGCATTCTCAAATACAAGAGTAAATGGTGATTTCGCAATTTCGTCTCCACCCATTAAGTTTGGATTTGTATAAGGAATAATCATACCAATTACAAAGATTGCTAAAATATAAAATAATAAAATTCTCCAGAATACTTGTTTAATCGCTTTAGGTACTGCTCTTTCAGGATTTTCAGATTCTCCAGCTGTAATACCAATCAACTCGGTACCTTGGAATGAGAATCCTGCAACTAAGAATACACCTAATACAAGTAAGAAAGTATTAACATTCGAGTCACCTAAGAACGGTGCGTCACCTGCTACAAAGTTATCGAAACCTAAGTATTCGCCACCTAATAAGCCGAATATCGTTAATAAACCTACACCAATGAAAATAATAACTGTCGCTACTTTAATAAATGCAAACCAGTATTCACTTTCCCCGTATACTCTAACTGAAAGTGCATTAAGGCCAAATATAATAACCATAAAAATGACACTCCATAACCATGATGGAACGATTTCTAGTGGTTCCCAATAACTCACAACTTGAGATGCAATTGTGATATCAGCTGCAACTGTGATAACCCAGTTAAACCAATAGTTCCATCCTAAAGCAAATCCTAGTGATGGATCGACAAATCGTGTTGCGTAAGTACTAAAAGAACCAGAGACTGGTAAATAAGTTGCCATTTCTCCTAATGATGTCATAAGGAAGAAGACCATCAAGCCAACTATTGCATATGCTAGTAATGCACCACCCGGTCCAGCATCTCTAATCGCTCCGCCAGAAGTCATAAATAAACCTGTACCAATACAACCACCGATGGCTATCATAGAGATATGTCTATCTTTGAGTTTCCTTTGAATATTGTTCGTTGATTTTTCTTGATTCATTGCTATTTCCTTTCTCCATTCCACAATCGAGCCACTAAAAAAGTCGCATATCTCAAGAGATATGCGACCGATATATGAACATTCCATACAAATTGGTAGCACATCACTTAGTGTGACAGTCCAGTATCTATTAAACACTGGCCCAACAAATCATATTATGGATATGATTTGTTTCGGCGATGCACCCTTTCGTTATTTCAACATACGCGCCATTACGCTTCTGAATAATTACTCTTGAGCATCGCAACCTCTAACTCATTACTGAGGAATATTTAATTAAATTTCACTATTAAAACTATACCCGATGATTCCAGAAATTTCAATAGGCTATTACTTTTTTAGTCGAATTTCATCCACAATATTCCAGATAAACTCGTCTTTTTCAACTGTTTTTGAATCTTTTGATCCGTATTGACGTACATTTACTTCTTGGTTTTCAACTTCTTTATCACCAACAACGATTTGGTACGGTATTTTTTGCATTTGAGCTTCACGAATTTTATATCCCATTTTCTCGTTACGGTCATCAATATGAACACGTACACCTTGAGATTTCAATTCATCATTTAATGCTCTTGCATAATCGTAATGTAAGTCAACATTTACAGGTATAATTTCCACTTGTCTTGGTGCTAACCAAAGTGGGAATGCACCTTTAGTTTCTTCTATTAAGAATGCAGTAAATCTTTCCATTGTAGAAATAACGCCCCTATGAATAACAACTGGACGATGTTCTTCACCATCATTACCAATGTAAGTTAAATCAAATTTTTGTGGTAATAAGAAGTCTAATTGTGCAGTAGATAAAGTTTCTTCTTTACCCATTGCTGTTTTAACTTGAACGTCTAATTTAGGACCATAGAATGCCGCTTCACCGATTGCTTCTTCATATGGTAATGCCATTTCATCGATTACTTCTTTAAGAACTGCTTGCGCTTTATTCCACATTTCGTCATCATCGAAGTATTTTTCTTTATCTTCAGGATCACGATAACTTAATCTGAATGTATAGTCCTCGAATCCGAAATCTTTATACACATCAAGAATCATATTAACAACGCGTTTAAATTCTTCTTTAATTTGGTCTGGACGAACAAAGATATGTGCGTCATTTAAAGTCATACCTCTTACACGTTGTAATCCAGATACTGCACCACTTGCTTCATATCTATGCATCATACCTAATTCTGCTATACGAATTGGTAACTCTCTATATGAATGACGACTATTTTTATAAATCATCATGTGATGTGGACAGTTCATAGGTCTAAGCACAAGTTCTTCATTGCCTAAATCCATTGTAGGGAACATATCTTCGTGATAGTGATCCCAATGTCCAGATTTCTTATAGAATTCTACATTAGCCATAATTGGTGTATAAACGTGGTCATAACCCATAGCGACTTCTTTATCTACAATATAACGTTCTAATTCACGTCTAATAGTTGCGCCATTTGGTAACCATAAAGGTAAGCCAGCACCTACATCTTGATTAGTTGTAAATAATTCTAATTCTCTACCGATTTTACGGTGATCACGTTCTTTTCTTTCTTCTAATACTTTCAAGTATGCTTTTAAGTCTTTTTTATCAAAGAATGCTGTTCCATAAATACGTTGCAACATCTTATTGTTTGAGTCACCTCTCCAATAAGCACCTGCAGTAGATAATAATTTGAATTCTTTAATTTTTGAAGTTGAAGGCACATGTACACCGCGACATAAATCTGTAAATTCACCTTGAGAATAAAGTGTTACATTTTCATCTTCAGGAATAGCATCAATTAATTCTAATTTATATTCATCATTTTTAAAGAATGCTTTCGCTTCATCTCGACTTACAACTTTACGTTCAATTTTAAAGTTTTCATTCACAATTTGTTTCATTTCTTTTTCGATTGTTTCAAAGTCGTCACTAGAAATTTTATGTTCTGTATCTACATCGTAGTAGAACCCACCTTCGATTACAGGACCTACGCCAAACTTCACATCACCATATAACCTTTGTAAAGCTTGTGCCATTAAATGTGCAGTTGAATGTCTTAACACTTCCAAAGCTTCATCGCTTCCAGGTGTAACAATTTCAATTTCCCCATCATTTTCTAAAGGTCTTGTTAAATCTACTAATTGTCCATTAAATTTACCTGCTACAGCTTTCTTTCTTAAACCTGGACTAATGGATTGTGCGATTTCTTCAGTAGTTGTGCCTTGTTCAAACCCTTTCACATTACCATCCGGAAACTTAATATTTATCTCACTCATAACGACTTCCTCCTCTTTTTTATTAAAGAACACAAAAAAGAGACCTCATCCAAAGGGACGAAATCTCTCGCGGTACCACCCTCATTAACGCACTTAACGTATAAGTACGATAACTCTACATAAGATAACGGTCTTGAGCCGAATGTGGATTAACACATCATGTATTGAGGGAGTAACTATTTATATTGCATTATCTCAATTTCAGCTCAATGAGACTCTCTGTGAATGCTTTATAGACGTCATGTCCTCTAAATTTGTATATTCATTTACGATAATTCAATTATACAACTCTACTGTAAAATATCAAGCTAAAATTAAGCGCGATAGTTTTTACCATCTAATTCATATGGTTCAGAGATTGTTTTGATGCGTTCCATAATTCGACTAGCTTTTGTAATCTCTGCACCTTGTCGTGTTTTGCTCAAATGGAATTCTAATTCATCAAAGTTAAAATTCGAACTAAAGAATGTCGGTAATTTATGGACCATTCTATAATGCAATAATGGACCCAATATTTCATCACGAACCCATGGCGTCAGTTCTTCAGCACCGATATCATCTAGCATCAACACTTTAGCTTCACGTGCCGCTTCAAATCGACTACTGAACGATCCATCATTAAATCCATTTTTAAGCACTCTAATAAATTCAGGTAAATATATAATCGTTGAAGGTTGCTTTTTAACTTTTAACTGATTCGAAATTGCACCTAATATATACGATTTACCCGTTCCGAATGGACCATGTATATATAGCCCTTTAACTTCTTCACCTGCTACAATTTTATTACAAATATCCATAGCTTTCTTAATGATTTGCATACGAGACTCATTTTCGATGTATATATCTTTAATTGTCGCTTTCAACGTTTCTTCTGGCATTTGGAATGATGTAACTAAACTTGATTCAAACCTTTGTTCATCGTATTCGATTTTGTTCGGACAAGGTAAGTATCTCGTTTTGATATGGTCATTCTCAATGTATAGTTCAGGTACATGACCTTTCACAAAGTTGATACAAGTGCCATAACTACCACATTTCTCACAACATTTCGATTGATCTTTATACGCTTGTAATTGATCTAAATCTCTATCAATCATTTCGTTCGTTAATTCAGATTGATGTTCTTCTAAAAATGCCTTTACCTCTTTATGAGACAATGTATCTTTTTTAATTTTTTCTAATCGTTTTTGAAAATCTTTATTTTGTTTTAAATGTTGTCCAAGTGGTTCCATTATTGATCACCTTCTTTCCAAAAAGCTTCCATTTCTTTTTGAAGCGCTTGTTTTCTTTTTTCAAACGCAGCATCAGATTCATGATCATTTTGTATTTCTTCTTTAGTTGATTCAGAAGATTTTTGTTTTAATAACCATTCTGGTGTTTTTTCAATTGATTTTAATTTATAAGGGTTATTTGCATTATTTTTACGTTCTTTTTTCTTCTCAGCTTTTTGTTTATCAAGATTTTTAACATAATGATAGGCTTCTTCAGCTGAGGATAATTTAAGTTTCTTCCAATTCGAAGCAATTTCTTCAATATACGATTTCGGTAATTGCATATTATTTTTAAACATTACATACTCTAACAAGATGTTAATAACACCGTATGGTAATTTTTCGCGTGTAATAATATCTTCAACAGTTCTCTTTTGTGCAATTGTCGGTTCAGACTGCGTAAATGATGATAACACTTCTATTGGACTTGTCGTATCCAACAGTTCAAACCAAGACAACAAAGAGTTCACTTCACCGTTTTCAGAATGTATATTTGTTTTAGGTTTTTCTTTTTTTAAATCTAATGTTGGCAGTTCACCTTCATGTTCTATTTGATAGATTGTACGTGCATGTTTTCTTAAATCTTGTAATGAAATCGTTTGGTTTTCTGTAATGGATTTTAAGATAATAGACTTCATTTCAACCGGTGTAATACCATATAAAGTAGCAATTTGTATGATTACTTCTTTTGTCTGTTTACTTAAAATTTCTTTAGAAATAAAATGATTACTCAATAATAATTCTAACATTTCAAAATCAAATTGAACGTCTGACAAATCGAGGCCTTTACTTTTATATTCGGGTCGAATATTGATATCATCTTGTTGTTCAACATTCGTCAACTTTGGCACTTTAAAGACATCAGTAAAGCTCTTTGTTACTTCATGAAAGCCTTCTGTTGTCACACTGTCATCTTTATATCTATTTTTTAACCTAATATATCTCGCCTTACCAATTTGTTGATATAAAAATACAGATAATAAAGGATCATTAAAGAATTGCTCTGCTGTAGCAGGTTGCTCTAATTGATAAATAAATGATTGTGCTTCTTGATTCGTTTTAAAATATGTCTTAAGTAAGCCGATACCTTCTAACAAGTCTAAAGCATCTCTAAAGCTAGACAGATTAATTCTTAAATCATTCATAATTGTATAATGATTATACGCTTCTGCTTCATGATGATAATTAAACTGCGATAAATATAAATAAACACCAATTGCATCAGTTCCAATTAATGGCGTATATAAACTAACTAATATATCTTGATGTACATGTGTATAATTATAATTCGATTTAACATAGAAGCCATCACTTGGCTTGATACCACTAAAATATTCCGCCATTAATACTCACCTTACTTTCGGTCTTTCAATATGCCTTGCATAGACTTTAATAATTGATCGACATCTTTAAATTCTCTATATACTGACGCAAATCTTACATAAGATACTTGATCGACATCCATTAAATGTTCCATAACTTTTTCACCGATATCATTTGAAGATACTTCTGTATTACCTTCAGATCTTAATTCCTTTTCAACTTGATTTGTGATTTCTTCTAATTTTTGATAAGCAACTGGTCTTTTTTCACAAGAACGTACTAAACCGTTTAATATTTTATCTCTATTAAATGTTTGTCTTGCGCCGTCTTTTTTTACGACGATTAAAGGTGTGAGCTCTACCCTTTCAAAAGTTGTGAAACGAAATCCACATGATTCACATTCTCTTCGTCTTCTAATTGCCACTAAATCATCCGCGTGTCTAGAATCTACAACTTTAGAATTTTCATATTTACAGTTTGGACATCTCATTCGTTTCACCCCTCATATACTTATTACATAGGTTGATTATACAGTAGTTTGTTATTTTTTTAAACGCTCACTACTTTTCAAAATGCACTTATAGATACTTAACAGTATTATTATTCAATAAAAAACGTAATGCGGTATTTAATTTACCACATTACGTTTTAAATGTAACTTATATCACTTATGAAATTTTTTGTTCTCTCACTTCTGAAAGTATTTGAGCAATTTGTTCTGCAAGTTCAACAACTCTCATTGAGTAGCCCCATTCATTGTCATACCAAGCGAGTACTTTCACTTTATTATCTGCAATGACCATTGTAGATTGTTCGTCAACGATTGCTGAATGTGGATTCGTTTTGAAATCAATTGAAACAAGTGGTTCATCATTAATATCCATTATCCCTTTTAATGGTCCATTACTAGCTTGACGTAATGCTGCATTTACTTCTTCAACTGTTACATTTTGTTTTAAATCTACAACTAAATCAACAAGTGAAACATTAGAAGTTGGAACTCTTAATGCCATTCCATGCATTTTCCCTTCTAATTCAGGGAGTACAAGTGACAATGCTTTTGCTGCACCTGTTGAAGTTGGAATGATACTATCCGTACAAGAACGTGCTCTTCTCAAATCTTTATGAGGATTGTCTAAGTTCTTTTGGTCATTTGTAAATGCATGTACAGTTGTCATTAAACCATTTTCGATTCCAAATGTGTCATTTAAAACTTTGGCTACCGGGCTTAAACAATTCGTTGTACAAGATGCATTTGAAACAATATCATAATCATTTAAATCAAGTGCATCATCATTTACACCTCTAACAATTGTTTGAACATGGCCACCTTTAGATGGTCCTGTTAAAATAACTTTCTTAGCGCCAGCGTCAATATGTGCAATAGCTTTATCTCCATGATTAAATTTACCAGTTGCTTCTATAACAATATCAATTCCTAAAGTTCCCCACGGTAATAATTTAGGATCTCTTTCAGATACAAGTAAAATTTTATGACCATCAATGATGATGCCATCTTCAACTGCTTTAATTTCTCCATCTAATTTGCCATGTGTAGAATCATACTTAATTAAATGAGCAATTGTTTCTGGTGGATATGAAGCATTAATAGCCACAATATTTAAATCATTTGATTTAAGTGCACCTCTTAAGACCATTCTTCCAATTCTTCCTAAACCATTAATTGCGATATTTTTCTTCATAGTCGAGAACTCCTTTTAATGTGATATACTATTTATTGCAATTAGTATATCACATTAAAAGTTTGTTGAAAACGTTTTCTATTATCTTTTTCTTAAATAAATTAAAAAAGTAGATGAATAACAAATGCTATCCATCCACTTTCATATCAAGCTTATTTAATTTTAAAGATTTAATGCCTTACTTTTAAGCAAATCATTAATATTATGACGTAAGTCGTCTAAAGTTCCATTGTTATCAATAATACAATCAGCTAATGATTTCTTTTCATCTATTGGTATTTGTGATTGAATTCTTGCTTCTGCTTCTTCATCACTTAACTGATTACGTTCTTTAAGACGTAATATTTGAGTTTCTTGATTTGTATAAACTAACCAAGTTTCATCGACTGTATTTTGCAGTTTGTTCTCAAACAATAACGGAATATCCATTATGACATTTTTACCATTACTTAATGCCTCTTCTTTTTCTTTATCCATTATTGTTCTTACTATCGGATGAATAATATTGTTTAGTTTTTCTCGCATTGTTGGATCTTTGAATACGATAGATCCAACATATTGTCTATTCATTTCACCATCTATAATTGCTTCTTCTCCAAATACTTCTTTAACTTGTTGTAGACCAACGCTTCCTTTTTCGACTGCTTTTCGACTAGCTACATCGGCATCTACTATACAAAATCCTTTATCTTTTAAAATATGAGATACTGTAGACTTTCCAGTTGCAATACCTCCAGTTAAACCTATTACTTTCGCCATTTTTACACCTACTTTTGACAATTTGGACAATAGTGCGTGTTTCTTGTGGCAATGACTTTTTGTAATACTTGCCCACCACATTGGCCGCACACTTTTTTACCATATATTCTATGCTTTTCTTGCATTGTCCCTTTTTCACCATCTGCATTGTAGTAATCAGATATACTTGAACCACCGTTATCGATACCCTCTTGTAACACGTTAACCACTTCATCAAAGACCACTTTACACTCTTTTGAAGTTAAGTCTTTCACTGGTCTCATTGGAAGAACACCTGCTCTTAGCAAAGCTTCACAAGCATAAATGTTACCGCAACCTGAAATAACTGTATGGTCCAATATCGCGACTTTAATTGGTTTATTTATAAATTTATTTGACATTACTTTATTTAAGTAATGTTGGTAAGCTTCTTCAACAAACGGTTCTGGTGCAATCTTTAAGACTGAAGGATATTCACTTAAATCTTCTAATGCTCTTAATTCACCGAACCTTCTAATATCTGTGTAAATAAGCTGTAATCCGTTATCTAATTCAAATATCACGTGCCAATGCTTCCTATGGTTATCAACTTCAATATGACTTAATTCTGGAACTGTAAAGAATGCCCCCGTCATACCAAAGTGACACATAATAACATTGCTATTTTCACCGTTATCTATTTCCATAAAAATATATTTACTTCTACGATATACACTTATAATCTTGTAATGCTCAGTACGTTCTTTGAATAAAGCTAAAGAACTACCTTTAATAATTGTTTCTTTACCTGTCGATTTGCCCAATTCAACTTTTTCTGAAAAAGTTACTTTTTGTATTGTGGCACCGACAATTTTAGGTTCTATCACTTTTTTAACACTTTCTACTTCTGGTAACTCTGGCATATATGATCTTCTTTCCTTTTATTATTTAGCATCATACCAAGTTTGTCCTGAACTAGATTCTACACTTAATGGCACAGATAACTCGAGTGCATTATCCATAATATCTTCTACAAACGGTTGGAATGCTTCTAATTCATCTTCTGGAACTTCAAATATTAATTCATCGTGTACTTGTAATAATAATTTAGCTTTAAAATCTTTATCTTTCATCTTATTCGCAAATTGTACCATTGCTAATTTAATAATATCCGCTGCACTACCTTGAATTGGTGTATTCATAGCTGTTCTCTCAGCAAAACTTCTTAAATTAAAGTTACGATTTGTTATGTCTGGTGTATATCTTCTTCTGTGAAGTAGCGTTTCTACATAACCTTTTTGTTTAGCATCTTGTACGATTGTATCCATGTATTCTTTTACTTTAGGGAAACTATCTAAGTAATCATCAATAAATTGTTTGGCAGCTTTTCTTGTAATACCTAAACTTTGACTTAAACCATAGTCGCTAATACCATATACAATACCAAAGTTAACTGCTTTTGCTTGTCTTCTCATATTTGACGTTACTTCATCTTTACTCACATTAAACACACGCATTGCAGTTGTCGTATGGATATCTTCATTAGCAGTAAATGCCTCTTTCATATGTTCGTCGCCTGTAATATCTGCTAATACACGTAATTCAATTTGAGAATAGTCAGCAGCAAATATTACGTGATTCTCTTTACTTGGTCTAAATGCTTTTCTAATTTTTCTACCTTCTTCTAATCTTATAGGTATATTTTGTAAATTAGGATCAACTGAACTCAAACGACCCGTTTGAGCTAATGTTTGATTAAATCTCGTATGAATCTTCCCTTCAGACGTAATCATTTTTTGTAATCCTTCAATATAAGTAGACTGAAGTTTAGCTAGCTGTCTATAGACTAATATATCTTCAATAATTGGATGTTCATTACGCAATTGTTCTAACACATCAACTGCAGTTGAATAACCTGTCTTTGTCTTTTTAATAATTGGTAGTTTTAAATCTTCAAATAATACGACACCTAACTGCTTTGGTGAATTAATATTGAATTCCGAACCAGCATGATGATGAATTTGTTCAATCAATTTATCGATACGTACTTTCAAATCTTCTTGCATTTCAACTAAAGTATCTTTATCAACCGTTATGCCGATATATTCCATTTCAGCTAATACACGTGCTAACGGTAATTCCAAGTCATCGTGTAGACTTAATTGATCTTTTTCATCTAGTAATTGAATCATTTTATCTTTTGTTTCATAAACTGCCGTTACCTTTTTAGCGATACTTTCAAAAAGCATATCTTGTTCAGGGACGTGCAACTTTTTACCTTTGCCATATATACTTTCATCATTCGGTACATAATAAATGCCAAATTCTGATACGACTGAGTATACATCATCAATCGTTCTAGAAGGATCTAAAATATAACTCGCTAACATTGTATCGAACTGAATACCATTTATTTCGATACCTAACCTTTTACATAATATAATCGTCTTTTTAGCGTCATATGTTGCAAACGTTACTTGATCATTTTCAAGCCATTGTTGTAATTTTTTATGCTCTTTTAAAACATCAGGAGAAACAACATATGTTTCGTCATTTGCATGAATAGCAAATCCAAGTATATCTGCTTTTAAATAGTTTGCTTCGTTCGTTTCAAAATGAATAGCCGCTTCAGTCACACTATCAAAATCAAAGTCATCAATATGAGTTGAGTATTCAATCTCACGGTCATCTGTTGCTTCAGCACTTGCATCCATTTGATCAAGCAATTGTTTGAATTCTAATGTCTTAAATAACTTTATTTTCTCGTCATTACTTTGATCTGTAAGTTTCAACTCATCTATTGTAACTTCAATAGGAGACTCACGATTAATTGTAGCAAGCTCTTTACTTAACTTGGCATTGTCTTCGTTATCTATTAATTTTTCTTTCATTTTTGATTTCTTTAACTCATCAATGTTTTCATATACACCTTCTACAGTTTCAAACTGTTTCAGTAATTTAATTGCTGTCTTTTCACCAATTCCAGGCACACCTGGTATATTATCTGACTTATCACCCATAAGCCCTTTCATATCAATAATTTGGTTAGGTACTAAACCGTCATATTTTTCAGCGATAAATTCAGGTGTGTAATGATCAATATCTGTTACACCTTTTTTAGTATAATAAATCGTTACATTTTCACTTGCTAACTGAGTTAAATCTCGGTCACCCGTAATAATAATTGTCTTAATATTTTTCTCATCCGCTTCACGAGATAATGTACCGATAATATCATCTGCTTCATAATTTTCTAATTCATAATGTTTAATATGATAACTTTCCACAAGTTGTCGGATATATGGTAATTGGCTTCTTAATTCATCCGGCGTCTTCTCACGACCACCTTTATATTCACTGTACATATTATTTCTGAAAGTTGTTTTTCCAGCATCAAAAGCAACCATAAAATGAGTTGGCTCTTCTTCTTTGATTATTTTATCTAAAATCATTGTAAAACCATATATAGCATTCGTATAAACGCCAGCTTTATTTGTTAATAAAGGCAAAGCAAAAAATGCCCTAAATGATAAACTATTACCATCAATCAGTACCAATTTTTCCACGATAAGATACCTCCATCTTTATATTGATTATATTTTATCATATCTCACTATATAATAAGATTGTTTCGCATAAATAAAACGTTATCATAGTGTAATGATATAAATAGTTAAACCGATATTTAATTTTTCACAAAAAAAAAGCGAAATACACAATGTATTTCGCATAATCATCAAAATGAAGGGGTCTATATTTATTCTATCTCGTCATGATTAATTCAATATGAATAAATTGTAAAGATTATATAAAGATTACTTATTAAAGAGTTTTACAATAAAGTTAGATCCCTTTCCAACTTCTGATTCTACTTTGATTTGCCCATTATGTGCTTCTACAATATGTTTAGTAATGGATAAACCAAGTCCTGTTCCTCCTGAATCTCTACTACGCGCTTTATCAACACGATAAAATCTTTCAAAAATTCGTTTTTGTTCATCTTTAGATATACCTATACCATTATCTTTCACAGAAATGATTTGACCATCATCTACTTCTTTAATCGTTATAATAACTTCACTAGATTTCGGTGAATAACTAATGGCGTTCGTTAATAAATTAATCAATACTTGTGTTAATTTATCTTTATCTCCGTATCCATATACTTCTTTATCGATATGATTTGTAATGTGAATGTCTTTTTTAGAAGCAACATTTGATACTGTGTTAATCGAATGTTCGCCAATTTCTGTTAATGATATTTGTTCTTTCGGTATCTCGCTATTTTGTTCGATTTTTGATAACTCGAGTAAATCTTGAACAAGTGATTGAATTCGATTAGATTCTTCTAACATGATATTTAGGAACATATCTAACGATTCAGGATTATTTTTTGCACCATCTAATAATGTTTCTGCAAATCCTTTTATCGATGTGATTGGTGTTCTTAATTCATGAGATACATTTGCCACAAAATCTTTTCTCATATGTTCTAATTTCTTCAACTTCGTTATATCATGCATAACGACAACTAAACCTAATAGATTTCGTTTTTTTCGAGATAATACTGGAATTGCAGATACTTCAAAAAACTTATTATGAACATCATTGATATACATTTCAATTTGTTCAAACATAGGTTTTTCTAATTTTAAAGCTTCGTTCATCATCTGTATGATCTCAACATTAGGCATTACTTCTTTAAATAACTGCCCTTCAGCATGACTATTTCTGTCAAACAAGTCATGATACGTCTTATTCGCTATTACAATAACACCTTCTCTATCTAACATTAATATTGCACTTGGAATATTTTCTAAAGTCGTTTCCAATCGATTACGTTGCAATTTCTGTTCATTATTTAAATTATCTAATGTTCTAGCAAGTTCATTCGTATTAACAAAAAGTTCTTTCGTTTCTTTCACATTACTTTCTGGCACTCTAACACGATATTTTCCAGAAGCCAATAATTTAGTAGCATATGTCACTTCTTTAATAGGATGTATATAAGAAGTGTTAATATATCGAACGACAAAATAGATTAAAGGTAATGTAAAACATAAGACTAATAATAAATATTTCCAAATATCTTTTTGAATAATCTCTATCGTATCTGTATGTTTAGCAATGACAACTATATAATCACCATATGTTCTTGCATACATCACTTCAGATTCTGACTTATCTACTGCAAAATATTCATCAAAGGCCTTTGCATCAGATATAGCTTGCTTTTTATTTTGATTAAATATATTTGTATCTTTTTCACTTGATCGATATAACACACGTCCATCTTTTTGCAGTAAAATATCTTGATCAAACACACTCAAAATATCTTTAATATTTTCTGGATTATTTTTTGCAATATCGTATACTTTTTTGGATTCAGTCTTTAATAATTTTTGCTGTTGTTTAGAAATTAAATCGTAACTAGAATTATGAAGGAAAAACCCTAATATAAGAAAACTTACAACAGTAACCGTTGTAAGTATAATTAGTAATTTATTATAGAACTTAATCATTATTCTTTGGTCTTTCTAACTTATAGCCTAAACCTCTCACCGTTTTAATGAATTGAGGTTGCTTAGGGTTTTCTTCAAGTTTATCCCTCAAATGACTAATGTGCACGTCTACTATTCTAGAGTCTCCAGCAAATTCATAATTCCAAACAGAATTCAACATATGTTCTCTAGTTATCACACGACCTTGTCTTTCAATAAGGTAAAGTAAAAGTTCGAATTCTTTTGGTGTCAATTCTAATAATTCATCATTTCTGTACACTTCAAAGAAGTCAGGTCTAATTCTAATTGCACCTAAAATAATATCTTCATCTTCTTCTAAGTTTTTATTTTCAACTTGCCCAACACGTCTTAATATAGCTTTAACACGTGCTACAACTTCACGAGGTGAAAATGGTTTAGTCATATAATCATCTGCACCTAATTCTAGACCTAACACTCTATCAAATTCATCGTCTTTAGCTGTAAGCATAAGAATTGGAACTTGGTTTTTATCTGATCGAATCGTTTTACAAACTTCAATTCCATCTTTCTCAGGTAACATTACATCTAATACTACTAAATCTGGTTTCTCTTCATTTACTTTCTCTAACGCTTGAACTCCATCATAAGCTACAATTACTTGGTAACCAGCTTGTTCTATATTATATTTAAGCAATGTAACGATAGATTGCTCATCGTCTACTACCAATACTTTTTGTGACATTCAAGGTCCTCCTTAAGCGATTTAATATAATTATAACTTAAATTATTAAAAAAATAATGGTTATTTAGAGAACTTTACAAAAAGTTAACACTATCTAAATAAAAGAGACGCATTCAAAGCAGAATGCGCCTTTCAACTGTTATTTTATTGTAAAATATTCTTTACTGTTTCAACAGACTGAGCAGATTCATCAAGTAATTGCTTTTCTTCATCAGTTAAGTCTAACTCGATGATTTTTTCAATACCATTAGATCCTAATACAGTTGGTACACCTAAATAAATGTCTTGATAACCATATTCACCTTCTAAATAAGCAATTGAAGGTAATACTCTCTTTTGATCTTTTAATATTGCTTCTGTCATTTCAATTAAAGCTGCTCCTGGTGCATAGTATGCCGAACCATTACCAAGTAAGTTAACGATCTCAGCTCCACCTTTTCTTGTTCTATCAACAATTTCAGCAATTTTTTCTTCAGATAATAACTTTTCTAAAGGTACGCCACCAGCTGCTGAGTATCTAATAAGTGGAACCATTGTATCTCCATGACCACCTAATACAAATCCTGTTACATCTTTAACAGAAAGATCTAATGCTTCAGCAACAAATGTTCTAAATCTAGCAGTATCTAATACGCCAGATTGACCAATCACGCGCTCTTTCGGAAATCCTGATTCTTTATACACTGTATAAGTCATTGCATCAACTGGATTTGTTAAGACTAAGATAACGCAATTAGGTGAATATTTAACAATTTCTTTTGTTACGGATTTCATAACATTTTGATTTGTTTGTACTAAATCATCACGTGACATTCCAGGCTTTCTTGCAATACCCGCTGTAATAATGACAACATCTGAATCTTTTGTATCTTCATAATTAGCAGTACCTGTTACTTTTGAATCAAAACCTAATACCGGTGCACTTTCTGCAATATCTAACGCTTTACCTTTTGTTGGGTTTTCAGATTGAGGCATATCAACAAGTACAATATCACCTAACTCTTTTTGAGCTGCTATAAATGCAGCTGTAGCGCCAGTAAATCCTGCTCCAATGATTGAAATTTTCTTTCTTGCCATATTGTTCATCTCCTTATAATAAAAGGAAGGTTAATAAATAACCTTCCTCAAATAACATCCTATTATGGTAAATTTTTAATTAATTCATCAGCGAATTCTGAAGATTTAACTTCAGTTGCGCCATCCATTAAACGAGCAAAGTCATATGTTACTACTTTAGAAGCAATTGTAGCTTCAACAGATTGTGTTACTTTGTCAGCAGCTTCTTGCCAACCCAAGTGTTCTAACATTAATACACCACTTAATAATACTGATGAAGGGTTAACTTTATCTAAACCAGCATATTTAGGAGCTGTACCGTGTGTCGCTTCGAAAATTGCATGTCCTGTTTCGTAGTTAATGTTTGCACCAGGCGCAATACCAATACCACCAACTTGAGCTGCTAATGCATCTGAAATATAGTCACCGTTTAAGTTCATTGTAGCTACTACATCAAATTCAGCAGGACGTGTTAAAATTTGTTGTAAGAAGATATCAGCGATAGAGTCTTTAATAATTAATTTACCTTCAGCCTCTGCATCTGATTGTGCTTTATTAGCAGCATCTTTACCTTCTTCTTCAACAATTTTATCATATTGTTGCCAAGTGAATACGCGATCTCCGAATTCACGTTCAGCTAAATCGTAACCCCATTTTTTGAATGCACCTTCAGTGAATTTCATGATGTTACCTTTATGAACTAATGTAACATTTCTACGATTATTATCGAACGCATAGTTAATTGCTGCTCTTACTAATCTTTCAGTACCTTCTTTAGAAACTGGTTTAATACCGATACCTGAAGTTTCAGGGAATCTGATATTTTTAGCACCCATTTCATTTTGTAAGAAGTCTATAACTTTTTTAGCTTCATCTGAACCTTCTTGGAATTCAATACCAGCATAAATATCTTCAGTATTTTCACGGAAAATAACCATATCTGTATCTTCAGGACGTTTAACTGGTGAAGGAACACCTTTAAACCAACGTACTGGACGTAGACAAGTGAATAAATCTAACTCTTGACGTAAAGCAACGTTTAATGAACGAATACCGCCACCAATTGGTGTAGTTAATGGACCTTTAATTGCTATTAAATATTCCTTAATCGTTTCTAAAGTTTCATTTGGTAACCATTCACCAGTTTCATCGAATGCTTTTTGACCTGCTAATACTTCTTTCCATTCGATTTGTTTTTCGCCATTGTATGCTTTTTCTACAGCTGCATCTAATACTCTACTTGCTGCATTCCAGATATCTGGTCCGATTCCATCACCGATAATAAATGGGATGATTGGATTATTTGGAACATTTAAAACGCCTTGATTTGTTGTAATTTTTTCTGCTGTCATTATATGATTCCTCCATCTAAATTTGTTAGTTATATTATATTAATTAAATTAACGGTTTTCAATTGGTTCATATTTACGATCACGTTCACCAGTATATTCAGCTCTTGGTCTCATAATTCTATTTGTTCTGTATTGTTCAAGAATATGAGCTGTCCAACCTGACATACGGCTAATTGCGAAAATTGGTGTGAATAAATCGTGATCAATACCCATGCTGTGATATACAGTTGCACTGTAGAAGTCAACGTTAGGTAATAATCCTTTTTCTTCTTTCATAATTTCAGCAATTCTTAAAGAAATTTCAAACAGTTCTTTTTGACCTGTTTCGTCTGTAATACGACGACTCATTTCTTTTAAGTACTTCGCTCTCGGATCACCATTTTTATATACTCTGTGTCCGAAGCCCATAATTTTTTCTTTGTTTGCGATTTTATCTTTAATGTAATCATCTGTTTTGTCGACAGTACCAATTTCAGTTAACATTTTCATAACTTGTTCGTTAGCACCACCATGTAATGGACCTTTCAATGCGCCAGCTGCTGCTGTCACACCTGAATACATATCAGATAAAGTCGAAACTGTTACACGTGCTGTAAATGTTGAAGCATTAAATTCATGGTCAGCGTGTAAAATTAACGCTTTGTTAAAACCTTCTACCTCAACATCAGTTGGAACTTCACCTCTTAACATATATAGGAAGTTTGCTGCATATGTTAAATCTTTTTTAGGTTTTACAACTTCTTTACCTTGTCTTACGCGAGAGAATGCTGCTACTAAAGATGCAACTTTCGCTTGAATTCTAATTGCACGTTCATAGTTCATTTCTTCATCAAATTTTTCAGCGTCTGGATCGAAATGTGCTAAATATGATAATGAAGTACGTAATCCAGTCATTGGATGAACTTTATCAGTCGCATAATCTTCGAAATGTGTATACATTCTAGGGTTTAAAGTCATATATCCTAGTAGTTTCTCATTTAGTTCTGCTAATTCCTCTTTGTTTGGTAATCTTAAATTCCATAGTAAAAACATGACTTCTTCAAATAAAGCATTTTCAGTTAGATCATCTATTTCATAACCTGCATAAGTTAATTGATTATCTATGATTGAACTAATTTGAGTTTCAGAAGCAATGATGCCCTCTAACCCTTTTGCTACTTGTGCCATAATAATATCCCCCTTACTAAATAATTGCCCATATATGTAATGGCTTTCATCTATCATTATATATAATTTCTTACGATTTGTGAATGCGAAGGACTTTTAAACTTTAAATTCTTTAGTAATTTTAAATGAATAAAAATAAACAGTTGTAATTTTATATTTTTTATAATATTGCTATAGTAAATAAAATATATCTCAAAAACGTGAACACATAAGGATTTACGAGTTAGTAATACCCTATCATTTTAATCAGAATAGGTCATTTCATCGTTCATCCATTCATTTTTATTATTATATATGATAAAAATAATAAATCATGATAACAGGTATCAAACAGCTGTTAGACATTCATTTTTTAATTGCTATTTTCTTACAGTAAGCGCATAATAATAACATAAAAGTTTGTTTATGAAAGAGGGATAAAGTTTATATGGCTAACAATTTACAAAGGGAATTAAGCAATAGGCATGTACAACTTATTGCGATAGGTGGTGCTATAGGTACAGGCTTATTCTTAGGTGCTGGCGAAACAATTAGTTCAGCAGGCCCTTCAATACTGCTGACCTATATTATTATTGGTTTAATTTTATTTCTGTTTATGAGAGCTCTAGGGGAAATATTACTCTCAAACACAGATTTTCATTCTTTTGCAGATGTCACGCATACATATATCGGACCATTCGCAGGATATATAACAGGATGGACTTACTGGTTCTGTTGGATTGTCACTGGTATGGCTGAAGTAACTGCAGTAGCAAAATACATAAGTTTTTGGTTTCCTGACATACCAACATGGATTACAGCATTATTTACAATACTCATATTAATGACAATGAATTTAATGACTGCTAAACTATTTGGTGAATTAGAGTTCTGGTTCTCTATTATTAAAATTACAACGATCGTAGCATTAATCGTTGTCGGTATTATCATGATCGTAATGGCATATGAAACACCATACGGTACAGCTTCATTAACACATATTTGGGACCATGATGGTATTTTCCCAAATGGTATGAATGGTTTCTTCTTATCATTCCAAATGGCAGCTTTCTCATTTGTAGGTATTGAATTAATCGGTGTTACTGCTGGTGAAACGAAAGATCCACATAAGACAATACCAAGAGCGATTAACAGTGTACCAATTAGAATTATGCTTTTCTATGTAGGTTCACTTATTATCATCATGTCTATTACACCTTGGGACAAAATCGATCCTGCCGAAAGTCCATTCGTAAAATTATTTGGACTGATTGGTATTCCAATCGCAGCAGCAATTATCAACTTTGTTGTTTTAACAGCTGCAGCATCATCTTGTAATAGTGGTATTTTCTCAAATAGTAGAATGCTTTATGGTTTATCACAAAATGGACAAGCAAACAAAAGTTTCGGTCAAACAAACAAAACTGGTGTCCCTTATAAAGCAACACTATTTAGTTGTTTCTTATTAATGATTTCAGTACTTTTAAACTACGTGATTAAAGATGCTGGTGAAGTATTTAAATATGTAACATCTGTATCAACCGTACTTTTCTTAGTAGTATGGTCATTAATTGTTGTTGCTTATATTAGATATCGTAAAATATCACCAGAATTAAACAAAGCATCTAATTTCAAATTACCTGGTGGTGTTCCGGTAGCATGGATTACATTAATATTCTTTATTTTCGTATTCGTGTTATTAATGACAAATAAAGTCACATTAATCGCTATATTAATTACACCAATTTGGTTTATCATTTTGACAATCATGTACTTTAATCAAAAACGTAAAGTATTTAAATAAAGTAAATAAAAACATCTCATTTACTAAATAAATCAGTAAATGAGATGTTTTTTTGACCCTTTTTAGTTTACTTATTTATATATTATAACGACCCCAGTATTTGCACCTTTGGACTAAACTGCTTATAACAGTATATGCGCATTCATAAATAAAAAAAGAGACTAGGAAATCATATCCCAGTCTCTTTTTTATTTATTATAATACGTTAGCATATCCTTCGAACACTTTGTGTTGTTTTGGATCTAATGTGATTAATGTACCATCTGCTATTTTTTCGCGAGCGCCTTCAACACCAACGATTGTTGCAACGCCTAAGTTAAGACCTACAACTGCTGCGTGTGAAGTTAATCCGCCTTCTTCTGTTACAATTCCTTTAGCATTTTCTAAATATGGAACCATATCAGCATCTGTTGATTGTGTAACAACGATTGATTCACTTAAATCTTTACCTTTTAAGTCGTCAGCAGTATTTGCCACTACAGCTTTACCTACTGTTGAATGATGACCGATTCCTTGACCTTTAGCCAATTCATCACCTACTAAATGAATCTTCATTAAGTTAGTTGTACCTGTTTCACCTGTTGGTACACCTGCAGTAATAATGATTAAATCACCATTATCAACTAAACCTGTGTTAACAGCTGTTGAAACAGCATTATTTAATAATTCATCAGTTGTTTGTTTACCTTTTTTCACAACTGGTAATACGCCCCATACTAATGTCATATGACGTGCAGTTGTTTCATTAGGTGTAACTGCAATAATGTGTGAATGTGGTCTATATTTAGAGATTGTTTGAGCTGTAGCACCACTTTCAGTTGCTGCAACGATTGATTCTACGTTTAAGTTTAAAGCTGTATGTGCAACTGATACACCGATTGCATTAACTAAATTCGTATCGATCATTTTTGAACGATCAGATAATAATTTTTTGTAATCTTGAGCATCTTCGGCAGCTACTGCGATATTTTGCATTGTACGTACTGCTTCTTCTGGATATAATCCTGCTGCAGTTTCACCAGATAACATCACTGCATCTGTACCATCGTAAATTGCGTTCGCTACGTCACTTGCTTCTGCTCTTGTACAACGTGGGTTTCTTTGCATTGAATCTAACATTTGTGTTGCTGTAATAACTGGTTTACCTAATTTATTACATTTTTGGATTAATTGTTTTTGTACCATTGGAACTGCTTCTGGTAAAATTTCAACACCCATATCACCACGTGCAACCATTAAACCATCTGAAACTTGAAGAATTTCATCGATATTTTCAATACCTTCTTCATTTTCAATTTTAGGAATAATTTTAATAACGTTATTTTCTTTTTCTTCTAAAATTGCACGGATATCTAATACATCTGATGGACGTCTTACGAAACTAGCTGCAATAAAGTCTACACCTTCTTCGATACCGAAGCGGATATCACTAGCGTCTTTATCAGTAATACCAGGAAGGTTTACTTTAACACCCGGTAAGTTAACACCTTTTTTATTTTTTAATTCGCCAGTGTTTTGGACGTCACAGTGAACTTCACCTTTAGCGATATCTACTGATTTAACTGTAAGTTCAATTAAACCATCATCAAGTAAAATTGTTGATCCGACTTCTACATCTTCAGCTAATTTTTCGTAAGTAACTGAGAACGCTTCTTTAGTACCTTCTACTTCAGTTGTTTTAACTGTTACTTCACTACCTTTAGTAAGCTCAATTAAACCATCTTTCATGTTATGTGTTCTAATTTCAGGACCTTTAGTATCTAATAAGATACCAATATTTTTATTTAATTTAGAACTTACTTTTCTAATTGTATCTATACGACCTTTATGTTCTTCATGACTTCCATGTGAAAAGTTTAATCTAGCAACGTTCATGCCTGCAAGCATTAATTTTTCTAACATTTCTTCTGATTCTGATGCTGGACCTATCGTACATACAATTTTTGTCTTTCTCATATTAAAATGACCTCCGTAGTTTTTCTTTTTTTATATAGATAATTGATGTGCTAAATTATACATTTTATTGTCGATGTTATGTTCTGCTTGGAATATTTCATCAAAATGAGTACATGTAAGTTCATTTTGTTGAATTCCAACTGCTTTAGCACTATCACCTTGCATAAGTAATTCAACTGCATAGCCGCCTAAACGAGAAGCAAGCACTCTATCCATTCCAGTAGGTGTACCACCTCTTTGAATGTGGCCTAAACATGAAACTCTTGTATCAATGTTAATAAATTTCTTCAATTCTTCCCCACATTGATTACCAGTCATGACACCTTCAGCACAAATAATAATAGAATGTTTTTTCCCTCTATCCATACCATGTTGAATTTTTTCAGCTATTTCTTCAATGTCCGATTTAACTTCTGGTATTAAAATTGTTTCTGCTCCAGCAGCTAAACCTGACCAAAGTGCTAAATCTCCAGCGTCTCTTCCCATTACTTCAATAATAAAAGTACGTTCATGACTTGATGCTGTATCTCTTATTTTATCGACAGCATCAATGATTGTGTTAAGCGCTGTATCAAAACCAATTGTAAAGTCTGTACCATTAATATCGTTATCGATAGTACCGGGAACACCGATTGTTTTAAGATTTTTAGCTTCTTCGCTTAATCTTTGTGCACCTCTATAACTTCCATCTCCACCGATAACAACTAATCCTTCTATGCCTCTTTTTTCAAGGTTTTCAATTGCTTTTGCACGCACTTCTTTTTCTTTAAATTCTGGACATCTAGCAGAATAAAGGAATGTACCACCTCTTTGAATCATGTCCCCAACTGAACCTAATTCAAGTTTTTTGATATTATCATTTATTAAGCCTAAGTAACCTTGGTAAACACCATAAACTTCAATATCATGATAAATAGCTTTACGAACAACTGCACGAATTGCTGCGTTCATCCCTGGTGAATCTCCACCGCTCGTTAAAACCGCAATTTTTTTCATAAATATACAGACCTCTCTTGTTATATGTTTGTTAATTTAAAAATAACACAAATATTGGCTTGATTCCATTAAAACTACTGTTATTTAAATATGTAAACGTCTTCTTAAAAAAAGATTCCAACTTTTGTAATTTTTCAAAAGTTGGAATCGCTTAATTTTAATTCAATTATGCACATATACATAAATTTATAAAAAGAAATGATATCCGTATAAATCATTTTCTTTTCAATTATTATATCTTAATCGATATAACTTCCTATATTACGATACTTTTTAAAACGATCTTCAACTAAACTTTCTGCATTTAATGTTCTTAAGTCTGAAAGATGTTTTTCAATTGATGTCTTTATAAGTGAAGCTTGTGATTCTAGATGTTTATGAGCGCCACCAAATGGTTCTTTAACAACTTCATCTACAACATCTAAATCAAATAAGTCAGGTGCTGTAATTTTCATTGTTTCGGCTGCCATTTGAGCAAGCCCAGAATCTTTCCATAATAATGCTGCTGCACCTTCCGGAGATATAACAGAATAAGTACTATTTTCTAACATAAGTAGACGATTGGTTACACCTAATCCAAGCGCACCACCGCTTCCACCTTCACCGATGACAATAGAAATAACAGGTACTGTTAAAGATGCCATTTCGACTAAGTTTTTAGCAATAGATTCACTCTGTCCACGTTCTTCTGCGGCTTTACCAGGATATGCACCTTTCGTATCAATGAACGTAATAATCGGTCTATTAAACTTCTCAGCCTGCTTCATTAAACGCAATGCTTTACGATATCCCTCTGGATGTGCCATCCCAAAGTTTCTAAAAATATTATCTTTAGTGTCTTTACCTCTTTGGTGCCCTATAACTGTCACTGGTAACCCATTAAAGTAAGCCAATCCACCTATTAAAGCTGGGTCATCACGGAAAGTTCGATCACCGTGAAGTTCGATAAAATCATCAAATATGTAAGGGATATAATCTAAAGTTGTAGGTCTTTCTTGTAATCTCGCAACTTGTACTCTATCCCAAGGCTTTAAATTATTATAAATGTGTTCAGTTTCTTTTGTTAAAGTGGCTTCCAACATTTCTATTTCATCTGTTAAGTCTACACCATGTTTTTCTTGATAAGATTGTAGAGATGCTATTTTTTCTTTAATTTCTACTAAAGGTTTTTCAAATTCAAGCATTGTCTTTCACCTCGTTATGATGCATCTTGAGCACAGTACTTAAAGTTTTATACATATCTTTTCGATGTACAACTTTATCTAATTGGCCATGTTCTAATAAAAATTCCGCCGTTTGGAAATCGTCAGGTAGTTTTTCACTAATCGTTTGTTCAATGATTCTTCTACCAGCAAATCCAATCAAAGCTTTCGGTTCTGCAAAGTTTAAATCACCTACAGAAGCAAAGCTCGCTGAAACGCCGCCAGTTGTAGGGTGTGTCATATATGAAATGAATAGTAAGCCTTTATCACTATGACGTTTAATGGATACACTTGTCTTTGCCATTTGCATTAGTGAGATGATTCCTTCTTGCATTCTTGCACCACCACTCGCTGTGAACAATACAAATGGTAAATTATGATCTGCACAATAATCTACAATTCTACAAATTTTCTCTCCAACTACTGCACCCATACTTCCCATTCTAAATCTTGAATCCATAACACAGATACCATAAGGAATACCGTCAATTGACGTTACACCTGTAACGACTGCATCATTTAAACCAGTGCTTTTTCTATCTTTTTCTAATTTTTCTTCATATCCAGGAAATTCTAATGGGTTTGAAGCAGTCATACCGACATCAAACTCTTTAAATGCATCTTCATCACTCACAGCTCTAATTCTATCGTGAGCAGTTAATGCAATATGATGATCACAGTTAAAACAGACATTTAAGTTTTGTACGAGCTCTTTCGTATACATGATTTTTTTACATTTAGGGCATTTTGTCATGATACCTTCAGGCACGTCATTATCTTTACTGTTTTGAACAGTTACATATTTTTTCTTTTTCTGGCTACGATTGAACAAGTCTTTAAACATGTCACTATCCCCCTGATTTTATTTACAATTGTCTCTTTCAAATCTATCACTATATTGAGAGAGTAGCTTCCAAATCATATACATAATTTGATTATTATTATTTGAAACAAGTTCTTCTTTTGAATTTGTTTCAATGTTATTGTGTTCTTCACAGAAATTTTCAATCATCCATTTTAATTCATTAATTTCATCTAATTGTGATTCGTTATGAATTAAGAACCTTCCGATTAAATCAAAAAGTTGGTGTTGGTACATATCACTTAAGAATGTACCTTCACCTCTTCTAGTATGTATCACTCCTAAAAGTTCTAATGCTCTTAGGGCTTCTCTGATACTTGAACGTCCAACATTTAACGTTTCACTTAAAAATCTTTCGGAAGGCAGTTTTTCACCCACTTGAATATTTTTTTCAACAATAATTGACTGAATTTGTTCGACAATCTTGATTAATCCTTTTTGCTTTTCTTTATCCAACGTGAGTCTCCTTCCAAAATTATGACAAGTCTGCTAATTCATATGTTCTACGTTCTATTTCATCAACATCAACTTCAATACGTGCTACACCTGATTCCATACCAGCTTTTGCTACAGCTTTCGCTACATATGGTGCAACTCTTGGATCGAAAGGTCCAGGAATGACATAATCAGCATTTAATTCATCCTCTGAAACAAGATTAGCAATTGCTTCTACTGCAGCTTGTTTCATTTCTTCATTTATATGAGTTGCACGAATATCTAATGCACCTCTAAAAATACCAGGAAATGCTAATACATTATTAATTTGGTTAGGGAAATCAGAACGCCCTGTACCAATAACTTTAGCACCCGCTTCTTTCGCTACATCTGGCATAATTTCAGGAACTGGATTAGCCATAGCAAAGATAATTGGGTCTTCAGCCATTGTTTCAACTAATTCTTTTGTTAATGCGCCTTCAACAGATACACCTACGAATACATCCGCATCTTTAATAACATCTGATAATTGACCTTCTGTTTTGTCTTTGTTTGTCCATTTCGCAACAAAGTCTTTAGTAGGATTCATACCATATGGACGGTCTTCATAAATCGCACCTCTAGAATCACACATAATCATATTTCTTACACCATAACTGTATAATAATTTAATAATTGCAATACCAGCTGCACCTGCACCATTTAAAACAACTTTTATATCGGATAATTTTCTGTCAGTAATTTTCAATGCATTAATCAAACCAGCAACAGTTACGATAGCCGTACCATGCTGATCATCATGAAAGACAGGTATTTTAGTTTCTTTTTTTAGGCGTTCTTCAATTTCAAAGCATCGAGGTGCTGAAATATCTTCTAAGTTAACACCACCATAGTTAGGTTCTAATAATTTAACAGTATTCACAATTTCATCAACGTCTGTCGTATTCAGTGCAATTGGCACACCATCTACACCAGCAAAACTTTTGAACAAAACTGCTTTCCCTTCCATAACAGGAATACTTGCTTCAGGACCTATATCACCTAAACCTAATACAGCTGTACCATCTGTAATAACAGCTACTGCATTTGATTTCATTGTATAGTCATATACTTTTCTGACGTCTTCATGTATATCTTTACACGGTTCTGCGACACCTGGAGAATAAGCAAGACTTAATTCCTCTTTATTAGTAACTTTAACTTTGGCATAAACGCCTAATTTACCTTGTTTTTCTTTATGCATATATAGTGCATCATCTCTTAATGACAAAATAATCATCCCTTCATTGTATGTATCTATCCCTTTATTATACATTAAATTTCTATAATTAAATTAAAAAATTCTTCATAGTGGTCAGACCACCATGAAGAATACTATATCATAAATTATTTAATTAATAAAGACTATAAAAGGCGTACATTCTCATAACCTATTTTATGAATAAATTCTTCAAAATTACCATGATTTAAGTTTAAATAGCCAAGCATTTTTGAACTATAATCTTCATCATTAAAATACGTTACTTTAATATAACGATCGTGGTCTTTTGTAATCCACTCTGCTAAATCTTCTACATTTCTTACGACGACTTCTTTTGTCGTATTAAATTTATGTTGTTTAAATGCTTCTAATGTATCTATTTGATTAATAATAATTTGTGTCTTACCGTTTCTTTTTTCGAATTTGCCATTAATAATTACTGGGACATTGATGATATCAGTTGTTTCAATTTGTTTATATGCATCAGGGAATATAACCCCTTCAACTTCATTTAGCCCATCTATTAAATTGACGAAAGCCATATTTTGACCTTTTTTAGTTCTAATTTTCCTTAGTGAGGCAATCATTACGAGCATCGGCACTTTATTATGGTCTATTCTTAATGGATAAATAGATAAATATTGATGTTGATTGAATAATGAAATGATTGGATGTTCAGTTGCATAGAATCCTAAGTATTCTTTTTCATATTCACTTTTCATAAGATTAGGCATTTCTTCAATTTCTTTAAATTCTTTCTTTACGTTTAAACCTAATTCTTTCAATAAATTATTAGAATCTCCAACAGACTCGCTACTTTCATAAACATCGTCAATAGACTGTAACAATGTCGCTCTAGTCTGACCAAAATCATCTAAAGCTCCAGCATATATAAGTGCTTGTATCATTTTCTTACTTTTCGCTTTACTAGGTAATCGATGTACAAGATCAAACATATCTTTATATGTTCCGTTTGCTTTTCTTTCATCAACGATCACTTTTACGCTTTGATAACCAACACTTTTAATTGCACCAAGTGACGTATATATACCTTTTTTAGTTGCTTTATAGAACCATTCACTATGATTAATGGACGGTGGATATATTTTTACACCAATTCTTTTAAGTTCCGTTACCATTTGTTCTGTCTTAACTTCATTACCAACTACATTAGAAAGAATCGCAGCATAAAAATATGTCGGATAATGGACTTTCAAATAAGTCATGATATACGCGATTTTACTATATGCTACAGCATGTGCTTTTGGATAACCATAGTCTGCAAACTTCAGTATTAAATCAAATATTTTTACAGCTGTTGATTCCTCGTAACCTCTTTCTAAGCTTCCATTCACAAAATGTTTTCTTTCATTTTCTAACACTGCTCTATTTTTCTTACTCATCGCACGTCTCAAAATATCCGCTTCACCATATGAGAATCCTGCGAACTTACTCGCAATCTGCATAATCTGTTCTTGATAAATAATAACGCCATAAGTTGATTTCAATATCTCTTTTAAGTCTGGATGTAAATATTCTATCTCTGCATTTTGTCTACGTCTTTTAATATATGTTGGTATTTCTTCCATCGGTCCAGGTCTATATAGCGATGTAACTGCTACAATATCGAGAAAATGGTCAGGCTTTAACCTCTTTAATACACTTCTAACACCTTGAGATTCGAGCTGAAAAATACCTGTTGTTTCACCTTTAGACAATAGTTGAAAGACTTTAGAGTCATCAAAAGGTATTTTTTCGATATCTACAATTTGATTTTCTTGATATTTCACTTGATTGACCACTTGTTGAATAATCGATAAATTTCTTAAACCAAGAAAGTCGATTTTTAATAGACCGATCTTTTCAGTTTCTGTCATTGTCCATTGCGTTAAAACACCCGTATCACCCATCATTGTAGGTACAAATTGGTGTAATGACTGATCATTAATAATGATACCTGCTGCATGGGTCGATGTATGCCTCGGTAAACCTTCTAATTGTTTACTTAGTTGAAACCATTTTTCATGCAAATGATTCTGGTTAACAAATTGTTTAAACGCATCATCTTCAAATGCTTCGTCTAATGTAATACCTAATTTATGCGGAATTAATTTTGAAATGTAATTGAGTGTAGCATCATCAAACTGTAATATTCTACCTACATCTCTTGCTACTGCTCTCGCTTGAAGATGTCCATAAGTTACAATCCCAGCAACACGATTATCACCATATTTTTCTTGAACATATTGAATCACTTTATCGCGCTTAGTATCTTGAAAGTCGATATCAATATCCGGCATCGTCACACGTTCTGGGTTTAAAAATCTTTCAAATAACAAATCAAATTCAATCGGATCAATAGTTGTAATATTTAAAATAAAACTAACAAGAGAACCGCCAGATGAACCACGTCCTGGTCCAACTAATACATTTTGCTCTTTCGCATAATTAATTAAGTCACTAACGATTAGGAAATAATCTGAATATCCCATTTTTACAATAATATCGTATTCGTATTTAAGTCTTTTTTCATATACTTCATTAAACTGTGGATACTTAGATTTATTCCTCATTAATAATTCCCAAAGATATTCATCACTTGATTGATTATCAGGCGTTTTATATTTTGGTAATAAATCTTGATGATACTCAATTTCAACATGACATTTTTGAGCTATTTCGTCTGTGTTTTGTATGTACGTTTCATCTATATTAATTTGTGATATATCTTCTTTAGTTAAAAAATGATGATTTAAGTTTTGTTGAAAATCACTCATCGTTAATTTTTCATTATTTTTAATTGCATGAAGTGCAATTAAACTATCACCATCATCTTCATTCAAATAAAGTGCAGACTTCATAAAAACTTTCTTATGATCCATTTCAATCATAGAATCATGTGAAATATATTTATCATCTTCCTCAATTGTTATAGCTTGGAATAAATAATAGTTAGCTTCATTGATTTGTTTACCAATGATTATAAGTCCTTCTGAATAAGCATTCACCCATTCAATGGGTGCTGAAAATCTTTCTTTTATGGAAATAGCAGAAGATAACTTAATTAAATTATGATAGCCTGTTATATTTTTAGCTAAGACCACACATTCAACTTGATTGAGTTGGTCATCTAAATAAATGGTTAATCCGAAGATTGGTTTTATATCTTCTTTTATACATGCATCATAAAATTGTAAAGCACCGTGCAGAACATTTAAATCTGTAAGAGCAAGCGCTTGATAATTTTCATTTTTAGCTTTTTGAACAACATCTGGTATTCTGACACTTGAATTGAGCAAATCATATGATGAATGAATATTTAAATGACTTACCATGCGCTCACCTCCTATATTTCAGATTTAATATCTGCTGCTAATGCATCAAACTCTTCCCAGCTATATACAGATGCACCCGAGGCATTTGGGTGTCCTCCACCGTTATATTGAGCTGCGATATGATTAATTTTTATACCTTTTGAACGAATTCTACATCTTATTTCTTTACCTTCATCGACAGCAAATACCCACGCTTTTAATCCTTTAATATCAGAAACGGTATTCACGAATAATGAAGCTTCGTTAGGTTGTAAGTTGAATTGTTCAAGTATATCTTTCGTAATCTTAATTGAACAGAATCCTTCACCATCATATTTGAAATTCTGAAGTATATATCCTTGGAAGTGAAGTAAAGCTGGGTCTCTTTCACTCAGTTGGTTAAGTAATTTAGTACGTTCGAATTCTTTCGTCATTAACTCAGCTGCAACTTCCATTGTATGTGTTGACGTATTATCAAATAAGAATCTACCCGTGTCACCAACAATGCCTAAATATAAGACTCTACTTGCTTTCTCACTTACGTTAGAACCATTTAAATTCCATGATTTATTTAAATCAAAGATTATTTCACTTGTAGATGACGCCTCAGTATTCACAAAATTAATATCACCATATGAATCTACTGGTGGATGATGATCAATCTTAATTAATTCGGCACCTGTATTAAAGCGACTATCATCTATACGTGGCGCGTTTGCTGTATCACAAACAATCACGAGTGCACCATTATATGTTTCATCTGCAATTTCATCCAAATCTCCAATAAATGTTAGCGTCGGTTCTGGTTGCCCGACTGCATAAATATGCTTTTCAGGAAAAGCATCTTGTAGTATATATTTCAAACCTAATTGAGATCCGTATGCATCTGGGTCTGGTCTAACATGCCTATGTATAATAATTGTTTCATATTGCTTTATTTTATTTAATATTTCTTTCATTGTTATCCTTCTTTCTTTATATTTACTTATATTTTATTAATTGATATAATTCGACTTGGTAGGAGGAATCAAACATGTCATCTGAAATTATGTCTACACTTGTTGCTTTAGCAGTAACAGTTATGATTATTGCTTTAATATTCGCTATTTTAAATTTAGCACGTTCATTTAGAACGAAACGTGACGTTAGAAAAGCGTATCATAAAGCACGTTCAAGATTTTACTTTGGTATATTTATGATCGCATTTGCAGCAGACCAAGTATTGTTATTTCCAACATTAGTCACTTATATTATTGTTTTAGTATTATTATTCTTTGGTATTTTAAACGTGTCTTATGGCTATAGAGCAAGTAAATACTTTAAAGGTAACTTACCGATTGAGAACAAAGCTTGGGAAGAATTCGAACAAAAAAAACATCAATAATATTTTAAAAAGCGTTGTATAACATAACGCTTTTTATTTTTCGAGAATTTGACACATTAGTAATGCTTTCGCAACAGTCGCACTACCGCTCACCATCGTAACTTCGAATTTAGCAAATATTCTACCGATATCTAATGTTGTAATCTTCACTTCTACATCGTCATCGATTTGAACAGTTTTCAAATAATAAATGTCTATATGTTCAATCATGATTTCTGATTTTTTCATTTTTCTTATTTCATAACGTAACGCTTCTTCAATAACTGCAATATAAACAGATTTCGTTAACATACCGAATTGATTGGTTAATTGTGGAGATATATTCACCACAACATTACCGTTGTCCATTGTGATTTGTTTTGCAATTTGGTCATGAATCGTTTCACCAATTTGTGGTTGTCTACTCATTAATTGCATCGTCTTCAATACATCTTCACGAGAAATGATACCGATTAATACTTTAGAGGTAGATACAACAGGCAACAATTCAATCCCTTCCCAAATCATAAGATGGGCACAAGTTGCGATGGTCGTATTTAAATGTGCAATAATAGGTGATTTAGTCATCAACGTTCTAATACTTTTATCTTGTTCTTCGTTAACAATATCTTTACTCGTTAAAATTCCTACAACTTTCATTTCACTATCAACAACTGGAAAACGCGTATGAGATGTTTGTTGAGATAATTCGTTCCAATCTCGCACTTTTTGTTTATCATCTAAATAAGAAGTTGATTCAAGGGGGATCATAATATCTTCAACCATTAAAATTTCTTTTTTAATCATTTGATCATATATAGCTCTGTTAATAATATTGGCAACTAAAAATGTATCATAATTTGATAAAATAATCGGAAGTTCGTGTTCATCAGCATAATTTATAATATCTTCATTCGCTTCAAAACCACCCGTAATTAACACGGCAGAACCTCTTTTTAAAGCTTCCATTTGTACATCTGATCTATTACCAACTATCAGCAATGTATTTTTAGTTAAATATTTAACGACATCATTTAATTCCATTGCGCCAATTGCAAATTTTGATAAAGTTTTATATAAGCCTTGTTTACCGCCCAATACTTGACCATCCACAATTTTAACAATTTCATTAAATGTTAAATTTTCAATTTGTTCTCTAGATTTTCTTTCAATTCTAACTGTCCCTACTCTATCAATAGATGCTACAAGCCCTTGATTATCCGCTTCTTTAATTGCACGGTAAGCTGTACCTTCAGAGACATTTAAATCTTTCGCTATCTGTCTGACAGAGATTTTATGTCCAACAGATAACGATTCAATATACTTAATAATTTGCTCATGTTTCGTCATGTTTATACCCTCTATCAAATTTTATGAATTACTTTCTATTATACATTTTTAATGTATTAAATGATATCTTAAAAATTAAATAAAAGATTGAAACAACGCTTATTAAATTAAATCTTTTATACAGATTTACTTCTTAAACTTAAAAGCTGAGACGATAAAATCATCTCAGCTTTCTTAACTTACTTTCATATACATTTATAATTCTACTGATTCACCAGGCTTTAAAATGTGCACTTCTGATTCTGTTACAGCTTTTTCAAAATCTTTAGGGTCTTGTTTAATAAAGTCAAATGTATCGTAATGAATGGGTACTACCTTTTTCGGCTTGATAAATTCATTAACTGCATAACTTGCATCATCAATGCCCATTGTAAAGTTATCGCCTATCGGAATAAAGCATAAATCTACTGGGTGTCTATCTGCGATTAATTTCATATCGCTGAATAAGCCTGTGTCACCAGTATGATAAATTGTACCCGCTTCAGTTTCTAATACAATTCCTGCAGGCATACCTAAATAGACGATTTCTCCATTTTCTTCTGTAAAGCTATTACTATGAAAGGCTTGCACATATTTTACTTTTCCAAAATTAAATTCAATATTTCCACCAATATTCATTGGATGTAAGTTTTCTAATCCGTGTTTATTAGATAAATAATCAATCGCTTCAGGTAACGCTATAACAGTTGCACCTGTTCTTTTTGCAATGCTAACAGTATCACCTAAATGATCGCCATGACCATGAGTTAATATAATATAATCTGCTTCTACTTCATCTGTCGTCAAATCTGATAATGGATTCCCTGTTATAAACGGATCCACAATCACTTTATGTCCTTTACTTTCAAAATAGATTACTGATTGTCCATGAAATGATACTTTCATGAATCTCCCTCCTCACATTGTCTTTTCCGTATATTATATACCCTAAATTTGAATTTATGAATCAAGAAGTCTAAAATAATGATGTAAGAAAGAGATTTGGGAGGAAGAATAATGGAACATAATGAAATTGCAACATTTTTAAAAGATAAAGGTGCAGATGCAGCATGGATTACAACGCCTTTGAACATCTTTTATTTAACAGGTTATTTATCTGAACCACATGAACGTCTATTTAGCTTATTAGTCACTAAAGATGGTGAAGAAACACTATTTTGTCCAAAAATGGAAGTTGAAGAAGCTAAAAATGCAGGTTTCACTGGAAACATCGTTGGATACTTAGATACAGAATCACCATTCGATTTGATTGAACAACAATCTTATAAAACTTTTGCGATAGAATCAGAGCATTTATCAGTTAAAAGACTTCGTGAAATTGAAAAAGCATTTAATGTAGAAACAATTGTTGATATTGATCAAGTATTAAAAGATATTAGAAATGTAAAAACTAATGACGAGATTGAGTTGTTGCAAGAAGCGGCTAAATATGCAGATTTAGCTATTCAAGCTGGCGTTGATAAGTTAGAAGTTGGCGTTTCTGAAATTGAAGTATTAAATCATATTGAAACAACTATGAAACAACATGGTATTTCTAAGATGAGCTTTGATACTATGGTATTATTCGGCGATCATGCAGCAGCTCCTCATGGTACACCAGGAGAAAGAACTTTAAAAGAAAATGAATATGTACTATTTGACCTAGGTGTCATTTATAAAGGTTATTGTTCAGATATTACAAGAACTGTTCCATTCGGTACACCTTCTGATAAGGCACAAGAAATTTACAACGTCGTACTTGATGCTAACAAACAAGCAATTGAAATGATTAAACCAGGTGCTAAAATTGCTGACTGCGATAAAGTAGCTAGAGATATTATTAGCAATGCTGGTTATGGTGAATACTTCCCGCATAGACTTGGTCACGGACTTGGATTAAGCGTCCATGAATTCCCAGACATTTCTAGTGCAAATACGGATGAATTCAAACCAGGCATGGTATTAACAGTTGAACCTGGAATTTACGTTCCTGGTGTCGCTGGCGTTAGAATTGAAGACGATATCGTTGTAACTGAAGATGGACATCGCATACTAACAGGCTACCAAAAATGATTAAAGAAGCTTGTGTAGAAACAATTTCGCAAATTGAACAAGCGATTAAAAACGGTGCAAATCGAATTGAACTTTGCGATAACCTTTCAGTTGGTGGCACAACACCAAGTTATGGAATGGTAAAGATTGCAATAGAATTATGTCATCAACACAATGTCGAAGTCGCTGTCATGATTAGACCTCGCGGTGGAGATTTTAACTATAATTATTTCGAATATGAAATCATGCGACAAGATATATTACAATTGAAAGATTTGAAAGTTGATGCATTTGTATTTGGTTGTTTAGATGAACACGGTCATCTTGACGAATGGAAGATGAAATCATTAAAAGAAACATGTGGTATCATACCTGCCGTTTGTCATATGGCATTTGATTCAATTAATCCATATCATCAATTAAAATCATTAGATTGGTTAATTAAGCACCAATTCAGTCGCCTACTAACTCATGGCGGACCAAGTGATAGTGTGATATTTGATAACATTAACCATTTAGGTAAATTGTTGATTCACTCAAAAGGCAATATTACAATCATGCCAGGTGGCGGACTTAATAAAGATAACTTATCACAATTAATAGAAGACATACCATTCGATGAAGTACACGGTACAAAGATCGTATAATAAGAAAAACCTGAGACGAAATTCGTCTCAGGTTTTTTGGTGGAGTTGACTTGTTTTTTAGTTTGGCGGGCGCTTAGTTACACTTCGTCCGACTTTTGTTACTATGGCCACCCTTAATTACACTTCCCTCGACTTTTGTTACTATGGGCTGCCTTAGTTACATTTCACCCGACTTTTGTTACTATGGATAGCCTTAATTACACTTCCCTCGACTTTTGTTACTATGGATAGCCTTAGTTACATTTCGTCCGACTTTTGTTACTATGGCCACCCTTAATTACACTTCACCCGACTTTTGTTACTATGGCCACCCTTAGTTACATTTCGTCCGACTTTTGTTACTATGGCCACCCTTAATTACACTTCGCTCGACTTTTGTTACTATGGGCTGCCTTAGTTACATTTCGTCCGACTTTTGTCACTATGGATAGCCTTAGTTACATTTCGTCCGACTTTTGTTACTATGGGCTGCCTTAGTTACATTTCACCCGACTTTTGTTACTATGGCCACCCTTAGTTACACTTCACTCGACTTTTGTTACTAACAATGCCTTATTAGAATTTGATACACCCTATGTACCGAAAACTAAATAAATCAAGTATGTTTTTTGAAAAATATCGTACTTCATATTTTAACTTTTTTCTAGATAAAATTTCTTATTTCGCATATTTGTATTTTTAAAGTATTTATTACATACTCTTCTGACTGTATGTATTGGTATAGGATAACACCATGCTTTAGCTTCTTTAAAATCAAAAGGTTTTCTCTTTATGATAAAAAGTTCTTTTAGGTTGAAATATATTAACTCCTCATATCCTAAATCTTTTCTACAGTAACAACATCTATAGTTATGCTTGTTTTTCTTAAAGGCAATAGTAAATAATTTTCTACAATTTGGGCATCTCAAACCAGATGCAACTTTATCTTCTAGAATATTAATATCTTTTTGATAAAAGGTTGAATGAATAGATTCATATTGTTTGAAAATATTTAAGATTTCTTGATTAGCTTCTTGATTATTTGTATCAATGAGTTGAGGAACTCTAGAAAGTTCTTGAGGAAGTAGTATTGCTTGATTTTGTGGTCTTTTACCGTGAAGATTGAAATGACTATTCGTAAATATAATAATGGTTTCAACTTCTCTTGGTAAATTGTGAGTATTAACGATTGATTGTATTTTATTTTCAATTTTATTTGTTTGTATGTGCGGTGACGGGTATCTTAAACTATTTGTACATTTAATATAATTTTCTTCAAAATACCAATCGCCAGTATAGTGTTTAACTTCGAAAATATAGATTTTTGTTGATGAAACAACTAAAAAATCAATTTGTATATGATTTGAGGTTCCGATTTCTAAATTATATACATACTTAACATCAACGATAGTGTCTAGTATTGCTTTAAAATACATTTCACCTTCCAATCCAGTTTGGTTAATATACAATTCTTTTCTTTGATCTAAATTCAAATTTGTCCTGCCTTCGATAGCTTTAAGATAAGAAATATATTCGGTTTTGTTCATGTAATCACCTGCTGTTAATAATAATATGTAATCAAATTATAGGTATTCTGCTCATTTTCAGCAAGTTGCATAAATTAAAAAAATGTCCAACTCAGCAATCTGAGTTAGACATTTTTTAAAATTTTATCTCAAAACTTCTTGATAAGGTGTGTATTCTTTATCAAAAGCTTTTGCAACTTCTTTATATGTTAATTTACCGTGTATTGTGTTTAAACCTTTAGCAAGTGCTTCGTTATCTTGACATGCTTTAACGTAGCCTTTGTTTGCTAATTGAATTGCATATGGAGTTGTTGCATTATTTAATGCAATTGTAGATGTTCTTGGAACTGCTCCTGGCATATTAGCAACTGCATAGTGAACGACATCATGTTTAACATATGTTGGGTTATCATGTGTTGTAATTCTATCTGATGTTTCGAATGAACCACCTTGGTCAATCGCGATGTCTACTAATACTGAACCTGGTTTCATTTTCTTAACCATTTCTTCAGTTACAAGTTTCGGTGCTTTAGCGCCTGGTATAAGTACTGACCCAATTACTAAATCACTTTCAACAACTGCTTCTTCAATATTTAAAGGTGATGACATCATCGTTTGCACGCTTGCACCAAATAAATCATCTAATTGTTGTAAACGTGTAGGATTTAAGTCAATAATCGTAACGTCTGCTCCAAGACCGACTGCCATTTTAGCAGCATTTGTTCCTGCTTGACCTCCACCGATTATTGTTACTTTCCCTCTTTTAACACCTGGTACTCCAGATAATAATATTCCAATGCCACCATGTGTTTTTTGTAGGAATTGCGCACCAATTTGAGTTGACATTCTTCCTGCTACTTCACTCATTGGCGCTAGTAATGGTAATGAACGATCGCTTAGCTGAACAGTTTCATAAGCAATTGCAGTTACTTCATTCTCTAATAATGCATTTGTTAAAGATTCTTCAGCAGCTAGATGTAAATATGTAAATAGGATTAAGTCTTTCTTGAAGAATTGGTATTCTTCTTGTAATGGTTCTTTAACTTTCATAACCATTTCTACATTCCATGCTTCTTCTTGACTTACAATTTCTGCTCCAGCTTGTTGATAATCTTCGTTAGTAAATTGTGAACCTAACCCTGCTTCAGTTTCTACTTTAACAACATGATTTTGTGCAACTAAACTTGCCACGCCACTAGGTGTTAATGCCACCCTATTTTCGTTATTTTTAATCTCTCTTGGTACTCCAATAATCATTTTTTCATTCCTCCTTGCTTTTATCATAACGCCACTAATTTGAAAGCGCAATCATTATTATTCATTTTTTATATTATCCTTATTTTCTAAATTTTTTTAATTTTCTTACTATAACGCAATCTTAACATACTTTATATAAAAATCGTGTAAATTCCCTATTATTTAAAAGTTTATATTGTTATTTTTTCAGAAAATTATGATATAATTAAATAAAAGAACTAGGAGGCGGTTTCTATGTTAAGTTACAAAAATATTTTAATTGCAGTAGATGGGTCAACTGAATCAGAATGGGCTTATAATAAAGCTGTAGCCGTTGCTAAACGTAATGATGCTAAATTAACAATTGTTAATGTTGTAGATTCAAGATCATATGCAAGTGTTGAAGCCTATGATACTCAAATAGTAAATAAAGCAACAAGTTTTGCTGAAAGTTTATTATCTGGATATAAAGAATTCGCTGAGAATAATGGTGTTCATAATGTAGCGACTAAACTTGAATTCGGATCTCCAAAAACAGTTATTCCTAAAAAATTAGCAGTAGAATTTGACGTAGATTTAATCATGTGTGGTACTTCAGGATTAAATGCAGTAGAACGATTTATCGTTGGCTCTGTATCAGAATCAATAGTGAGAAACTCACCATGTGACGTTCTAGTAGTAAGAACAGAAACAATGCCTGAAGATTTCGAACCAGTTGTAGCAACAAAAGAATTATTCGAAGAACACCACGAAGTAAATAAATAGATATAAGAAAAGCGTTCAGTCGAAATGGCTGAACGCTTTTCTTATATTAGTTTTGATTATTATTTTGATCTTTTAAGTTTTGGTTATTTTCTTGTTTCTGTTTTTTAGATTGTTCTTTAACGACTCTGCGTGTAACGATTCTAACTAATCGCATTAATGCTCTCTCTGGTCTCATTTATATATCCTCCTTAGAATATGCATTACTTACATATAACCGAAGAATCACTTTTTAAACATAAAAAAACGAGACTGGCATCTTATTCACACATAACTTACGCCTGTCTCGCTTTTAAATATACTTGATTATCCTAAGTTACCAAATTTCACAACGTCACGTGCGATCATAACTTCTTCGTCAGTTGGAATTACAATAACTTTTACTGGTGAATGTGGGTAGTTGATGAATGCTTCTTCTCCACGTAAACCTGTGTTTAAGCGTTGATCCCAATATACACCCATAAATTCTAATCCTTCTAATACTTTAGCACGAACTGTGTCAGAGTTTTCCCCTACACCAGCTGTAAATACAATTGCATCTAAGCCGTGCATTCTTGTAGCATATGATCCCATATATTTATGGATTCTAGATGCGAATACATCTAATGCTAATTTAGCACGTTCGTTACCTTCGTTAGCGTCTTGCTCAATATCTCTTAAGTCACTTGATGAACCTGAGATACCAAGTAAACCTGATTCTTTATTAAGGATATTTAATACTTCTTCAGCATTTTTACCAGTTTTCTCCATGATATATGGAATTAAAGCTGGGTCAAGGTTACCTGAACGTGTACCCATTGTAACACCTGCTAATGGTGTGAAGCCCATTGAAGTATCAACTGATTTACCACCGTCAATTGCAGCAATAGAAGCACCATTACCAATATGACAAGAGATAATTCTTAATTGATCTAATGGACGATCTAATAATTCTGCTGCTCTTTCAGATACATATTTATGACTTGTACCATGGAAACCATATTTACGAATACCGAAATCTTTATAGAAGTTGTAAGGTAAGCTGTATAAATATGATTCTTCTGGCATTGTTTGGTGGAATGATGTATCGAATACTGCAACATGTGGGATACTTGGCAATAATTTTCTAAATGCTTTAATACCCATGATGTTTGCTGGGTTGTGTAAAGGCGCTAAATCAGTTAATGATTCGATTTTAGCTAATACATCTTCAGTAACAAGTGCTGATTCTGGGAATAATTCTCCGCCGTGAACAACACGATGTCCAGTACCTTGAATATCATTAATGTCTTCGATGATATTATACTCTTTTAAAGCTTCAATCATGATATTTACTGCAACTTCATGATTTTCAATATCTAATGTTTTTGTAATTTTTTCCCCGTTAACCGTAATTGAGAAAATTGAATTTTTCAATCCGATACGCTCGATTAATCCTTTTGTGATAACTTTTTCTTCAGGCATCTCAAATAATTGGAATTTTAAAGATGAGCTACCAGCATTAATTGCTATAATTTTTGTCATTTAGACTTCCTCCTGATAATACTATTCTATACTATTTAAACACTAATACAGTTATGAATCAAGCATTAATACAGTTTATAAAGAATGATTTTCTTTCATCCATTCATCTACTTCTGATAAAAACGTTTGCAATTGAGATTGTGCCTTGAAATCTGGTATATTTGCTAGCAATACTTCAACACTCTTAGTATTTCTAGGGTCTTTCTTCTGTAAGATTAATAGTGATTTACGTGATTGTTCTGTCTTGAATAATGAATTAGGAAAGTTTAAAAATGCTTGCATTTCTGTTTCTGTTGCAATATATTTTTGAAGCTGTTTCACTTCTTCGCCTTCAAAGATATTTGTTGGTACGATTAAGAATACATACCCACCTGGTCTAGTTGCTGTAACAGCTTGTTCTAATAATAAATAATGACTATAACTATGCCCTTCATCAAAGCCTAATTTCATCTCTTTACTGCGTTCATCAACTGGGTAATATCCTACTGGTAAATCGCCGACAATAACATCCGCTTCTTCTAAAGGTAGTGGCATAATGGCATCTTGTGGATACACATCAAATGGTATTTCTAAGAAGTTAGCTAAATGTATACTTACACGTTGTAATACAGGATCTACTTCAATCAAGTGGTGCATCAATGTCTTATCTTGATTTTGTTCGTTGATTGTTGCACTCAAATGTCCTGTACCACTTGCAATATCTACAATGTTTAATTCTTTTTTGTTTTTGTTAAATAAATTTACAAGATAGCTTAATATAAACCCAATAGAATCTGGCGTCATTTGATGATTGGGTTGAATCACTTCTTCTTTTAATAAACTTAAATAAGCAAATTGGAACGCTTTTCTTCGTTCTTGTAATGTTGATTGTTCTAAAAGATCTCTTTGGTTTGTATAAATGTCTTCCATCGCCAAACCAAGATTCTCTATATAACTTTGTCCATTCTCATCGTGGAGGTCTTTACTTTTTACATCAAGTTTTTCAAATAATACTTCCATCATATTCTTTTCTTCAGTCATAATTGCCCTCTTTCGTATAAAAAGCTGTCCACTAAATGGACAGCAGTTTATGGTTGTTAATTAGTCTAAATTTTTAAATGCTTCTAAAGCTTTGTCATAGTCAGGATGGTTTGTACCTTCACTCACTATTTCTGCATAAACAACTTTATTATCTTTGTCCAAAACAAATACTGAACGTGCTAATAAACGAAGTTCTTTCATGATAACACCATAGTTTTCACCAAATGATAAATCACGGTGGTCACTTAATGTAATCACATTATCTAATCCTTCAGCTGCACACCATCTTTTTTGAGCAAATGGTAAGTCGTTAGAAATTGTTAAAACAACGCCATCTTGTTCATTTGCAGCTTCTTCATTAAATTTACGTGTTTGTTGACTGCACACGCCTGTATCTAAAGAAGGTACGGCACTAATAAGTTTCTTTTTACCTTCATAGTCTTTTAATGTCTTTTCAGATAGGTCGTTTGCTAATACAGTAAAATCAGGTGCTACTGAACCTATTTTAACTTCCTCACCTAATATTGTAATTGGTTCATTCTTGAATGTAACTTGCGCCATAAAAAAAGCCTCCTTATTCTTGATAAATATATTTTATCATGATTAAAGAGACTTTAAAATTCTTTTGATTATAACTTAGTTATCCAATCACATTTTGGAAGTCTTTTCTCATTTGAACATATTTGTTTTTGAGAACGACTGTTTCCCCAAAATAGTCATGAATACCTTTATGCTTTTTAGTAAATGCTACTACAATATATGGAATGCCTAATAGTGCACCAGATATAATTCGCCCGATCCATTCTCTAAATAGGACATCCTTCAATTTGAGCGGTTGAGTATCTTCTCGATAGACACTTAAACCTAAGATCATCTTGCCTAGTGTTGCTTTAAAATAATACGTCATCAACACGAAATATAAATAAAATATTAAGGCACTTGCCATATTTTCAACACTGAAGTATGGCACCCATAGATAAGAATCATTGATATCTGTAAGTGCAAATATCGGACTTAACACAATACCTTTAAATCCTGCTAAAGCTAAGATATCGATGATATAAGCTAAAAATCGGACCCAGAATCCAGCAAATACGATGGATTTAATATCAGACATATATTTATTGACAGTACGCTCAATTTCACTTTGTTCACGTGTAGTAGCGACTTGTTCATAACTTGTTTCTGTCATTACAATCCCTCCTTATTCACCGTATAAATACATAGGTTGTGGTGATTTATTCGCTTTAATTAAGGCTTCATATTTAGTCATATCATCTAAACCTATCATAGAAGAAAGTTTACTTTTAGCAGCCATTGGGAAGTTTAAGAATCCACCTGATGTATCATATGTTACAACTTGTGCATTTTTCGATTTAATATCACTTCTTAATGCTTTAATTGCATCATCTTCATAACCAATTTCATCAATTAAGCCATTTGATTTAGCTTGTTGTGCAGAATATATTCTACCATCAGCTAATTTCTTAACTTCTGATTCTGACATATGTCTACCATCTTTAATGACATTTACAAATTGTTTATAACTATCATCAATGATGGATTGCATGATGTCGCGTTCTTCTTTTGACATTTCTTTCATTGGATTCAAGATTTGTTTATGTTTACCAGAAGTAACAGATTCATCTTTCACACCTAAATCATTTGCAAGTTCTGAATAATTAATGCTTGAGATAATAACGCCAAGTGAACCTGTTAATGTTTGTGAACCTGCATAAATTTTGTCAGCTGGTGTTGAAATATAATATCCACCTGATGCTGCCATATTTTTCATTTGTACATAAACTTTTTTATCTTTAGCTTTAATTTCTTCTAATTTTTTATGTATTTCATCACTTTCATATGTTCCACCACCTGGTGAATTCACAACTAGAAGTATACCTTTAACTTGATCGTCTTTTTTAATTTTATCAAGTTGTTTTAAGAAGGATTCATGATTATACCCTCCTCCACTAAATAACGACTCTTGGACACCCGTATCTTGAATGGTACCATCTACTGATAATTTAACAATTTTACTACTACTATCACTACCAGATACGACAGACTCACTAATACCATCTGAATCTGTTACTGATTTTTTCCACGAATCGTCTAAAAATATGCCAACTGTGCTGACAACTATACCACCTACAACTAAAACAGCTGCGATGATTATCGCTATAATTCGTTTAGACATAGTATCATCCTTTCTATTTTAAATATTTACATTTATAATAATAACAGACTTTAATAATAACTGTAACTTTTGGGAGGAATAAATTATGACTTCGTATAAACGTATTTATTTATTTAGTTCAAAAGACCGTGACATATTGGAAACACGCGAAAAGATTCAGAATGAAATGGAACCACACGGATTTGAATTTGTTTCAAATTACGATGATGCAGATATTATTGCTTCAGTTGGAGGAGATGGGAGTTTCTTACAAGCTTGTAGAAAAACTAACTTTAATAAAGACAAAGTATATATTGGTATCAAAACACGACTAGACCAAAATTATTTATATGTTGATTTTAGTATTGATGACATTTCACATTTAGTAGAATCTATTGATTCTCATGAAGTAAGTGTCAGAAAATATCCTGTCCTAGAAGTAAACTTGAATAATCAAATGTCTTATATGTGTTTAAATGATTTTTACATTAAATCAAGTGTTATCAAACCGATGAAGATGGAAATATACATTGATGACGAATACTTCGAGGCATTCAACGGAGATGGTTTGTTAATATCAACACCAACAGGATCAACAGGATATAATAAATCATTAGACGGCGCAATTATTGACCCTAAAATTAGAAGCATGCAACTAACTGAAATCGCATCACTGAATAACAACAATTTTAGAACAGTGAGTAGTTCAGTAGTATTAGGTGATACAAGAACCCTTAAAATCATACTCGATAAAGAAGGAAACTACTATCCAATTATGGGACTAGATAATGAAGCATTAAGCATTCAAGAAACAGACTTTATATCACTTAGAATACAAGATAAATATATTCGAACACTGAAATTACCTCAAAATTCATTCTGGAGTAAAGTACAAAGAAAATTCTTATAAAAATAAGTAACAATCCCATAAATTAAAACACCTTAGCGCCTATGCGCTAAGGTGTTTTTTACATAAAGTGACTACTAATATAGTCATATAGATTTTTGAGTATTAACGTGATTGTTACAACAATAAATAATACTTTGACGTATGATACGCCTTTTTTAATAGCAAACGTAACCCCTAAATACGAACCGATTACCATAGATACTGCCATACTTAATCCATAGATATAATTGACATGTCCTAAAACCATAAATAACAGTAATGCACCTATGTTAGAAGCAAAATTTAAAAATTTAGCATTCCCTGCTGCGTGTAAATAATCAAGGCCGATTATTAATAAAGCAAATAGGAAAAATGATCCTGTTCCGCCTCCAAGAAATCCATCATAATAACCAATTACCGTTACACCAATAATAAACAAGATTGCTTTTTTTAGAGACAATTTCTTGTATCGATTAATGTCTCCCCAATCTTTTTTTACAATTGAGTATATGGTTACAAGTGCCAATATAATAATTGCTAATGGCTTTAAATATTCTGGTGGTAAATATGTAGCAGTAATCGCACCGAATATTGAACCTACAAAGGATAATGGAAATAACTTACCTACAATATCGAAATCTACTTTCTTTGCTCTTATAAATTTCATCGTACTCGTAAATGAACCGAATGAACTTGCTAATTTATTCGTACCTAGAGCTGTGGCTGGATCCATTCCTACTGCTAGTAATGCAGGTAAAGAAATCAATCCTCCTCCACCTACAACTGAATCGATAAACGATGCAATTAAACCAAACAAAATAATGATTAATAATATATTTAAATCAAACTCCATATGGATATCTCCTCTACTTTAATGATAACGACATCCCAACGTTCGTATTAAAGTAGTTCATCCATCCATTCTTCTTTTTGTTGATTCAAATCATCGTGCTTAGAAATTGTAAGTGTTTCTACATTTTTAACCGCTTCATCAATTAGTGGACCAAAATCAAATTTTGATTCAAAATATTCCACTTTTTCTAGTTTAGGATTTGTCTTTGGATTTTTTGGTGTAAATATCGTACAACAATCCTCAAATGGTTGAATTGATAAATCAAATGTATTAATTGCTTTCGCCTTTTTAACGATATCTTCTTTATCAAATGTAAGTAATGGACGTAATATCGGCATTGATGTTACGCTGTTAATGGCATACATACTGCCTAAAGTTTGGCTCGCTACTTGTCCTAAATTCTCACCATTTACAATAGCGTGTGCACCGATTTCATGTGCTACTTTCTCAGTAACTCTTAACATCATTCTTCTTGTACTTGTCATTGTAAAGCTTTCTTCAACGACTTTATGAATTTGCTTTTGGAGTTCTGTAAAAGGTACAATGTGCAATTTGATATCGCCTGTTAAGTGAGCAAGTTGTTTTGTTAAATCGATTACTTTTTGTTTAGCTTGTTCACTTGTATATGGCGGACTATGAAAATGAATAGCTTCAATTGTCACGCCTCGTTTCATCACTTCCATGCCTGCCACTGGTGAATCTATTCCACCTGAAAGCATAAGTAATGTTTTACCACCTGTCCCAACAGGTAATCCACCAGCGCCTTCAAGTACGCGGTTGTACATATAAATAGCGTCTTTACGAACTTCTACTTTTATTTTATGATCTGGTTGTTTAACATTTACTGTTATATGATCAGTATTTTGAAGTACATGACCGCCTAATTCTTGTTGCAATTGAAAAGTATCAAGTTCAAACGTTTTATCTGCGCGTTTGACATCTATTTTGAATGTATCTCCATCTTTAAAATCATACGCAAACTTTAAGGCAATTTCTTTCATTAAATCTAAATCTTTATCAATTCGAACTACTGGACTTACAGAGTGGACGCCGAAAACCGTTTGAATTCTACTCATCATTTCTTCAATGTCAGAACCTTCGTGTACATCTATATACATACGGTCACGATTCGCACGTACTTTATAACCTTGAAGCGGCATTAATCGGCTCTTGATGTTTGCTTTTAATTTATTCACAAACATATTTCTATTACCTGTTTTTAAAGTCAGTTCTCCGTATCTCACTAAAATGTGATCAAAATTCATATTTTATTAACTCCTTTACCTCTTTATATACTTTATCAAAGGCATCTTTAAAACGTTCTATTTGTTCATTCGTTAAATCTGGTGCAATACTTATTCTTATACTTCCTTCAATAACAAGGTTGCTTAATCCCATTGCTTTTAACGTTTCATTATGAGAACTTTTCTTTGACGAACATGCACTCGTTGTAGACAAATAAATTTCATATTTAGAAAATGCATTGACTAATACTTCACCTTTAACACCTGGAAAAGAAATATTTAATATATATGGTGCTGCATCGATTGGTGAATTAATCAAGACACCTTTATATTGTGCTACAAACGCTCTAATTTCTCTACCTCTTTGACTTAATGCTTGAGCATTATTTTCCATATTATCGTTCATTATTCTCATCGCTTTTGCTAATGCAATATTGACTGGTGCATTAACTGTTCCGCTTCTTAAGCCTTGCTCTTGTCCGCCACCAAATATTATCTGTTTAATCGATTTAATTTGTTTAATCGCCAGTATACCTGAACCTTTTAATCCGTGGAATTTATGCGCACTTAAACTATAACTATCCGCTAAATTAATATCTAATGGTATTTTCCCAAAACCTTGTACACCATCTACATGAAAATGCACTTTAGGATATTCTTCTAAAATTCGGCTAATTTCTTCAATCGGTTGAATTTGCCCCATTACATTATTGACATGCATACATGTTACAAGTACAACTTCATCGTTAAGCAATTCTTGTAAAGATGATATATCTAATTTCCCATCATTTGTCGTTTTAATATATTTCAAATTAAAACCTTCGTCCTCTAAGCCTCTCATCGTTTCAAGAACTGACGGATGTTCCATTTTAGTTGTTAAAATTGTATTACCAAATCTCTTTTTCGCTTTTGCTATCCCTTGAAGTGCTATATTATTCGATTCAGTAGCACCACTTGTAAATATAATATTGAATGGGTCTTTTAAATTTAAATATTGTTTAATATTTTCTCTTGCTTTATCAAGTAAATGAGCAATCTTTATGCCAGCAGAATGAGGACTATTTGGATTAAAAAAGTATTGTTGATTCATTTGTGTATATGTTTGAATAACATCCTCATTAGGCTTTGTCGTTGCAGCATTATCAAGATATATCATACTGTCACCTCTTTTTTTCATTATATAATGATACCACAAGTCATTTCGTATAGATATACTAATTGACTTAGAAAAAACATCCACTAACTCAGAAAAAATAAAGGCAAAGACATTTGCCATGTCTTTGCCTTTATAACGTTCTTATCGTTTATTTACATCTTCTTCTATTTTTTCACTGATACCAGGTTCAACTTTTTCAAGCGCTGCTTCTGCTATTTCAATAGCTCGTTTGTATCTATTGTTAGCAAATAATCTTTCTGCTTCATTAAGACTCTTATTCAGTTCATTATTTTCTTTTCTATATCTATTACCATATTGAATTAATGTTTCAGCATGAACTGCATTAATAAGTACATCTGTTGTTTCATCTTCAAATTTATTCATTTGAAGAACAATGTTACTTACTTTATCTTTTACATACTGTACATTAATAGGTCTTTGACTAAAGATTTTATTCACTTCACGAATTTCGTGATCAATTTCATTTTTCATAATGATAAATCTTTCAGGTACACTTGGTAAATTTGATGCTAATAAATTTCTATATATTTCTTCTTTCTTAGATTGAACACGTAATGTATTTTGTTGAGCTGTAGCTTCGTCTTCTCTAAGAGAAACTAAATGATTTTGTATTTTTTGTTGATTATCATTAATAACTTTAACATGTTCTTCTATATATAGAAGATTATCTTCAACTTCACTATAGCGTACGTTTGTTTTAGCCATTTCACCTAAAATTTCATCGTATACGCTGATTAAGTTTTGAATTTCATTCTCGTACTGTCTTACTTTATGTACATCTTCTTCAGAAATATAATAGTTCTCTTTAACATATTCAATTTCTGTTTGAAGTGTGTAGTTCATATCTTTAGCATGGAATAATTCATCTGTAATAATTTCTTTAGATTGTTCGACAGTATTTTTAGATTTTACTTCATGTTCGATTAAATCATACATATCATCTAAAGCATCATTAATTTCATTAATAATGCTTTCAGCTTTCGTTAATTCTAATCTTCCAATCAATGGTTCAACTAAATTTAATTTACCACGTAAAGTTTGTAGCGTACCTTCCACTTTAACATGTTCTAGGTTGTAACCTTCAACTTTTAAATCTCTACATCCAAATTTCAAGTCTTGGAATTGACCTGGTAATTCTTTTTGTACATCTTTGATCAATAATGGAATTTCATTCATATCTTCTTGCATACGTTTCATATCCGTATTAAGTTGATCGATATGACCACTTGCTTTAATGTAGTGTCCATCTTCAACAAGTTCTTCATATTGTTCAATTCTAGGTAGAAAAGCTTCGATGTTTTTTTCGATTAGTTCAGCAGCATCCCCAAACTGGTGTCTATTCGCTAATACTTCTCTCTTCGTTTCTCTATAAATCTGTTTAGATTCATCGTATAGTTTGTCGCTTGTTTCCACTGTTGTCATTAATTCTGTAACACTCTGAGTTAAGCGCGTATATTTCTTTTCTATACCATCCATTATTTTGTTAGCATCTGCAATACTTTCTTCAGATTGTGAGAACTTAAATTTATCAAGTTCTGCATCAGCATCGTGAATTTTAGCATCTACAACTTTTAAATCTTCTTGTAAAACAGTTTGCCATTCTCTCTTAAATTGGTCATACTTGTCTTTAGCTTCACCATGGATATTTAATTTTTTAAGCTTAGCTAATTCATCTTGAAAAGGTAATTGCTTAATTTTTTGCTTACGCTGCTCAGTCTCAGTAATCAAATTTCGCTTTGATGTACGCAACCATAACATTATACCAATACCAATTAATATAATGATTATAACTGCAAGTGTTATATAAATTGCCATTATGTATTCTCCTCCTAAATCGTTCTCTTTATTATAACGTAAAATATATATCCAACAAACCTTTTTCTATGCAAAACATATTCAAAATCATAAAATAGTAATATAATTCAAATAAATATTGAAATGAGGAATAAAAATGTCAGAACAACAACTAGATTATTCATTACTCAACCGCCAATTAGATGGTTTATTATCAGGAGAACGAGATTTAATTGCTAATTTAAGCAATGCATCTGCGTTTATCAACCAATTCTTACCAAACATCAACTGGGTTGGGTTTTATCTTATTAAAAATAATGCCTTAAAACTTGGTCCATTTCAAGGATTACCTGCGTGTGTAGACATTGAAATTGGTAAAGGTGTTTGTGGAACAGCTGTTGCCGAAAACCAATCACAACTTGTTGAAGATGTTAATCAATTCCCTGGCCATATTGCATGTGACGCTAATAGCCAATCAGAAATCGTTATACCTATATACTATAACAAAGAAATCATCGGTGTGTTAGATATAGATGCGCCTGTTAAATCAAGATTTAATCAAACTGATCTTGAAGGATTAGAATTACTTGTCGAAACTCTTGAAAAGCACATCCATTTTTAAACAATAAATTGACATGAACTAAACAAAAATGTATAATAGCTTTTGTGTGAATTAACGAAAGTAGCAGTTAAATATTGTAAGGCTCTATGTTATTCCCAAAGAAGGCGTGTTGTGTAACCGCGGCTGCAAGGTGAAGGCACACAAATATAACATATCCCTATGAGCATTTAACATTCTTTCTTGTTTCTTCATAACAATCAAACAAGAAAAAAGGAGGAACTTCAAAATGGCAAGATTTAGAGGTTCAAACTGGAAAAAATCACGTCGTTTAGGTATTTCATTAAGCGGCACAGGTAAAGAATTAGAAAAACGTCCTTACGTACCAGGACAACACGGTCCAACTCAACGTAAAAAATTATCTGAGTATGGTCTTCAATTACAAGAGAAACAAAAATTACGTTACATGTACGGAATCAACGAACGTCAATTCCGCACTATTTTCGATAAAGCTGGTAACATGAAAGGTATCCACGGTGATAACTTCATGGCGCTATTAGCTTCACGTTTAGACGCAGTTGTTTACCAATTAGGTTTAGCTCGTACTCGTCGTCAAGCACGTCAATTAGTTAACCACGGTCACATTACTGTAGATGGCGCTCGTGTTGATATCCCATCTTACACTTTAAAACCAGGTCAAACTATCAGTGTTCGTGAAAAATCACAAAAATTAAACATCGTATTAGAATCAGTTGAATTAAGTCATCACGTTCCTGATTACTTATCATTCGATGCTGACAAATTAGAAGGTACTTTCGTACGCGTTCCAGAACGTAGCGAATTATCTGCTGAAATCAATGAACAATTAATCGTTGAGTACTACTCTCGTTAATCTTTGTTCAAACAAAACCACTTTCATTTCGAAAGTGGTTTTTTATTTTATAATTTATGACTTCATCCATTCATCTAATATATGCGCATAATCCGATATTAAACCATCAACACCCATAGCTAACATTTTTTGAGCCGTATGTTTATCATTAATCGTATATGGCAGTATCTTAAGATGCGATGCATGTGCAGCTTTTACAAATCTTCTCGTGACAATTTTATAATTCGGATTAATATAGTTTGCATACTCCCCTATTTTCTTAATTGCCCTTTTACTTATAAAACGATCTTTCTTCTTAATTAAGACACCTAATTCTATTTCAGGCCATAAAATATTTATTTTTTGAATTGCATTTCTATTAAATGATTGAATCATAATTTGATTGTTCGAAATACCATGTTGTTTGATCATAGTAATGATATCCTCTTCGATGTTCGGATAATTTTCAGGTTGTTTAATTTCTATTAGAAGCTTTATATATGTGTCTTTTATTAATTTAAGTACATCTTGAAATAACGGAATTTGCTCTCCAGAATATGCTTCCCCTTTCCATTTACCGACATCATATTTTGTTAATGCTTCGTACGTTAATTTTCTGATGATCCCTTTTTCTTGTGAAGTACGGTTCGTCGTCGGATCATGAATAACAACAAGCTTACCATCTATTGTTCTATGTATGTCTATTTCAAGAACGTCTATATTGAATTCTATTGCACGTTTAAAAGAAACCATTGTATTTTCTGGTGCTAAAGATGGAACACCTCTATGTGCAACTTTTAATTTACAATTTTGATTATACACATTCATTGTCTACTCCTTTAAAATCAGTCATACTATAGATTATACCCAAATATTTTTATTTATAGAAAGGAACATGATTATGACAACACATATTTTTAATTTAAAAGGAACATGGACAAAAGGTAGAAATGCTTCTGGCCATATAACTACTGATAACTTATCTACACGCGTATCAATTCCAGAAGTAATGGATGGTCCGGAAATCGGCACAAATCCCGATGAAATGCTACTTGGTGCAGCTTCAACTTGCTATATGATTACATTGGCAGCAATGATTGAACGCTCTGAAATTGATATCGAGAGAATTGAAGTGGCTTCTAAAGGTCATGTTGATGTAGAAAATGGTGTAATCACTTATAAAAAAATAGAACATTTCCCAATTATTTATTTATCTGAAGAACCGGATGAAAATTTACAAAAAAGATTAAATAGACTTGTTCAAAAAGCAGAAGAATCTTGTATGGTAACACGTGCTTTGGCTGGCAATGTTCAAGTTGTAGCAACTGGGGAAATAAGATTTTAATAATGAAAACGTTTTAATCAGAATTTTCTATAAATTCTCTATTATTTTACTATTTTCTTTGCTACAATATAGAACATAAATTCAGTAAGGAGTGTATATATATGTATCAGCATGATTCTTTATTACTCGCACCAGGTCCTACAACTGTTCCAAGGGAGATTTTAGAAAGTATGAATCAACCTATGACAGGACATAGAACAAAGGAATTTAGTCAAATTATTCATCAAGCATCAAGAGATTTACAAACAATTTTTGGGGCTAAACACCCTGTTGCTATTCTAACTTCATCAGGAACAAGTGCTCTTGAAGCAGCTATGGTTAATGTAGCGAATCCTGAAGATGATATTGTCATTATTGTTTCAGGCGCTTTTGGGGATAGGTTTAGAAAAATCGCGTCCTCTTATCCTTTTAAGGCACATATTTTTGAAGTTGAATGGGGAAAAGGTGTCGATTTAAAAGAATTTGAAACATATTTAAACTCACTTAATGTTGATGTTAAAGCCGTATTTACTCAATTCTGTGAAACGTCTACTTCTGTTAAACACCCTATTAATGCTTTAGGTAAGTTAGTTAAACAATTTAATCCTGACATCTATTTTGTAGTGGATGGCGTTAGTATTATTGGAGCAGTAGAAGTAGATATGGAACAAGACAACATCGATGTTCTCGTTTCAGGTAGTCAAAAAGCAATCATGTTACCACCTGGGGCAGCATTTGTAGCATATAATGATAGAGCTATTGAAAGGTTTAAAGAAGTGAAAACTTCAAGATTTTATTTAGATTTAAATAAATACATAACTTCTTTAAACGATGATTCAACACCTTTCACACCTGCTGTATCACTTATTAGAGGTGTACAAACTTATTGTGATTTAATACAAAAAGAAAAATTTGAAAATACAATCAAAAGACATGAAGTATGTAAATCAGCTGTTCGAGAAAGTTTAAAAGCATTAGATATTGAACTATTAGTTGAAGATGAATTTGCATCACCTACTGTAACAGCTTTTGTACCAAATAAAAATGAAGTTAAGACGATTAAAGATGAATTACTTAATAGGTTCAACATTACAATTGCTGGTGGTCAACAACACCTTAAAGGCACAATATTAAGGGTTGGTCACATGGGTAAAGTCTCACCAAATGACATGTTGCAATTTATTAGTGCATTAGAAATTATACTTTCAGAAATACGTGAACAATCAGTACTTGGTAAAGGTGTTTCAAAATTCCAGGAGGTAGTTAATCAATATGTTTAAAGTAATTGTAGTCGATCCAATATCAGAAGAAGGTTTAAAAAGTTTAACAGATCATGAAAAATTCGAAATAGACATCAAAACTGGCTTGAGTGAATCAGAAATCGTTAACATTATCGGTGACTATGATGCTTTAATCGTAAGAAGCCAAACTCAAATCACACCCCCAATCCTAGACGCAGCGAAAAATCTTCGCGTTGTAGCTAGAGCTGGTGTTGGTGTTGATAATATTGATATCGATCACGCAACAAAACAAGGTATTCTTGTTATTAATGCGCCTGATGGAAACACTATTTCTGCAACAGAACATTCTATGGCAATGATTCTTTCTATGGCTCGAAATATTCCAGAAGCACATCGCTCCTTACAAGAAGGTAATTGGGATAGGAAAAAATATCGTGGTACTGAATTATACAAGAAGACACTCGGCGTAATTGGTGCAGGTAGAATAGGATTAGGTGTTGCGAAACGTGCTCAAAGTTTCGGCATGAATATTCTTGCATTTGATCCTTATTTATCTAGCGATGACGCGAAACGTTTAGAAATTACAAGAGCGACCGTAGACGAAATTGCTGAACAAGCAGATTTCATTACAGTACATACCCCTCTTACACCAAAGACTAAGGGACTTGTAAATGAAGACTTTTTCAATAAAGCGAAACCTAACTTACAAATTATCAATGTTGCCAGAGGTGGTATTATCGATGAAGATGCCTTAATTAAAGCACTTGATGAAGGTAAAATCGAAAAAGCTGCACTAGATGTATTTACTGAAGAACCGGCAAATAACACACCACTTACGCAACATGAAAAAATCATCGTAACACCACATCTTGGCGCTTCAACTATCGAAGCTCAAGAAAAAGTTGCAGTATCTGTTGCAAATGAAATCATTGATATTTTTGAAAATAATAACGTCTTACACGCTGTAAACGCACCACAAATGTCTGGTGAAGTTGAAGCAGAACTAAGACCTTTTGTAGAATTAAGTAGAACAACTGGTGAAGTTGGTATCCAACTATTTGAAAAAGGTCCAAGAGAATTAAAAATTAAATATCATGGTGAAATTGCATTAGATGATACAAGTTTAATTACAAGACAACTTGTTATGGGTGTCTTACAACAAGACTTAGGTGATCATGTTAATTTAATCAATGCACTCGTATTGTTAAATGAACAAGGCGTAACGTATCAAATCGAAAAAAATAGTAAAAAATATGGTTTCAGCAACTATATTGAATTAGAATTAGTGAACAAAGACCATTCTATTAAAATCGGTTCGACTGTATTAAATGGTTATGGACCTCGTATCGTAAGAATCAATGACTATCCTGTAGATTTCAAACCAGAAAAGCATATGTTACTTATCCATCATAATGATAGACCAGGTATCGTAGGTAAAATGGGACAAATCTTAGGAGAACATGGTATCAATATTGCTTCAATGCACTTAGGTAGACATTCTATCGGTGGAGAAGCATTAATGATATTATCAATAGATGATGAAGCATCAGATGAAACAATAAATGACTTATTTGCTATTGATGGCTTCCAAAGTATTAAAAAAGTCGAACTAAATAAACAACTATAAACAATCAACCACGTGTTAGCATTCATCTAACACGTGGTTTTTATTATACATAATTAACTTACAAATGCTTTAAGTTCAAGTCTTGCTCGATTGTTGTTCATTTCATGAATATCATAGTACGTTAAGATATGTAACCTTATATCATTAATCATTTTTTCTTCAGATGATTTACCAATACTTCTCACTTTACCTACAATCCATAAAATAAATGATGTTAAAACAGTTTGGGATACGTCTTTCATATATTGCTGATCATGAGATATATCAGATTGCTTTATATCATTAATCAGACTATAAACCTCTTTACCAACTAAAAATTCTTTAGGACTCGTATCAATCACAATCTTTAGTTCGTCGACAGTGTGTGCTTTATAAAGTGTCCCCTTTTCTTTAATTTGTCGTAATTCATTTCTAGTATTGTCATAGCTTAAATTAAGGAATTGAGCAATCTCTTTAATTAATTCTTCACTATACGAATTAGGATCTTGCTTATTGAGTTTAGAAATTTTCTTATGTGAGAATCCAGTTTGCCTCATAAAATGGTTTCTATCAGCATCATGATTTTTAAGTAAAATATCAATATACATTATTCCAACCCCCATTTGTTTTTCAAAATTTTATTCACACTTCTATTATACAATATTTGTAAGTAAATATTGTAATAAAATCTTATAAATTATTTATTTATCAAAAAAACCACAAATCATCAAAGATTTGTGGGATGTTAAATTTATAATAATACGTTTCTAATATCTAATATATTATCTACAATATAATCAGCATGGTAATCTTCTAGCTCTGCTCTTGCTGACTGACCTTTTAATCCAGTAAGTGTGCCTATAAATGTTGCACCTATTTTTTGTGCACTTAATAAATCAGCTAATGAATCACCTACTATATATATATCTTGCTCACTAAACACCTGTTCTTGTTCTTTAATATAAGTTAAATAGTTCTCTGGGTCATTTCCACCATTCGCTATTAAATAACTAAACGGATTTGGTTTACCGAGTGGTTTGAATTCAGGATATGTTGTTTCTGCTTTAAGAACTTCTGATGCTGTTCCTATATGGAATTCATCAAATTGCTTTAACCAACCGATTGTTTCAAATGGAACGATTGTTTCTGTTCTTGGTCTACCTGTAGCAATACCGATTTGATATCCCGCTTCTTTCAAATCTTCTAGCAATTGCGTCACTTCATCCACATTTGCTAACACTACTTCTTCTTTTATATAACCATTTTTAAAAGTTGTACGTGGTGTCTTATGTTCAACTTCTTGATATAACTCAGTACCTAAGTACCATTCTTGATAAACTTCTTGAGCAACATCCCAGAACTTACTTTTCAATTCAAAAATTGAAGCATCTTCTACATTGAGTTCTTCTTTCGCAAAAGCGATAAGATCATGATAAATATTTTCTTTACCGGAAGTCGCTTTAGATAAAAATCGACGAGGTGTTTCTATATTGATCTCTTGGCCTACTATTTGTTGAGCATAATTTTTCAAAGTATTGTCGTCAAAGTTAACGTTACTCAAGTCTAGATATTTAGCTTTTGCTTGCTTTAACAATTCAATTAATTGTGTACTAATCACAATAAAAAGCATATCCCAGTTAGAATTTAAACCTAAAGACTTAAGTTGATTCAGAATTTGATCATCAATAAATATGTCTTTTCTAATTTGTTTAATATCTTGTTCGTCTAATGTTTCAATGTCTACTGTTCCTTTTAAGTTTAAAAAAGCTTCACTATATAAAATTTCATAAACTGTTAAAGCAGAAACATCAAAACATCTTTCTTCACTTAAAAAAACACCGTCTACATCAAATAATACTTGTTTCATATTATGCCTCCATTTTTTGAACATTCTGATTATAATTTTAGCATAGATTATTACCGAATACAGTAGTATTACAACATAAGATAAATGAAAACGTTTTACTTTAAAATGCAAAAAAATCTTACAAGCAAATGGTCGCTTGTAAGATTTTTTAATATTATTTTTGTCTAGATTTATGAGCAATATACGTTACTTCTTTTTGTAAAGTATTCGTTCTTTCTTCTAATAAAGTCATAATTTTAGCTATTTTTTCACTTTTCTTTAAATCACTTGGTAAGTCGTTTGGATCAATCGGCTCTCCAAATTTAATAAAGGACTTTTGTCTAAAACCAAAAATTGATTTAACTTGTTTAGGGCCTTCAAAAGCAGCTGGTACAATTGGTTTATTACTTAATACAGCAATCGTAGCTGCCCCTCTTTTCAATGGTGCCTCTCCTGTTTCTGCTCTATGACCAGATGGGAATATACCAACACTTTTACCTTCTTTTAATAATTTAACCGGTATTTTTAATGTACTTGGACCTGGGTTTTCTCTATCAACTGGAAATGCATTCAATGAATGAAAGAACTTCTCTGACCAGTCTTTCGAAAATAATTCCTTTTTAGCCATATAATTAATTTCTGTAGGATATAAACTTAAAGCTAACATGATAACTTCTACATATCCTGTATGTGTACATGTAACGATATAAGGCTCATCAGGAACTTTTTCTTTATTGATTGCTACAATTTGTTTCCCGAATTTTTGAAAAATAGTATATAAAACAGTACTCGCAAATTTATACATTTAATGACCACTCTCTTCTTAATGATATACATATTCTATCATTGTCGTACTTGTGGAACAAGTTTTCATACAAAATATTGTAACAATTTAAAACAACCATATCATTAGCTTTTTAAAGGGATTTCTATAATAATTATTTTATGGACAGTGTTTAAGGAGGCAATACAATGGATCAAAATCAAAATGAGGATCAACAAAATATTAATAAGACAACTTCAAATGGTTACTATTACAAACAAAAGAATAAAATCCCTTGGTATCAAAGTTGTCTTATCCCATTTATTTCTGGTATTTTAGGTGCGGTGTTAATACTCGCATTATATATCGGAGGGACTAAAATAGTAGATGTATTTAGCAATTATAATGATGAAGCAAACATTACTAAAGCACCTGCTAATGAAAAAGGTGGCAATATTAAAGATAATAAATCTAGCAACAAATCCGTTTCTAAAATGATTGAAGATGTTTCACCTTCAATTGTAGGTGTTATTAACAAACAAAAAGCAAGCGGACTTGAATCATTTTTCGGTGGTAACAACTCTGAGGATTCAAACGGGTCTGGTGATTCAGAAGAAACAGGTACAGGTACAGGCGTGATTTATCAATCTAATGGTAATAGTACATACATTGTAACGAACAACCATGTTATAGAAGGTGCAAATGAAATAGAGGTTCGCCTTCATAATGATAAATCAGTGAAAGCAAAACTTGTTGGTACAGATGTTATGACAGACTTAGCAGTATTAAAAATAGAAGGCAATTATAATATTAAACCAATTAAATTCGCAGATTCATCTAAAGTTAAAGCTGGAGAAACAGTATTTGCTCTAGGTAATCCATTAGGTGTCGAATTTGCAAACAGTGTGACACAAGGTATTATTTCGTCACAAGAACGTACGATGAATGTACAAACTTCTCAAGGTGTGACAGAAGCAACAGTAATTCAAACAGATGCTGCCATAAACCCAGGTAACTCAGGTGGTGCATTAATCGACTTAAACGGTAACCTTATCGGTATTAACTCAATGAAAATTTCAAGATCTGATGTAGAAGGTATCGGTTTTGCAATACCAAGTAATGAAGTAAACAATATCATTAAAGATATTATGGATGACGGTAAAGTTACACGACCTTATATCGGTATCAGCATGATTTCAATAGATGATATACCAAACCAATACAAAAAAGAATTAAATCTCACAACAGATAAAGGTGTTTACATTTCTGAAGTAGATAAAAAAGCAGACAACGGACTTAAAAAAGATGATGTCATCACTAAAGTAGACGATAAAGATGTATCAGTCGTTTCTGATATTAAAAATTATATCTACAATGAGAAAAAACCAGGTGACAAAATCACAATCAAATACATTAGAGATGGTAAAACACATACAACAAAAATCACATTAAAAGAACAAAACTAAATTATATACCGCATGGGACAATGATAGAGTCCCATGCGGTTTTTAGATAGTTGCCAAAGTATTATGCTTTAGGTGTATTTTTTATGTGCTTCCATAGTTACATTTCAGACGACTTTTGTTACTATGGGTGGCCTTAGTTACATTTCCCACGACTTTTGTTACTATGGGCATCCTTATTTACATTTCAGACGACTTTTGTTACTATGGCGGCCTTAGTTACATTTCGACCGACTTTTGTTACTATGGGCGGCCTTAGTTACATTTCGACCGACTTTTGTTACTAATAGCCTCCTTAGTTACATTTCGACCTACTTTTGTTACTAACGGCCTTCTTATTAACATTTCAGCCGACTTTTGTAATCATATCTACTATTATATATACATAAACTCCATATAATAAAAAAAGCATGCACCCCATATCGAGTTGCATGCTTTTTCTATATACATATTACAAACTAAAATCCTCTTCCTGCGCCTCCGCCAGAGAAGCCGCCTCCTCCGCCGAAGCCACCTCCGGAGAACCCGCCACCAGAACTACCTGATGAACCTCCAAAGATAAATGGTCCAGTCATACCGCGTCTTGTACCTCTTCTATTTCCACCTCTTGGAGGTCTACCGCCTCCATTTTTGAAGTAAATGATGAAGAATACAATAATAAATATGATAAAGATGATAAATGGTATTTTTCCTAACCCACTACTTTGTGGCTCGTCTTCAGTAAACTTCTTACCATCGTATCCGTAACTTTTAGCTACTTCATCCCACACTGCATCATATAAATTTGTTAAACCTTGACTGTAATAGGCATTTGCTTTTTTAGTATCTTTAGTTTGAGAAGCTTTCTTTTGGTAAGGCATAAATTTAGAATCAATCAATTCCCCAACTTTAGAGTCGTTGAGGACACCTTCAAGTCCATCTCCAACTGCTATATCAATACCTCTATTATTGTTCTCATTACCGTTATCCATATTTAAAAGAATAACGATACCACGATTATGCTTTTGGTCTCCAACTTTATAGTGTCGACCCGCGTCTAATGCATAATCTTGGCGAGGTGTTTGACCTATTGATTTCATCGTCATTAACAAGATATCTGCATCTGTTCCATCTTGTAATTTTTGACCCTTTTGATTAATTTTGTCTTTATCTTGATCAGTCATTAATTTAGCATGATCTTGTACAAATACAGGCTGTTCTAACTTAGGAAATTTATCATCAGCTGCATGTACGACATAACTTAGTGAAAAAAAGCTAACAATAAGCAAGACACAAAATCGTTTAAACATTAATTTCATTAAGATTCGTCTCCGCCAAAATCAACTTTTGGTGCATCTTTAGCTTCACCTTTGGCTTGGAAGTATTCTTTTTTATCAAAATTAAACAATCCTGCTACGATACTAGAAGGGAATCTACGAGTAGCTTGATTATATTCATTAATAGATTCGTTATAATCTTTTCTAGCTACTGCGATTCTATTCTCAGTACCAGCTAATTCGTCTCTTAATCCTGTAAATTGCTTATCTGCTTTTAAATCTGGATAATTTTCACTGATAGCAAGTAAACGACTTAACGCACTATTAACTTCACCATTTGCTTCTGCTTTTTCTTCTGGCGTATTCGCACCTGCTAATTTACTACGTGCATCTGATACATCTTTAAATACTTTTTCTTCGTGTTTCGTGTAACCTTTAACTGTATCAACTAAGTTAGGAATTAAGTCAACACGTCTTTGAAGTTGATTATCAATATTAGATAATGACTTATCCGCTTCTTCTTCAAGTCCAACTAATCTATTGTATGGACCGATCATAAATAAGCCAATAATAACAATTACTGCTACAACAACAATAATTGGTCCTAAATATTTTTTCATTAAATGTCTCCCTTTCTATTTATAAATAAATTGTCTTCTTTATTATACAATAAATACCATATGTATGCTAAAAAAGACTGAGACAAACATGGTTGCCTCAGTCTTAATAGCTTATAAATATTAAACGTATTTAACCATTGTGTATTTCTTCTTACCTCTTCTTACAATTGTAAATTCGTCATCTATTTTATCTTCGCTTGAAATCTCATGGTTAACTTCTTGAATACGTTCACCGTTTAAGTAAATTGCACCATTCGTAATATCTTCACGTGCTTGTCGTTTTGAAGGAGAAACGCCAGCTTCAATAATAAAGTCAACAAGTTGTACAGTTTCAGAACTCACTTCAGCTGTTGGCACATCTTTAAAACCTTCTACGATTTCTGATTTTGTTAATGAGTTAATATCACCTTTAAATAGTGCATCTGTAATTCTTTTAGCTTCTTCTACAGCTTCTTCACCATGTATAAAGCGGACCATTTCTTCAGCTAATACTTTTTGAGCTTCTCTTAAGTGAGGTGCTTCTTCAACTGTTTTTTCAAGTCTTTCAATTTCTTCTCTATCAAGGAAAGTAAAGTATTTCAAGTATTTTACAACATCAGCATCTTGTGAGTTAATCCAGAATTGGTATAACTCGTAAGCTGAGGTTTTACTTCTATCTAACCATACAGTACCTGATTCAGATTTACCGAATTTTTTACCATCTGCTTTCGTAACAAGTGGAATTGTGAAACCGTAAGCTTCAGTGTCACCGTACATTCTTCTCATTAAATCTAATCCTGTCGTGATGTTACCCCATTGGTCAGAACCACCGATTTGCATTTTACAATCGTAATTGCGGTTTAAGTATCCAAAATCAATGGCTTGTAAGATCATGTACGTAAACTCAGTGTATGAAATACCTGTTTCTAATCTCGTCTTAACAGAATCTTTCGCTAACATGTAGTTTACACCTACGTGTTTAGCGTAATCTCTTAAGAATGAAATTAAGTCTATTTCTTTTAACCAATCTTTATTGTTAACAAGAATCGCTGAGTCTTCACCTTCAAAATCAAATATTTTATGCATTTGATTCATGATCCCTCTAACGTTAGCTTCAACTTGTTCATCAGTTTGTAATTTTCTTTCTTCTGAACGACCTGATGGGTCACCAATCATACCTGTACCACCACCGACTAAGACGATTGGTGTATGACCATGATTTTGGAAACGACGTAGTGTTAAATATGGTAATAAATGTCCAATGTGTAAACTATCAGCTGTTGGATCTGCACCACAATATATTTTAACTGACTCTCTATTTAATAAATCTTCAATTTCTTGTTCATCAGTTTGTTGATAAATTAAACCTCTCCATTTTAAATCTTCTAAAAGTTCATTTGTCATTATATTTTCCTCCTCTAAAATAGAATATAAAAAAGCACCCTCACAAAAATGTAAGGGTGCTTGAATACACGGTACCACCATACTTATGACGTACATTCATACATCATCACTCTTTAATGTTACGTACATTAATAACGTTGAACTTGTTGTTATAAAGGTGTATTCATCATTATCACTTTATCAGTTCGCAGCACCACTGACTCTCTTAAAAAGAAAATAATCACTACTTCTCCTTTAGTTCATTACCATATGCAATTAATTACAAAGTATAATGCTAACTTTTTTAAAAGTCAACACTAAACATATATGTTATAATATTGATGATTAGATTGGAGGTAAAAATTTGAGTTCAAATCAGTCTAAAAACAAACTTAAAGAACAATTTAATCGTTCAAGTAAGAAATATAAAGATACTTTTAAAGAAACAAAATGGTCTCCAAAACTCATATTCCATACTACATACAATGTAATAAGCAATTTATTTTTCGTTATTGTATTTATTAGTTGTTTATTATTAGCTTTAGGATTGGGTATTGGCGGAGGATACTTCGCAGGACTTGTCAAAGATGAAAAAGTAATGTCTAAAAAAGAAATGAAGCAACAACTTTATTCAATGACAGAAAGTACATCTGTTTATTTTGGTTCTGGAGAGTCACTTGGTCGATTAAAAAGTGATGTCCAAAGGGATGTTATTAAAGGGAAAGACATAAGTAAGAATGTTAAAAATGCACTTATATCAACAGAAGATGAAGACTTCTATAACCATAATGGTATTGTACCAAAAGCTTTTATAAGAGCTTCTGTACAAGAAGTGCTTGGCAGTGCTAATTCTTCTGGCGGGAGTACATTAACGCAACAACTTGTTAAGAACCAACTTTTAACAAATGAAACATCATTTGAACGTAAAGCAAAAGAAATGCTACTTTCAATGAATGTTGAAAAGAACTTATCAAAAGAAGAAATTATTGATAGTTACTTGAACGTTGTTTCATTCGGTAGAAATTCAAATGGTTCTAATATAGCGGGTATTGAAGCCGCTGCTCAAGGTGTATTTGGTAAATCAGCTAAGAATTTAAACGTTGCACAATCAGCATATCTTGCTGGATTACCACAGAATCCTTACACATACACACCTTTCTTGCCGAATGGTGATTTGAAAGATGATGAATCCTTGAAATACGGCATCAATCGTCAACACTATGTTCTGAAAAGAATGTATCAAGAAGAAAAAATTACGAAAAAAGAATACGATGAAGCATTAAAATTCGACATCAAGAAATCATTTGTTGATAAGGTTGAAGAACCTAATCAGAAATATCCATTCTTAACAGAAGAAGTAGAAAAACGTACTGTTGATATTCTTAAATATCATTTAGCTAAAGAAGATAATATTTCTAAGAAAGAACTTGATCAAACACCTGTTCTTATGACGAAATACACTGAAAAAGCTAATCAAGCTATGCGAACTGAAGGTTACCGTGTAGATACAACGATTGATAAAGATATGTATGACAAACTTCAAGAAGTTAAAGATAATTCTGGTAGCTACTCATGGGATAGAGAAGCAAGTTATACAAACAGTGAAGGTAAAAAAGCTTCTAAAGATTTCCAACATGAAGTCGGCGCATTATTAAAAGAAAACCAATCTGGTAAAATTCTAGCGTTCGTTGGTGGTAGAGATTACGAAAAATCACAAATCAATCACGCAACAAGTGCTAAACGTTCACCAGGTTCAACAATGAAACCATTACTCACATATGCGCCTGCATTTGAAAATGGATTAATCACACCAAACACTGCCCTACTGGATAAAAAATTCGACTTCCAAGGTTATTCTCCTGATAACTATGATAGAAGAGAATTTGGGCCGGTAACAGCAGATTATGCATTAAGAAACTCTTTAAACTTAAGTACTTTAAGATTGTATAGCAATGTTCAAGACTACAAACCATGGGAAAACTTAAATAAAATGGGTATGACCGTACCTAAAGATATCCAAGATGGTTTAGCTTTAACACTTGGTACAGCAGACTTCACGTTAGAACAAGATGTGAATGGTTACAGTACTTTAGCTAATAAAGGTGAATATAATGAAAGTTATATGATTGAATCTATTAAATCACGAGATGGCGAAGTGATTTATCAACACAAAAAAGATCCTAAGCGTATCTTTAGTGAATCAACAACATATTTAACAACAAGTATATTAGAAGGTGTTCTTGATGACGGTTCTGGTTACCAAATTAAGAATTCATTTGACGGTAACTGGGCTGGTAAAACAGGTACATCACAAGATGCTAAAGATAGCCTGTTTGTAGGATATACACCAAAAGTTACACTTGGTATATGGATGGGTTACGACCAACCAATAACATTTGATGAAGACAGTCATTATCAATTATTTATGTGGAGAGATATGGTTAATGCATTATCTTCTACAGATAGAGAAAAATTAGGATACGATAGTGAATTCTCTAGACCTAGCACAGTTAAAGAAGACACAATTTGCCAATACACAAATTCTACAGGAAGCTGTAGTAGTGGTGAATCTAAATCTTCTACATTAATATCTGATAAAGTCGATACTTCGAATAAAGATATTAATTCTGACTATGTATTAAAACGACTAGGACAAGCAATTGATACAAACACATCTTCAAAAGTTAAGCCAAAAGAACGCGTATCTAAAAATTCTAAAGAAGCTTGGTCATATAAATCAAGCAGTAATAAAGATAGTAATTCAAACAGCAATAGCAAGCCATCCAGTGGTACAAGCACCGCACCACCAAGTGGCAATAATTAGATAATCCGTTTATAACACCTCATTTTCACTGAAAATGAGGTGTTATTTTTTGTTGAATAAGATGATGTGATGGCATGCCTTAGTTACACTTCAACCAAGTTTTGTTACTAACGGCATCCTTAGTTATACTTTGGCCGACTTTTGTTACTATGGGCACCCTTAGTTACAATTCCACCGACTTTTGTAATTAAAAACTCATTCTCTACATATCCCTAAATATTTTATAAACAAAGAAACTGTTGAGACAGCCATTATTGTCTCAACAGTTTTCTATAAAGTCATATTTTATTTAGAATAATCCTACTGCAGAACCGTCTTCGTTAACATCCATATTTAATGCTGCTGGTTTCTTTGGTAAACCTGGCATTGTCATGATGTCCCCTGTTAATGCTACGATAAATCCTGCGCCAGTTCTTGGTGATAATTCTCTTATTGTTATATCGAAGTCTACTGGTGCACCAAGTTCTTTTGGATCGTCTGTAAATGAATATTGTGTTTTCGCCATACAAACTGGGTATTCATCCCAACCGTTTTCTTTAATTGTCTTCAATTGTTTCAAGGCTTTATCACTGAATTTAACAGATCTTCCACCGTATACTTTCTGAACAATTGTTTCAATTTTTTCTTCTATAGATAAGTTCAAATCATAAAGTTGCTTAAATGGTTGAGGTGTTTCTAATACTTTTAATACTTCTTTAGCGAGTTCGACGCCACCTTCTCCACCTTTTTCCCAAACTTCTGTTAGAGCAACTTTTACGTTATTTTCTTTACACCAATCTAAGACAACTTGTACTTCGTCATCTGTATCGTGAATAAAAGCATTAATTGCTACAACAGGTTCAACGCCAAACTGTTTAATGTTATTGACATGTCGTTCTAAGTTTACGATACCTTGTTGGACAGCTTGAACATTTTCTTCTTTAAGATCAGTTTTTGCTACGCCACCATGCATTTTTAACGCACGAATAGTTGCGACTATTACAACTGCACTTGGATCAAATCCAGCTTTACGTGTTTTGATATTTAAAAACTTCTCTGCACCTAAATCTGAACCAAATCCACTTTCTGTTACGACGATATCCGCTAACTTTCTAGCAGTATTCGTTGCAATAATTGAATTACATCCATGTGCAATATTCGCAAAAGGTCCACCATGTACTAATGCAGGCGTGCCTTCTATCGTTTGTACGATGTTAGGTTTTAGCGCGTCTTTTAAAATAAGTGTTAAAGCACCTTCTACCTTTAAATCACGAACCGTTACTGGTTGCTTATCGACATTATAGCCAATTGTAATGTTAGCTAGATTTTCTTTTAAATCTTTAATGCCGTTTGATAAACAGAATATAGCCATTATTTCAGATGCAACTGTGATATCAAAACCATCTTCTCTTGGTACACCTCTTGTCGGGCCACCTAAACCAACTACGACTTGACGTAACTCTCTATCATTCATATCAAGTACACGTTTCCACTCAACTCGTCTAGAATCAATATTAAGTTCGTTACCTTGATAGATATGATTATCGATAAAAGCTGACAACGCATTATTAGCAGTCGTTATCGCGTGTAAGTCACCATTAAAATGTAAATTGATTTCTTCCATTGGTAAAACTTGTGCATAACCACCACCTGTTGCGCCACCTTTCATACCAAATACAGGTCCAAGTGAAGGTTCTCTTAATGCAACCATTACATTTTGATTAAGTTGATTAAAGGCATCTGCTAATCCAACTGTTACCGTTGATTTCCCTTCACCTGCTGGCGTTGGACTTAAAGCTGTTACAAGAACAACTTTACCTTTTTCCTCTAGATCATTTAGCTTTGTAATATCAACTTTTCCTTTGTAGTGACCATAAGGCTCCAAAGCTTCATGAGAAATTCCCACCTTCTCAGCTATTTCACTAATTGGTCTTAAAGTACTTTGTTTTGCAATTTCTAAATCTGATAAATGACTCAACATCGTTCACTCCTTAAATTTATATTACAAATTAAATATTAAATGACATATCCTAACACTATTAGGATATACAATTCACTCATAAAAGTCGATATGTAAGCTACTTTTATTCAAATTTCCCGTAAAAAAGATCACGCCAATTATATGACGTGAACTTTATTTAAATTAATCTTCAAGCGTAGATAAGTCACCTGCTGGTAAATCTAATTCCCATGCTTTAAGTACACGTCTCATAATTTTACCTGAACGTGTCTTAGGTAATTTATCTTTAAATTCAATTTCACGAGGTGCTGCATGACCAGCTAATCCTTCTTTAACAAACTTTCTAATTTCTTCTTTAAGTTCGTCTGATTCTTCATAGCCATCTCTTAAAGCAATAAATGCTTTAATAATTTCACCTCTTACTGGGTCAGGTTTACCGATAACACCCGCTTCAGCAACAGCTGGATGTTCAACGAGTTTAGATTCAACCTCAAATGGACCTACACGTTCACCAGCAGTCATAATTACATCATCAACTCTACCTTGGAACCAGTAATAACCATCTTCATCTTTATATGCAGAATCTCCTGAAACATACCACTCATCATTGATAAAGTAAGAATCGTATTTAGGTTGATTATTCCAAATTGTTCTCATCATTGATGGCCAACCTTTTTTAAGGGCTAAGTTACCCATTCTATTCGGTGGTAATTCATTACCTTGATCATCTACAATTGCTGCTTCAATACCTGGTAATGGTTTACCCATCGAACCAGCACGTATATCCATAGAAGGATAGTTTACAATCATATGTCCACCTGTTTCAGTCATCCACCATGTATCATGTACTCTATGATTAAATACGTTATGTGCCCATTTAATAACTTCAGGGTTTAATGGTTCACCAACTGAAAGCACATGTCTTAATGATGAAAGATCATACTTACTAACAACATCATCACCAGCACCCATTAACATACGTAGTGCTGTTGGCGCTGTATACCAAATTGTTACGCCATATGTTTGAATAAAGTCATACCAACCTTCAGGCGAAAATCTTCCACCGACAATGCAATTTGTAACACCATTTAACCATGGACTAAAGATACCGTATGATGTGCCTGTTACCCAACCTGGGTCAGCTGTACACCAATAAACGTCATCTTCTTTAAAGTCTAATACATATTTACCAGATATATAATGTACGATCATAGCCTCTTGAACATGTAATACACCTTTAGGTTGTCCTGTAGAACCTGATGTATAATGTAAGATCAAACCATCTTCTCTATCTAACCATTCAATATCAAATTCATCACTTGCTTGTTCAAATGATTGATTGAAATCAATGTATTCATCACTTACTTCGTCATCTACAACGACAATATGTTCAAGGTTTGGTAATTCATCTTTCGGAATTCTACCAACTAAATCATTCGTCGTAATGATCACTTTAGCTTCACTATTTTCTAATCTGTCTTTAACTGCTTTTTCCATAAAAGCTTCGAATAATGGTCCTACGATAGCCCCAATCTTCAAAGTACCTAATAAAGAGAAATATAATTCAGGTGTTCTAGGCATAAATATAAATACTCTATCACCTTTTTGTACATTCGCTTCATTTTTCAAGACATTTGCAGCTTTATTACTCGCGATTTGTAATTCTTTAAATGTATAACTATCTTGTCTATTGCTATCTTTATAATGAAGTGCAATTTTGTCCCCTTTACCATTGTCTACATGACGATCGATACATTCGTAAGCCATATTTATTTTTCCAGTTTCACTCCAACTGAAATTCTTTTCGATATCTTTCCAATTATGATTTTTTACTGTTTCATCATAATCAGCAAGGTTATAAGAATCATTTAATGCTTCGTAAACTTCGACTTTCATTTAAATCTCCCCTTTTATGAATGTAATCGTTTTCAATAAAGCCTATTTACATTATAATATAAATAGATGATACTTTTCAAAAAAATTTGATTATTCAAAATACATATTGCAAATATAGAATATCATACTTAATGAAAGGAGGTACAACATTGGAATTCAAGAAGACTTTTATATCTGAAACTGTCCCCTATGATAAAGACACAGATATTATCGTTGAAGGACCTGTACATCCAGATGAATTACGAAACATGACTTTTGATGAAGGACTCAATAGTTTTAGAGTATCTAAAGAACAATTTGAAGCCATTATTGAAATTGCTGAATTGCCTGAAGGAAGAATAATTATCGCACGTATTGATCAACATATTATCGGTTATACGACATACTTATACCCTGACCCATTAGAAAGATGGTCTGATGGTAATTTACCGTATATTCTAGAGTTAGGTGCTATTGAATTGTCTTTAGATTATCGTAAATATGGTCTAGGTAAAAAAATGCTTCAACTTGCTATGAAAGCGCCTGAAATGGAAGATTTCATCGTCATTACAACTGAATATTATTGGCATTGGGATTTAAAAAACAGTGGTTTAGATGTTTATCAATATCAAAAAATCATGCATAAAATGATGGCTGAAGGTGGATTAGAAGTGTTTGCAACAGACGACCCTGAAATAATTAGTCATCCAGCTAATAGCCTAATGGCAAGGATTGGACAAAATATTCAACAAGAACAAATGGAAGCATTTGATAAACTCAGATTTATGAATAGATTTTTCTTTTAGAGGGGGTTTGAATTTATGTTAGTTGAAAAAATTATGACATCACCTTGTACAACAATACAAAGTGATAAATCTATTGAAGATGCTTTAGTATTAATGACACAAAAAGAAATTAGACATTTACCGATTGTTGATGAAGAAGATCATTTACTCGGTATTATTTCTGATAGAGATATAAAAATGGCTCTGCCTAGTATATTATCTGATGACGAGCCCAACAAAAGTTTGTCATTATCTGTTTCAAAAATAATGAGACGTAATGTGATACGTTGCCATCCACTTGATTTCGTAGAAGATATTGCACTAGATTTTTATGAAATGTCTATTGGTTCAATTCCAGTTATTCGAGATAATAAAGTAATTGGTATCGTTACCCAAAAAGACATGCTCAATACATTTTTAGAACTTACAGGTGTGACTATGCCTGGTTCTATTATTGAAGTACATATTGATGATAAAGTTGGCGCACTTCATGATATTACTAGAATATTTAAAGAACAAAATATTGATATCTTAAACGTTTTAGCATATGCAGATCAACAAGATATTAATAAGAGATACCTGATGTTACGAGTGAAATCAATGAATCCAGAGAAAATATACAAATTATTAGAAGAACAAGATTACCATGTCATCTATCCGTTTGGTATAAAAAATGACTAATGTTAAATATGTATATTCTGAAGATTTATTGAAATATCGTTTTTCAGATAGTCACCCTTTCAATCAAATGAGACTTAAATTAACAACTGATTTACTCTTTGATTTAGGTGTATTAACCGAAGCACATATTATTTCACCTCGGGTAGCGACTGATGAAGAACTTCAACTCGTACATGAACCAAATTATATAGAAGCAATAAAGAAAGCTGGTAATGGTGATTTACCATTAAAAGAATATGATAAATACGGATTAAATTCTGAAGACACGCCACAATTTATAAATATGCATGAAAATAGTGCACGTGTTGTTGGTGGAACTTTAAGTGCAGTAGATGCCGTTATGACTGGAGAAGCAACAAGAGCATGCCATCTTGGCGGTGGCTTACATCATGGCTTTAAAGGTAAAGCGAGCGGATTTTGTATATATAATGACAGTGCTGTTGCCATTCAATACATGCAATCAAAGTATAATCAACGTGTCTTATATATTGATACAGACGCACATCACGGCGATGGCGTACAATGGTCATTTTATACAAACGAAGATGTCATGAACTATTCTATACATGAAACTGGTCGATACTTATTTCCAGGCACTGGTGCGTTAACAGAACGCGGTGATGGCAAAGGATTTGGAACGACTGTCAATGTACCATTAGATGCTTATACAGAAGACGATTCATACATAGACGTTTTTAAAGATACAGTAGAAGCAGTTTGTAAAGCATATAAACCAGATGTCATACTAAGTGTAAATGGTGTGGATATACATTATTTAGATCCACTCACACATTTAAGTTGCACACTTGATACATTGTATAAAATACCATATATCGTTAAAGGTTTAGCTGATAAACATTGTGATGGCAAAATCATTATGATTGGAGGCGGTGGCTATAATATATGGCGCGTTGTACCTAGAGCGTGGTCACATGTATGGTTTGCACTAAATGACCTAGAAACACCTGAAGGATCAATACCAGATTCATGGTTACAAAAATACCAACCACACGCACCATTACCACTACCTTCAACTTGGATAGATGAAAAAGAAGACTATACTGACATACCTAGAAGAAAAGAAATAACAGAAAAAAATAATAATACTAAACTAAGAATATTAGATTGGTTTGATTAAATGTAAAAAAAGACGAGACTGGGACATAATGTAATGTCTCAGTCTCTTTTTGCAACTTGGCAGTAGATGTCTGAATTGAAAATGCGCTTGTACCAAGCTTTTTTCAACTCTAGTCATCCTTGCCGGGGCGGGACTACGAAATCATTTTATATAAATTAGATTTCTGTCCCGCTCTCGTCTTTCTATATTATTTAGTTGTACCTCTATATTCTACTCTATAAGGTAAAATCACATTAGGTTCATCAATTTGTTCATCATTCATATATTTAGTTAATAATCTCATACCAACTGCACCAATATCATATAATGGTTGTGTCACACTTGATAATTGAGGTCTAACCATATGAACTAATCTTGTATTATTGAAACTTACAACTTGTAAATCATTTGGTACATTAACGCCTGCATCTTGTGCTGCGTGTACAATACCAATTGCTTGTTCATCACTAATACATAAAATAACATCCGGCTTATCTTGAGAAACAGCCTCATAAGCACGACTACCATCTTTATATGTTTCATTACCAACAAATTTAGCATTGTCTTCGATTTCAAGTCCAGCTTCTTGAAGTGCAAGTTCTAATCCTTTAAAAGCATCATCTTGTGCTTTTTCTGAATATCCTCCACCTACAAATGCAAATTTCTTAGCACCTTTCTTAATCAATGACTCAGCAATTTCTTTACTAGCTTCTGTATAGTTAATGTTAACTGAAGCAAGTTTAGAGTCTTTATCATTCGTACCTGATACGACTACTGGTACTGATGATTTATCAATAAGGTCTACTGTTTCATCTGTTAAAGTACCACCTAAGAAAATAATGCCGTCAACTTGTTTACTTAATAAATTATTAAATATCTCTTGTTCTTTTTCACTATCATTATCAGAATTTGAAATGATTGTATGATATTTATACATAGTAGCAATATCTTCTAAACCACGAGCTAATTCAGAATAATAAACATTTGAAATGTCAGGAATAATTACCCCAACAGTTGTTGTTTTCTTACTTGCTAAACCTCTAGCTACAGCATTAGGTCTATAATTTAATCTTTTAATTACTTCATTTACTTTATCACGTGTTGAAGGCTTTACATTTTGGTTGCCATTCACTACACGTGAAACTGTTGCCATTGATACTTTTGCTTCTCTTGCAACATCATATATTGTTACAGTCATAATATCCTCCTATCTTGAAAACGTTTTCTACTTTATTCTAGCACGTTTTCATAATGTTTTCAAAATATATGAAAGCGAACTCACAATTAACAATTATAAAAGATTATAGAGATGTTGTCGATACAATTGCTCTAATATTTTTGAGTATTGTGTAAATTGTAAATAGTTTTTCAGAAAACAAACGAACATGTGTTGATTTACAACATAAAAACTGGCGAAAAGTTATGATAACTTTTCGCCAGTCGATGTATATGAAAATTATTTTTCGTATAATTTAGCAGCTTCAACGATTTCTTTGTAGAATGCGTCAAATTCATTTAAGTCCATTTGTTGTCCAGCGTCACTTAACGCTACTGATGGATCAGGATGTACTTCTGCCATTACACCGTCAGCTCCAACTGCTAATGCAGCTTTAGCACATGGTAGCATGATGTCTTTACGACCAGTACTATGTGTAACGTCTACCATAACTGGTAGATGTGTACCTTGCTTTAAAATTGGAACTGCTGAAATATCCAATGTGTTTCTTGTAGCTTTTTCATATGTTCTAATACCACGTTCACATAAGATAATATTATTGTTACCTTGTGAATGAATATATTCTGCAGCGTAAATGAATTCTTCGATAGTTGCAGAAAGACCACGTTTTAATAAGATAGGTTTGTTTGTTTTACCTGCTTCTTTTAATAACTCAAAGTTTTGCATGTTTCTTGCACCAATTTGGAATACATCTAAGTATTCATCAGCCATTTCAAAGTGTGCAGGATTTACAATTTCACTTACGATATTTAAACCGTATTTATCTTTAGTATTTTTAAGAATTTTTAATCCTTCTTCACCTAAACCTTGGAAGTCATAAGGAGAAGTACGTGGTTTAAATGCGCCACCTCTAATGAATTTTTCGCCTCTATCAGCTAATTCTTTCGCAACAGTATCAACTTGTTCTTGTGATTCTACAGAACATGGCCCGAATACGAATGATTTTTTATTATTACCAATAATTGCACCATTGTCAAATTGTACAATAGTATCTTCTGGTTTTAATTTACGAGAAACATATAAATGTTTTTCATTTTCAGATTTTTGTAAGTCAGTAGAAGCTTTAAAGATCTCTTTAAATAATTGCTTAATAGTATTGTCGTTATATGGTCCTTGGTTATTATCAATTAAATGATTTAACATTTCTTTTTCACGTTGTGGATCATATACTTGAGTACCTTGTTTACGTTTTTCTTCACCAATTTTTTTAGCTAAAGTACCACGCTCTTGTAATAAAGCTAAAATTTCATCATTAATACCTTCAATTCTTTTTCTTAAATTCTCTAATTCATTTGACATCCTTTTCACCTCATGTAAACAATTTAACTCACATACTTTAAAGCGATAAAATATATAAGTAATTAGATGTTAGTATAACAATTAAAATGATCTGATTCAACCCCAACATCTCAAAAATATTAAAGTTTATTACTAATCAGACTAATAAAGTATATTTTAATTTATAATGGTGTTCATTACAATATAAAAAACTACCGAAAAGTTATGTTATAACTTTTCGGTAGTACAAATAATATGCGTTATACATCACTTATTTATTATTTTTTATCGAAAGTTTTTTTCTCTACAACTGTTTTTGGACCTTTTAAGTCTTCATTTTCTACTTCAGATTTAATCGCACCTTTTTGTGCTTTTAATTCTTCATCGCCTACATCGTCAGCTGTTACAACGCCTTTGTTAGCTTTCTTTTCAGCTTGTTTAGATTTTACTTCTTCTGCTTTTTTCTTAGTTTCTGTTTTCTTTTCTGAAGCTTTTGTTTTAACTTCTTCTTTTTTATCTGTAGCTTTAGCTTTTACTTCTTCCGCTTTTTGACTAGCTTCTTCTTTTTTATCAGCAGCTTTAGATTTCACTTCTTCTGCTTTTTCGCTCGCTTGTGCTTTTTTATCTTCAACTTTAGTTTTGACTTCTTCTTTCTTTTCTTCAGCTTGTGTTTTGATTTCTTCAGCTTTAGATTGAGCTTGAACTTTTAAGTCGTCAGTTTTAGTTTTAACGTCATCGATAATTTTGTTTGATTTCTCACTTAAATCATCTTGTAGTTCTTTCCCTGATTTAGGTGCTAGTAATAAACCAACAATTCCGCCTACTACTGTACCTAATACTACACCAAATACAAAATCTCTACCGTTTGTATTTTTTTCATATTCAGCTTCATATGTTTCTAGACCATGTGTATATAAATCTCTATTGTATTTGTTTTCCATTTTATTTTCCCCCTAATTTTATTAAAGAAATCAGGCTGTGGCATTTTTTATATGCCTCAGCCTGAAAAGATTGTTATTTGCTTCCATGCACTTTATTTTTTCAAGCCTGCACCAATTTTATCTTCATCTAAGTTGTCACCTGATGTTGTTTTTTCATTGTAGTCTTTCGGCACTTGCGCTTCAAAATCTTTAGAAGCATTTACATTATTTTTGTACGATACATTACTTCTACGATCTCTTCTTAATTGCCATTTATCTGCAACTTCCATTGCAACATTTGACCATTGAATAACTTGAGAAATCTTATCTTCATTTTGTGAGATATTGTGTGTAATAGAGTTTGTAACTCTATCTACTGAATTATTAAGTGTTTGTACAGAATCTCCAACACCTTTAACCGCATCTACTACTGAGTTTAAGCGTAATGATTTATCTTGAATATCTTCAGTTAAACGATTAGCTTTATGAAGTAAATCTGTAGATTCACGAGTGATACCTTGTATTTGGCCTTGAATGCCATCTAAAGTTTCATTAATTCCTTTAACTGTTTTTAATAATTGCATTAAAAATAGTGCTAAGACAACACAAATAATTAAAAATGCAACCGCAGCAATTATGCCTGCTATTGGTAAAATCCAATCCATACTGAACGCCTCCTAATAATTATAAAACTATTCTTTATTCGATTTACTAATATTTAATACCCTCACTATTAAAGTATAAACATATTATATTAAATGTGATAGTGAAGTAACATAGGCTTTTTGAACTTTTTGAATATCTCCAGCACCCATAAATAGTATAACACCATTATCATGCTTTTGTAGCTGAGAAACAGATTCTTCACTAATTAAATCCGCATTAGGAATTAATGCTTTTAAATCATGTATTGTCAGCTCACCTTGTTGTTCTCGAATAGAACCAAAGATGTCACATAAATATACTTTATCAGCAAGGTTTAAACTTTCAGCAAATTCGTTTAAGAAAGTTTCTGTTCTTGAAAATGTATGTGGCTGAAATACTGCAACCACTTCATTTTCAGGATATTTTTTTCTAGCTGATTCAATTGTAGCATTTATTTCTCTCGGATGGTGTGCATAGTCATCGATTAAGATTTGATTATCGTAAAAACTTTCACTAAATCTTCTTTTTACACCACCAAAAGTTAATAATGCTTCTTTAATATTTTCAATATCAAGTTTTTCTAAATGGCAAATTGCAATAACAGCTAATGCATTTAGAACGTGGTGATCACCATACATAGGTGTTGTAAATGTACCTATGAGTTCGTTTTTAGATTTGAAGTATACATCAAATGTTGTACCTTTAGAAGACGTTTGAATATTTTCAGCATAGACATCATTGTCGTGTTCGAAACCATAAAAGTAAATTGGAACATCCGCTTTAATTTTTCTAAGTTCAGCGTCATGTCCCCAAGCAACGATTGCTTTTTTTACATTACTAGCCATCTCTTGGAATGCATTTGTTACGTCTTGTAAATCTTTAAAATAGTCTGGATGATCAAAATCAATATTTGTCATAATCGCATAATCTGGATAATAACTTAAAAAGTGTCTTCTATATTCACAAGCTTCAAAAGCAAAGTATGAGCTATCAGGTAATCCCATACCTGTTCCATCACCTATTAAGAATGATGTCTTTTGATCACCATTCATGACATGTGATAATAATCCAGTTGTCGATGTTTTACCGTGTGCACCTGTAACAGCGACTGATGTATATTGAGACATAAATTCACCTAGGAATATATGATATCTTTTTACTTCAAGTCCCATGTCGTAAGCTTTTGCTATTTCAGGGTGTGTATCTGGAAAGGCATTACCTGCTATAACAGTCATGCCTTCTTGAATATTTTCTACATCAAAAGGTAATATTTTAATGCCTTTATTTTTTAATGCTATTTCAGTAAATACTGTATTCTCTATATCAGAACCTTGTACTTTATGTCCCATGTCGTGCATGATTTGTGCAAGTGAACTCATACCTGCACCTTTTATGCCGACAAAATGAAATAATGTCATTTCATGTCACTCCTTCTATTTCTTAAATGTTAGTTTCTCTTTCTTCTATCATATCTTTAGTAATAAGTACATCTCTTGGTTTAGAGCCGTTAGGTCCTGATATATAACCTCTCTCTTCAAGATTATCAATCATTCTCGCTGCTCTATTATATCCAATTTGGAAATGTCTTTGTATAAGTGAAGTTGAAATATGACCTTCGTTTAACATAAATTCACAAACTTCATCAAATAGTGCATCAGCAGGTTGTTCATTTACCTTTTTCAACAATGTTTCTTCTTTGAATAGATAATTAGGTTTCATTTGACTACTAACATTTTCTACTGTTTCATCAATTTCATCATCTGATACAAATGCACCTTGAACTCTTATCGGTTTATTCATACCGTTACCAAGATATAACATATCACCATTACCAAGTAATTTCTCTGCTCCACCAACATCAAGAATTGTTCTAGAGTCAATAGAAGACGATACCATGAATGATATTCTTGTTGGTACGTTTGCTTTAATTAAACCTGTAATCACATTGACGGATGGTCGTTGTGTCGCAAGAATCATATGTATACCACATGCTCTAGCTTTTTGTGCAATTCTAGCAATAGATTGTTCAACTTCTTGAGGTGACATCATCATTAAATCAGCTAACTCATCTATAACTATAATGATTTTTGCCATTCTTTGCTCGTAATTTGCTTTCTTATTAAATGCAGTAATATTTCTAACATGTAATTCAGCAAAACGCTTATATCTACGTTCCATCTCTTCAACTGCCCATTTTAAACTAGCAGTTGCTGCTTTAACATCCGTAATAACTGGCGCAACTAAATGCGGCAAATTATTATATGGTGCAAGCTCTACCATTTTCGGATCAATCAGTAATAGTTTCAGCTCATCTGGATGATTTTTATAAAGTAAACTTGTTAAGATAGCATTAATACATACTGACTTACCAGAACCTGTTGCACCAGCAATGAGCGCATGAGGTGTCTTAGCAATATCCATTAATAGCGGTTCGTTATTAATTTTAAAGCCCATTGCTACAGTCAGTTTACTTTCTGCTTGTTGAAAAGGTTTAGACGTGATCATTTGGCCTAATGGAATCTTTTTAGGACTTTGATTAGGCACTTCGATACCTACTAAACTTGTACCTGGAATAGGCGCTTCAATACGAATATCTTTAGCAGCTAATGCCATCTTAATGTCATCTTGCAACGCAGTAATTCTAGATACTTTAACACCTTTTTCAACAGATAATTCAAACCTTGTAACAGTTGGCCCTTGTATCATATTGACAACATGTGCAGGCACATTAAAATGATAAAAAGCTTCATCTAGTTCTTTTTTCTTTTCCTCTAACCATTCACTATTATCTTCTTCCTCAACTAGATCATCTAATATAGATACTGGTGGAAGTACATAAGATGGTCCTTTACGTTTAACAGCTTGGTTAGACTCATTTTGTTCAGTGTTGCTTTCATTTTCTGTTTCTTGAAAGTTAGATGTTTGCGTCTTGTTGATATTTGATGAATTCTTAAATGCTTGATGTTTGCGTTTATCTGAAGGTGTCATCATCACGTTAAATGGTGAAGACTTTCTAACAGACTTAGGTTTCAAGATAGGTTCGTGAGAAGTTGTTTCTTTAGGTTCTTCAGGTTGTTGAATCGTGTCTTCAGCTTCTATTGGATTATTATTTGATTCTTCTTCTGCAATAACATTATCCGCTTCTTGTTTTTCTGTATCACTTTCCACTTCAAAATGATCAGACTCGAATAAGCTTTCATTATTATCTTCTTCATTTTCATCAAATGTTAATACATCTTCAGCATTATCGATTGTTTCTATTTCTTCATCTTCAGAATCTTCTACTTCTTCAAAATGTATATCATCTTCGACAAATTGATCAGATTGTGTAATCGATGCATCATCATCTTCTTCAAGAGAATCATGCGTCTCTATTATTTCTGATGGTTCGATAACTTCTTCATTTGAAACTTCATTATCTTCTTCAAAATGTTGTATTGCTTCAGCTTCAGTAATATTTTCGGCTCCACTAATGTCTTCTACTACATTGCTCGATTCTACTTCTTCAACCTCTGAAGCTTCCTCTTCAATTGAATCATGAGTTGAATTGTCTTCTTCATGTTCAGTCTCAACTTCTTCAATGATATCATCAACATTGTCTTGTTTAATGTCATCTTCTGTATCATCAAAATCTAAGTCTATCTCTTTAAATTCATATGTAGTTAAATCATTGACGTCTGGCTGTAACGCATTAGAATTAACCGTCTCTTCTTGAGAGTCGCTTGATTCATCTTGGGGTATGTCATTTTGTAATTCATCTTCCACGTCTTGATAATCTTTTGGATCTTTTTTAATATATGAAGCTTGTTGTTTTAAGTAATAGTCTTGGTTTTTAATTTGTGACTTTGTTTCTTCTGAATCAAGACTGTTAAGTTCTTGTTCTCTTTTTTCTCTTAAAGCTTTTTCAAATTGTTTTTTCTTTTGAAGTTTCTTCTCGCGTTCTTTTCTAATTTCAGAAACAATTTGTGAAGCATAAATATTTTCAATGTTAATCGTATTATCCGTCTTTGAATAAGTAGGGACTTCTTGTACGATTTCACTACTTTGTTTACGTTTATTTTCTTTTTCAGTATCATTATCTGATTTAGTTGAATGATCTTTCAAACCACTATTAGGAACTTCTTTTTGTTTTCTCATACCGAATATTGCTGAAGGCACTTCAGAAGCTTTAAATTTTGGTTGATGTAATGCATTCAATCTTTCTTCAAATTGATAGTCATCATTATAACGTTTACTGTTGTCGTAGCGTTGAGAAGATTGTTTACTTTTCGTATTGTAATGATGTGTTACATCCTGATCATAACTTCTTGACTTCTTAGCAGGTTCATATGCATCCACATTACGATTTCTTCTACGTCTTCTTCTATTTGTTGGAAAAGAAGCTGAGCTTTCATCATAAAATCTACTATCATGATATTTCTCTTCTCGTTGACTTGTTTCATTATCATGTTGATGGTGCTCTTCATTAGATTGTTCTTCATATTCCATTTGTATTGGAAATCTAAATTTGCCTTTAGGTCTTCTATAAATTTCTTCATTAGTTGAATCGTCATCAGGATGATGATCAAAAGACACTTGATCGCTTTTTTGCTTTTCATTTTTTTGTTCATTTTTCGATTGCCCGAATATATCATCAAACCAACTCATAGGTTCACTACCTTTCGTCTTCAAAGAATGGTGTTCCTACAGTATAACTATCATCTAGTACCATTATACCTTTTTCTTTTGGAGCACCTTCTAAATCAAGTTCTTTCATTGAACAAATCATACCACTAGAAGGAACACCACGTAATTCTGCATCTTTAATAATCATTCCACTAGGCATTACGGCTCCTACTTTAGCAACAACAACTTTTTGTTCTTGATCAATATTTGGAGCACCACATACAATTTGTAATTTTTCATTACCAACATCAACTTTACATACTGATAGTTTATCTGCATCAGGATGTTTTGATTTTTCAGATACGTATCCTACTACAAACTTAGGAGATAAATCAACGTCTAATTTATAATTAATATTACTTTTCTCTAGTAAGTCTTGAATACTATTAATGTGTTTCTCTTCAACTTTAATATTGCCATTGCCTTCTATTTGAACATATTTAGAAGCATTGAATATATTAAATCCAACAATTTTATCTTCACTTTTAATAATTGTTAAATCATTTTGATAATCATATTCTAATTCTTCAAATAAAGGTTCTAAAGTAACCATTAATACATCGCCAACACCATTTTTATTATAAAATAAATTCATTTCTCCTACTCCTTACAATCTTTTTTGATTATTTTTCATTTTTTTAAATATTTCTCTATTTTTTTCTAATCGCTCAATAACTTCTTGGTTTCTCTTACGAGAGTGATTTTTACCTAAAATAAATATTGGTTCCAAAGGTTTATCAGGTGTATAAGAGAATGATAATGATGTTATTGGCACTAAGCCATTTTGGAAGAATTGCATCGTCATTTGCGCTACAATATCATACCCAATTTCATTTTTAATATCACAAATCACCAGTACATCTTGGTGAGGTGTAGCTAATAACATTTCCCCTTCAATATTTTGATAAACATCTTTTAGGAATGTCTGATTGAGAATACGTGAAGCATCATATCCGTCATTCGTATTAATGAAATAGAATGTATTGCCTTGAACTTCATCAGACTTGTAAGTTGTTTTTCTCTTTTTAATATTGAATAACGCTTGCTCTTTAATTTGTTCTTTCGTTAAATTAAGTTCACTGAGCATAGACTCATCTATTAGTCTATAAGTATTACCTAAATCAAGCGCATAATATATATTTGTTTCAGCTGTATGTTCATCAATGACAAAAGGTGTACCTTCTTTCGTTTCTTTATGAAAACTAGTAGACCTTATGACAGGCAAGATTTCAATTTTATTAATTTCTTTATTGGATTCATCTTGCATTGCATTTATTGTTTCAGTGACGTAATAAACGATTTCGTCTATTGTTTTATTACCGTTATTTTTATATTTAGCAATAATCGGAGCTAATTTAACTGAAAGCCCTTTTTGATTATCTGTACGTTCAATTCTTAAACTTTCATTTTCCCTATCAAACTTAAAATTTGCATCTAAAGTTTTCAATCGGTCTTTTAATAAATCTCTCATTTGAAAGACATTCATACTTAACACTCCTATTTTTATACCTCCATATAGTTTACAACAAATCGCAGTTATGTAACAGTGATAAACATATTTAAATGAAGTTAAATAAAATAAAAAAGCAGGTAATTCGAAAATAAAAGAAACTTTTTTCGACCTGCTTTTTTTATATAATTTTAATTATTTAATCCATCAATAAATGCACTAATTTGTGGAATTGTTTTTCTTTCTTTACCAACGTATCTACCAAGTTCTTGACCGTTGTTATAAGCAATAAAACTTGGAATACCCATAACATCAACTTCTTGACATAAATCAATAAATTCATCACGATCAACTGATACGAATTGATATTGATTGTATTTCTCTTCAAGTCCAGGTAAATCAGGATCTATAAAATGACAATCCGGACACCAAGATGCTGTGAACATAAATATTGTGGGTTCGTTAATCAACGATTTGTATTCTTCGATTGACGTTAATTGTTTCATTTCTTTGCACTTCCTATCATTAATGTTTGTTGACCATCTTTAATTATATGATACTTCTTCAATAAATGATAAACAAATAAACTGATTACTGCAGGTAATAAGAAATGGAAGAAAGCAATTTGTAAGTATACTTCTGTCGTACTACCCATTGTTTTAATCGTCATAATTTGCCCTACAAGTCCACTTGAACCCATTCCAGCACCAGCAGCATTATTTTCCATTGGCCAAAAGACTGTCATAATTGGTGCTACAACAATACTTGCTACGACTGGTGGTATTAATATAAAGGGTTGCTTTAAATAATTTGGAATTTGAAGTTTACTTGTACCAATACCATGTGCAATAACGCCTGAAATACCATTATCCTTATAGCTTGTTACTGCAAATCCGATCATATGACAACATCCACCTATTGTAGCTGCTGCTGCCGCTGTTCCACTTAAGCCGAGCATTAACGCTAAAGCCGCACTTGAGATTGGACTACTTAGTGTAAGACCAACAATAAGACTAACGAATATCCCCATTAATAAAGGTTGTTGATCAGTACTTAATTGTATCCAATTTCCTAATGCTTTCATAAATGCATCGATAAATGGCGCTATAAACTTTGCAATAGCTGCACCTATAAATAACGTTAAAATCGGTGATAAAATAATATCTATTTTAGTTTTGCCTGAATATAATCTTCCGAGTTCACTCGCAAATACTGAAGATAAATAACTTCCTACAGCGCCACCTTGTTCATATCCATACATGCCTGTTACTGCAGTTGTAAATATAATGAGTGGTGATGCGCCTAAACCATAACTAACTGCTACCCCTACCCCAGCACCTGTTAAAGTTTGAGCTAACTTGCCTATTTCTATCATAATTGATGTATCAAAATATGTATTTAATGATTGGCCTAAAGTTTCAATAATAAGTCCAACAATTAATGTACTAAACAAACCTAAAGCCATATAACTTAAACCATCTATAATTGTTCGATTAAAAAAAGATTTTACGCGTTCCATTTATTCACACTCCTTAAATGGATTATACAATAAAAAATACACATGTCATTATTTAAATTAAAATAATAACATGTGTATTTAGAAACTTTATACTTCTATAACATTTAGAAATTTCTTCAATGCGTCTGTCTTCGGTTGAGTAAACATCTCTTCCGGTTTACCTTCTTCACCAATTAAACCATCATGAATAAAAATCATTCTATCAGAAACTTCTCTTGCAAATCTCATTTCATGTGTAACAATGACCATCGTCATACCTTCATTAGCTAAATCTTTAATAACTTTTAATACATCATTCACTAACTCTGGGTCTAATGCTGATGTCGGTTCGTCAAACAACATGACTTTAGGATTCATTGCCAATGCTCTAGCAATCGCCACACGTTGTTGTTGACCACCAGATAAAGCATGAGGTCTTTGATCTTTAACACTTTCTAATCCTACTTTTTCTAAAAGTTGAAGTGCTTCGTCATATGCTTTTTGCTTATTTACTTTTTTAACAGTAATTAAACCTTCCATAACATTTTCAATTGCTGTTTTATGTGGAAACAAGTTGTAATTTTGAAACACCATACCTGATTGTTTACGTACTTTAATTTGTGACTTCTTATTATCTGCTGTGTACGTTTCGCCATTAACAACTACAGTACCTTCAGTCGGAATTTCCAATGCATTCATCATTCTCAATAAAGTTGTCTTACCCGAACCTGATCTTCCAATTAAAGTAATCACTTCACCTTTATCTACTGAAAGATTAATCCCTTTGATGACTTCTTTATCATTAAATGATTTTTTAATATTTTGAAGTTCAATCATGAACGATACCCTCTTTCAATATAAGATTCATAGTAAGATTGAACGATTGATATGATAAAACATACGATCCAATATAATATCGCTACTAGTAAATAAATCGTTAAGAATTCATATGTTGTAGATGCTACTTCTTGCGCTTTTCTAAACATTTCTGCTACTAAAATAAACCCAAGTAAAGACGTATCTTTAATTAAGCTTAAGAATGTATTACCTAATGCAGGTACTGAAACTCTAATTGCTTGAGGTAATATAATTCTTTGTACAGTTTGTTTATAATTCATACCAATCGAGTAGGCAGCTTCAGTTTGACCTTTCGGAATAGACATAATTCCACCTCTTAAAATCTCAGATGCGTATGCACCTACATTAAGAGAAAGGCCAATTATCGCAGCTATGACAGGTGACAAAGTCAATTGATTGTCTGCATTTCCTGTTGCCAATCTACCAATCTCAGGGATTCCGTAAAAGATAATGAATAATTGAACAATCATAGGTGTACCACGAATGATTGAAACATAAAAACGTGCAATCCCTTTTAGAACTTTACTACTTGATATACGCATTAATGCTGTAACTAATGCCAAGATTAAACCAAGCACAAAAGTAACTAAAGTAATAGGAATAGAATATTTAACTAGACCCTCTAACATCGGTAGAAATGCTTGTTTGGCAGCATTTAATGCATGAAGTTGCTCATCATTTAGGCTCTGAAACATTAGCGCCAAACCATTTCTTACTTATTTTTTCTAATTCGCCATTATCTTTTAAAGTTTTTAGACCTTTATTAAAATCTTTAATCACTTTGTCATCTTCTTTTTTACTAAATGTAAATGCAGATTGACTTTGTTCTGCATCACCTTGAATTGCTTTTATTTTAGCGTTAGGTTTTTGCTTTTTATAATCTAAATATGAAATATTATCATTAAAAGTACCTTCAACACGATTTGATTGTAATAAATCCATCGCTTGGTTGAAGCCGTCTACTTTAGTAATATCTGCACCTTTAGACTTTGCAAGTTTACCATAGTTAGATGTTAAAGTTTGTGCTAATTTTTTACCTTTAACGTCGTCGAATGATTTGATGTCTTTATTATTCTCATTTACTACTAATACACCATTTGAATAAGTGTATGGATCTGAGAATTTATATTTTGCTTTTCTTTCATCGTTGATACCAACTTGGTTAGCAATCATGTCAAAACGTCCTGAATCTAACCCAGCAAACATTGAATCCCATTGTGTTTCTTTAAATTCAACTTTGTATCCCATTTCTTTAGCAACTGCTTTTGTTACTTCTACATCATATCCAGTTAACTTATCATTTTTGTCATGAAAGCTAAATGGAGAATACGTACCTTCTGTACCTACTACAATTGTTTTATCATCTTTCTTACTACTTTCTTTCTTGTCGTTGCTGTTTCCACATGCAGCTAACACAACAATTAATGCAATAATTAAAAATATACCCTTTTTCATATATACATCCCTCTATTCTTAGTATCCAAATCGGAATAAACATATTTTAGACCGAATTACAACTACTGTCAATTACTAAAATCTGGACTATTTAAATTTCAAATATTCAATCTTTTCTGAACTTAAATTTAACACGATTTCATTAAGTAATAATTTTGCACTTTCATAATCTCTTGCATCGTAAATAGCTTTACTTGTATGGATATATCTAGCACAAACACCTATTACCGCAGTTGGGATACCTGTTAGAGCTTTATGAATTTCTCCACCATCAGTACCACCTGGTGATTGGAAGTATTGATGATTAATTTCTTTTTCTTCAACCATTTCAATTAAATAATCTCTCATTCTTTCAGATAAAATCATCGTACGATCTAATATTCTAATTAATACACCTTTTCCTAAAGCACCAGATAAGCCGACATGTCCTTTCATATCATTTGCAGGTGAACAATCCACAACTAATGCTAAATCTGGTTTGATTAAATTCACACTTGCTGAAGCACCTCTTAAACCAACTTCTTCCTGAACATTTGCACCTACATATAAATCGACATCAAGCTCTTCATCTTTAACGGCTTCCAATAACTCTAATCCAACTAAACAGCCATATCTATTGTCCCATGCTTTAGCGAGTATTCTATTCTCTGTAAGTTGTTCAAAATTCGTACTTGGAACAATTGTATCACCAATTTTAATGCCCATTTCTTTTAATTGATCAATGCTTTCTGCACCAACATCTAAAAGCATATCTTCAATAGATACACCTGACTCTTTACCAGTTCTAAAATGTTTAGGGATACTGCCAACTACGCCGTTATAGTATTTACCGTCACGAGTTTTTAACTGTAGTGTTTGTGATAACCATACATCTGATGACACACCGCCAAGTGGTGTGAACTTTAACATACCCTCTTTTGTCATTTCAGTAACCATAAAGCCAATTTCATCCATATGAGCTGCTACTAATACTTTAGGAGCATTTTCTTTTTTAGATTTTTTCACACCATAAATACTGCCCATATTATCACCGATAATTTCATCAACAAATGGTGCCATTTTTTCTTTTAAATATTCACGTACTTCATTTTCAAATCCAGGTACAGCATGTAATTCTGTTAATACTTTCATTCTATTAAGTGTTTCTTGTCTAATTTGTGTCATTGTAAATCTCCTTATTGAAATATTTATCTATCATTCAGTCTTTGTGTTAAACTTAACTTAAATAGAAGGAGGCATGGTCATGCAGAACAATAAGTTACGCTTTTTCATTTTATTATTGTCCGTTTTTACTGGTATAGGTATTGTTGCTTCTATCGTATATGCTAAGCAATATAAGCCATATAGTTGTGAAGAAATCCTTAAACAAGTCAAAGCACAATTTAATAATGTTGAAGCCTCTTATATATTACATATCCCAAAGACCTACCAAAAATTCGGCATTGAAACTAAAGTTGTACATGGTGGTATTACCGTTAATAATGATGGTAAACAAGTTCACTATGAATTTATCGCCGATGCCTTTAATGGCCAAGTTATTGATATATTTGAAATTTAATAAGCTTAAAAAGATGAGTCTGAGTGATTAATTTAAACCTCAGACTCTTTTTTTAACTGAAAATTATTCAACTTCACCGTGATCTAGTGCATCGAATGATTTTTTAATAGATTCTAAACCACTTCTTAATTTTTCTTCGCTACAAGCTAAATTCATTCTGAAATGATGACTTTCTCCGAGCTCGTAGGAATGGCCGATCCCTGTTGCAAGTTTCCCTACAGATTGCAATGCTTTTTGAACATCACTTTCTATGTAACCACTTTTAGAAAAGTCTACCCAAGCTAAATATGTCGATTCAGGTTTGATAAACGATAACTGATCAGACATTTCACTTTTAATAAATTCATCTAAGATAGTCATATTCTTTTCAATATGATTATTTAATTGATCTACCCATTCACCTGCTTCATTATAGGCTACTTTAACTGCTTCAACAGCCAATGTGTTTGCAGCTGACAATCCATAATATGTTGCCAATTTACGATTGAATTGTAATGTGAAATAACGATGTTTTGTAATCATATAACTACTTGCTAAACTTGCTAAATTAAATGTTTTACCTAAACCAGTGACAACAAGAATTGGAGAATCTAAAGTCATTTCATTTGTCATTGAATAGAATCCATTTTCACTTCTCACAAAATCCATATGAATTTCATCAGAAACAATAAAGACACCATGTCTTTCACACACATCTTTCATAAATGCACATTCTTCTTTCGTCCAAACTTTACCTGTTGGATTATGAGGGCTACACAGTACTAACACTTTAACATCATCACGTACTGCCATTTCTTCAAATTGTTCTTTATCTAACTCATAACCGTTATCCGTTGCAACTAATGGAGATTCGACGGCCACTCTTTTATTACCTTCAATTAAATTTAAAAAGGCATTATATGAAGGTGTATGTATTAACACACCTTCACCTTCTTTCGTAAACTCACGTATAACTTCAGTTACAGTAAACAAAATACTCGGAACATAATATATATCATTCTTTTGGATATTTACAGAAAATCTCGTTTTGTACCAATTTTTAATCGCACTTAAGTATGCTTCTTGTTTCCACACTAAATACCCGAAATGTGCTTGATCTAATTTGTTTTTCAAATGGTTGATAATAAAATCAGGTGTCTTAATATCCATATCTGCAATCCAAAATGGTTCTAAGTTCTCATAATCATAAACTTTACGTTGTCCATCATATGCTACTGTTGCTGTTCCCCTTCTATCAATCACTTCATCAAAATTATATTTCAATTAAATCATCCCTTCTCATTTCTTCTTTAATTCCCTTCGTTTGTTCATCAAGTTTGAGCGCAAAATAATTGGCATCATGATAGAACACGAACCAATAATCTTCTTTAATATATCTTTGTAAAAGTCTCTCCTTAGCATTTATGGAATCCATTGGATAATCATCATAGGCTGTAACCCATAAAGGATTAAGATGAGCTAATGTAGGCAAGATATCAGCCATATGCACAGCTTTCATATCATTACTTTCAATTTCAATGACACTATGACCAGCACTATGACCACCAGTATGTATCATTTTAATACCTGGAACGATTTCCATCGAATCCACAAATGTTACAACTTGATGTTCAATACCTTTATAATTTTGTTCCCAATATGTAGCGCTACTTCTTATATTTGGGGCTCTCAATTCATTCCATTCAATTTGTGATGTATAAATTGTTGCATTTTTAAATACTGATTGACCATCTGTAGTTGTCAGGCCACAAGCATGATCAAAATGCATATGAGACATTAAAACTATATCAATATCATCAATGGTCAAATTAAATTGCTTTAATGAGTTACTTATATCACTTTCATAAGTTGTACCATAGTTTCTTTTTTGTTTGTCTGTTAATTTATCATTACCTATCCCAGCATCAATTATTATATTGTGTTCATCTGTTTGAACGAATATTGGATGTGTTACGAGAGGTATTTGATTAAGTTCATTAGGTGGGTATTTTTTACTCCACAACGCTTTTGGGACCACACCAAACATTGCACCACCATCCATTTGAGTAATACCACCTTGTAATGGATATAATTTAAATTCACCTATATTTAACAAGAAATTCCCCTCCAATCATTTATTATTATTTTATCACTAATTAGAGTAATGAACATCTTTGATGATTACTACAACACATTAGTTAAAAAAGACGTAAAAAAAGAAGTTAGAATCAAAAGCGATTCCAACTTCCTTATTTAAAGCTTGCTTCCATACGATAGATTCTAAAGCCTCTACTAGAGAATTTATCTTCATATTCAGTACGGATATTATCTTCAGGCTCATCTTCATGTAAATTCAAATTAATATAATTAAATGACATACCATATTGAGACATACTTTCTAAACTATACTCAAATAACCCTTGATTATCTGTTTTGAAATGTATTTGCCCATCTTTATTCAAAATGTGTTGATAAATTTCTAAAAAGCTAGAAAAAGTTAATCTTCTTTTAGCATGTCTTGTCTTAGGCCATGGATCAGAAAAATTCAAATAAATTCTTGAAACTTCATTCTCAACAAAATACTCTGTTAATAATTTAGCATCTTGATTAATCAATTTAATATTGTTTAATTCCATTTCTTTAACTTTTTCAAGAACACGGACCATAACATTTTTATCTTTTTCAATTGCTACGTAATTGATATTAGGATTCTGTTTAGCAGTCTCAGTAATAAATCTACCCATACCAGTTCCGACTTCAATATGAATGGGTTGATCTTTATCAAACCATTCTGCCATCTTATATTGATGATTAAGATCTACATCTACTATATTGGGATGATCCTTTAAGAAATCATCAGCCCAAGGTTTATTTCTCATTCTCATTCAAAGTTACTCCTTATATAAATACATTTCTTGTCATCACTTCATTTAAGAAGTGTAACCAATCATTCATATCTTTATAACGTTTTTTCTCTTCATACCACTCTACCATTGCGATAGCTTGAATTAATGTATACCACTTCATACGTTTCTTTAAATCGTGCGTATCATTAATGCCATACATACTTAGCCAATCTGACCAATCTTTCTCATCAACATAAGTATATAATATCATTCCGATATCAATAGCAGGATCAGCAATCATTGCACCTTCCCAATCTACTAAGAAAAGTTCGTCTTGATCAGATAAAAGCCAATTATTGTGATTTACATCTCCATGTATGACTGTATAGAATCTACTGTCTAATGTTGGCATGTTATCTTCTAGATATAACAATGCCTTTCTCACAGTGCGATTAGACAATACATGTCGTGACAATGAGCTGTTAATTTTATTAAATAAAATCTCTGGATGCATAGGTTTCATTTCCATACGTTTAAGCATATTTAATAATTGTTTAGAAGAATGTATTTTTTTCAGAAGTTTGGCAACACGGTTAGAATTCATTTCATCTTGGACTAACTCTCTACCATTTTTCCAATGTTGTGCAGTCACAACTTCTCCTGTTTCGATTCTTTTAGTCCAAACTAATTTTGGAACGATACCTTCAGCAGATAACGCTGTTAAGAAAGGACTTGAATTACGTTTTAGGAAGAGCTTGCGGCCATCTTGTTCTGCCATATATGCTTCACCAGATGCACCACCTGCTGAGTCTAATGTCCAACCTAACTGATAAAAATGTTCCAACCTATCCACCTCACTTTCAATTAAAGAAAAAGAAAAAGACTCAAGAATATTGTTTTTCAAGAGTCATATTTTAATCTTAAAAATTTTTGTTTTATTTTTGTAATTTTAGTGCGCTTGATATAAATTTTATTATCTTTCGGTTAAGATTTCAACCTCATAAATGAAAACTTTGGAGTATTTTGAACCTATTCATATACAATAAGTCTTATAAATTCAGTATCCACTTGAATTACTTAAGATATTAAAATTACACTAAAAAATTTTTATGATTTTGACTCTATATAATTATTAAATGCATTTTGTAATTGCTTCGTAATTTGTCCGACTTTTCCGTCACCTATTTTTTGATCATTTACTTGCACAACTGGCATTACTTCAATAGATGTACTTGAAATAATCACTTCATCAGCATCATTTAAGAAATCTAATGTAAATGATTCTTCAATAAATGGAATATTTAAATCGTCAGCTAATTCTTTTATAACACGTCTAGTAATACCATTAAGAATTAAATTATTTGCAGGATGTGTATAAATTTTGCCACCTTTTATCGCATAAACATTGCTTGAACTACCTTCAGTAACTGTTTCACCTCTATGCATGATCGCTTCAGCTGCATCATTTTGTGTAGCTTTCTCTTTTGCTAACACGTTACCTAATAAGTTCAAACTCTTAATATCACATCTTAACCATCTGATATCTTCAACTGTTATAGTTTTAACGCCATTTTCTAATTCGTCGTATGGTCTGTCATAGCTTTTAGAAAAAGCTGAGAATACAGGCTTTGTACTAGCATCAGGAAACGGGTGATTTCGAGGCGCAACACCACGTGTCACTTGAATATACACGCCACCATTTACAACATTATTCTTTGCTGCTAATTCTTTCGTCACTTCTGTTAAACCTTCAACAGAGTATGCGTCTAAATTAAGTCCAATTTCTTTGGCACTTCTAAATAATCTTTCATAGTGCTCTTTAGATGTGAATACCTTGCCTTCATATATACGTATGTATTCATATATGCCATCACCAAAGTTATAACCTCTATCAGAATAGCTAATCTTACCTTCAGATTCATCAACAAACTCATCATTTATATAAATATAATTCATTCATCATCACCCTTTACACAGACATTGTATATAGCTTCTAAATAAATTGCAGTTGCATTAAATAATTGTTTTTTCGTGATATATTCATTTTTTTGGTGCATTAAATCTTCAGATTCTTTAAACATGGCACCAAATGCCACACCTTTATCTAAGTTTCTAGCATATGTCCCCCCACCGATTGTAAATGGCTCGGACTGATCACCTGTTTGATTGCGATATGCTGATAATAGCTTTTCGATAAATGGATCGTTTTTATCTACATAATGCGGAACTTGGTGTTTATCCATTTCAATTTCGAAGCCTTTTTCTTTCACTTCTTCAGAAAAACGAGACATTGATTGGTCGAAATTAAAGCCTTCGGGATATCTTAAATTAATACCAAATTGACCACCATCTACATCTGTATAACTCATAATACCTGTATTAGTCGTCACTTCCCCCATTTCTTCCGTAGCAAACTTCATACCCATTTTTTCACCTTTTGGAGAATCAACTAAATATTCATTTGCAAATTTCACATATGAGCTCGCGTATTTATCTAAATTTAATTCATTTAAGAATTGAATAAGATATAAGCCAGCATTCACTCCTAATGTAGGATCCATACCATGAGCTGATTTACCGTGAACAACGATGTTTAAGAAACCTTCATCAATTGTCGTTTCGCCTTCAATCTCATGTTCATTTAAAAATGATTCGAATTTCTGAACAACATTCGTCATTTGTTCTTTTATAAGTAATTTAGCTTGAGCAGTATCTGGTACCATATTGAATCTTTCACCTGAGAAGAATGCTTTGAGCTCTACTTCAGGCTCATCATTATCTTCCACATATCCAGATTGAGTGATGTTGAATGTTACAATCCCTTTTTCTCCATGAATTAAAGGGAATTCTGCATCTGGTGCAAAACCTACAGAAGGCATTTCTTCTGTTTCAAAATAACGATCTGTACATTTCCAATCAGATTCTTCGTCAGTACCTACAATAATATGTATTCTTTTTTTCCATTCGACTTTCATATCTTCAAGTATCTTAACGGCATAGTATGCTGCAATTGTTGGTCCTTTGTCATCAAGTGTACCTCTTGCAATGATTGCATCTTCAGTTTCTACAGGTTCAAACGGATTAGAATCCCATCCAGCACCTGCTGGCACAACATCAACATGGCAAAGTATACCTAATAAATCATCACCTTTACCCGCTTCAATTCTACCTGCAATATTATCTATATCAACATGAGAAAATCCATCTCTTTCTCCTAACTTGTACATATAATTTAACGCTTCTTTTGGACCTGGTCCAACTGGCGCATCGTATGTACTTGCTGCATCATCTCTAACACTTTCGATGCTTAATAGCCCCTTTAAATCATTTATAATATCTTGTTCATATTCTTTAATTTTATTTCTCCACATCGAAAATCATCTCTTTCTTAACTTGAATAGTTATCTATATAATACATGATATTTTTGTAAATATGAAATAGAATTACCGATAAATTTTTAATTTTTTATACATAAAGTTATTTCCTTTTACGTACGACTAAAGTCTTATATAAAAATATTTTTTTGAATCTTATTATTTCCCGACAAGATGAAAGTTGTTAACAAAAAAACTAGGACAAATAAGTTGCCCTAGTTTTAGTCAATATTGAACATAAGGAGAAAATTATTTCTTCAAATCTTCTTCTTTAACAACTCTTAAATTGTTGTTTGCAGTTCCGCCTTCATCGTCAAATTTAGCTTCTCTTTGTTCAGTTGGATCTTCATCTTCTTTTTTTAGACGAGATTTAGCATTTGATGCATAACCTTTTGGATCTTCTTTTGCTTTTTGGAATTCATTTTTCGCTTTTTCTTTAGCTGACTCTTTATAAGAAGTTGGATCTTCTTTATATTTAGAGTACTCGTCTTGTGCTTTACCTTTTAGTTCGTTTGCTTTTTGCTTAGCATTTTCTTTGTAATTCTCTGGATCTTCTTTATATTTCCCGTATTCATTTTTTAATTTATCTCTATTTTCTTTTTTAGATAAGACAACTGCTGCTGCAGTTCCACCTAATACTACTAACGTTCTAAATAATCCTGCTTTTTTAGCCATTTGTATCCACCTCTATTTAATTAATAGTTATTATAATACCCCGAGAAAATCTTTCTAAACATTTTAAACAGATAAATTTAAAAGTTTAAAATCTTCTTCTAACAAATGCCTATACTCACCAAGTTCTAAACGTTCATCAAGTTCTAAATCAGCTATTTGAACACGTTTTAAATACGTTACTTCACAACCAATCGCATGAAACATTCTCTTAACTTGGTGGAATTTACCTTCATAAATCGTAACATAAGCTATAGACTCTTCTCCATTTTCTACAATTTCTAATTCACTTGGAGAAGATGTAAAGTCACCTAAATCTATGCCTGCTTTAAAAATATCTATTGCATCATCTGAAATGTGACCAGACACTTCAACATAATACTTTTTAGCGACTTTTTGTTTTGGACTCATAAGTTGATGCGAGAATTTACCATCGTTTGTTAGAAGTAATAAACCTTCTGTATCTTTATCTAAACGACCAACCGGAAATAAATCTAAGTGCATATATTCTGGGACAATATCAATGACTGTTTCATGTTCATCATCTTCTGTCGCTGAAACAAATCCAGCTGGCTTATTCATCATTAAATATACAACTGGTTCATAGTCTATCGGGATATCATCAAATGTTATAACATCATCTTCTGGATTAATATGCATTTCAGGTTTCTTAACGATCTCATCATTAACGGAAACAAGATTTTTCTTTAGAAACTTTTTAACTTCTTTTCTTGTTCCGATACCTGAATTTGCTAAAAATTTATCTAATCTCATCATTTACACCCACTTAATTTTGCGTCTAATTTTAGCAGTCAAATCACCTAAAAATTCATCCGCTAGACGTGAACGCATTGTTAAATAACCATATACAATTACACCTACACATCCACCGACAATTAGCGTAATCAGCGCACCTAATTTTGATGTTGGATCAATGATTAGTGACACAATAAAGAAACTTAACTCAACGAATAATACCATGATTATAGTATAGAAAGTAATTCTTAACGTATGGTAAATTGTGATATTAAATTTAAAGTCTGCATATTTATATAGGACGACACAATTTAATATAACAGCTACTAGTAATGCGATTGCCGTACCAATGACAGCACCTAATGTATGAAATACCATAATTAGTGGTAAGTTTATAACTGCTTTGATAACTAATGAAGCAATAACGATCCAAACTGTTAAAGCTTGTTTATCAATACCTTGTAACATTGAAGCTGTTACTGATAATAATGCAATTAAAATACTAACTGGTGCATACCAGAATAATATTTCTGTACCCATTGGATTATAACTATAGAACACATTATATAAAGGCTGTGCTAATACCATAATGCCAAGTGATGCTGGAACTGTTAAATATAGCAATACGCCTAATGATTTTCTAATTTGATGATGCATTGCATCAATTCTACCTGAATTATATGTGTTCGTAATAAATGGAACTAAACTCACTGCAAATCCTGCTGCAAGAGATGTTGGAATCATAACAATTTTATTAGTTGTCATGCTCAGCATTGTGAAATAAATATCTTGTAATTCACTACCTACACCTGCCATCGCTAATCCAGTATTATGTGTAAATTGGTCGATTAAGTTTATAATCGGGAAACATAAACTTACAATTACAAATGGTATACTGTATTTAATGATTTCTTTATATATTTTGATATACGAAACATCAATATCACTTGTATCTTGTTCAACTTCTGCTTTTATTAAATGTCTTCTCTTCATCCAAAAATAAAGTAAAGTCAATAATGCAATAATTGCACCGATACCTGCAGCAAATGTTGCAACTTGGTTGGCCATTAACACAGAACCGTCCATTACATTTAATACAATATAACTTCCGCCAAGTATAAATGCGATACGCGCTACTTGTTCAGTTACTTCAGATACAGCTGTTGGACCCATTGAATTAAATCCTTGGAAAATACCTCTCCATGTTGCAAGTAATGGAATAAATAATACAACAAAACTAATTGTTCTAATAACAGTTGTAATATCTTCTATACTCCAACCACCTTCTATGCCACCTTTATTCGCTAATGTTAATTGAGCAATAGTTGGTGATAAGAAATAAAGTAATAAAAATCCGATAAATCCTGATACTGTCATAACTAAAAAGCTTGACCGGTACAATTTTCTACTTACATTATAAGCACCTAATGCGTTATATTTAGATACATATTTCGCAGCTGCTAAAGGAACGCCCGCAGTTGCTATTGTTATCATGATTGTGTATGGTTGATAAGCATATGTAAATGGAGCAAGATTTTTTTCATCGCCTATAATAGCGTAAAAAGGTATTAAATAAAGAATACCAATTACTTTTGTTATTAAAATACTTGCAGTAAGCAGGAAGGTTCCCCTTACTAGCGCTTTACTTTCTGACATAATTTCATCCCTATCTAATTTACTTTTAAATTTAATAATAACAGGTTTATTTCTATTCTACTACTTTTTTAAAGACACATTATTCGTTAAAATATTATTACATCGATTTATGGAGGTAACTTATGTATCATACAATAATTATCGGCGCTGGACCTAGTGGTTTAATGGCCGCATATAGTGCAAGTTCAAATGGTAAAAACGTCTTGCTACTCGAAAAGAAAAAAGGCTTAGGACGAAAGCTCCGCATATCTGGTGGCGGTAGATGTAATGTTACGAACCGCTTACCTTATGAAGAAATTATAAAAAACATTCCTGGTAATGGAAAATTCTTATATAGTCCATTTTCAACATTCGACAATGAATCAATTATACAATTTTTTGAATCTAGATCTGTACAATTAAAAGAAGAAGATCACGGTCGAATGTTCCCTGTTTCTAATCGCGCTCAAGATGTTGTTGATGCACTAGTTGATTCCATTAAACAAAATGGTGTAGAAATACGCCAAGAAACTACAGTATCATCTATTGAAAGTGAAAATCAACAAATAACAGGCGTCACTCTACAAGATGGTACATTTATTCCTTCAAAGGCTGTTATCATCGCATCAGGTGGTTGCAGTGTGCCACATACTGGATCGACAGGAGATGGGTATAAATTCGCTGAGAATTTAGGACATTCTATAACAGAACTATTTCCAACAGAAGTACCGATCAAATCAAGTGAACCATTCATTAAAAACAAAACACTACAAGGATTAAGTTTACAAAATGTTGGACTATCCGTACTCAAAAAAAATGGTAAACCTAGAATCACACATCAAATGGACATGTTATTTACACATTTTGGTATTTCAGGACCTGCAGCATTAAGATGTAGTCAATTTGTGTATAAAGAACAAAAATCTCAAAAGAAAACAGACATACAAATGTCTATAGATGCCTTTCCAGAAATCAAAACACATGACTTAGAACAACAAATTGTAAAAAAACTAAAAGACGAACCTAATAAAGCGATTAAAAATGCACTAAAAGGACTAGTCCAAGAAAGATATTTACATTTTATCTTACAACAGTCAAGTATTGATTTAGATGTGACATACCATCACCTATCTCAACAAGCCATCCGAACATTCGTGGAAAACCTTAAATCATTTACATTCACAGTAAATGGTACACTCCCACTTGATAAAGCTTTTGTAACAGGTGGCGGTGTTAATATTAAAGAAATCGAACCCAATACAATGGCATCCAAAATATGTGCTGGGCTTTACTTCTCAGGTGAAGTACTAGATATCCATGGGTATACAGGTGGCTATAATATTACGAGCGCTCTTGTCACTGGGTATGTAGCAGGCTATAATGCCGCACAATTTAATGATTAAAATTCTATAGAATGTATATAGTTTAGTGTTTGGTATGTGGTGTACTTATTTACAAAACTGCTTGGATTTGTTACTAACGGCCTCCTTATTTACAAAACTGCTTGGAATTGTTACTAAAGGCGGCCTTATTTACAAAACTGCTTGGATCTGTTACTAACAGGGGCCTTATTTACAAAACTGCTTGGATTTGTTACTAACAGCGTCCTTATTTACAAAACTCCTTAGAATTGTTACTAACGGCGCTCTTATTTACAAAACTGCTTAGAATTGTTACTAACAGGGGCCTTATTTACAAAACTGCTTGGAATTGTCACTAACAGCGCCATTATTTACAAAACTCCTTAGAATTGTTACTAACGACGCCATTATTTACAAAACTCCTTAGAATTGTTACTAACGACGCCATTATTTACAAAACTGCTTGGATTTGTTACTAACGGAGGGCTTATTTACAAAACTACTTGGAATTGTTACTAACTTTAACCTATATTATATTCACACATTATTTAAGGCTGAGACATTTTAAATGTCTCAGCCTTATCTATTTCTTCATTAAACTCTTTTGTTTTCTAAACCATCGTCGCCCCACTCATTCATGCCGCCTTCTACGTTTACTGCATCAATGTCGTGGTCATTTAAATAATCAACTACTCGAGCACTTCTAACGCCACCTGCACAAACAATATAATATGTTTGGTCTTTAGAGAAATGATTTAATTCATTTGGAATTTCTCCCATTGGAATATGCTTAGCGCCAGGGATTACACCTAATGCTACTTCATGATCTTCTCTCACATCAACTATATTAATTGGATTATTAGATGTAATTTTGTTTGCTAATTCTGTTACTGTAATTTCTTTCATAACTAGAACACTCCTAATTGATTAATTTGCTACGATATTAACTAACTTTTGTGGAACTGCAATCACTTTACGGATTGTTTTACCTTCAATCGCTTCTTTGATTTTTTCATTATCCATTGCTACTGCTTCCATTTCATTTTTAGTTAAATCTTTAGAAATTTTGATTTTGTCTTTTAGTTTACCGTTAACTTGGATAACAATTTCTATTTCGTTATCTACTAGTAGTGACTCATCAAATGTTGGCCATTCTTCATAAGATAAAGAATCGTTATGACCAAGTTTTTGCCATAATTCTTCAGAAATGTGTGGCGCAATTGGTGATAACATTTTTACAAAACCTTCAGCATATGCTTTGCTGATTTGATCTTGTTTATAACAATCATTGATGAATACCATCATTTGACTGATTGCAGTATTGAAGTTTAGTGTATCGAAGTCTTCAGTTACTTTTTTAACTGTTTGGTTATAGACTTTATCTAGGTCTGGTGTTTCGCTTTCAACGACCTTATCCGTAATGTTCCCTTCTTCTGTAACAAATAAACGCCATACTCTATCTAAGAAACGACGTGAACCGTCTAGTCCATTTTCACTCCATGCAATTGCAGCATCTAAAGGTCCCATGAACATTTCATATAGACGTAATGTGTCAGCACCATGAGAACGTACAATATCATCAGGGTTAACGACATTACCTTTTGATTTACTCATTTTTTCATTACCTTCACCAAGAATCATACCTTGGTTAAATAATTTTTGGAAAGGCTCTTTAGTTGGAACTACACCGATATCGTATAACACTTTATGCCAGAATCTTGAATATAATAGATGAAGCACTGCATGTTCTACACCACCGATATATAAATCAACTGGTAACCAGTGTTTAAGTTTTTCAGGATCAGCTAATTGTTCATCGTTATGTGGGTCAATATATCTTAAATAATACCAACAGCTACCTGCCCATTGTGGCATCGTATTCGTTTCACGACGCCCTTTCATACCTGTCTTAGGATCTACAACATTAATAAATTCATCAATATTAGCTAATGGTGATTCTCCTGTACCTGATGGTTTAACTTGATCTGTTTCAGGTAGAATTAGTGGAAGTTCTTCTTCAGGAACTGTTGTCATTGTACCGTCTTCCCAATGTATAACTGGAATTGGTTCACCCCAATAACGTTGTCTACTAAATAACCAATCTCTTAATTTATAGCTTACTTTTTTATGACCGATACCTTTTTCTTCAAGTAATTCAATCGCTTTAGGTACTGCTTCTTCTTTTGTTAATCCATTTAATGCATCTGAATCAATCATTTTACCATCATCATCATATACAGTGATGATATCTAAATTGAATTTCTCTGCAAACTCAGCATCTCTTTCATCATGTGCTGGAACTGCCATAACAGCACCTGTTCCATAACTAATTAACACATAATCTGCAACCCAAATCGGCATTTTTTTGCCAGTGAATGGGTTTGTCGTAAATGCTCCAGTGAATACACCACTTTTATCTTTTGCTAAATCTGTTCTTTCTAAGTCAGATTTACGAGAAGCTGCTAATTTATATGCTTCAACCGCTTCTTTTTCACCTTCAGTCGTAATTAAATCTACTAAAGGATGTTCTGGTGATAGTACAGCAAAAGTTGCACCGTAAATCGTATCAGGACGAGTTGTGAATACTTCAAATGATAAATCTGTATTATCAATATTAAATTTTAATTCAGCACCTTCAGATCTACCAATCCAGTTTCTTTGCATATCTTTAATAGATTCTGGCCAATCTAATTCATCTAAATCTTCTAATAGACGATCCGCATATTCAGTGATTTTTAATACCCATTGTCTCATAGGTTTGCGAACAACTGGATGTCCTCCACGTTCTGAAACACCATCAACAATTTCTTCATTAGATAACACTGTACCTAGCGCTGGGCACCAGTTTACAGCTACTTCATCAACATATGCTAATCCTTTATTATATAATTGAATGAAAATCCATTGTGTCCATTTATAGTAATCTGGGTCAGTTGTATTCACTTCTCTATCCCAGTCATATGAGAAACCTAGCTCTTGAATTTGTCTTTTAAAAGTCGCTATATTTTTAGCTGTAAATTCTTTAGGATCATTCCCTGTATCAATAGCATACTGCTCAGCTGGTAAACCAAATGCATCCCATCCCATTGGGTGAAGTACATTATACCCTTGCATTCTTTTATATCTTGAGACGATATCTGTAGCAGTATAACCTTCAGGATGTCCTACATGTAAACCAGCGCCAGATGGATATGGAAACATATCTAAAGCGTAAAATTTCTTTTGTCCAAGATTATCGTTAGCTTTAAATGTTTTGTTAGCTGCCCAAAAATCTTGCCATTTCTTTTCGATTTGTTGATGATTATAATTCATTTGTCCGTTCCTCCTATAAAATAAAAAAAAGCCATCCCAACCATCATAACAGTTGGGACGACTTGAATAAATATGCCGCGGTACCACCCAGAATTCACAATTAAGTGCGCTTCATTTATATGGTTTAAGATTGCTTTTAATAAATAATGAATCGTTCATAAGTTCACTTAATGGATATCATCAGTTCTCAGCACCACTGACTCTCTTAAGATTCGCATTAAAGCTACTTTTCTTATATACATCCTAATATTATGCAATTTCAATATATTTTGCAAGTCTTATTTGTTAATATCATGTATCTTGCTTTGAAATACCTCTATCATAAATGTATAAGAAGTAATAACCTATTAAAATAAGTAATATCATACTGTAAAACATCATTTTCATATCAAACATATCAACTATTACGCCACCTACAACTGGCCCAAATGCTTTTCCTATTGTTGAAGATGCGTTTACAATACCTTGATATGCACCCATTCTGCCTTTAGGTGCTAATTTATTTGCAATTGCAGGTACTGCTGGCCATACAAACATTTCTCCAAATGTTAAAATAACCATCCCTACAACAAACATTGTAAATTGTTCAGCAAAGCTTGTAATCACATAACTTAAAATAAAAATCGTTAGCCCTATAAACATTTGTAATTTCAATTTCTCTTTGAATCTATTGATAAACGGTGCAATTAAAGGTTGTCCTGCTAAAATCAATATACCATTTATTGTCCAAAGGAAACTATATTGTTTCAAGGATATACCAACTGATTGTGTATAAGTCGCAATTGTCGTTTGCCACTGAACATAACCAATCCAACATAAACTAAACATAACACATAGAAGTATAAGTGCAGTAAATTTACTTTTATCTTTAACTTGCATAGCACTCGTGATGCCTTCATCATTTTTCAAATGAATATCTAAATCTATGTTGTAATATTTTAAAGCAATTATGATAAATACGACATATAGTAGTAAGTTCGCCATAAAAATATAATTAAAGCTAAAGTCCGCTACAAACCCACCTGCTGCAGCCCCAATAGAAACACCTAAGTTTTGAGCAAGATAAATTGCATTAAATGTTGTGCGTCCTCCGTTTGGCCAACTTGCAGCAGCCATTGCATAAATAGCTGGCACAATCACGCCTCCACCGAAACCAAGTATCACAAGCCAAAACGGATACCATGGCCAATCATTTAAAAAGTTTAACCCGATTAAACTTAAAATATTTAAAATAGAGGCAAAAATAATAGAACGAAACCCACCAATTTTGTCGAATAAACTTCCGCCTAATAAATTCCCGATTACACTCCCGAATGCATTAATCATTAAAACGATACCAGCTGTACTTAAACTCTTACCTAATTCTTCATTCATATATATTGTATTAAGTGGCCATAAGAAACTTGATCCTGTAATATTGATCGCCATTCCTATGATGAGCATTTTAACAATTTTCGGCATTCTCAAGGATTTCAACCTCCTCTCAAATTTTGTCAATTTTAATAGTCTAAACCTTTTTCTGCAAAAGTTCAATATTATATGTTAAAATGCTTTAGATAAGTTTGTAGAACAGGATGTGAAATATAATGACAGAACAATTCCGTTATGCATTTGATAACAAAAGATATCATACATGGAATTATCATTTAAGAAATAAATTTGGTGAGAAGATTTTTAAAATAGCATTAGATGGTGGATTTGATTGTCCAAACCGTGACGGCACAGTAGCACATGGGGGTTGTACATTTTGTTCAGCAGCCGGGAGTGGAGACTTTGCAGGTAACCGTGCAGAACCAATCCATGTACAATTTAAAGAAATTAAAGACAAAATGCATGAAAAATGGTCCGAAGGAAAATATATCGCTTATTTTCAAGCTTTTACAAATACGCATGCGCCAGTTGAAGTATTAAGAGAAAAATACGAAGCTGCTTTATCAGAAGAAAATGTAGTTGGACTATCAATTGCAACAAGACCAGACTGCCTACCAGATGATGTTGTAGAATACTTAGCAGAATTAAATGAAAGAACATATTTATGGGTAGAACTTGGATTACAAACCGTTCACCAAGAAACTTCAGATTTAATTAACCGTGCACATGATATGAAATGCTATTACGAAGGTATTGCTAAATTAAGAAAACACAATATCAATATATGTACACATATCATTAATGGTTTACCTGGTGAAGATTACAATATGATGATGGAAACAGCAAAAGAAGTCGCACAAATGGACGTTCAAGGGATTAAAATTCATTTGTTACACCTACTTAAAGGTACACCAATGGTTAAACAATACGAAAAAGGTATGCTTGAATTCATGACTCAAGATAATTATACGCAACTCGTTTGTGACCAATTAGAAATTTTACCAGAAGAAATGATCATTCATCGTATTACAGGTGATGGCCCTATCGATTTAATGGTTGGACCTATGTGGAGTGTAAATAAATGGGAAGTCCTTAATGCTATAGACAATGAACTTAAAGAACGTGGCACAATGCAAGGATCTAAATTCAAGAAAGCAGAACAAGTTCAAAAATGATTGTTCAAGGAATCTTACCATTCGCAAGAGATTTAATAGCAACACATATAACGGATAAAAGTATCGTAGTTGATGCAACATGTGGGAATGGCAACGATACACTTTTCCTTGCTAATCAAGTTCCAAACGGCGAAGTATACGCGTTTGATATACAAGAAGAAGCCATTAATAATACTAAAATCAAAACAGAAGCATATAGTAATATTCATTATTATCAAACAGGTCACGAAAATGCAGCACCTATAATAAAAGAACGTCATGAGCAAATAGACGCATCAATATTTAATTTAGGCTATTTACCAAAAGGCGATAAACATATTACAACGAATGCACCGACAACAATTAAAGCAATTGAAAGTCTATTCGAAATGACAAGTAAAAATGGCATCATCGTATTAGTCGTATATCCAGGACACCCAGAAGGACAGATAGAATCTAACGAAGTCATCAATCATGTTAGTTCAATAGATCAACAATCAGCACACGTGCTCCACTATCAATTTATAAATCAAAAAAACAATCCACCATATATAATAGCAATTGAAAAAAGATAAAAATGAGTGAAATGACAGAACGCAAACCTTGGGAATGGGTTTGCGTTTTTTATGTGATATTGGAGGTTTTTGGATATATCCGGTGGTTAAGCCACGACTTGGTCAATTTCTTGGCTTTACTCTCTACTTAAGCCACGACTTGGTCAATCTCTTGGCTTTACTCTCTACTTAAGCCACGACTTGGTTCATTTCTTGGCTTTACTCTCTACTTAAGCCACGACTTGGTCAATCTCTTGGCTTTATTCAATACTTAAGCCATGACTTGGATCATCTCTTGGCTTTATTCAGCACTTAAGCCATGACTTGGTTCATTTCTTGGCTTTACTCTCTACTTAAGCCATGACTTGGATCATCTCTTGGCTTTATTCAATACTTAAGCCATGACTTGGTTCATCTCTTGGCTTTATTCAATACTTAAGTCACGACTCGTGTGTTTACTTCACCTTTAACTCACATCTTTCACAATCTCGAGTGTTTATTCCCTCTTTAACTCACATCTTTCACAATCTAATGACAAAACGCAAACCTACTCAACAGGTTTGCGTTTTAATTAAATATTACAAGTATTAACGATTGACTCAAATTGTTTTTCAAAATGTTCTTTTCTATTTTTGATTTCTTCACAAGCGAAATCGATAATTGCATCTTTCTTGTCTTCGAAGTCTTTATTCACTTCAACAATTACAGTTCTTTCATCATTCTCTGGGCGCACTTTATTAATCCATCCTTTTTTCACAAGGTTATTGTATAATCTTGTTCGTTTGTATGGCTTAATATCTATATAACCATCCAACTCTTTCAAACTCATCGATCCGTTATTCCATAACATGATTAATGTAAGAAACTCTTCTTTTTCTATATCAAACTTTTCTTCAATTTTATAAAAAATAATATTTATATTTTTTTGGATATCATCTAATAAAATTAAGTCACTTACGTTATTTACTTTTTCTGTCATAAACTCGCCTCCAACGCTCTCTATATGGGTTATATACCCGATATAGTATCGTTTAAGCTTGTTTGCATTATATTTTATAAATTATTCAGTTTCATCATCAATAAGTAATCCTACGTAGTGAATGCGATTATTCATAAATGATATGATATATTTCATTACATTTTCGCGTTCTGGTTCATTATGTACTTCATGATTAAGTCCGTGCCAAGCTTTAAAATATAATTCGTTAGTATTGATTGTTTTACCGATTTGACGAATTGATTCTGTATCTACTATTTTATCTTCTGTACCTAGCATAAGTAATGTAGGAATTGGAGATATGTGGTGAATATTTTCCATTGTTGCTTTCATTGTTTCTAAGATAGTCTTGTACCAGTGGTAACTCACTTTATTTAACATTAAAGCATCTTTATTCGTATCATCTATTACTTCTTTGTTTCTTGTTAAGCTTTCTACTTTAATGCCCGTATCAAACTTAGCATCTTTCGCAACTGTACCGAAACTTGAAGCTAAGAAATTACGTCTTGTTGAAATATTTTGTTGAAAAGCAACTAATGGTGAAATCAATAGTACGCCTTCAACTTTTAAATCTACTTTTTCTAATAAATTAAGAAGAATAAGGCCACCTAAACCAACACCTAACGTAAATACTGGTAAGTGATATTCTTCTGCAATAGATATCCATTCAAGTACTTGTTCATGGTATTCTTCAAATTTATCAACATGTCCTCTATGTACACGGGAAGTTTGTCCTTGTCCTTTTAAGTCACCCATAATAACATGGTAACCTTCTCGTCGTAGCTTAGTGATTACGTATGCGTATCTTCCTGTATGTTCTAGCATATTATGTACAATTACTACAATTCCTTTAGCTTCTTTCTCAGTTTCCCATTTCCACATAATATATTACTCCTTTTACCTATATAGCTACTTTTTTGTTAAACTTAGTATAACAAAATTTTTCAAAAGAATGGAGAATCTTGAATGATTAAATCTTTTAAAGGTCAAAAACCACAAATCGATCAAAGCTGTTATATTGCTGAAAATGCAACTTTAATTGGTGATATTACAATCGGTCCTAAAAGCTCAGTATGGTTCAACTCAGTTATTAGAGGTGATGTTGCCCCTACAATTATAGGTGAAGGTGTTAATATCCAAGATTTGTGTTGTTTACACCAAAGCCCTAATCAACCACTTATAATAGAAAATTTTGTAACAATTGGTCATAAAGTGACATTACATTCTAGTATTATTCGCAAGCACGCGTTAATCGGAATGGATTCAACAATTCTTGACGGTGCAGAAATTGGAGAATATGCATTTATCGGTGCTGGATCACTCGTTCCACCAGGAAAGAAAATCCCACCACATACGTTAGCATTTGGTCGTCCTGCAAAAGTCATTAGAGAACTGACAGAAGATGACTATAATGAATTAAAAAGAATCAATGCATCTTATATTGAAAAAGCTGAGATTTATAAAGCAGATCAATAAATAATAAAAAGGATTGAGACGCAATGTCCCAATCCTTTTTTGTTACGCTATTTTAAATTTGCTATGCATAAACGGTAATTTTACAACGATATAAGCGATAATAATTTCATAAAACATTGAGAAGAACTTCTCAAAGAAGAAGACAACATTCTGAACTAATATTGTGCCTATATCTGCCCCACTAAAGTGGTAGTTAACGAGTAAGAAATTATCAATAATATTTAAAGCAATGATTGTAACAAAAACTGTCCATGACTTTTTAGTAATCATCGCCACTAAAATTGCTATAATACCAATCACAATTGGCTCAAAAATAAACAATTGCACGAAACTATCTAAAGGTTTCCCAAACATATAAAATGCCATATCCCTAAACATCCCGATTTCTCCTTTACAGTCATTTCTAATACATTAATTGTATCACGATAAACCAGCTATAATTATTAAGATATTTTAAAGATTCATTGCTTTCCTTAACATAAAATTAACATTAATAGCCATTAAATCTTTACATTGAATTAGCAATCAATTCATATTGTCGTGTTACTTTAAAGATGTAACATAAGACGCCTTTAAAGGAGCATGATAAAATGCATTTCTTTAAAAAAATAATTATTTCTTTGTTTATATTCACATTTCTACCACATGCAATTAGCATAGCAGCAGAACCCATTTCACCAAACTATGAGCAAGTCAATCAATCCACCCCCTAAACCATAATAAGCAATATTAAAAAAATTTAAATAATAATGAATTAAAAAAGAAACTGATTTTCCCAATCAGTTTCTTTTTTACAATATAAATACCTTTTTTATCCATTTATGTATATAATAGTATTAATAATATCTTAGAAAAGAATTATTGGAGGGATTTAATATGCTGCATTACTACAAACTTTTTTGGTTAAATGCATTTAATATTCACGGTCGATCTAGACGTAAAGAATTTTGGTATCCAATACTTGCTACAATCATTATCACTATGCTAGGTAATCTATTAATTACAGTACTACCTATTCCTGCGCTTATTACAGTTATTGTTTCTAGCATATTTAATATTGCAACATTTATTGCTTCTATTTCAGTAACTAGTAGAAGATTCCATGATTTAAATATGACAATGATATTTCCTACTATTACATATGCACTTACTTTTATTTTAGATATTTTATATAGTTTATTTAAAGATTCAGTTACAAGTACTTCTATGACTGTACTATATGCCGTCTTATTGATTATTTGTTTATTTTTAAATCTTGCAATTCTGCTTATGGCATGTAGTGAGGGAAATAAAGCTCCAAACAAATATGGAAAAAGTCCTAAATACGTTTAAGATTTAATTGTTCAAACGCATTATACAAATCCAATTAAACTACATTAATATACGTGTATATATTTTCTTATTTCGGACAAAATATTGTCAATATTATGGAACGCCTTGCGGGGGCGTTCTTTTTCGTGTCATAATTCACAATTAGTATAATTTTACATTATATTAAAAATGTAAACGCTTAACTAAATTTGTATTTCCATGATAAAATAAATTAAATGAATATATATATTTAAGGAGGACTTGCTATGCCTGTCGTAAAAGATTTTTTTATTGCATTATCTAACAACAAATTCATGAATGAATCAGCTAAGAAAATGGGTCCTGCACTAGGTGCAAACAAGGTCGTAGCGGGCGTTGATATTGATTCAACAATCGATACAGTTGAAAGATTAAATATGAAGGGAATTTCATGTACGTTAGATAATTTAGGGGAATTCGTAACATCACGTCAAGAAGCTTTAGAAGCTCAACAAAATATTGTTGAAATTATGCGAAGAAACTACAATGCTAATATTGATGCGCATGTTTCGATTAAGCTTACACAATTAGGTCTCAATATTGATAGAGAGTTTGCTTATCAAAATACGAGAGAAATTTTGTTAAAAGCTCATGAATACGGAAATACATTTGTGAACATAGATGCTGAAAAATATGAAGATTTAGTTGGTATTACGGAAATAGTTGATAAACTTAAGGGTGAATTCAAAAATGTAGGGACTGTTATTCAAGCATACTTATTTGATGCTATGAATATTATGGATAAATACGATGATGTGCGATTACGATTAGTTAAAGGTGCATATAAGGAAGCACCTCATATTGCTTATCAAACTAAAGAAGAAATTGACAAAAATTATATAGCATTGATTGAAAAAAGATTATTAACTGCTAAAGCATTCACTTCAATTGCAACACACGATCATAATGTTATTAATCATGTTAAACAATTTGTTAAAGATCATAACATCTCAAGAGATTCATTTGAATTCCAAATGTTATATGGTTTTAGAACAGATTATGCATATCAAATCGCTAATGAAGGCTATAATTTCTGTATGTACGTGCCATTTGGGGAAGATTGGTTCGGTTACTTCATGAGAAGATTAGCAGAAAGACCACAAAATATTAATTTAATGTTATTAGATATCTTTAGTGAAAAGAATAAAGGAAAAATTGCTATCGGAGCTAGTGTAATAGCTGGCTTAACCTTATTAAGTATAGGCGGAATCGCTAAAGCGAAGAAAAAATAATACATAAGAAGCCAGAACGCTTGTCCTGGCTTCTTTGTTTTTATATTTGTGTTTCAATATTTTTAAGTAAGTTTGCCATTTCAATTGCAGCTAAGGCAGCATCTCCACCTTTATTACCTGCTTTTGTTCCTGCTCTTTCAATCGCTTGTTCAATTGTTTCTGTTGTTACGATTCCAAATATTACAGGTACATCTGTTTCATCATTTACTTTAGAAATACCTTTTGCAACTTCATTACATACATAATCATAATGTGTAGTCGCCCCTCTAATTACACAGCCTAATGTTACGACCGCATCGTATTTCCCTGACTTCGCTAATTTTTTAGCTACTAAAGGAATTTCATACGCGCCTGGTACATATGCTACATGAACATTTTCTTCATCCACGTTATGTCTAATTAAAGTATCTTTAGCACCATCTAATAAACGACCTGTTATAAAATCGTTAAATCTACTCACGACGATTGCTACTTTTAATTGTGATCCATCCATTTTACCTTCAAATTTCATTTTAAAAACTCCATTCTATTTTATATTAAATGACCCATTTCATGCTTTTTAGTATTGATATATGATTCATTTGTTTCATTCGGTTCAATGACAACTGGAACTCTATTAGAAACACGTATACCTAAAACTTGTAATTGATTAAATTTATCTGGATTATTACTGATGAGTTGAATTTCTTCTATATTAAAGTATTTCAAAATCTGACTCGCTTCAGTATAATCTCTTAAATCCGCTTCGAAGCCTAAAGCTTCATTAGCTGTAATCGTGTCATAACCTTGTTCAATAAGTTCATATGCTTTAAGTTTATTGATCAGTCCTATTCCTCTACCTTCTTGAGGTAAGTACAAAATCATGCCACCATGTTCTTGAATGTATTTCATTGAATATTCAAGCTGTTCTCCACAATCGCATCTAGCACTATGGAAAATATCACCTGTCACACATTCAGAATGAATACGTACATTCATACCATCTTTAATTTCTCCTGAACTAATGACAATATATTCTTTATCATCTAATTGCGATGTAAAGCCGTACATATCAAATTCACCATATGAAGTTGGCAACTTAACTTTAGATTCAAGATGAATAATTTGATCATGACGTTTTCTATACTTTACAAGTTCATCAATCGTTATCATTAACAAACCATGTTTACGTTTAAATTGATATAAATCATCTCTACGAGCCATCGTGCCATCATCATTCATAATTTCACAAATAGCACCAGCTGGTTTCGCTCCAGAAAGTTTCGCTAAATCAACACAAGCTTCTGTATGACCTATTCTTTCAAGAACACCATTGTCTTTAGCTATTAATGGAAATACATGACCTGGTTGAACGAATGCTGTTGGTGACGTTTCATTAATTAATGCTTTAATCGTATCCGCTCTTTCAAAAGCACTTATACCTGTCGTACTTGATGCATGATCAATACTTACAGTAAATGCAGTCTTATATTTATCACCCGTTTCAGTCATCAATTTCAAACCAAATTGTTGGGCAATTTCGCTGCTTATCGGTGCACAGATTAAACCTCTTGCATGTGTAGCCATAAAATTAATCGTTTCAGCTGTTAAATACTCAGAAATTGCGACAAGGTCACCTTCATTTTCTCTATCTTCATCATCTACTACAATAATCGGTTTACCACTTTTAAGTTCTTGTATGGCATCTTCTACGTTATCAAACATGTTATAGCCTCCTAAAATCCTAGATTAAGTAATTTCTCTTCGGATAAATTTGAATGATTTTGTCCTGTTGCTTTCTGCACATATTTAAATAACAAATCCGTTTCAATATGTACACTGTCACCTTGTTTCTTATTAACAAAGATTGTTCGATCTCTCGTTTCAGGAATTAAATGAATTTCAAATTTTTGAGGATATAATTTAAAAATTGTCAAACTAACACCATCAACTGTGATAGATCCTTTATCAATCATTTGATTTAATAAATGCGCTTCTGTAGATATTTCAATAATCCATTCATCTTGTCTCTTTGAAATATGTTTAATAATGCCTTGACCATCTACATGCCCACTTACAAAATGACCACCAAATCTTCCATTTGCTAACATCGCTCTTTCAAGATTTACTTTGTCATTCATTTTCAAATGTTCTAAATAAGTTACTGAGATTGTTCCAGTAATCACTTCCACTTTAAAACAAGAACTTGCTTTCTCAGTAACGGTCAGACAAACACCATTAACAGCAACGGAATCACCTAAAGATAAATCATCCATTATTTCAGTGGCTTCAATTGTTAATGTTTTAACGCCTTGGTTTGTGCTTGTATTCTTGATTACACCAACTGTTTCAATGAGTCCTGTGAACATCTTGTCACTTCTTTCTTAATGTTATTTTAAGATCTCCACCAATGATTTCTGTTGATATAATTTGAAATAATTTACTATTGGATAAAGGAACGATATCTTGCGTTTGATAATATTGATATTTTCCTTGACCACCAATCATCTTCGGGGCTTGATAAATAATTAATTGGTCTACTAAGTCTTGTTCAATAAACTGACTTACAAGTTTAGGACCTGCTTCAACCATCACTTGAGCATATCCATCTTCATATAAATCTTTTATAATCGTTTTTAAATTTGATAAATCACTGTTCTTAACTTTAATATGCTGGTTCTCATACGTGTGAAATGATTCCGAACTCGTTACAACAATAACAGGATTATCTTCATCTTTGAATATTTCATAATCACCACCAAAGTGTGATTGCTCTGTTAAAACAATTCTAGTTGGATTACTTAAATTGGGATTACGAGTAGTTAATAATGGATTATCTTCACGAACTGTCATCCCACCTGTAATAATTGCATCATGTTGTGAGCGCAATTTTAATACATCTTGTTTAACTTCTTTAGATGTAATCCATTTACTTTCTTTGTAATCTGTCGCAACTTTACCATCTAGACTCGTAGAAATTTTCAAAGTAATAAATGGTAATTTCGTTTGTTGTTGATGAAAAAATGCCTCATATAAGTCTTCTGCTCTTTTAGAAGGCTCATGTTTTACATCTATTCCAGCTTCGTACAACATTTCATGACCACTATTTTTAAGAGAACCATCTTTGACTGCATATACAACTGATTGAATACCGTTATCGATAATCGCTTCGGCACAAGGTGGTGTTAAACCATAATGTGAACAAGGTTCTAAAGAAACATATATTGTTGCACCTTGAGCTTCTTCACCTGCCATTTTTAAAGCTTGTATTTCAGCATGTGCTTCACCCTTTTTTAAATGTGCACCAAAACCTATGATTTTATGATCTTTAACAATAACTGCACCAACAGAAGGATTCGTACCCGTCTGTCCTTGTACACGTTCAGCTAAATCAATTGCAAAATCTAAATATTGATTCATTTCTTTACCTCCTAAAAATAAAAACCACCGAAAATCACTTTTCGGTGGTTGGGAGTAAAAATGTATCACGAAATAAGCCTTTTATGAAAAAAGACTTTAACATTTTAAGTATAACGAAATAAGCGTATAGCATACGCTGTCGTCTATTCTTTCTCCCATCCAGACTATACTGTCGGCTTCAGAATGTTACTGAATCAGCCATAAATGAAAATTCACTTATGGGTCGCGGGCTATTATACCGCCGGTTGGGAATTTCACCCTGCCCCGAAAGAATATATTATTAAATTATATATCAGTAATCACTGATGACATCATTCTATACCATTTCACTAAGAATTACAAATGAAGAAGTTAAATTTATATAGTTAGTATTTGTGTGATGGTTTTAAAATGCTGATAACGACGGGCGTTGTGAACACTTTTGACTAAACTTGTTCATAACGAGGGCACTTAGTTACAAAACTCGCCTGAAATGTTACTAAGGATATCCATAGTTACAAAACTCGGCCGAAGTGTTACTATGGACGACCTTAATTACAAAACTACTCAGAAGTGTTAATACTGTATTCTTATTTGTACTTTCAGACAGAACTGCTTCTAACGACATCAGTATTTGCACTTGTTTCCAAACTTGCTAATAACGACCCCAGTATTTGCACTTTGTACCAAAACTGCTTTTAACGCCCCATCACCCTCACACATAAAAATTAGCTTGAGACATTAAACACTGTCTCAAGCTTACATTTCAACTTCCTTTATACTATTTCTTTTTAGATTTCGCCTTTTTAACTTTTTTTCTTTCTTCTAATTCAACGTATAAATCATTTACGGCTCTTACGGATTGATCGACTAATAATGAAACGCCATTTACATCAAAATTAACACCACTTGTTAATTGTCCAATCACTTTTAAATTTGGCATTGTACCGAATTTAGGACTAATAACTTCATTTGAATATGGCATCACTAGAATACCTCCAAATGGATGTGCAGCTATAATTTGCTTGTTCTCTAATCCTTTAATAAAATGCTCTTCTTCTGTCAATTCTGATAAATGTTTTTTAGGACCAGTCGCATTAATAACATAATGATAACTTGTTTCTTCTTGTTCGCCTTCATATTTAATTCTAAATTTACCGTAATATTTTCGTACATTTTCTAATCCTTCTTTAACGACAATGTCTCCATTTTCAATCCATTCGATTAATTGCTTAGCTGATGATTGAGGCATAGGATTCGCATTACGTTTAAAGTGATGTCCATACTTTTCTAAAAATGTCGTTTTATCATCGATTGTCATGGCATTCCATACAGGAATCATATGATGTTTTACTTCTTCAACAAATGATTGAAAATGCCCTACTTCATCTTCATGTCTTAAATCATATTTCATATTCGCTACATTATCTTTTTTAAATCGATAAAGCATTTTTTTCAAGTTAATATTTTGATATTCACATTCTTTCGCAAAGAGGTTTTCTATTTCTTTTAATGGTGCGATACCTTTATGCGTCTTTTTTAACTTTTCTATTGAATCTTTCGTAATATACTTCAAATTGATTTCATGTTTAATACCTCTAACTGTCGGAAATTGAGCATGTCTTGAAGCTACAGTTATTGGAAGTTGTTTATGATTTTCCATTACAAATCTAATGACATCTATTGAACTAAGTCCTGTTCCAATTATCGCAATATCATCATTTTCTTTAACATCACGTAATGCTTTAATTGTTGGATATGGTGATTCAATATACCCTTTTAATCCAGATAAATTGTACGGATCTTTATAAGGTAAAGTACCAATAGTCAAAAAGACATAGTCATACTTTTGGCATACCGCTTCATCATCTTCTATATAGCAGACATCTATTTTATATTGTCCTCTTTCATCTTTAATTTCTTCGACATAGCAACTATCAACTTTATGCTTATGTACGAATATATTATCGTGTTTATTTAATAAGTCATTTAAAATAGACTTCATATAATGGCCAAATACTAATCTTGGTAAATATTTCGCTTTACCATAGTCAAAATCATCATTTTTCTTATACCATTTCTTAAAATCTTTCGTATCATCTGGACTTAAAGACATTTGATTAGCTGGTAAGTTAATGAGTAATCGATCACTATCATTTTGAAATGGCTTACCCATACCCATATCTTCGACACTATCAAATATATCAACCGTAATTTTTTTGAATTTTTTATGTTTTGCTAATTGGTTTAATGTACTAACACCAGCAGTTCCCATTCCTATTATTGCTACTTTCAAATTGTACCCCTCCAAATCTCTCAATGCATAATATGCAAAAATCATTCAATTTTATAAATCTATTATACATGTGGAAAACATAACATGTCTTTATATATAACATTAGTCTCATTCACACTTTTTTTATTTATTCCTTTTTTTAAATAACAATAAACATAAATTACACGATTTGGGCGATTTTCATAATTATGCAACTATTGTGTTATAATAATAAACGTCATTATTATAAATTTCAAAAAAAGGAGAAGTATTATGTTATCAATCCAAGACTTAACTAAAGTTTATCGTGGCGGAAAAAAAGCCGTAGACAGCATCAATATGAAAATTGAATCTGGTGAATTTATCGCTTTTATCGGTACGAGTGGTAGCGGGAAGACAACTGCTTTAAGAATGATTAACCGCATGATAGAGCCAACTAGCGGGACAATTACGCTTGACGGGAAAGATTTAAGCAAGATGAATCCAGTTAATTTAAGAAGAAATATAGGTTATGTCATTCAACAAATTGGTTTAATGCCACATATGACGATACGTGAAAATATCGTTTTAGTACCTAAATTACTTAAATGGACTAAAGAAGAAAAAGAGAAAAAAGCTAAAGAACTTATCAAATTAGTAGACTTACCAGAATCATATTTAGATTTATACCCATCTCAATTATCTGGTGGACAACAACAACGTATTGGTGTTGTAAGAGCACTTGCAGCAGACCAAGATATCATTTTAATGGACGAACCATTTGGTGCTTTAGACCCTATTACAAGAGATACATTGCAAGACCTTGTAAAGACACTTCAACAAAAACTTGGTAAAACCATTATATTTGTAACGCACGATATGGATGAAGCGATTAAATTGGCAGATAGAATTTGTATTATGTCTCAAGGTGAAATCATTCAATTTGATTCACCAAACAATATTTTAAAAAATCCAGCTAATGATTTTGTACGCGAGTTTATCGGTCAAAACAGACTTATTCAAGATAGACCTAACATACGTGTTGTTGATGATGCAATGAAAGATCCAATTGCCATCACTTCTGAGAAGACAATAGACGAAGCTGTTTCGATTATGAGAGAGAGACGTGTAGATACGCTATTTATTACAAATGTAAAAGGTAAACTTGTCGGATATATAGATATTGAAGATTTAAACGAAGGATATCGTAAAAAATCAGACATTATCGATATTATGCATCGAGATATTTATACAGTTAAGACAGGTACGATGCTTCAAGACTCTGTTCGTACAATTTTAAAACGAAATGTGAGATTAATCCCTGTTGTTGATGAACAATATTACATAAAAGGTGTTATAACAAGAGCAAGCTTAGTAGATATTGTTTACGATTCTATATGGGGACAAACCGAGGAAACAGAAGCAACTGAAAAAAGTGATATCAAATAAGGAGTGAAAAATAGTGATTGAATTCTTACAAGTTAACGGAAACGAACTACTTCAGAAGACACTGGAACACTTCTATATTTCATTATTAGCTTTACTTTTAGCAATGATCGTAGCGATACCACTTGGCATTTTATTAACACGAACTAAAAAGTTAGCCAAAGTCGTATTATCTATTGCAAGTGTTCTACAAACCGTTCCGTCATTAGCAGTATTAGCACTTATGATTCCTTTCTTAGGTGTTGGTAAATTACCTGCCATTTTAGCATTATTTATTTATATCTTATTACCGATTTTAAACAACACATATATCGGCATTAATAATGTTGATAAAAATGTTAAAGCAGCTGGACTAAGTATGGGTATGACAAAATTCCAAGAAATGTTCATGATTGAATTACCACTTGCAATATCAGTCATTATGAGTGGCGTTCGTTTATCAAGTGTTTATGCAATCAGTTGGGCAACATTAGCAAGTTTCATTGGTGCTGGTGGTTTAGGTGACTTTATCTTTAATGGTTTGAACTTATACCAACCTGATTTAATTATTGGCGGTGCCATAAGTGTTACATTAATCGCGCTTATTATGGACTTTGTACTTTCTAAAGTTGAACTATGGGTTACACCTAAAGGGTTAAAAGTTTCAAGATAAGGAGGAAATATAAACATGAATAGATATTTTAAATTGTTATTGCCTATCATGGCTTTATCTGTCATTTTATCTGGATGTTCATTACCTTTTCTTGGCGCTTCAGGTGATGAAAACTCAATAAAAATAGGTATGCAAAATACAAGTGAATCACAAATTATGGGACATATTGATAAATTGATGATAGAACATGAAGCTAAAAAAGATAACGTAAAAGAAAATAATATACAGCTTATCAATAATTTAGGATCATCAACTGTTACATTTAATGCTCAAAATAGTGGAGATGTTAACATTTCAAGTGCTAGATATACGGGAACTGATTTAACAGGTGCATTGGGTAAAGATCCTATCACTGATCCTAAAAAAGCTTTAAAAGTAGTGAGAGATGCATTCGATAAAGATTATGACCAAAAATGGTATGGTTCATATGGTTTTGAAAACACTTATGCCATGATGGTTACGAAAGAAACAGCTAAGAAATACAATCTGAAAAAAGTTTCAGACATGAAAAAAGTATCAAATAAATTAGAAGCTGGCGTTGACTCATCTTGGATGAAACGTCCTGGAGATGGATACCCAGCATTTAAAGAAAAATATGGTTTCGATTTTAAACGTACTCGTCCAATGCAAATTGGCCTTGTATATGATGCGTTAAACACAGGTAAAATGGACGTTGTATTAGGTTATACAACAGACGGAAGAATTGCGAGCTATGATTTAGTTGTGCTTGAAGATGACTTGAATTTCTTCCCTCCTTACGATGCAAGTCCATTAGTTACAAAATCTTTAATTAAAGAAAAACCTTACGTTGATCGCGCAATGAATAAATTAAGAGGAAAAATCTCTACAGAACAAATGCAAAAATTAAACTACGAAGCAGATAATAACCTTAAAGAACCTGCTGTAGTAGCTGAGGAATTCCTTAAAAAGCACAATTATTTTGACGATGAAAAGGATGGTGAGAAATAGTGGTTGATAATCATGTATGGTCACAATTAGTCGATTATTACGCAACAAATGGTGGATATATATTTCAACTTTTCCTAACTCATTTACTTATTTCTGTTTATGGTGTGTTATTTGCGGTTATAATAGGTATACCAGTAGGCATTTTCATTGCTAGATATTCTAAATTATCTGGCTTTGTCATTTCGCTAGCTAATATTATTCAAACAATCCCAGCACTTGCCCTACTTGCGATATTAATGCTTGTGATGGGACTTGGTTCAAACACTGTTGTAATGACAGTATTCTTATACGCGTTGTTACCGATTATCAAAAATACGTATACGGGTATTAATAACGTAAGTTCAAGTATTAAAGATGCTGGTAAAGGTATGGGTATGACATCACGTCAAATCTTAACGATGGTTGAACTTCCCCTTTCGTTATCAGTAATGATTGGTGGTATAAGAATCGCATTCGTTATTGCAATTGGTGTTACTGCAATCGGATCATTTATTGGATCGTCTACACTTGGTGATATCATTATTAGAGGTACAAACGCTACTGATGGTACATCACTTATTTTAGCCGGTGCAATCCCTACCGCTTTACTAGCAGTACTAAGTGATTTAATATTAGGCTTTATTGAAAAGAAATTAGACCCAACAAAGAGAAAGCAAAAAGGTCCACAACCTCAAACACTTTCGGAGTGATATTAAATGAAATTTATATTAAAAGTAATTGTATCAACTATTGTTATTTTAATACTTTCACCTAAGAAAAAACTTAAATAATTTACATTAATAACTTATGTAATTATATAATTTTTTGCTATTATGAATTGCATAGTGTTAGTATAGTTAAAACAAAGGAGGAAGTAATATGAAATATAGAATACTTGGAAGTTTATTTTTATCATCAACACTTATTTTAGCAGCATGTGGGAATGGATCAGACAGTTCAGATTCTGATACAAAATCAGAAAAGAAAGATGACACTAAAAGTTCTAGTCAAGTCGTAAAAGACTTACAAAGCAATGCTAAAGATGTTAAAAGCTATCACACTGATAACAAAATCGAAGTTTCTGCTAAAGGCGAAGATAGTCAAACTGTAGAAGTTGGCATGGATGTTGATGAAAAAGAAACAGCAAAATTAGATATGGACCAAGCTGGTCAGAAAATGTCAATTTATGTACAAGGCGATAAAATGATTGCTAAAGTAGATGACCAATGGGTAGACTTATCTTCTCAAGTAGAAAATATGAATATCGATAGTTCTCTAGATCAATTAAATTATGAAAAATACGCTAAAACTTTAAGTGCTTTTAAAGATGCGAAAGCTAAGAAAGTTGACGATGGATATGAACTTACATATGACATCAAAAACAAAGAAGATTTCACTAAATTAGCAAACGCCTCAGGTAACAAAGATCAACTAGAGCAATTTGAATCACAAGTTGATAAAGTTAAAGGTAACGCTATATTGAAAGTAAATAAAGATAATCAAATTGATTCATACAAATTAAATGCTAAATTAACTAAAGATGACGAAACTGCTGATATGAAGACAAACGTCACTTATAATAAGTTAAACGAAATTGATGAAATTAAGATTCCAGATGAAGCAAAAGACGCTAAAAAGATAGAAGACTTACAAGGCGGATCATCTAGCTCATCAAGCAGTAGTTCATCTAACAGTTCAGATAAAGCATCATAATTAGTAAAGACTCGAGGTAAATGCCTCGAGTCTTTTTTGATTTGGACAGGTGCCTTGTGAACACTTCTCGCCAAACTTGTTCATAACGGGGGTGTTAGTTACAAAAGTCAGCCGAAGTGTTACTATGGATGGCCTTAATTACAAAACTCGACTGAAATGTAACTATGGACGGCTATAATTACAAAACTCAGCCGAAATGTTACTATGGAAAGCCTTAATTACAAAACTCGACTGAAGTGTTACTAACACACTCAGTATTTACACTTCTCACCAAATCTGCTTATAACGACACCAGTATTTGCACTTCTTGCCAAAACTGCTTTTAACGACACCAGTATTTACACTTCTCACCAAATCTGCTTATAACGACACCAGTATTTGCACTTCTTACTAAAACTGCTTATAACAGTCTTCCATTACGACTACTTCTATACTCATTTCACAAAAAAGACTCGAAACATGTGTCTCGAGTCTTCTTAATCACTATTTTTCTTCTTGTTTATCTAATTTTTCATCTAATGCTTTGATTGAAAGTGACTTATCTGTATCTTGGTATTTATATACGATATAGTACTTTCCTTCTGTTTTAAGTTCATTATAGAAATCTGCTATTATACGTGCATTACTTTGTGCCCATTTGATATCTGTTGCGTATTGATGTATGCCAGGTTTCTCTGGGTTCCATCTCATACTATATAATGTATTTTGTTCTGGGTTTGATAAATAATGATCATGTATAAATTTCGCGCCACCTGATATGGCTTTTTGAGGTGTATCCCAGCCTCTTTTTTTAGCGTAATTTGCGCCTGTTCCGATAGGATCACTGTCTAAAGCACCGACACCATAAAAGTTATAATACTTTTTACCATCTGATTCTTCTTTAGATTTAGTTACTTTCCCTTTGTCGGTTAACATGACACCATTTGCTAATTCACTTTTGTTATTACCTGTTTCTAAAATAGCGTGAGAAATTAAATACACTTCATTGACATGCTCTTTCTTAGCAGCATTTAAAAATTCTGTTGTATAATTTTCTAATACTTCTTGTTTTCTTAACATATGATGAATTCGTTTTTCTTCAATTCCTTGATACTCTGATAAGTTCAAGAATTGATATACTTGTTTTTTATCATTTAAGATTTTTTCTACATCCATCACTTCATAAATTTCGCTTCGTGTTGCATTTTTCCAATTGCCTGACTCTGTTGCTACTTGCATTTTCGTATCATTTTTATATTGTTTATTTACTGCTTTACTTAAAGTTAATGGGACTTCTACATTATCTTCTTGTTTATCTACTTCATAAAATTTTAAATGATCTGAAATCAAATAATAAAACAGGCCAACAATAACTAACAAGACTATTGATAATATGACTAAATTTTTAATGGTTTCTAGCCTGGCATTTTTCATCGTTTCACCTCTAAATTTGTAAACCACCATCAATTATAATTTATTACCTAATTTTTACAATTGTATTAAAGTTTACTCTTTATATTCTATAGGATAAGGACTTATTATTCAAAAATAAGAATGTTACGTTTTAATTACTATTATATTTCAACAAAAAAAGCAAACATGCTTTGAAAGTATGTTTGCTTATTTATAAGTTGAATAATTCATAAATATAAATGACATTGCCGCTGATCTATTCTTATAGTTATAGTGGCTTAAATTGATTGTACCCTCTTCTTCGCCATTTCTATAATTCATAAATCTGTTTACGTTGTTAATCATTACAAAATCTGCGTTATCTCTTATCGTATTCAAGTCATTATTTCTTGCAAAAAAGTGTTCTAAATTTAGATGTTCGTAATCCATATGATGAGCCTCCTAATCTTTGCCCCAATAAAACATATGTCCATATATATATCCAAATATACACGTTTGAAGTGAAAATGTAAATCATTTCAATCTATGTTTTTATAAGTTATTTTTAAAGATAAAGTCTTTATTTTTTAAAATAATCTCATGAATTGTGGTATATTTTAAAGTTTGCTCTATTTTATGGTATATTGTTAATTTTTAATGTACTTCTTAATTATTTACAATACGTTTATCCGGAAATAACCGTGTGCATGCTCACCAAAGAGGACAACATGAAACAACACAAATTTGAACATTACTATAACCAATATAAAAATATGATTCATTATTTACTACAACGATATCAAATCAAATATGGTTACGAAGATTATTATCAACTATTATTAATTAAACTATGGACTGAAATAGAGCGTTATGATTTTTCAAAGACCGCTTCACTAGATAAATATTTATATACTAAATTAAAATATTACCTCATTGACTGTATAAGAAAACAAAGTAAAGATTCATATCGTATATTACCCACTTCAAATCATGAAATGTTAGATCAAAGCTTCATTCAAACTCATCAATTTGAAACGTTTAGTATGTTAGAAATTTTATCACAAGATGAACTCATGTGGTTAAAACTAACATTACAAGGTTTCTCAACCCAAGAAATTGCGATATATTTAAATAAAAGTGAATCCTCCATTAAGTATTATCGTAAAAATGCGCGACGTAAATTGAAATCACATTTTTTAATTTAATTACAAATATTTCTTCAAAAATTACAATATTTTTTCGCAAAATTCAAGTAACATGTTATATAGGAGGTGCGACATATGACTTTGATCAATCCTAATATGACATTACTGAAATACTCTGATGATTCAGCTTATAGATTCCAAATTGAATATTTAAATCAATCAACTGTTTATACCAATCACTCTATCCCCTATCTTATTAATGACGCACTAAAAATTGAAGGGGCAAGTTTAAAATCAAGAGAACATTACGCTAAATATGTCTTAAACATTTCTAAACTTCTTCCCATTCTCATCTATGCCTCTGAAGATTTCGTATTATTTCCAACAAGCGCAAAATCTAACTATAATTATATGCTCATTAACAGCAAACACATTGTTCATATCGACGCATACAAACATTACACTAAATTGTTATTAATTAATCAGCAAACTAAAGTCATATATCATGAATATCCTATAATCAGTAGGAAACTCGGTGAATCATTAAGACTCATTCAGTTTCAAAAGCATCATCTTTACAGTCAAAATCCTTCTGTAAATATTAAAAAAGTCGTTACGCACTAATTGCGTAACGGCTTTATTTGTCATTCTATATTAACTTGCTACTTACACCTGATAACAATGCTTGGTATGCACTATTAAAGAATGTCAGCAGTACTTCATCTCTTCTAATGATACTTTCTAAATCTTCTTCATAGATTAAAAAGCTTCCATCTTTACCATTATATTCAGCATATGATGGCTCTACTTGTTTCAAGTTGATTTTATCTTGTTTAAAAGGATTAATCTTTATAATATAATAAGGAGACTCTCTATATTTATCTCCAAAGTAATAACAAAGTGATACAGTATACTCATCATTACCTTCTACATAAAAAATAGATGTTACATCAAATTTATCCCAAAACAAACCTGTTTTGACATCTTTAATATTTCTCGAATGTAAAAATTGATAATGATCATATTGAGCTTGCTGCATTAATCTTAATGCATGATATGCAGTCTTTGGATTAAAGATTCTTTCTTTATCGTCTTTATCTAGCGTTTTTTCATATGGAATATTATATGGATTCGTATTGATTGTGATATCAATGCCGTTATCATGCAATGTATCAAATATAAATTGATAATATTCTTGAATCGTACGTCCTGATTTGACGATCATAGTTTCTTCTTTTTCATCAATTTTAACGACTATTAACTGATCAATTAAATCTAAGTTAATTTCAAATGTATGATTGTCCTTTTTTAATTCGCCTGTAGATAACCCAACTTGATTAACTGTTAACATGACGTGCTTATATAACGGTTCAGGTGTATTCACAGCTAAACAACATTTCCCCATAATTTGAACAATATATCTTATTGTTGCACGTGTATCACGCCATTCATCAAAATATAACAAGCTCATCTACAACACCCCCTAGTCAGTAATCTATGAAAATTCTTTAAATCTTCTAGCAATTAGCAAACGCCTTGTAAAGAATGCATTTACCCATTTGATACCTTTATAACCTATATAAAATAGTACAATACCTAAGACAAGATATAAGGCTTGTAATGTTATTGCTTCACCAATTGGTTTTGTAAAATATAAAGTAAATGTCCCCAATATCAACAAAGCAGCTGTTATTAAAATGCCTGCCATTAAGACATTTCCAAATAATAAGCCACCTAACGTAATCACTTTATACAAACTACTTGGTGGTGTTGCTTTATCAATAATTTCTTTTTCAACAAATTCATTCACAAATTTACTTGGTTTACCATATTCATCGATTAAATTTTTATCTGCATGATGGTTTAATTTTTCATGTGCTAAATTTTTTTCTTTTTTATTTATAAACCAAAGCTTTTTATAAACAATGGATTTATATTGTTCGTTATTCATTACACACCTCTAAAATTCATTAATATTTTAATTATAACATTAATCAAACTATACGTTGATTATTTTTCAAAATTGCTATATTGAAGGAGTGACAATGATGTTTAATTTTACTCTCAACCATATTTCATACGAAAATAAATGGATTTATCATAATGAAGACGCATCGATTATATATGTCACAAACGGTTATATCAATATTTTTTATCATACATCGAATTACGTAATGACATTGAATAAAGGATTTTTGTGCATTGTACCATTTGATGAATATAGTTTTATTTATGCAATTAATGGTCAAATATGTATACTTAATATTAATAAATTAATGGTATATACATTAGCTTCAAATATCTATGATTATTTCTTACTCAAAAATTTCTTTCCCATTATTCAAACATACAAATTTGATAAAGTAAGTGATCACTTAAACATTCTTAACATACTTGCACCATATCATAAAGAACATTTAACGACGACCATTTCAAAGAGTATCATTACGTTATTAGATGATATTAAACAGCCACCCTATTCTAAAATTCCTATTAACGATTCTTATGTAAGTCATCACCATCACAATCAATATGGGCAATGTCATTTGTTTGAAGCTACTGTTGCACTTATATTCAATACAAATCAATCTATTTCAGACATAGCTATAGAATATGGTTTTTATGACCAAGCTCACTTTACAAAGGTCTTTAAAAATCACCGAAACATGACGCCGCTTCATTTTAGAAAAAGATACAATGTATATTCACATTATAAATAGCGATTGATAATTTCTCCTGCCTCTAAATTCTTCGCTAAAATATTTAATGAATCAAAATTCAAATCTTCTGTAATTTCATGCGTTATAACGATTACATCCATTCCAGCTTCTATTGCAGCTTGTGCACCATTCGTCGTATCTTCAATTGCTAAACACTTATCTGGTTCTACATTAAGATCATGTGCTGCTTGAATATATAATTCTGGATTGGGTTTAACAAACGCAACATCTTCACGCCCTTTTATAACATCGACATATTGATCCAATTCTAATCTTTGTACGTTAGGCATAATATGCGCTTTATAACTACTAGTTGCTATACCCATTTTTTTCTGGTTTTCACGACCATAATCTATTAATTCTTTGACCACTGGTTTTATAGGTAAAGATTTCGTACCTTCATAATGATCTTCAAACATCTCTTCTAAAGCTTTTTTCGAACCTAATGCATTTAATATTTTATCATTTAATTCTTCTGATACTGATCCGATAGAAGCTTTATATTCATCTAAACTTATCTTTTCGTTATTCTTTTGATCAATATGTTTATTTAGAGTATTAAATAAATTAATTTCTGTATCTATTATCGTACCATCAAAATCAAATATTATTGCATCGTACATGTTTAAACACTCCATTCTAAAAAATAAGAGACTAGGACTATTCTTAATCCCGGTCTCTTATTTTGATTATAAATCTTCTGATTTAAGTGTCAATTCTAAACGATCGATAATGTTCTCTAATTGAATTAAACTCAGTGATTTTTCCAGTGCAATGCGTTCTCTATTTGTCGCTAAATATTGCACGATTTCATGTAATGGAATAATGGATCCTTTTTGTGACCCGTTCTCTTCAATTATAAATAAACCATCTGACTCATTTAATTTTAATTCATCTTGTTTAGCATTAGATAAATCATTCTTGAAATATACTGAACCATGCGGAAAATCATGATACTTTCTCTCTTCTAAAGAAATAACAGCATCGTGTATATTCTCTTGATTTAATCCTGTGTAAAATTGATTAATAATTTGTGTACGATTATCGTTATCGTTGAATAATTTTAGGTTTGTTAACATAGTCATTCACCTCATCCCGTTGCTTATATTTTAACATTTTAAACTGAATATTTAGAGTATTTTATTATTACATTTTCAAGTCATTTATTACATAATTTTTTCGGTTTTCACGAAAGGTTCAAAAATTACGTCGTTTCCATATTGTAATTTATTCCAAAAAATAATAACGTTAAATAGAAGTTATACATTAATTGAAATAGAGGTTGAGTACATGAACAAAAGTTTTAATCCATTGAGACGTTTACATTTTTATGCAGCTTTCTTTATCACACCTTTATTATTAACACTCTCACTTACAGGTATTGGTTATTTATTTTATACAAATGTAGAAAATAATATTTACCATGATGAATTTTTTAAAGATAGCACTACGAAAGGTCATCAATCATTAGATGATGCTATTCAAGAAATTAGAGATGTATATAAAGGATACGACATTCAAAAAATTAGTATTATGGATGAGCCATACAATAACAGAGTTACAATCGGGAATGAAGATGGAGATTCACGCTATATTTTCTTGGATGAACATAACCAAAGAGTTGCAAACCAAAACGCTAAATATACATATTCCAACGTATTAAGAGAAACACATAGTTCTTTATTTGTTGGTGGTAGTTTTGTAAATTATTTAGTTGAGCTAGCCGCATGTTGGACAATTTTTATGATTATATCAGGTATTTATTTAACTTTTAAATCAAAAGCATTGAAAGCAACTAAAAAGAAATCATCATTCTTATTTAATAGAAGATTACACGCAATCATAGGACTTATTATTGCTATCCCTATTTTTATAATCGTATTAACTGGTCTGCCTTGGTCAGCATTTATGGGTAAACAAATTAACCAATTTGCCGAAGATCATCCAAAGCTCGGTTATTCAGCGTTAAAAGCTAACCCACCAGAATCAGAAGATAATGAATTACCTTGGGCAACGCGTACTAAGGAGAAACCTTCATCTAAAAAAGATCCACATGCAGAACATCATGGTTCTACCAGTAATGTAATTGGTACAGATGGACAACAAAGTTTAGAAAATATTATCGCAGATGCTGAAGAAAATGGCATTAAAAAGCCATTCTCTATCGTTTACCCTACTGATGAAAAAGGTGTATTTACCGTTTCGAAAAGTAGTAATACAGGCGTTACAGGATTAGATGTTCCACCTAAAGAGGAAACGACAGCATATTTCGATCAATACTCAGGTAAACTTTTAGATAAAGTAGATTATGATGATTATGGTATTATCGGTAAATGGTTCAGTTTCGGTATACCTTTACATGAAGGTCACCTATTTGGAACTGCAAATAAAATCATTAACCTATTAGTTTGTTTAGCCTTTATTGGCGGCATTACATTTGGTTTCTTATCATGGATGAAACGAAAGAAATCCAACTCATTTAGCGCACCAATAAGAACTAGTAATCAAGTTCCAATTGGACTCATTGTATTCTTAGTTATATTAGGAATCGCAATGCCATTATTCGGATTATCGCTAATTCCAGTCGCTATTATAGAATTCTTCTTATGGAAACGACATAAAAAATTAAATACATTATAAATTAATAAGCATATCACGCAACTGAAATTAAATTCAGATAACACGTGATATGCTTATTTTTACAAATATTTAAATGCATTCATATATTCATTAAACTTAGCTATTAGCTTCGTCATAATCATTACAAACTGCTTCAAGTAAGTGTCTTAAATCATAATCATCCATATCATCAGGCACTCTTACTTTTATAAGATGATTTTTATCAGTAATAACATGAAAATAATGATGGTCATTCTCATATCCTTTTCCTAGTATTTGCATGAATAACATCCCCTTAGATATTTATCAAACACTCATATACTAATAATATCATACTTATTTAATTTATTTTAATATTTTAATTTCATAATAAATTGATTACAAGTTGGGCTCAGGATGAACATAAGAAGAATATGCGCCTGCTTCTTTTAATTGTTGTTCAACTAAATCACAAATATCATGGGCTTCATCTAGGGTTAAATCTTTATCGACAATGATCGTTACATCAAGAAAGACACTATTACCATGATAACGCCCTTTTATAGACGGTACGTCTAATACGCCCTCTATATTTTCAATTTCTTCTATATAATTATTTAAATCTTTTTCATGAAAACCATCACTCAACGTGAATATCGATTCTTTAAAAATCGTAAAACCAGTATAAACAATAATAAAGCCTAGAATGACAGCAAGTATAATATCAATTATAGGTAGACCAAACTGTGTAAATATAAGACCAATACCAGTACCGATGCTGACTAACGCATCAGACAGATTGTCTTTTGCTGCTGATTTTAATGATGTACTTTTAGTTTTAATCGCTAACTTCCAATTAAATAAATATACTAAAATCATTATAATACCACTTATAAAACTGACCCATATTGTCAGTGTGCTAGGTTCACTATAGTCACCTTGAAGTAATTTAGGAATGTTGCTAGAAATAACTTCTATCCCAACAAACATAATGATAAAAGATACAATCAAAGTTGTAATATTTTCAGTCTTCATATGTCCGTAAGGGTGATTTTTATCAGCAGGTTTGATTGAAATCTTCAAACCTATAAGTACTGCCACAGAAACAAATATATCTGTTAAGTTGTTTAAACTATCCGCCTTTAATGCAGATGAATTATAAGTTGTACCAACTACAAATTTCAAAATAGAAAGAATAATATAAGTAACCAAACTTATATATGCGCCACGTTGTGCAATTCTCAAATTATTTGCCATTTCCAACACTCCAATTTTTTCACTGAAATATGATTATATAACAAAATTTGAGACAAGTTAATGAATTAGTTATCGTAAAATAATATAAATTAATTCGCATATTTATGTTTTAGGTATACCTATATTTCAAATACATATTCTCTTATAATATATTATTAATATATCTAAAAATTTTCAATATATGTTCTTATGATATTTGTTACTATGGACGCCCTTAGTTACACTTCGCCCGACTTTTCTAACGCCTAAAAATCATTTTTCTTAGCAAACTAAAAACCCAGCAAAGTTAGATAACTTCGCTGGGTTTGATGAACTTTATTCTTATAAAATGCTTAATCCGCTTGCTTTAATATCTTTAGCAAATCCTTGAACTGTATCAACAGATAATTCATTAATATCTCTTCCGATATTTGGTACTTTTGCTACCACATCTTTAGGACAAGTAATGATATCTACGCCGATTTCGTCTGCTTGAATAACATTAAATAATTCACGGCAACTTGCCCATAATAATTTAACGCCCTCTTTACTATGACAAACTTTTTCTGCTTCTTTCATTAATGGTAGTGGATCTACACCTGTATCAGCAATTCTACCTGCGAATACAGAAACATATGTTTCAACACCTGGTTTAATTGCTTCTACTATTTCTTTAACTTGTTCAATTGTATAAACAGCAGTGACATTAACTTTAACATCATTTTCTGATAATTTTTTAATTAAAGGAATCATTGATTCACCTTTTGTATTTACAACAGGAATTTTGACAAATACGTTTTCACCATATTGTTTTAAAATTTCTGCTTCTTTAGCCATTGTTTCTATATCATCTGCAAATACTTCAAATGAAATCGAAGCATCTGGTATTGCTTTAACCACATCTTCAGCAAATGTTTTATAATCCGTTACACCTGCTTTTTTCATTAAACTTGGATTTGTTGTAAAACCATCAACTTCTTTATTCTGATAGGCTTGTTTCATTTCTTCAATGTCCGCACCATCAGCAAAAACTTGTACTTTAAGATTACTCATGAATTTCATTCCTTTCTACTTGTTGTGCATTTATCGTACCATAATTTGCAATCGCTTACTAAACTATTTGATTAAAACAACAATATCCAAGTTATTTTAAATGTATTTTGAAGTGCTTTATGGCATAATAAGAATTAATAATAATCAAATAATATTTTTTAAGTAATATAAATATAATTGCTTAGGTGGTGTATTTTGATGGCTGATAATATAGAAACAATAAAGCATTTCAAACTTTATACGACTGGTTCATTTTTAGGTGACGAAGCAGTCATCAATAATAGCCCTACGAGCCGAGTTGAGCGGTACTATATTTTTTCCTATTATTTAGAAATTAACGATTTCAAAATACTCATTAACACAGGCTTTTCAGAACATGTTAAACCAAGTACTGATTTAAAAACTTTAAAATTATTTCGCAGACAAGACTATAAAGTGTATGAAACTTTACCAAGCCAATTATTAAAAGACCATATACACCCAGATGAAATTGATTATTGTATTATCACAAACTTTTCAAGCCATCATCTCGGTTATTTAAACGCATTTAAAAATGCAACTATCATAACCTCAAGTGAAGCTTATCATGATTTTATTACACAACAAGTTTCCAACAACAACCTTCAATTAAGCTTTCATGTTATGCCAAATAACTTTAAAGAACGCATTGAATTTGTAGAAGATTTTGTACAAACTGAACATCCTATTTTGGGTAAAGGATATAAAGTCTTTAATCAAGATGCATTAGTTAGTTTTGATTTGCCAGGAGCCATGCCAGGTCAATTCGGCTTAATGATGACATTCTCTAATTTAATGATTTTTATGTGTAGCGATGCCGCATGGTGCCGTTCAAATATTCAAAAGAATGACCTTCCTACTAAAAGATTGTTGCGCAAAGCATACAACGGCGAACTTTTCATTGAAACCCATTTAAAGCTTATTGATTTAAAAGAAAATGCGAATACCTCTCTTTTCATCATTCCTAGTCATTGTAAAAAAATGGACGACTTTGAAGAAGTAATGGAATTATTAGATGCAATAAAATAATTTATGTGATAACATAAACGATTATACGGAATTTTTGGAGGGCATCATGGATAAAGCTAAACGCTATTTTTATATATCAATTATACTTATTATTATTAGTTTATTTTTAAGTGCACAAAATCCACTTTTAGAAACGATGTTTGGATCTTTAGTTTCGCTCGTACTAATAAGTAGTATTTTAAACGGTATTTTATTATTAATTGCTGTCTTTACAACTGATAAGTCAATTAAATATCAAACTGATAAACACTCAACGCTTTCAAAATTGAATAAACTAATACCAATCGTTTTATTCATCGTCATTTTATATCATATTGTCGTTATAATAAGATTTTTCGGAATAATTTAAGGGAAACATAATGTTTCCTTTTTTTAATGAGGAGGTTTATTAAATGGTATATTTAGCAATATTTTTAGGCGGTGCTATAGGTGGAGGGCTAAGATATTTAGTTTCGTTAACGATCACTAATGACGCCTTCCCATTCTCCACATTGACTGTTAACGTAATCGGAGCACTTTTAATGGGTATATTCTCTACATATTTTATTAGCTATTTCAATTTACACCCAAATATTAAAAAATTAATAACAACAGGCTTCTTAGGTGCTTTAACAACCTATTCATCTTTAAGCTTAGAAACAGTCGAGCTACTAGAACGTGGACATATATTAGTTGCAGGTACTTATTTACTCGTTAGTTTACTTCTAGGTTTCATATTTATTGCAATAGGTTATAGGAAAGGAACTGACCAAGCATGACGTTATTATATATTATGATAAGTTCAGGTATAGGTGCACTTTGCAGAAATTTAGTGAATGAATTCTTCACTAAACTGTATACAAACCACTTCCCAATCGCTACTTTAACAGTCAACGTAATTGGTAGCCTTATAATTGGATTTGCCGCTCAATATTTAAATGACGATTCTTATTCATATGCAATTATCGCAATAGGCTTTTGCGGTGGATTTACAACATTCTCTACTCACTTTTTAGAAATTTATGAACGATACTTATTAAAATCATATAAAATGATGACTATTTATATTGTATCTACAATCATACTATCAATCGGAGCATGTTATTTAGGATATCACTTATAAAATCACTTACGTAAAAAGTTCATTTAAATCTAAGACAAAATAAAAAGGACTGATAAGAATAAATTTTCTTATCAGTCCTTTTGTGTTAATTATTGACCAGTAAAGACTTCTGGGTCTGGTCCGATTCTTTCGTCTTTATTTAAAGCATTTAATCTTGAAAGTTGATCTTCTGATAACTCAAAATCAAATACGTTTAAGTTTTCTTCGATTCTTGATGGTGTTACTGATTTAGGAATAACAACAATATTTTCATCAATATTCCATCTTATAATAACTTGAGCTGGTGTTCTATCTAACTCATTTGCAATTTCTTTTACAACTTCGTCTTCCAGTATTTGTCCATTCATTAAAGGAGACCATGATTGTGCAACAATTTTTTGTGCTTCTAAATACGCTCTTAATTCTTTTTGAGTTAAGTATGGGTGACATTCTATTTGATTAATAACTGGTTTAATAGAAGCTTCTTGTAATAATTCTTCTAAATGATGTACATGGAAGTTACTTACACCAATGTTTTTAATTTTACCTTCATTGTATAAATCTTCCATAGCTTTCCATGTTTCAGTGATAAGATCTTTATCTTGACCTGGCCAATGGATTAAATATAAATCTACATAATCTAAACCTAATCTTTTTAAAGATGCTTCATAGGCTGATTGAACATTCTCTCTACCGTAATCTGTCATCCAAAGTTTAGTTGTAATAAATAAATCTTCTCTATTTAATCCAGTTGCTTCTAATCCTTCTTTGATACCTTGTCCGACTTTTTCTTCGTTGTGATAAGTTTGAGCAGTATCTATATGTCTATAACCACTTATAATAGCATGTTTAACCGCTTCTCTACATTCATCATTATTTTCTACTCTGAATGTCCCTAAGCCTAAAGCTGGTATAGAATTTCCGTTGTAAAACTCAATTATTTTCTGTGTCATTTTACTGCCTCCTAATTTTAGACGATACTTAAATTAAAATTGAAACAACTTTAGTTTCTAAATATGGTTCAATACCTTCTGAACCACCTTCTCTACCAAATCCACTTTCCTTCATTCCACCGAATGGAATATGAGCTGCACTTGGTCCACCATCGTTCCAACCAATTACACCATAATCTAAGTTCTCATACAACTTTATACCATTACTATAGTTTTCAGTAAAGAAATATGCTGCCAAACCAAATGGTGTATCGTTTGCTTTTATGATAACTTCATCTAAATCTTTATAAGTTTGAATTGGTGCTACTGGTCCGAATGTTTCTTCTACCATTATTTTCATATCGTCTGAAACGTCAGATAGAACAGTTGGTGTAATAAAATAACCACCATCTTTATAGCTATCCCCTCCAGTAATCACACGTGCGCCTTTACTTGTTGCATCTTCAATATGAGATTTAATTTTTTCAAAACCATCTACGTTAATAACAGGACCTATATCTGTTGATTCATCTTGTCCATCGCCTACTTTTAATTTACTGACCTCTGTTCTGAGCGCATCTTCAAACGCGTCTTTAATAGATTCTTGTACGTAAATTCTATTTGCACATACACAAGTTTGTCCTGCATTTCTGAATTTAGATGCAATTGTTCCTTGAACTGCTTTATCTATATTTGCATCTTCGTGAACAATTAAAGGTGCATGACCACCTAATTCAAGCGTTACTTTCTTCAATGTCGAACTAGATTGTTCCATTAATTGCTTACCTACAGGCGTTGAACCTGTATAAGTAATTTTTGAAATTAAAGGATGCTTTGTGAAAATTGCACCGACGTCTTTACCTGAACCATTTACATATTGGATAACACTTTGATCAAATCCTGCTTCATGTGCAAGATCAACTAATTTCATTGTTGTAAGAGGTGTATCTTGTGCTGGCTTACATATAAATGTACACCCTGCTGCTAATGCTGGTGCTGCTTTTCTAGTCATCATCGCTGCTGGGAAGTTCCAAGGTGTTATGCTCGCTACAACGCCAACAGGTGCACGTGTAACGATGAGTCGTTTGTTATCAACATGTTCTGGAATAGTTCTACCATAAGTACGTTTAGCTTCTTCAGCAAACCATAATATATAATCTGACGCATATTTTACTTCACCTAAAGCTTCTTTTAATGGCTTCCCACTTTCTTTTGTCATAATTAAGGCAATTTCTTCTTTATTTTCGAGAATCAATTCATACCATTTATATAACAATGCACTACGTTCATGAGCTGGTTTCTTTTTGTATGTTTGAAAAGCATCATGTGCCTTTTCAATCTTGCTGTTAATATCTTCTTCCGTATTGTTTTTAATCGTTTCGATTACTTCACCAGTTGCAGGATTTTTAACTTCAAAATTTTCTTTTACCATACTTATAACCACCTTTTTAGTATAAAAATAGCGCTACATAATATGCAGCGCTTAGTTATTACGGGTTAAACTTTTCAATTTCATCCATAATTCTCTCAAGGTCTTCCACACTATATTGGAATCTACCATGAAATACAAATTTATTAAAGAAGTGTTGAAGTTGTTTTTCACCAACTAACACTTTAATGTTAGGGTCTTGTGAATAATTACTGATAGTTGCTTCACTTACTTCATTTGGATGGAAGTAAATAATAGGTGTCGGTGTATATTTAAGTTCTAACTGCCTTTGTAATTCTTCAGTTGTATTATCAACTTCTTTAACTTCATTAGTATATGAATGAAAAGCTGCAGTTTTATTATTTGGTTGTTTTTCAAGTAATAACGTTTGTTCTTTGTTTGGGTTTAAATCCAATGTTTCAAAGACTTGTCCTAATACTGGAAAATCACTAAACTGCTGTTCTGTAATACCGTGATAGATATGACCACTTACTAAATTAGAGTCAATTACATAAATACCCGTTCTTGTTAAGACTAAATGATCTATTTGTCGAACTTTACCTAATGGATCTTTAGGTAAGAAGATGTTAGCCATAATATGCATGTCTTCAGGTCTGATACGACGTTCATTTACAAGTTGGTCTCTTAACTCTAACAAGTGTCTATCAGTTATATATTCCCCTTCATTCTTAGAAAATAACTTTAATGAGTCAATTTCTCTTTCTTTTTGTGAAATTGCTTCTTGATGTGTTTCTTCTTGTTTCGTTAGAACCTTTTTATTTTCAACTCTTTCATGATCTAACTTTTCTTTATGTTCAGATTTAAGCGTCTCATTTTCTTTTTTATGAGCTTCTTGAATCTTATTCAAAGATTTTTGTTTCTGTTTTAATGAAACAAAGAATAATATAATAAATAGTATCGCAATGACGACCGCTGCGATTAATCCATAATGAATCGGTTCTAATTGACTCATAATTGTAGATCGCTCCCTTTCATATGTATTAATTCCATTATAGTAAAAATTACAAATAAATTCAGTATATATCATGAAATATATTGATAATATAACGTAATTTCTTATACTTCATACATTTGAGTAGTTAAACCACACTTTAATAGTAAATATTTTATGAATATATAGCGGATTGCTGTTACAAAACTTGCATGAATTGTAATTATGAGCGTTGTTGTGAACACTTCAGGCCAAACTTGTCCATAACGGGGGCGTTAATTACAAAAGTCAGCTGAAGTGTTACTATGGGCGTCTATAATTACAAAAGTCGGCTGAAATGTTACTATGGACCGCCTTAATTACAAAACTACTTAGAAGTGTTAATACCGGTATCCTTATTTGCACTTCTAATCAAAACTGCTAATAACAACCTCAGTATTTGCACTTCTAACTAAAACTGCTAATAACGACCCCAGTATTTGCACTTCTAACCAAAACTGCTAATAACACCCCAACTTCCTTCTAAAATAAAATAAAAACTCTGCATAAATCCCGTAAGATTCTATACAGAGCGTAATTGTTTATTTTAATAAGTCTTTTAATAAATCTACTTTATCTAATTGTTCCCATGGTAATTGAACATCTGTTCTACCGAAGTGACCGTATGCTGCTGTCTTTTTGTAGATTGGTTGTCTTAAATTCAACATTTGAATAATGCCTGCTGGTCTTAAATCAAATACTTCTCTTATTTTTTCTACTAATACAGTTTCTTCTACTTTACCTGTACCAAAAGTATCTATTGAAATGGATACTGGTTGTGCTACTCCAATTGCATATGCTAATTGGACTTCACATTTATCTGCTAATCCACTTGCTACTATATTCTTAGCAACATATCTAGCAGCGTATGCACCTGATCTATCTACTTTAGTAGGATCTTTACCACTGAAACATCCTCCGCCGTGTCTTGCATAACCACCGTATGTATCTACAATGATTTTTCTACCTGTTAATCCAGCATCTCCTTGTGGTCCACCAATTACAAATCTACCTGTTGGATTGATAAAGAATTTAGTTTCTTCATCTAATAATTCTTTAGGTACGATTGGATAGATAACATGATCTTTAATATCTTGTTGAATTTTTTCTAATTCAATTTTTTCATGATGTTGTGAAGAAATAACGATTGTATCTACTCTTACTGGTTTGTCATTTTCGTCATATTCAACTGTTACTTGTGTCTTACCATCTGGACGTAAATATTCTAAAGTACCGTCTTTACGTACATCTGTTAATTTCTTCGCAAGTTGGTGAGCTAAATATCCTGGTAAAGGCATGTATGTTTCCGTTTCATTTGTAGCAAAACCAAACATAAGACCTTGGTCACCTGCACCAATTGATTCTATTTCTCTATCTGATAAATCATCTCTATCTTCTAGTGCGCAATCTACACCTTGTGCAATATCTGGTGATTGCTCATCAATAGCAGTTAAAATCGCCATCGTTTGGAAATCATAACCATACTTCGCTCTTGTGTATCCTATATCTTTTACTGTTTGTCTAACTACTTTGGGGATATCTACATATGTTGAAGTAGAAATTTCACCTGCAATTAAAGCCATACCAGTTGTTACTGTTGTTTCACAAGCGACTCTTGCTTTAGGATCGCCTTTTAATAATTCATCCAGGATAGCATCGGAAATTTGGTCCGCAATTTTATCTGGATGCCCTTCTGTTACTGATTCTGATGTGAAGAGTCTTCTATTCTTTGACATAAAAAATCTCCTTTAAATAAAGTTGTACGGTCTCTTCCTCAGCGCAAATAAAAAGTGCCCTCTCTCAATAAAGATATAGAGAGAAGGCACACTCGTCCATTCGCTCTTATCGTTCAGACAATATTGGTCTGCAAACGGTTTGGCACCTTTCTTTCATTAGAAAGAGGTTGCTGGGTTTCATTGGGTCCATGTCCCTCCACCACTCAGGATAAGAGAATCCGTCAGAAATGATAATACTAAAGTTTTCATAATATGTCAATGGAACGAAACACATTCAAATTTCCAAAAATTTTTTATAACAAATTCACTCATTAGTATAGACTATATATTTTAATGTGTTATACTAATTCCATGAAAATGCTTACAACACTAATATTAGACATGGGGGTCGTCATTTATGGCAATACAGTCAATTACCGAATCAATCGAACTTTCAAACCTTTTAAAGAAGGACACTACACTACAGCAACTTTCTAGAACCGAATTGTACAATCACATTCTAGAAGCAGGAGAAGGCGTATTAACAGAATCTGGCGCAATCAGAATGGAAACTGGTAAATACACAGGTCGCTCTCCTAAAGACAAATTTATCGTTAAAGAGGAAGATACTGAACAAGATATTGATTGGGGTACAATCAACCAACCTATCTCAGAAAGTAACTTTTTAAATTTATATGATCAAGTTATTGACTACTTAAACCAAAAATCACAACTTTATGTCTTTAATGGATATGCAGGTGCAGATGAATCATCACGATTAAATTTACGCGTGATTAACGAAATGCCTTGGCATAATTTATTTGCACAGAACATGTTTATCCGCCCAGAAACTAAAGAAGAAGCACTTAATATCAGCCCTAATTTCACTGTTATTAGTGCACCAGGATTTAAAGCTGATCCAGAAAAAGACGGTACAAATTCTGAGACATTCATTATAACTTCGTTCAAACACCGTGTCATACTAATTGGCGGTACTGAATACGCTGGTGAAATGAAAAAAGGTATATTCTCAGTAATGAACTATTTATTACCTAAAAAAGGCATTATGAGTATGCACTGTTCAGCAAACGTAGGTTATAACAAAGATGTAGCTTTATTCTTTGGTCTATCTGGTACAGGTAAAACAACGTTATCTGCAGATCCTAATAGAAAATTAATCGGAGACGATGAACATGGTTGGAACGAAAATGGTGTCTTCAATATTGAAGGTGGTTGTTACGCTAAAACAGTAAGTCTTAGTCGTGAAAAAGAACCACAAATTTACGATGCTATTCGTTATGGTACAGTTCTAGAAAATGTTACCGTAAATCCTAATGGTTCAGTTGATTATGACGACACTACATTAACTGAAAATACAAGGGCTGCATACCCAATAGATTTTATCGATAATATTATTACACCATCAATAGCTGGTCACCCAAATACAATTATCTTCTTAACTGCAGATGCATTTGGCGTATTACCACCTATTTCTAAATTAGATAAATCTCAAGCTATGTATCATTTCTTAAGTGGTTTCACTTCTAAGTTAGCAGGTACAGAAAGAGGCGTAACAAGCCCTCAACCAGTATTCTCAACATGTTTCGGTTCACCTTTCTTACCATTACATGCGACTGAATACGCTGAATTACTTGGTAAATTAATTGATGAACATAATGTAGATGTTTATCTTGTAAACACTGGTTGGACTGGTGGCGAATACGGAGTAGGTTCAAGAATGGATTTGAAACATACCCGTTCAATGATTCGTCGTGCAATTAGTGGAGAAATTAAGAATTCAGAATTTGTTCAAGATGATATCTTTGGCCTTAATATCCCGAAACATGTACCAGGTGTACCTTCGGAAATATTATATCCACGTAATACATGGGTATCTTCTGACGCATATGACGAAAAAGCAAAATTACTTGCTAAGAACTTCAAAGAAAACTTCAGTAAATTCGGAGAGTCTTCTGAACATATTCAAGAAGAAGGCGGATTTACGTATAATCGCTTATAAAATACTAAAAGAGCTTGGGCCTTATTGGTCCAAGCTTTTTTCACATTTATACATCCATTCTTTGATTTGTAACAATGTTTGCTTTTCTATTTCTGGTCTTAAAACATGCCCTTCCCCATTTAAATAGATCGTTTGATGATCAACCGCTTCTTGCTTTAAATGTTCTTCTAAATGATATGCCATATTAATATTTACTTGCTTATCTTTATCACCATGAACGATTAATATAGGTGGACTGTCTTTATGAATAGATTGCAATGCATTTCTACGTGCATAAGCTTCAAATTGTTTTTTAGGATGTCCAACCATTCTTTTTAACATCCCTCTTAGATCTATTCGTTCTTCGTACATCATTAGTAAATCTGACACGCCGCCCCATATAATATAACTCGTTGCATTCACTTTTTGATACGTAAGTAAGCCTTGAATACCTCCTCTAGAGAATCCAATCATATGAACAGGAACATTTGGATAGTGTGATTTTAATATTTCTATACCTTCTATAACATCATGAAGGTCATCACCACAAAATTCGTCTCTACCTTCACTACCGTTACTACCTCTGTAATAAGGTGCAAATACAATTGTATGTTTATCTTTAAATTGTGCCATACGACCTGGTCTCACTCTACCTACTTGTCCTTTGCCACCACGTAAATATACAACTATGCGATTAACACGTTCATTTGGTGTCATCAACATGCCTCTAACTTTCAATTCATCCACTTCATATATCACTTCTTCAGTTAGATGATGATTAAAGAAAACTGGCATTTTTTTCTTACTGTAGAAATCCAAGTTTATACACCCTTTCAACGCACTTTAATATTGCTGTATCTTTTAAAAGAAAGCTCTTTTCTTCTTCAGGTATATCATTAATTTCTTTAGCAATAACGGGTCCATAAGTTTCGAAATATGCTTTATTGCTATCCAATGATTCGACCTCAATAAAATAGACATCTTTATTAAATGGGATTTTATCATGTACAGTATATGAAGCTATAAACGTTATATTTTTAGCGACCGCACCCGTTTCTTCATATAATTCACGCTGAACAGCCTCTTTATTCGTTTCATTTGGTTCAACTTTCCCACCAGGAAATTCAATACCTCTTATCTTATGATGCGTTAACACATATTCATTATTAAAAATCGGAATACCAAGAACATGTTTCGCATTTTGTTGATCTGTTGGACATTTATATACTAAATCAACATCCAATCCATTTGGATCTTTGTAGCGCATGATACACGACCTCTTTCTTCAATTATGATAAACTGTATATACATATTATTAGGAAGGTAGAAGATATTGAAAAAGTTAACCTTAACGACCTTAGTATTAACAATTACTCTTATTCTAGCAAGTTGTAGTCTAGAAGGTCAAAATAAATTTGATGATAGTAGCGATGCTATCGAAGCTTTTCAAAAAAACATTAAAAAAGTAGATTCACATTCGATTAAATCTAGTAACGAAACAACAGTTGATTTTCAAGATAAAAAAACAACGCTTAAACAACTGTCACATGGCCGAACAAACCACCATGATAAACTAGCATTTAATGTCGAACAAGAAAGTAATACAAAACAATTTCCAGTGCATAATAAAAGTGTTTGGATTGATTCAAACGAAATCAAATCCTCCCCTAAATCTAAGTATTTAAATTATCATGCTAAAAATGCCGAGATCGATTATTATCAAAAAATTGGGCAAGATTGGTTCGATTTAACGACTTTTAATCAAAGTTTACTAAAACCTATTGAAGATGATGTCACTTTAGAAAACAATACTCTTTCATATGAAGGTACAGGAAAAGTTATGGAGTATCTCTATCAACTAGGATTTAGTCAATCACCACTGGCAGATCAAGCGTCATTAAGCAATATTAATGACTTAAAAATTAAAAGTGGTAAGTTTAAACTTACATTCCAAAAAGACAAAACATTACCAAAAACGTTAACCTTTAACATTAAAGCAACTGGAAAAATTAAAAATGAAACGATTAACATCCATATGAAACAGACAACAGATTTCTATAAATTCAATTCCACTGATGTTAAACCATACCAAAACTTAACGAAAAACAATTATAAATAGGAGCATTGATATGAAAAAAGTATTTATTAAATTAATACGCCTTTATCAACGATATATATCCCCATTGACACCACCTACATGCAGGTTCCAACCTACATGTTCTAACTATGCTGTTGAAGCTATTTCAGAATATGGTGTCATAAAAGGAACTTGGTTAGGTACGAAACGTATCTTAAAATGCCACCCATTTCATCCAGGTGGATACGATCCTGTTCCACCTAAAAAAGATTCATAACATTTATTTAAAGGCATATGCGCTAAAAATTTAGCACATATGCCTATTATTTTGTTAATTTATCTTTATCAACGATTGGTGGCAAATATTTAATTTGATGACCTTGAGTCTTTGAACTATTAACAACGAAATCTTCTGTAAAGTAATAATCACTTGGTGTTACATCACTCGGATAAGAACTTTGCTGAGCTAAGTATGCAGTATAGTAACTACTGAGTCCAAATTCATACATCCCACCTATGACATATTTAAGTTGATGTTCGCGACAATATTCTATAATTTCAAGCGCTTTATCTATACCTCCAACACGTGAAGGTTTAATCACAACACCATCGATCAGATTATGCTGATTAAATTGAATAATTTGCTCTAAATTTAAAGCACTTTCATCAATAAATACTGGTAACTTAAGCGCACTGATATGCTCAAAATAGTCCTCATATTTAGAAAATGGCTGCTCAATATATATAAATTGTTCATCTTTAAATGTATTTAATAAAGACACATGTTCATGATTTAACACACCATTTGCATCAATCGCTCTTTGTATTTGTGGATAATGTTCTGTTAAAAAATCTATATCTCGATTAACTTCTTTATGCCATTTTATTTTAATTCTCGTTGGTAATTCACCATTATATTGCTTAAAATAGTGTTCAATATTTTGATTAATTGTTGCACCATATGCCACTTCAATCGGCTTTAACTCATGAAATTTCTGAAAGAATATCATAGACATAACGCTACGTGCATTCGGATATTCGATGAGTTCATCTATTAATTCACAACATAATGGATAACTATTAAAATCAACAAATTCATGTTTTTCAAACCATTTTATTAAAGTTTCTTCAACTTTATCTATTGTCTCGAAATGATACCAGTCACTATTAAACGCATTACATTCACCATAATACGTAGACCCATTCATATCTTGCCATTCTACAATTAATGCTTCTCGCTCATTTAATGCTATTAAAGGTGTTCGTATCGGTACTCTGAAAGGTGCTTTGAATCTATAGAAATGCAAACTATTTTTTCTCATTCATGACCCACGCCTTTACTTTATATCTTGAAAGTTTACCAGTTGAAGTTCTTGGAATTTCGTTTATTTTATAAAAGTATTTTGGGTGTTTATACTTTGCTAATTTATTATTGAGTATATTTTTAAATGTATCATCTTGGATAGTCTGTTCCGCTTCATACACTAATGCAGGTACTTGACCCCACTTTTCATCATCAACTGGTACAACAACACAATTTTGAACATCCGGATGAATTAATATAACATGTTCAATTTCAAATGGATAAATATTTTCTCCACCACTAATGATTAAATCTTTTCTTCTATCATAAATATATACATAACCGGAATCATCTATTGATCCAACATCACCTGTTTTAAAATAACCATCTTCAAATGTATCTGAATTCTGACTACCTGTTAAATAGCCATTCATCACATTGCCACCGGATACAGCGACTTCCCCATGTCCTTCTTCATTTTGATTTAAAATTTTGAGTCTTACATTTGAAGGTACTTTCCCTACTGTGCTTGGTTCTTCACGTAACATCTCTGGACTTGCTGTAACAAACTGAGAGCATGTTTCAGTCATACCAAACGAATTATATATCGGCAATTGATTGTCTAACGCTTTATTAATCATCGTTTCAGATAACTTTGCGCCGCCTAACAATATTTTTTCTAATTGATATGGTTGTGTTAACTCATCTTGCATCAACCATTGTAGTGTTTGAGGCACTAATGAAATATGTGTGATGTTATCATTTTTAATTAAATGTATCACGCGATCAACATCAAATTTCGGTTCTAAAATAAGAGTAAAACCTTCAATTAAACTACGTATTAACACACTTAAACCTGAAATATGGTATATCGGTAAGACGGACAACCATCTCGTTGATTCATCATAGCCGAGACTTTCTTTGCAACCCATTGCACTAAAATAATGATTTGAAAAAGTTTGTGGTACAGCTTTTGCAGGACCAGTTGTACCAGAAGTAAACATAATCGTCGCAATATCATCCATATCAAACGTAAAATCATAATCCTCATGTTTAATGTCGTCCAAATGTATATCCTCGATATCGATACAATTTTGTTTAATATGTAAAGTTTTATACGTAAAGACAGTTTGAACACCAATACTGTCCAATTGTTGTTCAATTTCGACTGGTGTTAACTTTGTATTAATCATAACCACTTCTACATTTGCTAACCAAGCTGCAATGATAAGTGATGCATGTTTAATATCATTCTTTATATATAATCCAACTCTTTTCAATTGAAGTAGTTTAATGTATTGTGCTTTATTTTTAGAATCGTTAAATAGCTGCCTATAAGTTAATTCAACATCACCTTGTTGAATTGCAATTTTATGTGGTGTTCGAGCCACCTGTTGTTCAATCCAATGTTTCATCGTTTGGACCTCCTTATACCATTATTCATTATAACGATATTTTTGAATTTAAACATAAAAAATGCTTTAAAACATCAAAAAACCTAGGTGACAAATTCACCTAGGTTTTCAGCATATTAGATTGCTTCTTTTTCTCTTCTTTGTGTAACGAATCGTTCAAGTAATAAGAAGACAAGGCCTATAATTGTTAAGAATGGCGCGACTAACGCTAGGTCCTTAACTTCTAATTGACTTACTACGATACCGCCGATGAACGCACCAAGAGCATTACCGATGTTAAATGCAGATTGATTCATCGTACTAGCAAGCATTGGTGCATCTTGTGAAATGACCATACTTTTAAATTGTAATGATGGACTCATACTAAATCCAATCAAACCAAATACAAAAATACCAACAACCATTAGCAAGCTATAATTTTGAATAAAGTACATCATAAAGATATATATTGGAAAGACGATAAATATCGTATTCAATGCTTTATTTAAATTCCAGTCTGCTAATTTGCCGCCAATAATATTACCAAATGTTACACCAACACCGAATATAATAAGCACAAATGAAATCCAACGTTCTTCTATATGCGAAACGTTAATTAATATTTGAGAAATATACGTGAAATAAGCAAATACACTACTGAATCCGAACAGTGTTACACCTAGTGTCAGCCAAAGTTTAACATCTTTTAATACACTCAATTCATTTTTAATTGAAATCGGCTGTGTATCTTTTTGATTAGGTACAAATCGAATAATACCTATTAATGTTAATAATCCTAGAACACTAATAATAATAAATGTCATTTTCCAGCCAAAAATTTGGCCAACAAATGTTCCGAATGGTACACCAATGATGTTGCTCATTGTTAATCCCATAAACATTAAAGCCATTGCACTTGCTCTTTTATGAGGGGGTACCATACTTGCTGCAAGTATTGAACCTATACCAAAGAATGAACCGTGTGCTAAAGCGGCAATAATTCTACTTAACATAAGCGAACCATAATTAGGCGCAATACCACCTATCCCGTTACCTACTATAAAAATAGCCATTAATAAGACGAGTAAATTTTTTCGAGGTAATTTATAAGTCGCTAACACTATAATCGGTCCGCCAATTGCAACACTCAATGCATAACCTGTAATCAATTGACCCGCATCGGATACCGTTACATCGAGATCTCTCGCTATATTAGGTAACAAACCCATGATTACAAATTCAGTCATACCTATCGCAAAAGCACCAAGGCTAAGTATCCAAATCGCTAAAGGATATTTTTTCATGTCTCAACGCTCCTTTAATCTTATTATTTTAATCAGATTTATCCATATTAGTACTTTTGCTAAGCAATTACAAGAGTTTTTTTGAATTTTGTATAGAAAAAAACCTGAGTTAATTTTTTCTCAGGTTTTTAAACGTTTTCATTATTGAGTTTGTATCCAACCTATTCCAATCGTGCCATATCCAGTATGAACAGATGCTACAGGAACTAATGGTTCGATATATACACTTACATCTTTATTTAAAGTTAATATGCGCTCTTTCCACACATGTGCTTCTTGCTCATTCCCAGCATGTAATACACCAATATGTGTAACACCTTTATCAATAATTTCTTTAATATGTGTGATTAAATAAGCTTCTATTTTCTTGTTGCCTCTAGACTTAAGTTCTAAGTCGATTGTACTGTTCTCTAATTTCAATAATAACTTAATATGAAGCAAACTACTTAATAAATATTTGCTGTTCGAAACCCTTCCACTATTCTTTAATTGTTGTAAGTTTCTTGGCAACAAATATAATTCACTTGTATGTTTAACTTCTTCTAACTTATTAACGATTTCTTCAAATGAATAGTCCTCATCATAAAGTTTTCTACCATACTCGACTAATTCTTTTTGAGGAAAGCTACCTGTTCCACTATCAATTACATGAATTTCCATTGGGAAAGATTGTGCAGTTGATAGCGATGATGCATATGTGCCTGATAAACTACTAGAAGGATGAACTGCAATAACATGTGTATAGCCTTCTTCTTGAATTTGCTCATACGTTTCAATAAAATCTTGAGGTGTAGGTTGAGCCGTTTTTGCACCATTACCATTTTCTTTTAACATATCAAAAAATAACTTTGAACTTTCAAATTCTGAGTCTTTATAAGGTTTGTCATTAATAATTGTAGATAAAGAAACGACAAATAAATCTTTATCATCCATATTTTGATCAATATAAGTTGTTGTATCAATTAACCACGCTAATTTCATTACTTCCTCCATTGTATATACAATAAATGCATTCACTTTATAACTAAGTATTTTTAACCTAACTTAATTAATAACATATAATCAATATTGAAACAATTAAAAACAGAACAGATAAGTTAAAGCAATCATATAATAATTACCACAAATATCATTCTAGTATAATAAATTGATAAATACTTAGAAATATCAATACCTTTACACCAACGAATCTAATTTTAACATTAGAATGTTCCTATAAATTTATTATTAAAATATAGTATTTATAAGATTGGTAACTTTATAAAAAAAATGACAATACGCTATACGCATTTAACCTACATATGCTATCATTTTAATATTGATAACTAGATAGGAGTCATAACAATGAGTTTATTAAAAACAGAACTACAAGAGAAAGATTATCCAATCAAACATTTAAAATTATAATTTATAATTGAGGTTTTGCTTATGAACAAACAGACAAATATATTATTACTTATTTCAGTTATTGCCATTTCACTAGCTGCAATATTGGTAAAGCTATCAAACGCCCCTTCTAGCGTGATAAGCATGAACAGGATGTTTATAGCAGTCATCTTACTAGTACCTTTTGCATATCGATATAAAAAAGAAATCTTTAAATTAAATCTAAAAGACGTGCTTTATCTTATATTAGCTGGTCTATTTTTAGCGCTCCATTTCGGATTATGGTTTGGTTCTTTAAAATTAACAACAGTTGCTAGTTCAACAGTCATATTATCTTTACAACCCATTATTGCGATAATCGCTGGTTTCTTATTTTATAAAGAAAAAATAACGCTAAAAGTTTTCAATACAATTTTAATATCATTTATCGGTGTTGTAATCGTAAGTTGGGGCGACTTTAATATAACTGACTTAACTGCAATGATTGGTAATGTATTGTCCTTATTAAGCGTAATATCTATAGTGTGTTACCTAATGATTGGAAAGAATGCAATGCTCAAACTCACACATTGGGTTTATAGCATCATTGTGTTCTTCTTCGCAGGCGTTGTTTTACTCATTTATAACATCATTACGCATGCTACATTAGTAAACTATTCAATGAAAGAATGGCTCTTATTTATATCATTGGCAATTTTCCCAACAATAGCACACGTCATATTTAATTATCTCTTAAATATAATCAATCCAACAACCATATCAATGAGCATGCTATTAGAACCCGTAGGCGCCTCAATATTAGCAATATTTATCCTTAAAGAATACTTAGGATACGTACAAATACTAGGTATCATTATCGTACTCGTAGGCGTGTATTTCTTCTTAAAAGCACAGAAAACTGAAGTGACATGAATATTTAAGAATATTTAAAGGCTAGGACTTAAATAAAAAAGTCCTAGCCTTTATTTTGCCCATATATCGTAACAAGGTTACAATAAAAATAGTAAATAAAACGTTAAACCAAGTAATGCTATACCAGAAATATAGTTCAAAATCGTTCTGATCCTAATTTTTGTAATATTTGACAATGTGATCAACTCCAAATCTTATATTACGTATGATCTTAGCGAATTTATCTGTTATCTATCACATTGAATTATCATACTTTAACAACTCTATTATAATATACTTAAACAATAAAGGAGTGATAATTTTGACAAATTTCTATAGAGTCATAAATGCTATTTTAATTAAAGAAAATACTATTTTATTAGTTAAAAATGAATATAATAATGAATATTTATGGAGTTACCTGGAGGCGTAGTTGAGCAAGGTGAGTTTTTATATGAATCTTTAATTAGAGAAGTATTTGAAGAAACAGGATTAACTTTAAATCAATACGAACTAGCATATATAGCTGAAAATAACATACCTAGTGAGAATGCTCATTGTTTAGTAACTTATTTTAAGTGTTTAAATTTTAACGGTGAAATCTCTATTAACAATCCAGATAATGAAATTGTAGAATTAAAATGGATCAGCTTCAACGAACTTCATAATTATTTAATCAGTGAAGACATTTTAGTCCCTTTACAAAATTATTTATTTAGAAACAAAAAAGAGTATTATTTTATTGATGATTTGAGGTTTTAAATCATTAATTCTTCATATATAAGTCATACATAATCAATTTTACAAAATATTTTTATCCAAAAAATAAAAGATTTTAATTTTAAAGGAATGATACACATGTCCAAATACACATTAGACAGCACATTTTTATACATGGCTCTTATGACTTTGCCACTGATTTTTATAATGCCTGTAATGTTTAGTGTTCCACTTGTTTTATTAATTTTTAGTATTAAAAAGAAAGAAGACTGACATACTTTTTATAAATACTCGTGTTCACTAGCGTTATAAATAATTAGAAAGGGTGAAATGAAATTGAAAGCTAAAAAATGGATAAAATGTTGTTTCAATCTAAATTCCCTGAAGTTGAGGTCTTACTAGAATCTGAAACATCAACTAAGATTGATAAAGAGTATGTAATAGGTTCAATATTTGTGACAATACAAGAAATTATATTAGTGCAGCATAAAGCAAATTTAACTTTTCAAATCCCGTGGTCAGAGGTTGTTTCATTAGATACAATAGAAAACTTTATTTCTAGTAAATTAATTTTAGATTATGGTGAAAATCGAATGTTAATCTTTTCTTTTTCATCGAGTGATCCAGTTCATGCAATTCAAGTATTTTACAAAATTTTAAAGCTAGAAAGAGAGATTAAACAATTTAACAATGATGATGTAAAAGCACTTCAACATAATAATGAACAATTGATTAAGGTATGTTTAAGTTAAAATAGCAATGCTACTAATATAGTGATAATCATAGATAAAAGGCTTAATATAGTTGGTATACTAATACCTATCCAAAAACGTTTTGATGTAACTTTATTATCGTTTATTTCATTTTTCAACTCGGAAACAGCATTTTTTATTTCTCCTGATAAAACATCTTTAGTTAAGGAAATTTTATCATTGCTTGCATCGAATCTATTGTTCATATTTATTTCATGCTGCTGAAATTCTCGTCTTGTAATATATTCACTATTCATAAAAACACCTCCTTATATACTCCCACTTTCTTGTTTAATTAAGTATATATTATAATAAAATCAAATTGACAACAATATAGAATGTCAAAATTATCAAACTCTTATTTATAATATAGTAATCCCCTTCTCTACCTAGTCTTGGAATCTAATTTATGTTGGCATCAAAAACACTAAAATAACATGCACGTTGGCATATGGTTGGCACAAAATTTTATTTACCACTCTTTAAAAAAGTCATAAAAAAGAAACCCCACTATCATGGGGTTTCTAGCAATATCAACGTCTTGGATTAGTTGATTATTAAGGTACAAGCGGAGAGTGAGTCCTTTAATATACTTTTAGATAATACCAGAAACGCCTATATTATAAGGAATTTCGTGCTTATACTTTCAGATAAAAACATAACAAACTGGATTATTTTGACACGCGTTTGACACATCAAATTTTATCTATACTTTACAAAAATACTATTCCTATAATGAAAAATACTAATTGTAGGAGAGGTCTTTTAAGTGAAGATAAAGTTAAATATTGCACCTCTTTAAACCAAATACAAATTTGAACTTCCTTTATTTGTAAAATTATGATAATAATAGATTATAACATTAAATATATAAAGGAGTGTAATACCTATTAATATTTTCAAAACAAAAATCGCCTTTTGGTCATCTATAGTTTTAGGCTTTTTAACTTTAATAATTGCTTTCATTTATATGGATAGTAGCTATTTCTTACCTATAATTTTACTATCTTTATCCCTATTTTTTTTAGCAGATGTTAGAGAAAAGGCAAAATTCAATATATTTATATCTATATTTTTATTTATATTTTCCATAATCTTATTTTTAGTTATATAATTTTAAAAAAGTCGGGCATATTAACCCGACTTTTTTAGTATCTATTTACAGATGTAACTCTATTATCATAATAACAAACTGACGACCCTCTAGGGTGTGTTTTCAGCCATAAATGTCTTTTATATCCTTTTATCACAAAACCATTTTTACCAAGAGCCATATTACCTCCACCAGCTATTAAAAAACCTCCTTGCGCAATTGATGTAATTGGTCCACCTAAAAATCTAGCCAAAGCTTTTCTACCTAATGATTTAGCTATAGCTTTTCCACTTATCCTACTTCCTTTTATAGCTGTAGCAGTTCCTATTAATTGCTTATTTGATATACGTTGAGTATAATACTTTTTCTTTAAATTTTTCTTATTATAACATTTATTTCTTGCAGCTGGCACCGCCGACCTAAACGAAGTATTACTATTAATTTTATTTTCAAAATCTATGATTTTCTTTTGATCATCTTCAGTTAAATTATCAAGGTCTATAGCTACAGGTCCATTGGCATTAATATATTCATCATAACTACTAACTTCTATGTATTTCTGATCATCTACTATAACATCACCTACATTAAACTCATTTTCGTTCTCTTTAGCTTCAGCAAATGGGGAAATGACAGTACTAACTAGTCCTAATACTAATATTAAAATAATATACTTTTGCAACTTCATTATAAAACCTCCTTTTTTACATTATATACCAATTATCCAAAATATGTATATAGCTAATAATGAATAATTTGATTTTTCACACAAAAACACCCACCAATTATGGTGAGTTTATCTATTTGAAAATATGGATTGTATCGTAGAGATAGAGTAAGATTATAATAATGAAGTTCGAAATTTAAAGGGGGATGGATAGAATGAATATTTTAAAAGTTATAATGTCTTTATTAATTATAGCGATTTTGATGATTGGATTATCTTTTGCTGCGTTTATGGTCTATGAGAACACAATAGCTAAAAAAGATAATGATGTATCAACCAGTGTTAATGAAAAAAATCAAACTGTCGAAGAAGATACTAGTATAAATAGCGAACAAATAGTTGAAGATAGTAATGAAGCGTCGGAAGTAAAGCCCGAATACTTACCTCACTTATCTGATAAGAATTATGCATTCCGACTTATGACAATTAATAGAGATTCGTTACCCGTAGGAAGTAAAGAACAAAAAGAATTTGATGGTACTATACAAACTGCGCGTACGAACATAGCAAATGGTCTAGGTAAAGACTTTGATTATAAAATCGTTGAACAATATGAAGCAATAACTGCTACAGGTGGTAACCAAGGTAAAGCAAAAGAATACATTAAAAACAATCCATATAAATAACCCACCTATTAAGGTGGGTTATTATACTTTTCATTGGGAACTCATTTAAGTAGTTTCTTAAAATATATATGATTTTCTCTAGAAATAACACTTGTGTTATATACTTTTTCTAAAATAGGTATTAATATATCAAAAATTATATTAAGTATTAATTTGTATTTTTTCAAATTTTCATTTATATCTGCTAGGTCTATATCATCATACTTTAGCAAATACAAAGGTTCTTTGTATTGATCCGAAATATGAACACTGCCAGATAACTCACTATAATATTCATTCAATTTAACAACATCTGGATATTCATTTTTGAAATGTTTTTGTGTATAAGAAGTGAGCTTACTAACTTTTTGTGTAGTTGAAATACTTTTAAGGTCCCTCAATTCATCAGTAGCATCAAAGATGCCCTTGCTTTTATTTTCATTGTGAACTTTCACTCTTTCAACTTCTAACATTAATTTGAAGAAAGCTTCTATTAAAGATCTATAAGCTTTATCAGTATCTTTAATATATTTTAAATTCACTAAATCAATAGTTTTTACTAAATTTTCAACTATTTTAGTTCTAAATGTTTTTTCATTTTTAGATATGATTTCATATTTTTCTACTCTAAGTAAAACATTAATAGATATATATATTATACTGAAATAATTTTCATATTCATTCGGCATTTCATCTATCAATAATTTTCTTTGTTTTAAATGATTTTTATATATTTGAAGGTCCTCTAAAATATCTTTTTTAGTCTTCATTATATCTACCCGGATTTATGATTTTTCCCCAAGATTCTATATTTTTAGTTGTAGAATTATTACCTTTAACTGGTTTATTCTTTTTAACATTCTCAGGTTTTTCAATATTTAAATTTAAATATTTCTCTATTTTGTTTACATAAATCAATAACTCTTTTTCCTCAGAAATTTCCATAAACTCTTTTATTAACCTAGCAAATAGTAATGGCCTAGCTTTATATAGATAGTCAGCGTATTCATTATCAAATATTTTAGTAAATTCTTTAAGTTCAATATTCTTTTTGAAAACTTCTTTATTAAATACTATTTCAGCTATTATTCCTGGTAAAATAATTTTCGCATCTTGAGGTTTATAATTATTACTTATTTTTTTTTTCAAATTCTCATTAAAACTCAATTAATTCACCTCTTCTATTTTTTTGATAAATTCCTTCGCTATTTTTTTAATATTATCCTTTGTAGATAACATATCATAAATAAAGTTATCAAAATTACCTGATCTTATATTTTCGTTCTCATGCAGTTCATTTTTAAATTTAATTTCTTCAAATGATTCAGAAATAGCTTTTCTCTTTGCTTTATTTTGATTAGATAATGTTATTATAACACCTAATTTAACAGGTTTCATATCTTCTAATACAATATCATTTTCAACTTTACTTTCTAATAAATGATAGCCAAGAGAAGCAAAAGTATCAGGTAAAACTGGTACGACATAATAGTCACTTGCTAGAAGAGATGCTTGGCCATAAACTGAATAGGTTGCTGGAGTATCTATTAAAATATAATCATAACCCTCTTTGATTTTGTTAATATTTCTATTCAATAATTTTTCAGATCCCCTATCTGATGACTCAAATGAAGTCAAATTAAGATCTCCTGGAATAATATCTAATTTTCCACTCTCATTGTTTTCTAAGTTTATAATTATATCTTCTACTGTAGTTTTCTTTCCTCCTTCTATAATAGATCTGTCATCTGAATGTAATATTGCACATATTGTTTTACGATTTATTAATTTTTCATACTCTTTTATAGATTTGTACTTAGTAAATAATGCTTGTGTAGCATTAAATTGAGGATCCATATCTACGATAAGAACCCGTTTATTTTCTTCTTTCATTAAAGTATGAGCTAAGTTTATTACTAAAGTAGTTTTTCCGACACCACCTTTCATATTTATAAAAGAAACAACTTTACAATCCATATCCTCATTCCCCTTTTAATATAATTAAATTAATATTACACTAAAATCTAATTGGACAAAAGATAGAACATAAATACGAACATAAAAAATAACCCTACCTAGTAAAAACTAGATAGGGTTTGGTAATGTACGTTGGTTTGGTAACCAAGTATAGCAGTAATTTCATTTTATCATATTTTAATTGATTGTTCCCCACAAATCACCAAGACCATCTATATGATTTGGGGGAGGCGTTCCATCCCAAGTACGCACTGGTAGATAATATCTTGTATATTGCCATGTATAGCCAATCCATACATAACCGTCTCTTAAACACACTTCATCATAGTTTGCATACCCGCCTGGTTGGAACCAGTAGCCTTCTGGTGCTAACAATGATGGCGCATCAATTCTATTCAAAATCGGCTCAGCGCCACAAGTAAATGTCGCGTTCTGCACCTTCCACCATGTGCCATATTGGTTTTGTTGCCAATCACCAACATTATTTGATTTTTGATGTGTTTCTACTATAGATATAGCTTCAGGAATTTCACCTTCATAATAAGCTTTGATTTGACTAATAAAGTAATCTTTTGTTTTGTTTACAACATCTTGTGGCGCTCGTTGTGATGAAGTATAACCAGCGTGTAGTGCCATTGATCTATGAGGACATTGTGTACTAGAAAATTCATTGTGCAAACGAACAGTACTTCTATCAACGGGTAATCCCCATTTTTTAAGTAGTCTAGCCGCTTCTTGAAAAGCCGATTGTTCATTATCTAAAAATTGCTGATCAGAAGCTGACATTGATTGACAGACTTCAATGCCATAGAAATTAGTATTGCCGTTTTCATTAGCTGTATGCCACGCAATCCGACTTTCAGGTAATGCTTGCCATACGCTATCATCACTAATATAACTATGTGCTATACCTGCTTCTAAACGTGATAACGATGCATTTACCAAACTATCATGATACTGCATTGCCGATTGACTACCTGCATCATTATGGATAACTATGCCTTTAGGCTTATAACCTCTATTAGGCAATTGATAACCTGTTACCTCATCGCGATTATACTTTAATTCTTTGCCTACTTTTTTATCATCTTTCGCAACATTAGGTACCCAAAAGCCTGCACAACCTCTATAATTATCTTTTCTTAATTTAGGTGGCAAATTAGCGTTGCTATTCCAATTTTGTTCAAGCACAATCATAGTTTCAGTATTGGCATCGCTATAGACAATATAGATGTGGCCATATTTTTCAAAACCATCATGATCATTAACACCTATACTGCCAATTGATGGCACGTATTCAGGGGTATTTTTATGCCATGTAAAATATGGCTCTAAATTGTTATTAATAACGTCTATAGCGTTACCTTTAAGCCAAATTTTGTTATCTGTGAACCATAAAACGTAATCAATAACCTCATCCATACACTGTGCATTCCACCTTTTATCTACGTCAATCGAGCCTGGCTCCATTGGTAGAAAATCAGGTTCTCTATATGTTTTAGTTTTTATTCTATAGGGACTATCAACTGTCCCATTTTTATATGCTTCAAGTCTCTTAACTATCTCTGCTTGTGTTTTAGCCATTATCTACACTCCTTACATAAATTAAAAAGACTAACTTATGCAGTTAGTCTTTTTTAGGTTTTAAATATGTCATTGCGGTCTTACTATCTGTAAATCCGTCTGTTGTTGGGTCTATCAACGCGTTAAATACCGATACTAATATTGTAAATAGAACGTATGGATTAGATACTGTTCTAACGGTCAAATAGCCAACCATTGACCAAGTAGTAATTTGTTCAGCTTGTATACCAAAATAAGCGCCTATAGGTACAACTATCGCTAAAGCGATTTGAATCCAAAAATAAGGATTATTTTTTCTTACTTTAAAATTAATATTCATTTTTTCATCTCCTCATAATTATTTATACTGATCATAAATAAAATACTTACCTTTCAAATTAATTTTTGAATAGTAGTTTGAAATTGTTGTTGCTTGATGGCTTGCCCATCTTATATCGGTTGCGTATTGATGTGTACCTGGTCTTTTAGGGTTCCACCTCATACGGTATAAAGTATTTTGTCCTTGTGCGATATATCCTTTACGCACAAATTCTGCACCACCAATAATCGCTTTTTCTGGCGTCGTCCAACCATGATTACGCGCAAAAGTAATCGCATTATTAGGATTACTATCAAATGCACCTATTCCAAAATAGTTATAATAGCCACTATTACCACTCGCAAAATGACTTGTTCCGGCACCACTTTCTAAAATGGCATGAGCGATTAAGTAAATTTCATTGATTTCATATTTTTTACATGCATCTTGAAATGCTTGTCCTTTACCGTTCAACGTGCCTTTACCTTTTAAGATTTCATTTAACTTATCAACTGACAAACCTTGATATCTGTCTAATTTCAAAAATTGGTAAACTTGTGTAGAACTTTTAAAGATATTACTCGTATTCATCGCATTTTTAACTTGTTGTTTACTCGCATTAAACCAAGTAACACCATTACTCATTTGTGGCGCATGTCTCATTTGAATATTAACAGCTTCATCTAACGTATAGTTACTACGTTCTTTTGTAATATAAGATGGTGTTTGGTTTGAGCTTGTTTGTTTGGATTTATTCAAATTATTTAATTCACGCTTATTAACTTTCACAAAAGTTTTAATCCTGATTTTTTCGATAATATCTTTTGGCACTTCATTCAAAATCTTATGTTTATTCTCATACAGTTTTATTAAATCTTGAGAAACATTTTGATGAAGCGATAAAGTTCTCCAAGCCTTTTTATCTATTAAAATATTGCGACTTTCAAAAGTAATATTATATTTTGAACACACCTTTTTGATAAGTGTCATTGCTGCTAATTCATTTCTTTTAAAGGTATCATCAGATGTATTTAAATCTTCACAAATTACAACTACAATATAGTCATCATGTCCAGGTACCTTATAATTAATAGGTCTTGGCGACCAAATATTATACCGATCTACAAAATAATGTGGATAATCATCCTCTTTATAAATCGAGATTCTATCTTGATATAAGGTATGAACAGAATCCATATTTACCGCATTTTTAATAAGTATCTTTTGAGGTGTATTCATTCTTTTAACACCATAAACAACATTTCCAAATATCTCTTTACTATCTTTATCATCTTTATGAACGACAGTGTATTTAATACGTGTTACGATTTTGGATACTGGTTTTGTGTCTTCTGCCTGTTTTTTCGGATTTGGATCAATCACTGGTGTTGCAGGTTTTGGCTTTTCAGGTTTTTCAACAGGTTTCGGCTCTTCTTTATAAGCTGGTCGAATAAAATGTGTTACACCTGTATAACTATGTTTAACTTTCGCTGCAGGACTACCATTATAACTGTTTGCGTTATACCAATTCTGGTCAACACTATAAAAATAACTGGTAGTAGAAGGACCAACTACAATCGCAGTATGTCCCCATCTACTCCAGTTATAATTACCTTCTGTCCAGACTGCAAAATCGCCTCTCTGAGGCACAAAATCACGCGTGTTTTTTAACACTTTAAAACCAGCAGGATAATATTTATACCAAGCCATGTCTCTTGCGTTACCTGGCGTTCTAAAATGCCAGTAGCGCTCAAGAATGTAGTTTGGTAAGTCCCAACATTGAGAACCATAACCAGAGCCAGGTACATCGAAACGTTTACCAATTATAGAAATCGACCAATCTGCAACTTGATTGGCTGTAGGCTTTCCTGATGAAGGTAATCCCATAATTTCACCTTATTTCTTTTTAGAAAAATTGATTTAACACAAAAATAACAAGTGGGACGACTACAGATGTTAATAAGCCAATAACCCACTTCATATTTGTTTTATAATCTCTTAAATCATCCTTATTGTTCTCGGCCATACTTTTAGCTTCATGCGCAACATCATAAGCCTTATTTGTTTTGTCATTGATGTCTTTAACACTATCCAGCTTCCCTTCTATTCGTCCAAGGCGCTTGTAAATTTCATAACTAACGCTTCTGTTATTTTCTGGCATTTACATCCCTCCAATCATTTTAATTAGACAATCTATACAAGTTGTGTTAATTTATAAATAGAAAAAGGGCAATACACTTATGTGTATCGCCCAGGGAGCCCGTTAAAAAGACGGTGACTATTTTAAAATGGATATTTTATACCATCTCAAAACCGGTCAAAGTTGTATGGGATGGTTATTTTTTATGGTTTAATTTAACAATTGCGATGACCAAACCTATTAAAGTAACGATAAAAGTACCGAAACCTAACATTAAGTTTAGCGCATCAACAATAGGTACCACAAAGGCGTCTCCTTTCTAAAGATTTCAGTAATGCCACCATAGGCACCACCTCCTTATACTCAGATAGCCACCATCTATCCAACTTGCTCACTTTTTTATTTTATAAACATTACACCTTATTGTCCATTAGTAAATACCATATACTGCTGCAATATAAGCATCAGAATCGACCGCATCGGCATCTCCTGTTGCGATTAATGTTTTCGAAACGACTAGATGTGTTTCATCTTTAATAAAAATACCTATCTCTTCTAAATGACCATTTTTAAAGCCATTTCCAGAGACTCTCAATCCTGCTTGATTTAAATAAATCGTTTGGCCATCACTTACAATTTCTGAAGTTCTCGTCGCATTTCGGTCACTATAGAAGCCAACTTTAAACCTTAATTCACCAAACTGACGAATGCTCCCTCTCATAGTCATCGTACTGCCTTTTTTCGCTTTACCGTCCCATAATTTAACAGGTACTGACGTAACCCAACGACCGTGTAACTTTCCACGGTACTTCTCAATCGCAAATCCTGAACCAAGCATTGTAATCATACCGTTCTCAGTATCTTTCATAATCGCTTGGATATACCCATTGGCGTTATTTGTATTACGTGTTGGAATATTAAGTGTAGAACTATCAAAATAATATAGACCAGTTTTTGTAATATTTGCGACATCGTCCAAAGTACCTGGAATAACATTTGCATCCATTTTCGTTTGATCAAATGCATCCACTTTACGCTCAATCGATTTTTTAACAGTATCAATTGAACTTAAAAATGTATTGACTTGTTCACGGATTTCAGTCGTCATTGCTTCAAAATCACGTTTTGTTACAAGTTCATTACTAGAAATAGCTGATTGTAACGTTTTTAATTGTAAATCTAACGCCTTGGCTGTTTCTGCTTGCGTTGATATTTTTGTTTTAGTACCTTCTGCTTGTTCTTCCAGACGTGCTATACCTTCCGTTACAACTGTTCTTAATCGTTCGAGCTCCTTTTGATATTCAGTAAAATAACTTTCTGAATTCACACCAAATTCCACTCTATTTTTTAATACATTAATATTAATTTCTAAAGTGGAATCAGTTTGTTCGCCACGCATTAATTTGAAAAATGCTTGTTGATACTGACCTTCAGCTGTACTAGCTTGTTGAGGGAAAACATATCTAAACACACCATTTTTAGGGTCTAATACGATTGAACCTGTCGTATCAATAATTCTTTCACCATCAGGCTTAACACCTTCGAATACAGGTGTTAAATCCGTTAAATTATATGGTCGACCGTTTGACCAAACTGTAATGGTTATAGCTTTTAGCCCACCGTCACCAACACGGCTTACAATGTATTGTTGTTTCTCTTGTTCAGAACCTTGCTTTGTTATATCAAAGAATAAATCTTGATTTGCCATTTATATTTACACACCTTTCTTATCCGTAAAAATAGTAATAGTTTTTAATAAGTTCATACATAATCACTTCATGGCCAAGCTCATTAGGGTGTAAGCCATCAACCATACATTTAGCTCTAAATGCTGGATTGTATGGATCAATTAAATCCGTATGATATGCATCAAATACAGGTACATTCAACTCTGTACAAGCTAGTACTTGCGCATTGACATAATCTTCTAACGTTAAACCGTGTCTATTTTTTTCTGTATCCATTCGTCGAATTGTTGTACCATTGACAGGTAATTGACGCGTTGCAGTCATCACGATAATATCTGCATCTTTGTTGAATAACTTTAATGTTTTAATCGCTTGATGAAATGCACCGTAAAACGTTTTTAAATCCGTTTTATCTTTACCGATAATCACGCCACCGTTAGGTATACCGCCACCTGTTAACCAATCATCATCTGTACCTTGTAAAATCACAAGGTCAGCATCACGAACCTTAGTCGCTTGTTCATATATACTATTCGCATTTACAGTCGACATCGTCGCACCAGAAACAGATAAATTATGAACTTTAGCACCTAATTTCTCTGCTAACATCTGGCCATAATTCTTTTTAGCACGACTACCACGTGCTACAGAATCTCCAATGCATGCAATCTTTTTAACTTTTCTTATTTTAGATTTACTTGTAAAGTCATGCATGATTGTGCCATTCTCTGTCACAATAACTTTATTGTCACTCTGCTTTTTATCCAATGCTTCTTTCATTAAATTAAAGTCTTTTTGTAACCTTTTAGATAATGATGCATGTTTTTGGCCATTTAAATCTGTTTTACTATTTTCAACTTGATTTGTAACTTCTAAAGGAGACATTTCAGGCAAAACTATTGCGCGTATTTCTTTTTGAAGTTGTTTATAATTATTTTCGTTTATAGTTAATAACTCTTTTTTGAAATATTCATCAATAAACTTTTGATCTAACGTTTTGTGCTTTTTCATAAACTCAGAAATCTCTTTAAAATTATCTTCTAAAGTTCTTCTGAATAATTCACCTACTACAACTGGCAAATTTGTTTTCATTAAAACGTCACCCTTTCTTAATACTCTAAAATTTCATGTAGTCGTATCTTGTTTGATTTTGTAGTGGCGCTGCTATTTTCAGCAACTCCGACAATATATGTGTCATATACATAAACAACTTTGACACAATGCTCAATCCCGCTTGCAGTAACGTTTGTAGGTATCACTTCAGTGATTTTAGCGCTTGAATGGTTAGTGTGGTATTTAGGCACATACTGATAATGATATAAATCATCAGATGCATCTAAACGCCATACTAAAACAATTCCTCCATTACATTCTGATAATTTTTTTGACAAGTTTATCCTTTGTGAACCATTTGGCCATACATCAGTATTTGTATTTAAAATTTGTGAGCTACTAGATGTACTAGACCCAGATGAACCTGATGAACCACCATTTACCATTCCGGAAGGTTTAGAATTAGTATTTAATTTATCTAACTTCGCTTTATCAGCAGGGCTCATTAAGCCAGCTTTAGACGCTGTCGCATTTGTCAGTGTTGCAGGGTCAAATGGTCTTAAGCCATCTAGTTTAGTTTTATCTGCAGCACTCATGATGCCTGACTTTGAAGTCGTCGCTTCCGTTAAAATAGATGGATCAAAATTTTCTAATCCATCTAACTTGGTCTTATCCTCTTTCGACATTAATCCGTCAATTGTCGAACTAGCCTTGCCTAAACCATCTACTCCTTGTATATGCGTTCTCGCATAGACCTCTTCGTCATTGTAAGTCATCGTTCTAATTTGTGTGATCGGCATTAATATTTACCTCCTTATAAAAAATAGACCCTAACCTGTTATTGTTAGCGCCTGTATTTGTTAAATTATTCAATTTTCTTTTATCTTCTTTACTTATTAAACCATTACTATGTTCAGTTGCTAAGGGTATGGCTTCTGGATTTATTCCATTTCCAGTGATTACTGTTTTATATGTTTTACCTCCATCACTACTAACATTGATGCCATGATTACTTGTAAAAGCTACAATTGATAAACCATTAATTGACTTGATACCTTCGATAGAAGCATTTAACGATTGGCTCATGTCTATCACGTTATTCGTCATTTTAATAGTATTATCTAACTTCTCTTTCATAGTTAGAATTGATTTTGAGCCACCTGTAATGCCACCTACAAAAGATGTTGCATTACCTATAGCTGATTCATAACGCTGGTGTCGCTTATAGTCTCCTAAAACAACATCTTGTTTAATAATTTTATTTTTGGCATCTCTTTTTGTCTTGATTTCAATCAAGCGAACAATGTCATACAAATCAGTTACCTTATCATAAAATTTAACCAAATCACCTATTTTAGGATTTGCATCTTTAAACTTTTTGGAAATGGTAAGAAAGTCTAATGATATAGACAATTTTAATGACTCATCGATGAAATCTTCCATTTTAGATCGCAATAATTTTTCGTCCCTAATTCTACCATCCTTAATAGGTGGGGCATGTATCTTTCCTAAAATTGAAGCTAATGGATGTGTAAATTCAAGTTGTAAACCTGCTTCTTGAAACTTTTCATTTTCAGAATAATCACCATAACCTCTAATGTAGGTAAACAATTCTGTACTATCTTCTTCTACAGAAATATTATTAGCGTTCACTTCGCTTGAAATATAATAATTATCAACTCTATTGCTGACAAATGGCATAATCACAAATGTTTTTGTACTAGGCTCATACTTATATTCAAGTCCGTAACGCTTCAAAGCATTATTAAACATCTCAATTCTTGTAGCACCGTCACCTGCATTTTCCCACATTAATGAATGTAGCTTAGTTTCTAATCGAAAATTATAACCTGAATCTCTAAAGACGATTGTAAAGTAATCCTCACCTTTTATACTTCCTGTGTAATTGTCATAAATACGATCGCTTTTTAAATCTTCGATATGACTTTCTTTCGCGATAATATTTACTACTTGTTTAAAACCGTTGGAATCTCTGTTTATAACATTGATTGTATATTCTAATGCATCATCGCTACCACCAACGTTTTTTACTTTCCACTTTTTACTGATAGCTTTAACTATTTCACGATTATACTTATTTTCAGTAACTGTAAAGCGCAATTGACCATCTGCGCTTAATCTTTCTGTCACTTCCGTTGAAACATCTAAAAAGAATGCTTTACCATTTAAATTAACTAACTTAATCATCAAATACACCTACTTAAAATAAAATCGTGTATCAAATTCAACCTTACGTACTGTTTGATTGAATTGAAATTTGTTAAAGCCATATTTAAATTTTGGAAGTTCTAGATTTACATATTCGATTATTGGTATGCCATTTTTAGTAATCATATTACCTTCATAAACTATTAAATCGCCTGGATTTAACTGTATGCCTTCAATTGTCATAGCATTTGACTGCGATAAACTCCATGCAAAATTTTTAGTCTTCTCGCCAATAATAATCGATACACGTGAATACATATTATGTTGTGTTATTGGAACATTACCATAATAAAAAATACGTCCCGTCTTAATATTGTTGAACGAGTACGTATGCTTTTCTCTATCTTCATAATTAATTTGCATATCAGTAGAAAATAAATTATCCAACTTCTTTTTCTGTAAATCTAAACTTGTTCCTATACTTTCAGAAAAAGGCAACTCGACGGTTTCAAATTCAAGTTCTACATTGCATTTGAATTTCTTTTGAACAGGCGTTAATACATTTGATAATTTAACATAATATCGTTTTGCTGATACAAATTCATCAACAAAACTGTCTATTATAGGCTTACCCAAATTATCAACAGGTTGATAATCAGTAGCAACTGTATCTCTAAAATCATAACCTTTAAATTTAGACTTTCTCATTTCTCTAATATAAAAAGGCTCTGTATCTTGCGTTAATCGATAAAGTAAATCTCGTTGTATTGCGTAATCAATATTGTCCTGTGCCTCAAAAAAACACAGGACATGTATTTTTCTTTTTTTATATTTACTACCATCTAAATATCTACCATGTAAGCCATCAACGGCACTATATAAATCTTCCATTTCTATACTTTCAACAATAAAATCAGATACTTGTATATGATGGTCGCTTAAAGTAAAAGAGGTTCCGTCATTACGAATAATTTGAGCATCTATAATAAACACCTCCTATAATTCAAAAAAGTCATTTCTATTAGCATTTTCACCGTTAACAATCGTTGTTAAGGCATCATTATCAACATTCATTTCAATTCTAACCAATCGTTGACCTGGTCTAGTTTGTACATCATGTGTATGTTGTACTCTAGCAATAATACTGTCGTTTAAATTATTTAGATTAGAACGTATGCCTAAAGAATCTGCTGATAAGTCTGGATTGAAATTCCTAGTCATTCTTTTTGCAATATCAGCTACATTACTAACAACTGACGAACCTTCATCACTAATACCTATGCCAAACCCTTGCATTGTATATACACCAATTTTTTTAAATACTCTTGAAGGCGACTTAATGCCTAGTAAAGACTTAGCGTGATCAATTGCATCACCTACTGCACCACCGACGGCATCAATCAATTGTCCTGCTGCATCTTTCACACCATTAACAAGCCCCATGATTAAATCTCGACCTGCACTAACAAATTCACCTGCAAAGTTCATAACTGCATTTAACGCATCTTGGACTTTCTGCTTAATGGCATTATAAAATTCAAACATTTTTGACACAACGATAGCGACAATTTCAGCAAATTTACTAGAAATTACTGACCAAATTTGTTGGGCTGTTGTACTCACAATATTATAAGCTTGTACAATTTTATCCCAGATGGTTTGTTTCAGCATAGTCCAGGTAGATGTAGCAATACTAACAATGGCGTTCCAAATTGCTGACAAAATACTACGTAAACTATTAAATAATGAAGTTGCAATTGAAACGATAGCATTCCAAATTGTGCTACCAATTGATTTAATCGTCTCCCAGGCACCAGACCAGTTACCAGTAATAATTTGCATGATAAGGGTTATTATATTAAGTACTAAAGAGATAGCAGTTTTGACTATTGTAGTTATGAAGTCCCATGCAAATTGCACCACTGCAATTAAAATTTGCCAACCAGCTTGTACTATAGCCACAATTGTATTAATCGCATTCATAATGTATGGACCAAGCAAATCCCAAACTGTTTGTATCGTTTGTAAAATAAGTTGGTTATTTTCATTCCACCATTGAACGAGCATACCCCATATTTCCATCACAAAAGCGACTACAGAATTAACTGCGTTCATAATCGTTTCTGAAACTATATTCCAGATTTCAATCACTTTAGTTCTAAATGTTTCATTCGTGTTCCATAAATAGACAAACAGCCCTACTAACACACCAATTACTGCAATGATTGCCAAAATTGGTCCTATTGTCGTTGTAAATGCTGTACCTAATACTGTTAATGCTCGACTAAATAATAATGCAACTGCTTTTAATAAACCAAATCTAGTTGTAAGTGTTATAAATTTTGTTATTAACGGACCAAAAAATGATGTAAAACCTACAATTTGTGGAATTAACGCCATCAATAATCCACCAAATGAAATCAAAACACCTAATAATTGTGCTACGGCTGGGTGCGTTTCAAATAATTTTGCAATGAACTGAGCAACTGAATTAACAACACTTAATACTGATGAACCGATAGGTGCCATTGCAGTTCCAAAGTTTACTAGAACCATGATAATATTACCGATTAAACTTACAATTTGCGGACCATTTTGTTGTACATAATCGATAAATCTTTTGAAGCCTTCCGATTTACCGACAGTTTCAGACCACGCTTTGAATTTACCTGTCATTTCAGATAAGGCCTCAAATAGAGTATGTGAATTTGAGCCAAACGCTTTAAACAAGTTGAATAAACCTAAAAAAGTATCGCCAAAAATTTTACCGATAATTGGTAAGTTTGTTTTAACGTACTCAATAAATTTATTGATACCTTGTTGTGTAGAGACTTTATTCGCCCATTCCTGGAATGCAATCCCCATATTTTGCAAGCCTTGAGACATAAATTTAAATAAAGGCATAAATTGAGTGAATATGTTGATTAAACCATCACCAAATCGACCGCCTGCATTAAGTAAATCTGCAAATATTTGTACACATGTTGTATTTAAGGCATTGAATGCTTTTTTAGCAGTGTCTGATGTTGATACCCATTCTTCAAATTTTTGTGCATTTAAATCGACTAAATCAGCAACTGTTGATAAGAAAGGTGTTAGGCTCTTTAAGGCACTTTGCGCGCCATACATTGCTGATGCCATAGCTCCGAAAATGGAATCAGCATTTAATTTAACGATATCTTGCCATGTGTCCGTTAAACCTTTTAAGCTTTTTTCGTAAGCATCCGTCGCATCAGTAGATCTGATCAAACCATCATTAAACATACTTATAGCTGTTGCAGCCATGCCACCAAATGCTACTGCGCCTGCACCAGCAATGCTAAATGCACCTGCAAGTCCAATCGCACCTCCACCAACTACTGCTAATGCGTTTCCTATTGCCATTATGACTGGCACTAGACTTGCTACAATCGGTATTAACGCACTGAAAGATGAAATTGCTGAACCTTTAATCACATTACCTAGAATCGTTCCAAAAGTACGAATGGACTTTGCAATTCGATCCATTCGTTCCTGGAAAACATCAGACTGTTTGTTAATTACAGATAAAAAGTTTAAACCATGCTTATTAACTTTTAACCTGGTGTGTACAACGTTTGGTACACTACGCAATTCAGCTTTAAATTTTTTGATTTCTGCTTTTGCTAGCGCATCATCTACCTTAATAGCTGATTTAACAACTTTTTTATCAAGTTCGTTTAATTGTTTCTTCGTTTGAACATATTTTGCTTGGAAGGTTTTATTACTTAAATCTATAGCTGACATCACTGTCTTATTATTTAAATAGTCTAATGCCCTTTTATGTTGCATCATTTTTTGTACAGCATTTTGTGTGTTTACTTCTACTTTTGCTACAGCCTTTTTAGAATCAACCATTCTTAAACTATGATTAATCCTTTTTAGCTTAATATCAGCATCGTTTGTGTTTGCTAATAAATGTGCTTTAACTTTCTTGTTATCTATTTGTTTTAGCTTGTTTTTAACAAGTTCAACCGTTTTTTCTAAGTCTAAACTATCAGCTTTTAACTCAACATCTTTGATGCTTTTAATATAATTTTCGTATCGTTTTAACAGGCTAATAGTTTCTTTTATACGCTGTTTAAATCGTGCTGTTTTGGCATCAATAACTGTACTAACTTGATATTCAGCCATAAAGTACCCACCTCCTTATTATTTAGAATTGAATTCAGCTATTAAATCATATAATGCTACGTTAGGTTCATAATCTTCTCTTTCGCTCGCAAATCTAATAGGTTTGCCTTCTTTAATTCGCTTATAGTTTTCTTCATAATCCAAAACATCATTTGGATTTTTAAAAATGTATGCTTCTTTAGGCTCTTTCTCTGTGCCTACATTTTTAGTAGCTGCTGCATCTCTAATGGCAAATGCTAATTTATACCTTTCGAATTCTCTTTTAAGCTGTATAAATTCATTTGCATGCATCCGATAATTAAATTCAGTCAATGTCATTTGATTAATGTACTCTAAATCATAAATTTGCAATTCAGACATACAAATAACGACAATGTCACTATAAGTCACTTTATCTTCACTTAATTTATCGTCGCTTTTATCTTCAATTACTTTTCTATGTGATTTGCTACTAGGTCTCGGGTTAAAAGTTTGTTTCCCAACTCATCAATAACAAGTTGACCAAATGCTTTTAATGAACCATGTTCATTAATAATACCTTCAAGAATAGACTCCAATTCATCTTCATTTTTCGGTCTGTTTTTATCATTTCGTGTGATTGCAGTAATCATTTTTGCAATTCCTATAATGTTACCCGATTTTAATTTAGGGATTAACATTTCTAGACCCTCACCTAATGACACTTCCTGAATTTCTAAACCTAACTCTTTATCAATAGCATTTAATTGACCTAATCCAAATTTTAATTCAATATCTTTGTCGCCATTTTTAATCGTAATCATCTTATCTACTCCATTCATTATAAAAAATAAAAATTGAGCGAGTACTTAGCCCGCTCAATATACATCTTTTCTACTATTCTATTTAATCTGTAGAATCACTAGTTCTACCAGATCGTCCTCCACTTTCAGAAGGTCCTTCAACATCTGCTACTGGTTGTGGAATACTAGCTAATCCATCATCAGCATAGTCAGATTTAACTGTGTCATGGAATTTATAACCAATTTTATCAAGTGCATTTTTGACTGTTTCTGGAATCGTCGCAAAGCCGCGTTGCATTCGAGCAAACACTTTAAATTCTGTTTCATATTCGTTGATTCCACCAACTTCGCCTTTCATTTCAAATTTTTTGAAATGACCTTGGAAATATCTTGCTTTAAATTTATCTTTGTCCTTACCATCACCAGGTACTTTACTGTCAATAATCCAACCTTCGTAAGCTACCTTATCTAAGGTTGCATCTTCTACCTCATCCGCAAAAGTATCTTTTCTACTCATTTTAGCCGTATAACTTATGGTAGATTCAGAACTGCCACCCGTTTCAAATTTACCGTCAAATGTATCTTCTGAATCACTGTCTACTTCATGCGAAAGAGAAAACTCTTTACCAAACATCAATTTGGTAGCATCTACTTTTTTTCCACAAATTCGAAATAGTAATAACATTTCGTTAGATTTAATTTCCATTTAATAACCACCTCGTTAAAATACTTTATATTCTACATTTATTACTGTATGCAACAGTAATTCATTTGTTGTATTATCAATAAGCGTATTAGTGCTAATGTCGTCTAGTATCAACTGATAACCTTCAAGTTCAGTAATAAATGATAAATCTTGATTTACACGCTTCTCTAAATCATCATGTTCATCAAAATATTCAGCAATTGACCACAAATGTACTTGAATAGTTATCTGCCCACTAAACGAGTTAAACGTATCTAATGATTTGCGCTCTTGCACTTCAGATAAGACAAAAAAAGGATATGATAAATCATCAGTCATTTGTTGAAAAATAATAACTCGTTTACCATACCCCTTTAAAATTTCAAACACTTTATTAAATAACTGTAATTTTGGCGATTGCATATTTTAATCGCTCCTAACCATTCAACAATCTATTTAAATCTTTAACAACATTCACTTTTAAAACTTGATAAGTAGGGTATATAAAAGGTGCTCTTTGCATATATCTTGTACCAAATTCTAAAAAACCACTGTAACCAGCCTTAGATAATAATGTATATTTGTGTTTACCGTCTTGATTTACTTCTATCATTCTAGCCAAGTTACCAGTCCAATAACCTTTATTCATGACTTTTCTGGCGTTTTTGACTGCCATTCCTTGTCCTTCCAGTGCATTCATCTTCAAGATAATGTCTACATCATCATCAATATCGTCATGCATTGTTTCAAGCTGATTGATCAATTTATCTAATCCATCAATTTTCATTATTACCAACTCTTTCGACGTAAAATACAGTGTCGTGTGTATGCAATACAGAACGTATAATCTTATATTTAACGTTGTTTACATAAGCATGACTAACAGCATCATCATGTCTGCCTTTAATTCGGATGATGCTTATCTTTTTACTTAAATCACCAAATTCTAATAATAATCGCTTTGTTGAAATAGGATTTATATTACAAGGCACTGCATTGTATTCGTCTGAAATTTCATATCGGTAAAGCTCGCTTGTTTTCGGGTTATAAGATCTAGGTTCCTCAAAAGAAAAAATAACTCTGTCTTTTAATCTCAATAGAATTGCACGCTCCCTTTATGGATTTTGTCCCTAGGATACAATTTATTTAGTGTGTCTTCGTAAGGAGCAAAATCATTTGCTTCATAAGTACTTGAACGTCCTTCAACAGATTCAGATGTCATCCCTTCAGCACCTACACGATTATACCGCTTCACAGATATTTCTATCACAATAAAACGTAAAGCTTCGGGAATTTGACGAACTGGAATTCTAGCTTTTAATTCTGATTTTACGTTACGGATAATTGAATATAGTTGCTTATCTTGTATTATGTCAGTAAAACCAATTCGCTCTTTTACGTCTTCTAAAAAATCAAATTCGGTATAGTCAAATTCTGTGTAGTCATCCATATTATCACCTTCTAAACATTATGCGCTTGCTGGTGTATCAGTTTTTTTGTCAATTTTAACTTTAATAACAGCATCAATATTTTCTGGAAACATTTCTGTCGCAGAGACATAAATAGTGTCTGATGTTAAACGTTGTGGTTGAATATCATGTAAGACACCAACAAAACCTGTTGCATCTGTAGCAAATGCAAATGCGCGTGATAATTCACCTCGTGGATTTGCATACGCAACATTCAAGTTTTCAGCCACCGTCATCCACACTTCACCTTCAGGAATATCTGAGAACTCTACAATTTTTACGTTCACATAAGGCGTTAAAAGGTTAATACCAAACTGTGCACCTGTTGAATTGATAAAGCCATTTGCTAGATATTCTGCTGTGTCATTTGGATTAACAAACGCAATAGGTGTAACCTCATCGTCTAATAATATAGATAAGTTAGCACGACCTTTAGACAATGCACCTTGTAAATTATTAGCTTTCAAAACTTTTTTATTTGTACGTTTTGTGTTTTCTAATGATGATTTTAATGATCCAAAGAATTTTGCACGGAATTTTTTCTGAACATATTTAATCATTTCCGCATCTGTGCGATTAATGGCCAAGTCATAGCCATGCGATTGAATCGCTTCAGCTGATGTCGATTTACGATATTTAACAAACTTTAATTCTGCAATATTCACTTGTTCACGCGTCACTTTTGTTAACGGAATTACATCACCTTCAGCAACATCACCATTTGGCTTTTCAGAATCCTCTACTTTAAAACGATATTGTTTAAGAACTGAACCAACGTTCATTGGAATTTTATTTTGAATTTCTAAAGCTTCGAAAAGCTTATTCAATTGAATACCTAATTTGTTAGCAAAATCGATAGACTTTGCTTTACCTAAAGCTTCCACATTAATTAAATTATTTTCTACTGGCATAAATACTTACCTCCATTTTTTAGTTAAATAAATGTATGTTTTGTGCGATAGCATTTTGTCGTTCGCTATCGTCTTTAATTTCTAAAATTTCTTGCCTTGTTAAACCAGTCGAACCTACATTCTTAGGTGATTCTTGTCTTAATGCCTCTTTGACTTTTGATTGCACCATACTATCAAGAATTTTTGAAAAAGCTTCGACGTTTTGTTTAGTTGTTTCTGCATCGCTTGTAACGACTAAATTTAAAAGTTCATCCGTCACATTAATATCTTTATCTAAAAACATTGACCTAGCAGTAGCTTTCATGTCATTTAGCGCTTTTTCATTTCGTAAAGCATTCAGTTCATCTTGCAATTTTTGTAATTCATACTGGCTTTTCTCATCTTTATTCATCTTTGCTAATTTCTTAGCTTCTTCAACTGCATCTTTTACTTTTTTATCAACATTTTTCTTTTCTTTTGCTAAACGACGTTCAATAATTTCATCGACTTTCTTTTGCTGTTCTGGTGTGAAAGTCACTTCTTCTTTTTGCTCTTGTGATTCGTTGGAATCATTGGCACTTTCATCTGAACCTTCTTCATCGGAAAAGAATTGTAAATTAAGCTTAAGTTTATTTTTTTCCATAAAATATTCCTCCATTTTAAGTCTGTCGACTGTATATTCCATGCAGCTTTTAATGTCATCAACACGTTTTGGACATAAAAAAGAAGCGACTAATCAGTCACTTCTGCTTTAATATTTTTCAGTTCTTCATCTGTAAAATCTCCAACTTTTTTATTGGATTTTTGTAATTCTCGTTTAATATACTTTAGTTCTTGAATTATTTGTTTTAAATACTTTTCTATTGATTTCATAAGCGCACACCTCTAATCATTATCTAATTTATATTTACCTTTCCTTTCTGCAAAGAATTTCTCGCGCCAATTGCCAACTACTGGGACTGTTGTACTTCGACAAAATGGATGCATGGGTGGAGCGTTAACGCCTGGCACCATGTCTTTGACTTTATAAACTTTATCATTGTGATGTTTGCATATTTTAGATGTCTTTTTATCTAACTTTGCTATAAATTTATATTCACCATCGTCGCCTAATAATTCTTTGTAGCCCAACTTTTGCGATTCTGTCTGGACTCTTGCTGATTCAGTTATAAGTAATCGTTTAGCATTATGTGTTGTGGCATTTGTTTTCTTTTTAAATTCTGGAACGTATTCATATGGATGACGCCCCCTCGTAATCACATTAGTTGTTATTCTTTCAACTTCACTTCTGACGTCGTCCATATCATTCCACAATCGAGTAGACCAATTAACCCCACCAAAATTGCTATTAACAATGGCTTTAATGTTTTTATCACTTATTTTTAGATCAGCGCCTAATATGCCAGCTTGTCGTTCGACTTCTCTATCAATTGCTTTAACAAGTCCATCTTTAATCTCTTTTTCTACTTTTGCACCAGTTGAAACCACAATTAAATCCAATTGCTGCTTTAATAATTTCTCTCTTGATACGTACATTTTAGTGTTATATTTTTTTAATTCTTTATTAGCTTTCTCACTAAAATCTTTATTTTCAACATATTCTTTAGCTTTTTGTTGAAAGGGAATAATATCAAAATCATCAATTATCTTTCTCGCTTCTACTTTTGAGATGCCCTCACTTGTTGCGTATTTAGCATAGAATGCACAAATTTCTTTTAGAATCTCAGAGTACATCAAAGTAATAATACGCGCTAACTCCATTGCAATTTTGGCATCTTCTTCTAATTCTAGCTGAATAGTGTTTTGTGCTCGTTCTAACCAGTAATTTAAAGTATTTTCATTACTCATCTTTATCAACTATTTCTTTATTGAAAGCATCTTCATAACCTCTTGCATCTGCTGTTCTTCTTTCTTTAACTTGTTCAGTTTTCATTTTCTGTAATTCTTCTTTAGGATTATCAATAAAGTTTAATAAAGATAATCTCGTTTCTTCTGACACGCCATCTTGTAACGCATTAAATGCATCTATAGATTCCATCATTGATTTAGGCAGGTTAGGCGTAAATGTAATCGTTAGATCAGCATATTTATGATTTTTCATTCCTTCAAGATTAATATTATTAAACAATAATTTATATCGCTTCATTAATCCTTTTTTGAATAACCGTTCTTTAATAGCCCTAACTTGTTCTAATCCAAACAGCTTATATTTCATACTTTCGCCAGACTGTACGCCTCCGAAACTCTCATCATTCAAATCAGGCGTATTGGTAAACTTATGAATATCATTTTGTAGTCGCTTTTTGTATGCTTCTGAACCTGCCACATCATATTGTTTATAGATAAACTTTACATCTGCACGACCTTCTGAACCGTTATCAGTCATTGAAGGCTGTATATGTACCATATTGGCATCTCTAAAGCCCTTAGCATCATCACTATCTAAATCTACATTACCGATAATTGCCAACATGGCATCGTTCAAATCAGTCATATAATTTGCAGTGTCCGATTGTGCTGAATCATATAAATCAATTAAAGTTATAATATTTTCAAAATCACCCTGTTTAAACTGATCATTTAAGTATTCAATAATTGGCACATCTTTATAAAAATGAGGGACTTCATCAATTTTATGAAATTTACCACCTTTAATTTGTATATAATAAATTTTGTCATTGGTATAAACTTCTACGCATTCAATCGGTATTTTATCCACATCTGTTTTATTGTAATATCGAATGCCTGCAAGCATCTTTTTATCTAACGTTTCATCGTATACGACAAATGTATTTTTTGGATCTAGTACCTTAAAAGTGTCTTTATCATTATAATCACGATACACAATTTCATATGCACGACCATAAATACTTAGATTCAAAGCTAAATCACTATTAATCGCATCAGCATCATTTAAGTCATTTAACTGTATAATAGCATCATTTGTTTTTTCATCATTATGTGCAATTGTTATCGGATTACCTGTTAAGTAACCTACAATAAATCTTGATACATATTTAGCGTAGTTGTGTACTGCTCTATGATCTGCTTTTTCAGAATAGTCATCTATACGCCTTTTGCTTATTAAAATATCAGTGTTTTTATTAAGATAATATGCTTCTAGCATTTGTAGGCGTGGTAATTGTTCCGTCTTGTGACGATTAATAAAATTTCTTAATGCATCTTCTTTTAATAATTCATCTAGGCTACTTACTATAAAATCATCATTGGCTAGCGGAGAAAATTTACTGTTGATATTATTAATATTATATACGGTCATCTTTTCACTCCCTAAAATCGATTTTTAAAGCTTCTTAATTTATTTGCGTTTGGTTTTTTCTTTTTATTTCTAATCATTAACTTTTCAATTGCATAACGTAATGCATCAATACAGTGATTGTATGTGTCTACAGGTTCGTTGTAGTATTCGTCTGTATTTTTATCTTTTTTCCATGTGTAATTTTCGAATTCTTCAATAGTTTTGAAACAACGCTCATCAATGATGATTTCGAATTGGCTTATAAATTGGATACCTGCAAGTATGCTATCTGGTCCTTTTAATGCAGGTCGAATTCTAGGAATACCATTAAGCCTAATTTCAGCAATACTTTTCTTTTCTGCGCTGTCTGCTTGTATTTCTTCTTTTGAGTAGCCTAAAGACTTTATCATTTCGGCAATTTCATCGTTTAACATACCTTTTTTAACATACTCCTCCAAAATATATAATTTCTTATTCACAGTATCTACTTTGACGTGTAGAAAGGCGCTAGGGTCATTCACATAACCAAAGTCAAGCCCAAAAAACGAAGGTAAATGTTTTAAATCTTCTTTATTGAGCAGCCGTTTCTTAAACTTAGGGAATACTAGCTTATCTAAAGTAGCAAATTCACCTAATGCATAAATTTTGTAATATGCATGGTTACGATCTGCTAATAGTTCAAGATTCCGTCTAGTAGGCTCATCCAGAAATTTATTATCTTTGTAAGTCGATTGTTGAATAAGTGTGTCTTCCATTTTTTGACCATGTTCAAAAAAATACTTAAAAACCCAGTTAAGCTTGCTAACCGGGTTGAACATTAAATATATTTGTTTGTGTTTATGTTTGCGTTCCCTTAAACGCAAAGTCAATTGAGTATAGTCATTCAATGTAAACTCTGATGCTTCTTCCATGACTATATCTGATAAGGCTTTAATCGATTTAATTTTTTCGGGATTATCTAATCCTTTAAACAAAAAAGTGGCGCCATTTGGTAAAACTACAGTGTTATCTGTTTTGTTCCACTCACACATGTCCCAAATGCCAAAATCTATTAAACAACTCTTCACGTCTTCAAATAAGCTATCTTTAATTGTGGCTTGTACTTTCCTCAGCCATAAAACCTTTCGAGGTACTTTCCATTCCTTAAGTGATTTTAATACAACTTTTTGTACCACTCCGTGCGATTTACCACTGGAACCTCCGCCATAATGAACCTCAGTAAAATTTAGATAGTTATTGAGTATTTTAAAAATATTCTTATTAAACACTTTGGAAGGGTGTTTAAAATTTAATTTAATCGTCATCATACTCACCGATATTGATTTCAATATTACGTTGAGTAATTTCTTGTTTATCAGTCCACATTACATAACGTCTTCCTAAAAGTTCGGCTGCTTTATTTCGGGCTTTTGTATCTGAACGTTTTTCATGTTCTTCGACTGTTGTTTTTCCGCGACCAATTTGTATTGGTATCAGTTCTTGATCAGTAATTTCCCCTCTCATGACTGAAGTTAAATATTGCAGTATCTCATCTTGCTCTGCAATTGTTTCTTTCTTTAATGCTTCCAATCTCGCATCAATATAGGATTTTATCCCAACATTTCCCAACAATTTACTACTATTTTTATTTGCATAGTTATGACTATAACCTGCGTTAATTGCCGACTTATATATATTACCTGTTCTGATATACTCATCTGCAAACAACTGTTGCTTTCTCGTTAACTTCATATCAATATATCACCTTCTTGTGCTAATCGCTTTATTAAATTTGGGTATAAAAAAACGCCCACGTTAGTGAGTGTTTAATTTTTCAATCATTTCTTTCCTTGTTTTTGCTTGCTTTTCTATTATTTGAAGATATAATTTATCAATTTCATCAAAAATTGATTGATATCCTTTAATGGTGCCATTTTCAGTAATTTCGGAAAAATATTTTCTAAATTTATCAATCGTATCATTTACAAACATATATTCTGCCACATTATCAGGTTTTATTAAGTCTGTGTTAATCGTATTATCAAATATTTTCAAATGAACTTTAACTAAATTAAAACGGTTATATATTAAAATTGTTTCATATTTAGTTATATTTCTTTCGGATTTATCATTAGTTTCTGAACGTGCTTTGTTATAATCTTCCTCAGAGTAATATGTAATATTAGATAACCTATCATTACATTTATCTGCATATAACATAAATTCATTCCTATAATTACTTAACTCAATTAATACATCTTTAATTTCTTCTTCCACATTCTTTAATAAAAGTATTTTTCTTTCATCATTAATTAGCTTCTCTTGTTTGCTATCTTGTGAGAATGCGACATATAAAACACTTAAAGTACCAATTATGCCTCCAAGAAAACTACCCCAAAAACCTAACCAGCCATTCGCATCACCTAATGACCAACTAAACCAACTAAATTTTGTGATTCCAATTGCAATAAGTAAACTTATCCCAATAGTACCTACAATAATATAAAATAACCATACTCCTATTTTATTCTCCATAATTTAAGCCTCGCTTCTAATAAATCTAACGCAATTAAATTATACAAAAACCACCCAGCAAAAGCTAGATGGCTAAAATAGTATTAGGAGGACAACTAATGACTATACCAATTATAATTCTTTGTATTTTCGTTCTCACCGATTATAACTTTTGCTATAAATGCTATTCGATACACATTATAACGAATCAGAACTTATGAAATATTTAACAAAGTCGTTGCCCAATTTGGATATTAAAACGCTATCTTTCGTTTTACTTTTTGTCTTTTTATTTTTACTGATTTTTAACTTTTTATTTCTTTTCGCATTTTCTATAAATTCAGCTATATTAATTATATCTTTTTGTGCAGTTTCAATCGACGTTAGAATTTCATCTATATCATGTTGAATAAAATTGTCTGTCTTACTTTCTAATAAACCATTTTTCAACAAATTATTACGCGCTGCATTATAACCTGGATTAGTTATCTTGAACTTCTCAATAATTTTTTGGTTCCATCCTACTTCTCTTTCATAGTATGGTAGACTATATTGTTTTAAAATTTCAATTTCTAAAATAGTTAATCTATCTAGTATTGAAAAATAAAGTATTGAAATATCATATGAAAAATCATTCTTTATAGAATTTAATACACCATTAGAAATATACTCAATTTTCTCTGTTTGTTTAGTACTTGCAGCACTTTCTGAACCCATAATAAAGATTTCGTCTACTTTATCTTTATACTCTTGATTATTATTTTTATTTGCTGCTTCTAGAATTTCGACTCTTTTTGCTAATTCATTTAAATACATTGCTTGGTTTCTAATAGTTTTACCTTTTCTATAATTTACAATTGCATTCCCCATATAAGGTATGAGACTAGCAGCAGTATCAATTGTTATATCTGCCAATAATTCACTCCCAGTATTAAGTGCATCTGTTTTTAACTCTTCTTTCACTTCATCAGCTAAATTTTCACTTGTCGCATTTAAAATACTATCTAAGACATTCCCCATTGTATTTCCTCCACCCTATATATTTATTCTTTTCTCTATATTTAATATATCATTGAACTAAAAAACCATCTAACAAAAGCTAGATGGTTTCAAAGGGGGCTGACATTGCATGCTGGAGGACATCAATGCTTGAGTCAATATTAGACTCAATAACAATATAACAGGAAAAATCAATACCGTAAGTACTCAATTAGTAAGGTACGTTTTTACTATCCTTTGACTTTAGATGCAAAGTTAATTTGTTTAATTATGCTAGAGTGTATGTTTTTAATGGATTGTTCAGCGTAGCCAAGTTGGTTCGCTATTTCTCCATGTGTCATTCCTTCAACATATCTAAGTTTTAATATCTGATGTTCTACACCTTCAAACTTATCAATCAGCTTTAAAACCCTTTTCTTCTGATTTTCTATTATCTCAATGCGATCATTTAATTCTTTTAATTCTTCTCTAATTCTATCAATTTGGCGAATACGTGAGATAAAGTCGTGTTTTTCACCTAAGTCTACACGCGTATCACTTATCGTTTGCCATCTATCTATCTCTTCCATACAAATATCTCTTTTTAGTTTTAAGGTTTCCTGTTCCATATCTAATTTACGATACAACTTAAGCCATTCAAACAATACATCTCACCACCAAAAATTTATTTTAAGTATCCACGTCATCATTCACACATGCTGCACAATAAAGATATGCAAACAGTAATAGTGATGTAAGTACTAATGAAACGAAGTATATTTTCATTTGATAGCCCTCCTAAAATATATATGCCATAACTTCAAGTTGATCTCTGAAATATTTTGTTTCAGTGTTGATACTACTTACTTTATAGGTCGGCATTTTTGTCATATCTATAAATATTTTTATTTCTGATTTATTATTTAACTTTGGTATTGATAGTATTTTATTATCTAAAGTCACTGAAAATTCAAAAGGTATTTTTCTAATTCTTAATTCATTAATTATGTGATCCATTATTTTCTTCCCCCATGTTTTCCTGAATATTGATTATACATAGCCTTTGTCTGTATCTACTATGCCATCTTGTCTTGCATGATTCCTTTCCATTTTCTTTTTGTAAGCTTCAATAAGTTGCTCTACACTGTAATATTGATCAGCAATAGCAAATGCAAACACCACTTCATCTTCCAAATGAATAATTGCGTTCACTAATCCCAATATTTCATTAAAACTAAAATCATGAATATTAGTAGGTATACCAGTTTTACAATTTGTAATACGTTTTAACGCTAATTCATCAACAGATTCTCGCTGGTTTGAAATGCTTAATCCAAACGCTAACAAGTCTGCTAGTTCATCTAGTTGCACATCAAATGGCTTACCTGGTTTCTTCTTCCAGTTCTTAAACGTTTCTAATGTGTTAAACCATTCAAAAAATTCAACCACATATGCCACTTTGCTATCTTGTAAGTTTAGTGTTGGTATTCTACTATCGAACTCTTTTTGAATTTCAAATAGTTCTTTCAATTGATCAGTTGTTAATTGGTTGTTCATACTATTTGTCCTCCCTGTATAATCTTTCAGTAAGTTCTACTGCGTAATCTACTCTTGGATCATCTTCCCCAAATTCGTCTATTGCTTCTTGTCTGACAGTGCTTTCTAAGTATTTATCCCAAGCTTTTGCTTTACCATAAACTTCTTCTATCTCTTGTATGCCGCTTTCATCACCTAAATAATTATGGTAGCCTTCAATTACTTTTTTATGTGTTTCTTCATGTTTATATGGCATTTCAACTACTCTCCTTAAAAATTAGGTTCTTACTCCTAAAATTCAAAAATACTCATTTGTCCGTTTTCGATCGGTTCATCATCATATTCAACTACATAATCTTTATGCGAAAAACCATGAAATATAATTAAATTATTATCTTTATCTGCTATACGATAAATATCAACTGAGTCCTTATTCACACGCCATTGCGTTATAATTCCCACATTATTTTTACCGACTTCGTAACTGCATTTATCGTCATAAACTTTTCTAATCATTTTTACCAACTCCCACAACATTCATTAAAAAGCTGCTGTGCATACTTTCCAAATTCAGTCTTTTGAGGATATAATTCTAGCCATGGCTTAGACTTTTTATACTTCTTTTCTTTCTTTTCCTTTTCTTCAATACGTTTGATTTCTTGTAATTCACGATATTCTAGTCGTGACATGAGATATGGTATAGATACTGCTTCTTGAAGAGTCCATTTATTATGAATACGTGATCTAATATGTTTCATTTCTAACTTGTTCTTTCTCATTAACTCTAAATATTTTTGAGAAAAAACATATTTCTCACCATATATTGTGTAAACTTTACCTTCAACTATCTGCATTTTAATTCCACATCCTCTAATTCATAATCTCCAATCGTATAATTATGAGATTCTATAAATATAGAAGGGTCAGACTTCATATTTTTATCTAGGTCTTGTCTAATGCCTTCTTCATCATCTGCATATATAAAATGCGTTTGGACAAACGTAACAGGCGCATGTGTTACAACTTTATATAACTTCATGTTCTTCACTCCTCACGTACTAACAGTGCTATTTTTAATTTCTAAATTGTTTATCGAATTCAGCTATTTCTGCTTCCATTGCTCTTTTTCTTTCCTCAAAATCAACTGATGTTTCTTGTTGAGCTTTTTGATCACCCTGCTTTTGTTTCAATAACCACTCAGGTGTTTTCTCTCTTGATTGATTAGCTGCACTTGGTGTTACTTTATTTTGATAAGCAATTAATTTGCGTTGTTCATAAGCAACTACGTCTGATGCCGTTTTAAGATTTGCGTGAATCCAGTCCTTTAAAATCCCTTTGGCATAACTCCATCTGACTTTATTTCTGTCCAGTGATACTTTTAAAGCCATGATGACTATTGCTTCAGAATCATTCTCAAACGCATCAAGATATTGCGATATATCTTCAGTTGTATAGGCTGATAGAACACCAAAGCCATTTTCTTGGAAAAAATCGAAGACGCTCTTAGAGTCCTCCTTCTTAATATTCTTTATTTCTTTACTTCTTTTCTTCTTAACTTCTTCTTTAGTTGTTACCTCTTTGTTACCTCTTTGTTGGTCGTTTGTTAGTAAACTGTTACTAACATTGTTAATACCTTTGTTGGTAATATTATCGTTAGACTGATAAAAGCCCCAGTTGACAATGGTTATAAGCCTATTAGACTTTGTTGATTTGTTTGTTATAAAACCTAGTCGCTCGAATCTCGCTAACGCACTGCGAACGTTCTGCACTGAAATCCCTTTTCCACATTCTTCAGCTATATTTTTAAGTGATGTTACAAATTGCCCTGGTTCTGTCTTGTATGTTTCGTTTTTATACTCCCACTCATTACCTGTGTAATCAGCCATAACCAATAATTGTATTAATATTGCTTTATGTTCAGGAGTAGACTGTTTCCAAATTGGCTTATCAACTAACGAACGCCATAACTTTAAATAACCTACTCTAGCCATCTACTCACCCCTCAACATTTTGTTTAATCTCTCATCTACATCAACCCAACTGTCTACTAAGTGATATTTTTTATTAAATGCATCCATACCAATCGTATGTTGTTCTGCATGATGTTCTCGACACAAAGCTAATACCTTATTACCTATATGATCTATTTTCTTTCTATTACGCCCTTTTCCTACTGCGTAAAAGTGCGCTAAATCACTATTAGGTTTACCACAAATAGCGCAAGTACGATTTATAGTACTAACATATAAAAAACTTTTATCATCTTTTAAAAGGTCGCTTGTACGGTAATTTAAGGGTATGTCATGCAAAAACACCCAATTTATGATTAACTCAATTAATTCTCTAGCTAATTTTTTAGTACAGTCTGATAAACTAAACGTTTCATAACCATTCATAAAAATCAGATAATCCTTAAACATCTGCCTCATATATTCTCGTGGCTGACCAGTATATGCTTCAATGTCATTGCATAAAGCAAATATTTTCCTACGCTGCTTATCAGTAATTGTATTTTTATCGATAACATTTACATTTACTTCTACAGGTATTTGATTATTTAATAATAAAATTGTCTGGTTATCTAAACCAACATCATCTATGACGATAGTGTAACTACCGTCATAGTTTTGTTGATAACTTAATATTTTTGACATCTAACTAATTCCTAAACCTAGAATGGTAAATCTTCATCTTTTATATCGATTGGTGCGTTCGAGTTTGAAAATGGATTAGGCTGTTGGGTTTGTTGATTTTGATAACCATAGTTTTGTTGCGGTTGATAAGCTGATCTATTCCCATTATTTTGTTGTCCTTGATAAGTTTGATTATTTTGAGGTTGATAGTTTTGTGGCTGGTTGTAATTCTGTTGCTGATTATAATTTGATTGTTGATAGTTATTGTTTTGTTGATTTGTATTTTTAGGTTCTAAAAATTGCACACTATCACATACTACTTCAGTAACATAAACCCTCTTGCCTTCATTGTTTTCATAATTTCTTGTTTGAATTCTGCCTTCAACACCTGCTAAATTGCCTTTTTGTAAATAGTTATTAACCGCTTCAGCAGTATTTCTAAAAGCTACACAATTTATAAAGTCTGCTTGTCTTTCTCCATTCTGATTTGTCAATATTCTATTGACTGCTAAAGTAAACGTTGTTACACCAATGCCATTCGGTGTTGTTCTGAATTCTGGATTTTTGGTTAATCTACCTACTAATACAACTCTATTAATCATTATTTTGTCCTCCTTGATTTTGTTTTAAAATGTCTTGCTTCCAACTATTTAATGTTTGGATTGCCTGCATTGCCTCAGCAACACTTAATTTTTCATAATTGATAATTTTTAATTCTAATTTAACGTTCTTTGGATCAGTTTTTACTAATTCTGCAAATTCATTAATATGACTATCAAGTAACTCAATATCACTTCTATCAGCTTTAGTGTGTTTTTCACGTTTTTGTTTTGCATCTGCATCATCTTCATCTGTTGGTATATTAAAGAATTTAAGTAAAAAATAACGCTCTGCATAAGTTAATGCTGTACCGTACGCCTTACTCGCATCATCTTGATGACCAATTGCAAAAAATGGAATTACTAACTGTTCTTCTGGATTATCGGCATTTAAAAAGGTATATGTCATATCCATTTGAACTAAAATATTAGGTTTTTTCTTGCCTTTAACCACCACTTCTATTTCTGAATAGCTAGCTTGCTTTACAGACGGAAACAATAATAAAGAATTATCTTCCATCTTTTTTCTGATTTTGTGTAATATTTGTGAGCCCTCAACGTAGTTATACTTATAACCTTCTGCATCTTTTGTAAAGCCTTCTATATTTGCTTTCACATCAAGAATTCTTTGATAAAGATTCTTTGCCATCTAATCACCAACTTTCACACTGTAAGATGTTGGATTATCAATAACGTAAGTACCTTCAATAATTTCTCCATTGGAATCAATAACACGACCGTCTTCCGTTACATGAAATTGTTTCTTTAAATCTGCTAAATTTATTTCTTCTTTAATACGTACTAAATCGTTAAAACCACGTTCTTTTAGAGTCTGTATAAACATAGTTTTATTAGGTATTTCCCACTTTTGAGTTCCTTTTCGCGATGTGACTTTTCCATATGGTGTACTCAATTTAAATTTTGGGTCTTTTTCCTTTTCAGCTTTGTAATATTCAACTAATAGACTTTGTAGATATTCTTTACTACCTTCATATCGATTGAGTTCACTTTCTTCCCACGTTTTAATTTTTTCAATTTCATTTTCAGCGACTTTCGATACCTCTGATTGCTTTGTATTAATTGCAGCTATCTTTTTTAATGCCCAATTAGCACTATCCAGATCATGCACTTTAAAACTTTCTTGAACTTCAACATCTTCCAACTCTTTTTCAATTAATGGATTAGCCATAAATATATTCCTCCTTCAATACTGCGGCTTTTTGTTCTTCTTCTAATTTTTTATATACTTCTTCACAAACTCGTTTAATTTCATTTGGGTGAATTAAATCAAATGTTGTATAGTAATTTCTTGTATGCCTAAAATGAATGACTAATTCACAAATATGCTTATCATCTTTTTCAATTTTGTACTTCAATTTTCTAGGTTTTAAAAAGCATTGTTCTAATAAATAAAGTCTATAAATATTGCGATTTAAATAAGGTTTAAACATGACTAAAACCCCTTTTTAATAAGTCTTTTTTTACGCAAAACTTCAATAATATAATTTTTTAATCTTTCGCTTGATTCTGGATTACTTTCATGAATCGATAACCATTTATTATTACTTTCATAAGATTCATGAAAATGTACAAAATTTATAGTTATTTTTCCATTTCGTCTAACAATTTCTAACCAGCAATCTTCTTGGCTACTTTTAAATTCTTCATATAGACGAGCGAATACACTAAAAAGCTTTTTTCGATTACTTGTCATGTTTATCACCCATAAATCGACGAAAAAGTGCTGCTTGGGCTAATATTGTCATCATATCTTTGTCATTTGCATATAACTGAGCAATGTCAAAACTGCGACCATAAACTCCTCCTACAGCTTCCGTTGCTTCATCATTCTCAACACCTATAGCTAATGTGCCGTAACACTCAAAATTAGTTTGATTATCTATATTTTCTATAAGTTCTATTATTTCTAATCTTTTTTTACCTACTAACGCTACAATTTCTTCCTTAGTCATTTCTTTTAAATTCATTTTTGACGCCCTCCAATTTTTGTTATATATTTTAATTTGATATTATTTAATAATTTATTGACTCTCACCGACTGCCCTCGGGGAGAGTTTTTTTATTTTGTTTTCATGTTACTTTTCTTTTTATTGTGTATAATTAAAATAATTTATCATGAAAGTGAGGTGATACAATATGAGTGGATATTATACAAGAGCTACAATCTGTCTTAATGGTCATGTTTCCTCATCAAGTGAAGCTAACTATAGAAAATTTTGTAAAGAATGTGGCGAATCTACAATCTCAAATTGTTCGAAATGTCAGTCAGCAATACAAGGTTATTATTATGTCCCTGGATTTTTTGGCAAAATTAATTATGATGCTCCTAATTACTGTCACGAATGTGGCAATCCTTATCCATGGACAGAAAAGATTTTAAATAATGCTATTGAATTAGTTTCTTTAGATGAAGAATTATCTGAAGAACATAGATTAATAATCAAAAATGCAATCCCAGACCTTATAATTGATTCACCAACAACACCTGTTGCCCAAGCAAAATATAAAAAATATATGTCTCAAGCAGCTGATTATGTTCAAGAAGGTGCTAGAAATTTACTAATTGATGTAGTAAGTGAAGCTGTTAAAAAATCATTATTTAATTAAATTTGTATCTACATTTAGGGCAATAATTAGCTGATTTTGTTGTTATTGATGAACAACTTGGACACTTTTTTAAATTAAAGAAAAATACTAACTCTTTAACTACACTCTTAATCTCTTCCGCCAAGATGACAATTAAGAGTGTTATTTTTAATAGTTTTAATTTGTCCACTTACATCCGCTCCTTTTCTAAAAACACTTGATCAGCGATTTCAAACATTAATACAGTTACTAACCAGAACATCAAAGAATGTTCGATCGATGCTATACTAAATGAACTGATAATAAAAAATTCAATTACGATTAACAAAGTCAACGCAGGATATTTAATAATGTTCCATGTTGTATTCATTAAACATCACTCCTATAATTCAACTTCCTTTTTTAGCAATTCTTTTTTTATGTATTCGATTGCTGGTTTAACCTCTATATAACGTTTGCCACCCTTACCAAATCGATATACAAATCTTTCTTGAAAAGTTAGATTTGGAAAAACTTCATTTTCAAAATGATGTTTTGATATCCCACTAATCTTCTTTAGTCAATATGAAATTTCGTATTTTTATAACTAAATTTTCTTGATATACGATTTTTCGTATGTTATTATTTAATTAAGAACTAGGAAATGAGGTAACCATAATGGAAAAAGAACAACATTTAAAAAATTTAATGGAATTAAAATCTGGAACTGTAAAGTCTTTTTCGGAAGAAATTGGGTTAGCTTATACAACAGTTCGTTCAATTTTAGAACGTGGTATTCTAAATGCCAAGGTTGAAAATGTAATTAAGATTTGTAAAGGTTTAAATATTAAGCCTGAAAGCTTAATGCAAATAGATGATAGTTTAATTAGTGAGACTTTAACTACTTTAATTGAACTCAAAGCCCCACGACAAAAAAACGTACTAAACTACGCTAAGGAACAATTGAAGTTACAAAATCAAAAATCAAATAATATTTCTTCTATCCAAGAATACAAGATAAAATATAATAGCAAAGATGAAAAGATACCGTTTACCAGAATAGGCACTACTGGTGCTGGCATTGGTGAAGAGTTATATGATGACATCATTGAAGAAACTGTCTATTTTGATAGAAGTGAGGTTGATCAGCAATTGCTTGAAACAGCTGATTTTTGTATATATGTGAATGGTGATTCAATGGAACCTGCAATAAAGAGAGATACGTTTTCTTTTGTAAGACGAACTAATGAAATTAGAGATGGTTTAGTATCACTAGTAATTTACGATGGTACTGTATTAATCAAAAAGATAGAACTAATAGATGATACAATAAATCTTGTATCGTTAAATCCAAAATATGAAACTATAAAAGTTGAACCACACCATCAGTTCAAACTGATTGGTAAGATAGTTCAATAAATTTTTACTCTAACAAAATAATTTATAATAAATAACTGATGTTATTATTTTTTTGGTCTTAAAAGATAAAATATAATGGAAAATTGCATGATTTGAATCTAAAAATGCCATAATATTAGAATTTTGCCTTTAAAATGGATAATAAAATAATTTATAGAAAACAAAATATAATTTTATTCACTCTTTAAGGCTCTAATCATTGAGCCTTTTTGTGTGTTTAAATATATTACTTTTAAAAGAAAGGAGTTAATTTTTATGACTTAGCAAAGGATATAGCACACACATATTTATTAAATGAATTATAGTACATAGAGATAAGCCTATATTCAATTTTCATCAAAAGTAATTATAAGGGGAAATGAAAAATGAAAAAATTATTAATTTTATTATTTACATCACTTTTAATTTTAGGCGCTTGTGGTAAAAATGTTGAAACAAATGATATTATTAAAAGCTTTGAAAAAGAAGGTCTTTCAGTCGAAGATAATCGAGATATGAAAAAAGAAGATTTTGGATTAGCACCAAATAAAACAAAAGATGCAAAGATATTTACTGTGACTAGTGATAAGAACGGTAGATTATTTGTATTTGATAATGAAAGTGATTTAAAAGACACTAAAAAATATTATAAAAAATTAGGAGAAGGCAGTGCTATGCTTTCATCTCATATATATTCAAATGATAAAGTTCTATTGCAAATGAATAGTGATATTGATGAAGATACTTTCAAAAAATTTACAAAAGTCATCGATAAAGTTTTAGATGAAAATTAGTTTTATTTTAGGGTACAAACCTGTACCCTTTATTAATTTTTGAATTTTTTGAGGAGGATTATCAAAATGGCATCATTTACAGTAACTAAACGTAAAAATAAAACTTCGACATCATGGCAGTATGATGTTAAACACAAATCATTCAAATCTGGCAAAAAAAGAAAATCTGGATTTAAAACTAAAGCTGAAGCTATTTATGCAGCGCAGCAACTAATTAGAGATTTAGAAGACGGAAACAAAATTGAAGATAATAAAACGTTTAATGTTTATTACAATGACTGGCTAGAAACTAAGAATAAACATAATTTATCTAAAAAACAGTTTTACTGGTACAAACGGGCAATCGATTTATTCTCAGATTATTTTGGTAAAGACATATTACTTAAAAATATAACTCGTTCAGAATACCAGCGATTTTTAAATAATTATGGTAATGGTCGCACTTCTGAGACAGTTAGAAAAGTACATGGATGTCTATCACCTTGTTTAAAAGATGCATTATACGATGGATATTTAAAAAAAGATCCGACATACAAAGTGATAGCTAAAGGGACAAAAGATGCTAAAAGTGAAGAAACGAAGTTTATGACTATCAAAGAATATATAGATTTAATAGCATATTTTAAAACACGAGATGAACAAAGCTATGTATTTTTATACCTACTTGCTATAACTGGTGCAAGATATAGTGATGCTATCAATATGACTTATGCAGATTTAAATAAAGCACCAGGAATAATTCACCTTCCAGGCACTAAAACTGAAAACTCAAAGCGCGATGTTGAGGTAAATCACAAAGATATAATTACTATTCGAAACAAGATTAAAAAATATCCTAGACGTATTGATGGAAAGATATTTAAATTGTCACACAGTGCAATTAGTAAATCATTTGAACACGCTAAAAAGCAAATAGGCATAATAGACTCGAAAATAACACCCTACGCATTAAGACATACACACACATCTTATTTATTGAGTAAGTCCATTCCAATTGAATACATTAGCAAAAGATTAGGTCATTCAAATATTGCAATTACTTTAGAAATTTATTCGCATCTTTTAGATGAACATAAAAAAGAGCAAGGTCAAAAAGTGAGAGAATTATTCTCTTGACACTTTTTTGACACTTGCTCAAACGGATTATCTTACCAAATGCAAGAAAACCCAGCAATATCAACGTCTTGGATTAGTTGATTATTAAGGTACAAACGGAGAGTGAGGGATTCGAACCCTCGAGACGCTTGTGGCGCCTACACACTTTCCAGGCGTGCTCCTTCGGCCAACTCGGACAACTCTCCACAAACAAAAAAATCAGAAGCGATATTTCACCTCTGATTATATGACCCCTACGGGATTCGAACCCGTGTTACCGCCGTGAAAGGGCGGTGTCTTAACCGCTTGACCAAGGGGCCTTATGGCTCCACAGGTAGGACTCGAACCTACGACCGATCGGTTAACAGCCGATAGCTCTACCACTGAGCTACTGTGGAATAATAATGGAGCGGGTGATCGGAATCGAACCGACAACATCAGCTTGGAAGGCTGAGGTTTTACCACTAAACTACACCCGCTTAAGTAAATAATATATATGGGGCGACTGATGGGAATCGAACCCACGAATGTCGGAACCACAATCCGATGCGTTAACCACTTCGCCACAATCGCCATACTTGTTTAAAAAAGTATGGCTCAGGACGGAATCGAACCGCCGACACAAGGATTTTCAGTCCTTTGCTCTACCGACTGAGCTACTGAGCCAAAATAAAAATGGCGGTCCCGACGGGAATCGAACCCGCGATCTCCTGCGTGACAGGCAGGCATGTTAACCGCTACACCACGGGACCATCATTAAAAAGTATTGCGGGAGGCGGATTTGAACCACCGACCTTCGGGTTATGAGCCCGACGAGCTACCGAACTGCTCCATCCCGCGCTAATAATAAGTAATTTGGCTACCTTATTAATATAACACATTCATTAATATTATGTCAATAAAATTTTAATAATTTTTTATTAAAAAATGGTGACCCCTACGGGATTCGAACCCGTGTTACCGCCGTGAAAGGGCGGTGTCTTAACCGCTTGACCAAGGGGCCTCTAATTGAGAACTACTTAAGTATATATAGAAATATAAAGAACGTCAATGCTATTTCTTTACTTTTCTTAATAAAAAATTTGAACTTTTAACATCTATGTGACAATTGTCACTAAAGGGAGAAATAATCATTCAAAACCCCCTCTTTTTATCTTTAGAAGTCTTATTTATTCATGATTTTTATAGAAAAAAGTGATCATAAAGTAACTTTTCCATACTTGAATATTAATTGTAAGTTGACACCTTTTCTAATTTAATCGAACTTGAAACTTACTAATCTTATATTTATATATTTGTCCCCCCTATTACATAATTCAGTGCTCAATTATTGTTAGATGACATTTTTTAATTGTTCAGAGCTTTTATTTAATTTTTAGTTTTAGCTTGTTTAATATATAATTACTAGATACCTTGCTACATTTATCGATTTGATCTTTGCTAAAATATACTTCTTGGTTTTAATTAAAGTAATTCTTATTTGGATGGAATAACATTGTTATTATTACAACTTAAATGTACTATGAAAATAACTCATTAAAACCTACATTATTATTTAAGTGAATTAGTTATCAGCCAATTTTTAAAGGATGAAATTTTATGTTAATTAAAAATAAGAATATGACAATACGAAACATGGAACAAAGTGACTTATCTAATTTAATAAAATGGTTTAACAATAAAGATTTAACAAAGTTTTATGATGAAAGATTTGAAAATAATAATGCAATTATAAAAAAATACTTACCACGTATAAATGATCCTGGTAAAGTAACACCTTGTATTTTAGAGATTAATAATGTTGCAGTCGGGTATATGCAGTTTTATAAAATTGATTCTTCTCTACATAAAAAGTTAAATTTTGATTTAAAACTTAATGTATATGGTATTGACCAATTTTTAGCAGATCGCTCTATATGGGGTAATGGAATAGGTACAGAATTCATAAAAATGATATTAAATTACTTAGTATTAGAACTTAATGTGGATTCAATTGTATTAGATGTAAAAATTAATAATATTAGGGCTATTAAATCATATAAAAAATGTGGATTTAAAATTTTTAAGCAAGAAGATTCATATTTCTATATGGAATGGAATAAAGCAAATCGATAACCAAAATTATATTCTAATTATTAATTAGTATCTAAATTACTTCTGATATGTTGCTTGTTTACTCAGTCTTGATATATACAACGCCTCTATTTATCTTGTTTAGCCAGTCTTGATAAATTCAGACCTCCTATTTATCTTGTTTAGCCAGTCTTGATAAATTCAGACCTCCTATTTATCTTGTTTCACCTGTCTTGATAAATTCAGACCTCCTATTTATCTTGTTTCACCTGTCTTGATAAATTCAGACCTCCTATTTATCTTGTTTACTCAGTCTTGATATATACAACGCCTCTATTTATCTTGTTTCACCTGTCTTGATAAATTCAGACCTCCTATTTATCTTGTTTCTCTGCTCTTGATAATTACAAGCTGATCTATCTTCCTCACTCACCTACTCCAACAACAAAAAAACAGAAATTCTAATGTTAAATTAGAATTTCTGTCCCGCTTCAATACGCTTCCATCCTCTTCCATGCACTTCCGCGCACTATCTACTTACTACTATTTAATTCAAATACTCTATCATCTTGTCACTAGCGTTCTTAGCCATTTGTACACAATCTGGTAATCCGACTGCATCAAATGATGCACCTGTTATGATAAGGTTATGATAATTCTGATCGATATGTTCTTGTATATCTCGAATACGATCGATATGACCGACTTCATATTGAGGCATGCTGTGTGGTAATTTCGTTACGATAGAGAATTCTGGTTCTCCTTTTATAGTCATGATTTTATTCAGATCATTTAGAGCGACTTGTTTCAATTGTTCTTCGTCTTTATGATGAATAATATTTGAGCCTGGTTTACCTACATACGCTCTTAATAAGACTTTTCCTTCTGGTGTTGTATGCGGCCATTTTTTATTTGTCCATGTACAAGCTGTGATGGCTGTATCACTTGTTCTTGCGATTACAAATCCAGTTCCATCTTTATCATTAACGACTTGATCCTTATCAAATGCCATAACAACTGTTGCAACACTTGTTGAAGGCATATAGTTAAAGTAATCCAATTTAAGGTCATCTTTAAACCATTTAACGAAATGTTGGTGTGGTATTGTAACGATTACACCGTCATATTCATGTTCTTCATTATTTATAGTTAAAATTGTTTTATTATCTTTTTCTACTAAATTTTGAACTGAAGCATTTAAATGTATTTGAACACCTTTGTTTTCAAGACTATCACGTAAAGTTTGAATGAATGATTCAAGGCCATGTCTAAATTGTTTAAATTGGCCTTTTGGTTTGACTGTTACTTTTTTATCGGCATTATTTTTAGCTTTTTGAGCTATCATACCTTTTATTAAGCCACCCTCTTTTTCTTCTTGTTCTTTAAAATGAGGGAATGTTGTTTTTAAGCTTAATTTATCAATATTTGCACCATAAATACCTGCCATTAAAGGTTCGATTAAGTTTTCTAATACTTCATCACCTAATCTTTGTCTAAAGAAATGGCCGATTGATATATCTGTATGCATCGGTTTAACAGGTAAGAAATAATCTAAACCCGCTCTTAATTTAGCTGCTGGAGAAATCAATTGTGTTTTAAGAAATGGTTTAATTTCTGTCGGTATACCCATAATTGAACCACCTGGTATTGGATATAACTTATTATGGCTGTAAATATATGATTGCCCTGTTTTATTTGTTACTAAATCATCAGCAATCCCAATTTCTTCAGCCAATTCTGTCATAATTGTTTTTCTACCTAAGTATGATTCTGGCCCTAGTTCAATTGTATAACCATTTTTACGATATGTTTTAATTTTGCCGCCTACTCTGTCTGATTGTTCATATACATCAATTTGTGCATCTGGATAATCTCTTCTTAAATAATGGGCAGCAGATAACCCAGTTATCCCTGCCCCTATTATTGCAATTCGTTTTGACATACTTAACACTTCTTTCTTATTCGAATATCGAATTAGAATTTTTTCTTAATTGCTGATACCATTGCTTCTATAAATTTAGGATCAATATTTGGCATTGGTGGTCTGTGATATTTCACGCCTAATTCATCACAAACAACTTTACATTCATAGTCGTTGTCATATAATACTTCTAAATGTTCACATACAAATCCTACTGGTGTATATATAAAGTGTTTATAGCCATGTTCATTGTATAAGTCTCTCGTTAAATCTTGAACATCTGGTCCTAACCAAGGTTCTCCAGTTTGACCTTCTGATTGCCAACCTACTGATACATGTTTGATGTTAGATTCTTCACTTAAAATTTTAGCAGTTTCTTCTAATTGATCAGGATATGGGTCGTTTGCTTTTTTAATTTTTTCAGGCAAACTGTGCGCTGAAACGATTAATACTGTTTCATCATGACTTTCTTCTGGAATCGTTTGTAATGTTTCGTCAATCATGTTTGTCCAGTAAGAAATGAATGCCGGTTCATTATAAAATTGCTCAACGTGATGCATTGAAATACCGTATTTATCAGCTTCTTCTTGAGCACGTTTATTATAACTTCCAACTGAGAAATTAGAATAATGAGGTGCTAATACAATCGTAACCGCTTCTTCAATACCATCATTATGCATTTGTTCTACTGCATCTTCAATAAATGGATGAATATGTTTTAAACCAATGTATAATTTAAATTCAACTTCTTCATATGCTTCATTTAATGCGCCAAGTAAACTTTCTGCTTGTTTCTCTGTTGTACCTGCTAATGGTGAAATACCACCAATCGCTTTATAACGTCCTTTTAAGTCTTCAATTTGCTCATCAGATGGCTTACGACCATGTCTAATGTGTGTGTAATAAGGCACAATGTCACTTTCTTTATAAGGTGTACCATATGCCATAACTAAAAGTCCCACTTTTTTATTCATCTTCTATACTCCCTTTAATATAATTAAGCTGTTTAATAACCTATCTTTGTTGTAATTTATATTTTGCTGAATAATCATGCACAAACTGAGCAACTCTTCTCAATGTATCAGGTTGTACTTCTGGAAAGACACCATGTCCAAGATTAAAGATATAATTATGGTCTACTAAACCTTGATCCAATATTTGAACGAGTCTTTCTTCAATAACTTCCCATGGTGCTAGTAAAATAGCTGGATCTAAGTTTCCTTGTAACGTCTTAGTAATACCTTTTTCCCTAGCTTCTTTGATTTGTAAGCGCCAATCTAGCCCGATTACATCAACCGGTAATTGATTCCATTCTTCTATTAAATGGCTTGCTCCAACACCAAATGTTGTAACAGGTACGTTCTTTTCTTTAATTGCTGCAAAAATTTTATTCATAGATGGTCTAATGAAATAATGATAATCTTCAGCATTTAACGCACCTACCCATGAATCGAATACTTGAATCATCTTACATCCAGCATCAATTTGAGCATGTGTATAGCGAATTGCCATATCAGCTAATGTATCCATTAATTTAAACCAAGCTTCTGGCTGTTTATACATAAACGCTTTAGTCTTATTATAATTTTTAGATGGTCCACCTTCAATCATATAGCTCGCTAATGTGAATGGTGCGCCTGTAAATCCTATTAATGGTACGTTAAGTTGTTCTTCTGTTAAAAGTTTAATCGTATCTAAGACATATTTCACGTCTTCTTCAGGATTAATTTGACCTAATCGATTAATATCAGAAATGTCTTTAATAGGGTTATGTATAACAGGTCCTATTCCAGATTTTATTTCTACATCTACACCAATTCCAGTTAAAGGTGTCATAATATCTTTATATAAAATTGCAGCATCAGTATTATATTGGTCTACTGGTAATTTTGTAACATATGCACAAAGTTCTGGTTGATGTGTAATTTCAAATAGTGAATACTTTTCTTTAATTTTTCTGTATTCAGGCTGTGATCTACCTGCTTGCCTCATAAACCAAACTGGAGTATGAGATGTTTTTTCTCCCTTTGCTGCTTTTAAAATTGTATCGTTAAACGGTACACTCATTTATTTCACCTCATTATAATCATTACAATCTATTTTAACATATTCTATTATAAAGACATCTCTGTGCACAAAAATTCATAAATTATACAAAAGATTTCATGAATTGGTTGATTTTAGCGCTTACATGTTTATAATCTAATTAAAGAGATATAGGAGGTATATCATTATGAAATGTTATATAACAACAGGTACGTATCATTTTCTGCACAATATATTGAAGAAACATCCAAATGAAGATATTCATCATTATACGAGACAAGATACGACAGTACTTATTCATGAAACAAATGGTGATACAGTATTTGCACAACCTAGAGAATATCGAATATTAGAATCAAAAGGTGTTTTTATCAATCATGAATTTATAGCAGCAAGCTACATTCCTGTATCTGATGAAATGCAACATCGATTCGAAAATCATTATGTAGATATCGACAGTCAATTCGATAATTTCGAAGGGTTCGAATCATTTAGATTACTCAAACCTCGAAAAGGCGATACTTATATGATATTAGTTGGTTTCGATTCAAACGAATTATATGAAGATTTCACTAAATCATCTTTCTACGCTGAATATTTCTCTAGAGAGGCTACTCGTAAATTCTCTGGTGCTGAACAATATTCAACAGCAAATTATACAAAGTACTGGTATAGACCTGAAGAAGATGAAGAAACTGAAAACGAACAAGCATAATTATAAAATAAACAAGAAGAAATGACTCTCACTGAGTCATTTCTTCTTGTTTATTTGTTATTAATCTCTAAGTAGCTCTTGATGTTTTTTAATTTTCTTAATGGAAGAATCTATTGTTAACCAACCAACAATGAAGAATAATATAACGAAATAAATAGCTGTAACAAATTTCAATATATATATGATTGATAAAATAATACCTAAAACAATCATGATATTAATTAAAAATTGATGATAGCCTTTAACAACTTGTCCTTCACTAACCGGCCATACTTGAGGCCACAATCCGTATGCTTGTTGTTTATAAAATTGAGATAATTGTAATATCAACAAGTACATGATTAAAGCACCTAATATTGCTGATATAACTGGCTGGTCAATCCACCAAATGAGTACAAGTCCGATAATCAATAATCTTAATACGATAAAGAATGCATCTTTCCCTCTTGCAAAACTTCTAACAAATAAGAATTTATACATATAATCTTGATTAAATTTCTTAGAACTCGGAACTTTTAAGAATACATCTAAATATCTTCTACGAACTGTTCTTTCATTTAATACTTTTACATCTGTAAACATATTAACAAATTTATAATAATTCATCTTATGATTATGTTCGATAGCGATTAATGTTTCCCATTGATAAAAAGTACCTCGATTGATATTTTCTAATAAAATAATTAAAGCAATCAATACGACAATAGATAATAGACCTGATAATGCCCCTACTTTTAAAGTTGTGTAATAACCACTCGCATACACGATAAAGAGTAATACATTAATCCCCCAAATTTCTAATCCATATTTTAACCAGAACCATTTCATAATCAGTCCTAGAATTGGAAAGACGAAACTCAATATCATAACCGTGATATATAAGTAAAATTTACCACCCATTAATTGATAGAATAATGGTAGACCTATCACTAAAATCACGACTGGTAAAAATAGTCGATTAAAATAACTATATGTCAGTGCTTTTCTAATATAGACCGTTAAGTGTTTCTCAAATGGTAATAAATATAACTTATCCGCTTCTCTAAAAAAAGTCCTCATTGGAAATATCGAACAAATAGATAATATAACCGAAAAGATTAGTCGATAGTTAATATTTTGTGGAATGTCTTTTAACCAATTACTATAGCCTAACGCGAATGCGCCAATCATAATGGTTATAAATATCAAGAAATGACCATTAAAAATGAATTTATTGTAATTCATTTTCTCTAATACTTCTTCTCTTTGTCTAACCTTATATAAAGTATTTACATCATTCATACGCTTCACCTTGTGTTAAATGTATATAAATATCATCTAGCGTTGCATTGTTAAGTCCTGTTTTTTCTCTCAGTTCTTCTAAATTGCCCATCGCTACTAAACGACCTTGATGTAATATAATAAATCTGTCGCAATATCTTTCAGCAGTTGCAAGTATATGTGTAGACATTAATACTGAAGATCCTTGATTACGTCTTTCTACTATTAAATCTAACATTGTTTGTATACCTAATGGATCTAACCCTAAGAATGGTTCATCTATAATATATTGGGTCGGTTCAACTAAGAATGCGCAAACAATCATAACTTTTTGTTTCATACCTTTTGAAAAATGTATCGGAAAGACTTTTAATTCATTTTCAAGTCTTAGTCTTTTCAATAGTGGCATTGCCTTTTCAAGTGCAGTGTCTTTATCTATACCATATGCCATAGCAGTCATGTATATATGTTCTTCTAAAGTTAATTCATCATATAAAACTGGACTTTCTGGTATATATGTAAGATTTCTTCTATAAGATTCTATATCTGCTTTAATATCTATATTATTAATGGACATCTCACCTTGTTGTGGTGTTAATAAGCCAAGTATATGTTTAATTGTTGTACTCTTCCCTGCACCATTTAAACCAATAAGTCCTACTACTTCATTTGGTTTACATTCAAATGAGATATCATGGATAACAGCTTTTTTACCGTATCCACCTGTTAAATTATTCACTTTAATTGTCACGTGAACACACCTCCAAAATATATTGTAGCATGTTCTCAATGTTACATTCATTAAATATTATCTTTATCAGTGAGATGATATTACGAGCATGATATAATAAAACTAATATTTACATAGGAGATGATAGTATGTCAGAAACAATATTCAGCAAAATTATCGACGGTGAAATTCCATCATTCAAAGTTTACGAAAATGATTATGTATATGCATTCTTAGATATTTCTCAAGTAAGTAAAGGTCATACATTACTTATACCAAAGAAAGCTTCACCTAATATTTATGAAACAGATCCAGAAACAATGAAACACATAGCTGAAGCTTTACCAATCGTCGCGAATGCCATCAAGAAAGCTTTCAACCCTGATGGTTTAAATATTATTCAAAATAATGGTGAGTATGCTTCACAATCTGTATTCCATATCCACTTCCACTTAATCCCTAGATATAAAGAAGATATCGATGGTTTCGGTTATATTTGGAATACGAATGAAGATCAATTAGATGATGAAAAAAAAGCAGAAATCGCACAAACAATTCAACAGCATTTTTAATACACTGCATGTTTACAAAAATTTAGGGTATATATTTAAATAAGAGATATCAAGGAGGATAATTATGAAATTTTCAAGACTCGCAATTGGTGTTGGTGTAGGATTTGTAACAGGTTTTACAACAGCTATTTTAAATACAGACCGTTCTGGTGATGCTTTGAAGACAGATTTAAAATCAACTGCTGACGGTTCTAAAATTCAATTAAGTGAAATTAAAGACAATGCTATTGAAATAAAAGATTATGTATTAAAGACGAAAGACGAAAGCCAAATTGCCATTCAATCATTAAGTGAAGAAATTAAAACGATGATTAATGAATTTAAAGCTGATATTAACCCCAATATTGAACAAATCCAGAAAAATATTGAAAATATTAGTAATCGTGGCAATGAAATTCAAAAAGAAATTCAAAATACTAAGCTTCCATTTCTAAAAAATTAGAAAACATGTTAAAATTATTATATTATTAAAGTGTTATAACTAAGCATGATACATTAGTATCATGCTTTTATTATACAAAAAAGGGGGATGTAACTATGTCGAATGAATTGGACATGATTGAGAAAATGTTATTTACTCATAAGGTTTCACAGTTATCTAAAGCTTTATGGAAGACAATCGAGAAAGATTGGCAGCAGTGGATTAAGCCTTTCGACTTAAATATTAATGAACATCATATTTTAATTATTATTAGAAGTTTAAATGAAGCTACAATTTCTGAAGTGAGTAAATATGGTGTTATGCATGTATCTACTGTTTTCAATTTCGCTAAAAATTTAGAAAAACGTGGCTATTTAACAATGCCTAAAAGTCAGCACGATAAGCGAACAACTTATTTAGAGTTAACGGATAAAGGTCTTGCAGTGCTAAGAAAGACATATTTAAACTATTCAAATGATACAAACAGATTATATGAAATTGCTGCAGATTATGAAAAGGTTATGTACAATATGCCAGAATTTACAGATGTGAAATATATCGTTGGTCAAATATACGGTAGCGACTTTATTCATCACATTGAACAAAACCATGAACAATTAAGAAAATATCTACTTGACGAACAGTCTGAGGATGATGCATAATATCAAGATAAATCATATCTTAGAAGGTGACATTTCTTATGTTTTTGTGTTCTAAATCAATAAATATACAGTCTCGTTACGGATTACAGAGAATTGTATTAATTAGTGCTTTAGTTTCATTCTTAACATTTATCGTCACTTACGAAATATTCAATTATATACAAACAGAACCTTTAAAGGACGATAAGTTTATACTATTCTTATTCGTCCTTTGCTTAATTTATCCAATTCATAAATTGTTGCATTTGATTGTATTAATGTATTATCGTAAGTCATTTAAAATGAACAAAACAACTAAAGCTAAACGCGCTTTACCTTTATATAATATTAGAGTAGATCAACCAGTTAATAAGATTGTATTTTGTTTTGCACTTATTTGTCCGCTCGTAACGATAACTACCCTATCTATTGCACTCGTAAATATAATTCCACAATATGGACATTACATTTTATTTATAATGTCTATTAATATTGGCATATCAATTATTGACTTACTTTATTTGAAGATTATTTTATTTACAAAAAAAGGTACTTATATTGAAGAAAGAAAAAATGGTATCGAATTGTTAACAAAACGTTCACTGGATACCGAACATTTATAGGTTATTTTTTGTAATTAAAATAGCAAATATGCTATATTTATCATTGTATTCTTACAAAAGGAGTTCTATTTATGAAATCAATTAAAAAAATAGTGTTACCTGTAACACTTTCAGCATCAGTATTAACTTTAGGCGCTTGTGGTAATGGTTCAGATAATTCTGGAGAAACCTTAGTAGAAACTAAAGCCGGAAACGTAACTTCACAAGACGTACTAGACAAAATGGGTAATAACGAAGTCGCACAAAATGCATTTCAAATTGTACTTAACAAAGTCTTAAAAGATAAATACGAAGACAAAGTTGATACGAAGAAATTAGACGAACAAGTTGATAAACAAATCGAGCAATATGGTGGTAAGAAGAAATTTGAAGAAGCACTACAACAAGAAAAACCAGGTGCTACTATTAAAGACTTTAAAGAATCTCAAAAGACTTCTAAATATCAAGAAGAATTTATCAACGATGCCGTAAAAGTTTCTGACAAAGAAATCGATGAAAACACTAAAAAAGGTTCTCATATCTTAATTAAAGTTAAATCAGAAGATTCAGAAGAAGGCTTAAGTGATAAAGCAGCTAAGAAAAAAGCTGAAAAATTACTAGCTCAAATTAAGAAAAATCCAGATGATTTCGAAAAAATCGCTAAGAAAGAATCACAAGATGAAGGTACTAAATCTAAAGGCGGTGCTTTAGGATTTGTATTGAAAGGTCAAATGGATGAATCATTTGAAAAAGCATTATTCAAACTTAAAAAAGATGACGAAATTTCAGATGTTGTTAAATCTCAATATGGTTACCATATTATAAAAGCAGATAAAGGCGAACCATCTAAGAAAGAAAAAGCTAGCCTTAAAGAACAATATCGTCAACTAAAAATCCAAAAAGAACCTAAGATCATCATCAATGCTTACAAAAAATTATTAGATGAATACAAAGTTGATTACAAAGATAAAGATATTAAAAAAGCAATCGAAGATAATATCTTAAACGAAAAAGCATTACAACAACAACAAATGCAAGCAGCACAACAATCATCAGCAAGCTAAAATTAAAAAGCTATGAAGAAACGTTAAATGTTTCTTCATAGCTTTTTTGATTAATCTAAAGTTTCAGGTTTATAAAATTGTCTATTTTCTAAAGCAAAGATGCGCTCTGTAAATTGACCTTTATCTACTTTTTTAAGATGTTTTTCAAACATCATCATTCTTGCATCAATATTATCAATAAAATGAAGAATTTCTGCTTCTTTAACCATAGGTAATTTTGGAGATCCATATTCTAATTTACCATGATGACTTAAAACTAAATGTCTCAATAAGAGGACTTCTTCCCCTTCTATATTGTGCTCTTTTGCAACTTGAGCAATTTCATCACTTACGATTGAAATATGACCTAACAAGTTCCCTTCAACTGTGTATGATGTTGCGACTGGTCCTGATAACTCTTTTACTTTACCTAAGTCATGTAGAATAATACCACTATATAATAAGCTTCTATTTAAAATTGGATAAATATCACACAATGCTTTCGCTTGTCTTAACATTGTAACAACATGATAGCTTAAGCCAGAAACAAAATTATGATGATGTGAACTAGCTGCTGGGAATGTAAAATACTCTTTTTGATACTTTTTCAGTAATATACGTGTAATTCTTTGTAATTTAGCATTTTCAATATCTAGTATATACGTCATAATTTCTTCTGACATATCGTCTATTGATAATGGCGCCGCTTCTAGAAAGTTTTCCAACTTCACATTATCTTCATCTACAGCCACTCTAAATTGATTAACTTTCATTTGTTTTCTTCCGCGATAATCAATAACGTCACCTTTCACACGAATAATCGTTTCAGGTACGAGTAATTGAATATCCTCATTTGTTACCGTCCATACTTTTGCTTCTATATCACCACTTTTATCTTTAAGATAAAGTGTCATATATGGTTTACCTTGAGCTGTAACACCTTGAGTTGCTCTATGAATCAAAAAGTAATGATCTACTGAGTCTCCTGGTTTTAATGTCTCTATAGTTCTCATTTGCTCTTAGCTCCTTCTATTTTTGTCAGCGTAATTGTTTGTTTCTGAGGTACATTTTGATCTTTATTACAAGTGAAATAAAGTATTTGAATATCATCTTTCATACTCATTAAATATTTAATCATAATTTCTTTACGATGTTTATCAAAATGCACAAATGCATCATCAACGATAATTGGGAATGGATAATATTTTTGTAAAGATTTAATTAAACTAAATCTTAACGCGATATATAATAATTCTTTCGTTGACTGACTTAATTCAGTAGGATGGAATATTTGTCCATTTTCATGTCTAACTTGTACATTTTGTTCTTCATAAATAACTTGATTATATCTGCCTTCTGTTAATGCTTTTAAGATATCTGTAGCATCTTTCACAACATATGGTAGTCGTTTATCTTTAATTTGTTTAATATGTGCTTCAACTAAGTTTTGTAAATAACTTAATGCTGCCCAATCATTTGCAGTTTCATTCACTTTATCTTTAAGTAAATGGTATTCATGTCTTAAAGCTGAAAGTGTTTCATCCGTTTCCATATGATTGATTTGAGCATTTAAATCACTTAATTCTGCTTGAACATTTAAATAGCGATCATTATATTCATCAACTTGACCTTCTAACTGAGTACGTTCATTTTCTAGGTCTGTTTTTGTCATATAACTTAGTTGTGTATTTTTATCGTAATCGTAATTTTGATTGTTCAATAAATCTGTTAAATAATTAAATCGTTTTAAATCTTCGTGATAAGACACAAAGGCTTTATGATGACGATAATAAGCTTCTTCATTATCTACACTAATGAAGTCAAATAAAGATTGAATCACATTGTTATTTTCTTCTAAACGTGCATTCAATGCATTTATTTCATTTGTTAATAATGCTTGTTGGTCGTTATTGCGTGATTGAATATTAAATTCTTTTTGATGTTCGTCTAAAGCTTGTTTGACATCATGAAATAGTGAAATCTCTTGATAATGTAATCCTGCATGACTCACAATGCTATCAGCTTCTCTATAAAATGCTTCTAAAGCCGCTTGTTTCTCGTCTCTTATTTTAGTAATGCGTGTGATTTCTAATCTATTTTGTTTAATTTTTCTAATTGTCGACAATGCATCATTTAATAATTGAGAAGAAATTTGATTAGAAACATGTAAACTCACTTTAGTTTCTTTAAGTGCTCTTTCTTTGTTCTCAATAATTTCTTCTACTTGTTCAAGTTCTTTATTTAATTCAGTTTGCTTAGTAGATAAAATCTCTTGAGACTGATAATAACTTTCTAATTCTTGTCTAATTTTCGTTTGTTCATCAAGATTAAAGTCTAAATCATAAAATTGCTTTAAGTGTTGTACTTTTTCTTCTAGTTCATCAATTTCCTTAGAAAATGCTTGATCATGGTTTAATTCTTTAGATTTAATCATAAAGGCTAATCCTACTAATACGACACCTACAACTACGAATATAGCACTAAATACGATTTGTGATGCGATAAACGCATAAATTGCAATTGCGATTAATAATATGCCACCAATTCCAGAAGCAAGTCTATATTGTTTACTTCTCTTTTCACTTTCTTCTTTTTGCTTATTAAAGCTTTCTTCCATTTTTTTGTATAGCGATTTCTTTTCACCGAGCTCTAGCGCTTTTTGGTTATATACTTTCTTTTGTTCATAATTCTCATCAGATACGAGATTATTATGCAATTTATCAACATTATTAGTATAACGCTCTTGTTCTATAGATAATTGATTGAGCGAACGTTTAATTTGCTCTCGTTCTGCAACGTTTTCTTCTCTAATGCGATTGACTTCAGCTATATGTGTCTTCATCGCATCAGACGTATCTACATCTAAAAATTCTTCATTCCAGCCGATATCTTGTCTAAGTAATTCATTATCACGTTCAGCATTATCGATTTGCTGGTTTAATTGTTTTAATTCTTGATGTTTTTCTTTAATATCTGATTCTCTTTGTCTAATACTATTGAGCGCTTTTTCATCTCGTTCGGACATGACTTTTACATTTTCTAAAGTATGTACGACTTGTCCAAGCTTTTCATTTCTTAACGTTAAATCGCGTTTAATACTTTCAATTGAACGTACAGCTGATTCATAACGCTCTATCCCTTGTTCAGGGAATTCATATGGTTCTATATTTAAATTTCCTTCTAATTTCTTCCATTCAACCACTTCATTATGTAGTGAAATTTCTTTTTCTTTATTTGTTAACCTGTCAGTAAGTTTGCCAAGATTCTCTTTTAATTGATTTAATCTTCGAGATGTTTTATCACTTTCATCTTGAAGTCTTTCATATTCTGATAGTTTCTTTTCTTCGTTTTTAATCTTAATTTCTAAATCATTCAACTGCTCTAATTGAACATTTAGCACTGGATTTTTACCATTTTTCTTATATAATGCATCTTTCTCAACTTGCATTAAATCGCTCATACCTGTGAACTCAGTTGAACCTAGTGCACCTGCTTGAAGTAAATACATTTGAAGCTGGTCTTCAGTTAAGTTCTTATGAATATCTTGTAAACCTAATACATTAAAAGAGAAAATACCTTGATAAGTTCGCTTATTAATGAAATTTAACTTTTGTTTCAGCCATTCTTCATCTTTAACTTTACCATTAGAAAGATATACTTTAACATCACCTGTTACACGACCTTTAACTCGTTCTACTTCAACAATTTGACCATCGAAGTCTAACACTAACTTACCGCCGTATTGGTTCCCTAGTCTTGGTTCTAATCTTGGTTCATTTTCTTTTTTAGTTGGAAAGCCAAATAATATAGAATGAATAAACGCTTGTATCGTTGATTTGCCCGCTTCATTCTCTCCATATATTTGCATAAAACTTTGATCAAATTTTATTGTTCTAGACATGAGTTGGCCATAGCCATAAATTTCTAAAGATTTAATTTTCATCGCTTTAACCTCTCATTCTTCTTTTTAAAATTGCTTCCCCACGCTCAATAAGTGCTTGTTTATCAACATCACTAAATGGCTCTAAAAATCTATTTGCTTTTGGATTCATATACAAATCACTGAGGGCTTCTTCAAGAATGTTCTCATCTTGTAAAATATCATCATTGAACTCATTCGCTAATGCTACTTCTGAATCTTGATCAAAAAAGACATTCAACTGTTCAACAAAGATAAAGTTTGTTTGATTCTCTTCATACTCTTGAATCAATTGTATAACTTGGTTAATTTCATCTTGCTTTAAAATCTCATCATGTTTGACATAAACGTCTAATTGATAAAAAGCCTTACCTTCTGTTCTCACACTATCTTTGAATTTTTGTATCGCTTCGTATAATGCGTGTTTACCTTTAGCTTGTGTTTCAATGACTGCTTTTTCAAACCTAATATATTGAGTTGGTTTGAATGATGCTTGTAATTTAGACTCATCGCCTTCAACGAGTAAATAACCCTTTTCACCTTTTTCTTTAAAATGACGGGCTTGTATATTACCAGGATAATGGACTTGAGATAATTCACTAATCATTGCTCTTTCGTGAATATGCCCCAATGCCCAGTAATGATATAATTTGCTATTTAAATCTTCAATATTGAATTCAGTATATCTTTGCTTCACACCTGAAGCTTGTGAATATGTACCATGTAAAACACCAATATGTATTCCTTTGTTACCTGTAGATTCAGGATATTCATCAATTTTATTCTCATAACTTTGATCTTTTTGATAACTAAAACCATGTAAATAAACAACTTGCCCATTTTTCGTAATAAGTTGATAAGTAGAAACTTTATCAGAGAAGACTGTAACATTCTCTGGCCAAACAGTATGGACACCCACAGATAAAGGATCGTGGTTACCATGTATGATATAAACAAAAATTTGTTCATCTTGTAATCTAAGAAATTGCTCTCTTAAAAACACTTCTGCACGCAAAGTTCTATTATTTTGATCAAATAAATCCCCTGCAATTACGATGAAGTCAACTTGCTCTTTAATTGCGTCGTCAACAATTTTTCTAAAACTATTATATGCACTTTGCTTTACATCGCTTAAAATAGAAGGGCTTAAATAATGTCTAGACTTAAATGGACTATCAAGGTGTAAATCCGCACAATGTATAAATTTAATCATATACCTAACCTCTTTCAATATTAGCTCATTTCTTAATTATTATATTCAAGCTCAACCAATAGAATAATCAGATTTATAAAGATTTTTAATGCTTTAATTTTACCATATTCCGCGCGTATACGATACATCGCACATATAAGAATGAACAACAAAAAAGTGACATATGAATTATTACTATGGAAGATTGTAATGGATATGTTATGAACACTTCTGGCTAAACTTGTTCGTAACGAGGGCGTTAATTACAAAACTCAGCTGAAGTGTTACTATGGACCTCCTTAGTTACAAATCTCAGTCGAAGTGTTACTATAGACCACCTTAATTACAAAACTCTGCCGAAGTGTTACTATGGACCACCTTAATTACAAAACTCTGCCGAAGTGTTACTATGGACCACCTTAATTACAAAACTCAGCTGAAGTGTTACTATGGACCACCTTAATTACAAAACTCTGCCGAAGTGTTACTATAACCCCCCTTAATTACAAAACTCAGCCGAAGTGTTACTATAGACCACCTTAATTACAAATCTCAGCCGAAGTGTTACTATAGACCACCTTAATTACAAATCTCAGCCGAAGTGTTACTAACGCACTCACTATTTGCAGTTCTCATCAAAACTGCTAATAACAACACCAGTATTTGCACCTTCAGCCAAAACTGCTAATAACAGCCTACTCTCATCAACATTCCCCACTCTATATAATCTGTCATAAAAATTCCCACAAAAAAGCCGACAAAGTCTAATGACTTTGTCGACTCATAAAAGTTAATTAATTAACCTTCTTGGTTTTCTTCAAGGCTACCATAGATATCTTCTAATGGTTTCATGATAACACGGTTTAAATCTTGAATTAATTGACTCATTGCTTGTTCAGCTTGCATTAATTCAGCGATTGTTTCGTTTTGTTCAATTTCTTGAGCAGATTTTTGAGCTCTAGCGATATCTACTTCTGAAATTTCTTCGCCTTGCATTTGTTTAGTTTGTAATTCTAATTGAATTTCACGGAATTCATCGAATAATTTTTTTGTTTCTGGGTTTGCATTAACTTTTTCATATTGTTCTTTAATTTTGTTATATTCTTCACTTGCACGTAAAGTTTGTTCTAGTTCATTCGCTTTGTCGTAAATGTTTACTTCTGCCATAATTAATTCGCTCCTATAATAAATAAATGTATTAGAAAATCAATTCCAATAATACTGTATCATAATTCTAGGTCTTATACAAAAATAGCGATTATTCCTTGTAATAATCCAATAATTCCACCTAATACAAAGCCTAATAATGTAATTAATTTTAATTCTTTATTAGAGATTTCTATGACTAATTTTTCTAAATAAGATAATTCAAATCGGTCAATTTGATCTTTAATCAATTCAGCTAATTTCATTCTTTCCAAAATTAAGCTAATATTATCACCGACTTTACCAATCATATAGTCAATAAATCTTTCTGTTCCTCTTCCTTCCATATATACAAATAAATTTGGAACGAGTTCATCTAAAGGTGTATTTAAATATTTATTAACATTAATAGATTCTGTAATCTCAGTTGCGAATAATGTTTTGGCTTTTTCTTTTCTTTCATCTGTTAATACTTCTTGTAAAGGTTTAGCCATCCATTTGTCGTATTGATTATGCACTTGTAGATCAATCATATTTTTGATTTTTTCTTGTTTAATGACATTTCTTAGTTCTTTTTTAACTCTATATACGATATCTTCAGTTGTCATAAACATTTGAATCATGCCGACCATTCTACCTTTTTGTTCAAAAAATTCTTCAACCATCGAATGAATATCTTGTTCTCCTTTTTCAGAAACTAAATATTCATCAATCTTTGTTAAAATTTCTGGTGTTACACGATTAAGTTGAATATTTAATTGCTCAAGTATTTCTTCTGGAATAAGTGATTTAATGTCTTCATTTTTATGAGATGTATAATATTGATCAATCTTTTCTTTAATAGTAGATTTAATCGTTTCATTTAATTTCTCTTCAAGTGGATAATCAATTCGATCCACAAAGTTTTGAATGGTATATTTTTTCTCTTTCAAAGTATTAAATTGGACTTTAATCGTATCTTCAAGCACTTTCTTCGTACTTGGATTCACAAGTTTTTCTTTAAATACTTCAGGTGTTAAGAGATGTTTAGTAACCATCTCACCTACTTTTTCTGATAATTCATTTCTTCTTTTTGGTATTAAGCCTGGTGTGAACGGTAATTTATATCCAAACCATCTAATTTCATGGTATGGATGAAATAACATTTTAATTGCAATAAAGTTTGTAAATCCACCTATTAACGCACCAATTACCATCATGCTAAATACGGTTATAATTGTTGACATGGAAATTCTCCTTCTAAAAAAGCTACTTCTTTAGAATAATCCAAGAAGTAGCTTTTAACAAATATTATACAAATTTTAAACAAATAATGATTGCGTTTTACGTAAGAAATAAGTTTCTGCTTCACGTTTTTTCGCAGTACCGAAGATTGGTTGACGTTCTTCGTTTAAGACTCTATAAAGATCTGATTTTTTATTAGATTGTAAAATATAGCCAGATTTAGCATCAAGTGTTACCCAGTAAATATCGCTAGTATTGTCATGGTTTGGATATGCACAATGATGACGAGATATGATTTGAATAACTTCTAATGGGTCACAACCAAAAGTAGTATTTAAAACATCTGAATCTCTGAATAATGCACAAATTGATACACATGTCGTCCAGTTAGGTAATACTCTCTCTTTTTCAATTTGCACTAAAGTTTTCTTAGATAATCCTACTGTATTCGCCATAGTATCTTGAGTGTATCCAGCCTCAATACGAACCATTTTGAATTTTGTTTGGATTATTGTTGTAAATGTTTGTTTATCCATCTATATCTACCTTTCTTTTTAATATTTATATTAATTGATTTAATATGTTGCAAAAATACACGATTTTTTCAAGCACAAGTAACATCATAATACATTTTTAACCAAATTAAAAGAGGTAAATTGAATTTAATATCAATTTACCCCTTTAATACACTAAATTATTTATTCTTTTACAAATTTTGACTTTTCTCTTTCAGATAAAATTAGTGCACATGCAGCATCTCCAGTAATATTTACAGAAGTTCTTGTCATATCTAACAATCTATCTATACCTAAAATAATACCTATTGCTGCGGGGTCTAATCCGACAGAAGTCAGTACCATTGCTAACATTACAAGGCCAACACCAGGAACACCTGCAGTACCAATTGAAGCAATAACGGCAACAACAACAACAGTTACCATTTGCATAATTGATAAATCGACACCTGATACTTGAGCTATAAATATCGTTGCGACACCTTGCATAATAGCTGTTCCATCCATATTTATCGTAGCACCTAAAGGCTGTACGAATGAACTAATTTCTTTTCTCACACCCATTTCTTTAGTACATTCTAGTGAAATCGGTAATGTTGCGTTTGAACTTGATGAACTAAAGCCAACTGTCATAGCTGGGAAGAATTTTTTGAAGAACCAGAAAGGATTCTTACCTGCTAATAATTTAACTGCTCCACCATAGATCACAAAGAAGTGCACTGCTAACGCTAATAATACAACAAAGAAGTACATTCCAAGTTGTTTAATTGCGCCAAATCCTGCGTTTGTAAAAGCTGTTGCAACTAGTCCAAATGTACCAATTGGTGCGAAGTAATTCATAATCATAGTAACGATATACATGAGTATATCATTGGTCTGCTCGAAGACTTTTTTCACCGCTTCAACCTTACTACCAAGTGCAATCATTCCTACACCAATAAAGATTGCAAATGTAATAATTGGTAACATATCTTGTTCCACCATAGATTTCATTGGATTTTGAGGGAACAAATTAATCAATGTTTGATCAAATGTCTGATTTTCTGGTGCAGCTTGATCTGATGATTTAGCTTTTTGTTCAGCACCATATTTTTTAACATCATCACTATTTAATAAATCTGATTGACCAACACCTGGTTTAAATACTAAAGCTAATAACATTGCGATAATAATCGCAATTGCCGTAGTACATAAGAAGAATGTAACGGTTTTCAATCCTATACCACCTAGTAATTTTGGATCACCTACGCCAATAACCCCTAATACAATTGAAACAAATACGACTGGTACTACAAGCATGAAAATGAGGTTTAGGAATATTTGACCAATTACATTAAATACATATTGATTTGTACCTTGAACGAAACCCGTTCCGGCAAACATATTAAAAATCGATCCAACTGTTATACCTAATACTAAAGCGATAACAATTTTTAAAGTTAAGTTTTTCCTGACTTTCATATTAAACTACCCCCTATAAAGTATGTAAAATCATTTCTCCCATGTAACATATTATACTTTAAGGGCTTTCATTTTGTAAATTTATTTTTGTAATTTTACATAAAAACGAGTAAGTATTGAATATGACAATACTTACTCGTAAAAATATTATATCTGTATTTAAATTAATAATTGGTGTTCCATTGCATAGACTGCTGCTTGTGTTCTGTCTGATACTTTTAATTTATTTAGTATATGACTGACATGTGTTTTGATTGTCTTTTCAGATACAAATAGTGTTTCTGCAATTTCTTTATTGGTTTTACCTTTCACCAATTCTGCTAATACTTCAAGTTCTCTTTTTGATAATTTATTTTCTCTATGTGGTTTCCGTTCACTTTCAGAAATAACAGACTGTACTTTTGGATGAATTTTCTTCTCACCATTTAATACAGATCTAATTGTTTGTATAAGTGAATCAGGTTCTACATCTTTAATTTCATAACCATCTGCACCTTTATCAATAGCTGATATGACATGTTCTTCATCATAAAAGCTTGTTAAGACTAATATCTTAATGTTTGGGTATTTCTTTTTCATGATACTTGTGATTTCAATGCCATTCATATCGGGCATAACTAAATCTAACAGAACAATATCTGGTGATTCATGTTGTTCTAAGTACTCTAGCAATAACACGCCACTTGAGAAATCAGCTTGTATATTGAAATCTGGAACAGTATCTAGTAAGAAACTTAATCCTTGTCGCACAATATGATGGTCATCTACTAAGATTATATTATAACTCATGTGTGATACTCCTAACATTTAAAGTGGAATAGAAATCACAATTTCTGTTCCTTCATTCAATTTTGATTTAATATCTACATGTCCCTTCATTCCTTGAACACGTTGCTTAATATTTCTCAAACCGTGAGATAGCTTGTTGTCTAAATCTTGACTTTCAAATCCTTTACCGTTATCTACAACTTTAAATTTAAACGTTTTTTTATTTTGTTCTAGATATATTTTCGCACTATTTACACCTGAGTGTTTATGAATATTATTTAATGATTCTTGAATAATGCGATAAACATTCTCTTCAATTGTATTCGGCAAATCAATAAGTCCTTCAACTTCAAATTCAGGTTCAATATGAATTAACTGACTATATTGTTTAATAGCTGATATTAAACCTTGTTCTAATCCTATCGGTTTAAGTTGCCATATTAGTGCTCTCATTTCATTGACAGCACTTTGACTCGTCTCTTCAATTGTTTGAAAAGCTTTCTTAGCCGCTTCATGATCATCAAGACTTTTCGCAGCATGAGCAGTGATTTTTAAAGAAAATAGCATTTGATTAACAGAATCATGTAAATCTCTCGCTAACCTATTTCTTTCATTTATACGAGCTGCTTCTTTTTCTTGATCGGTTAATAATATCCGTTTAATAGCAGAACCGATTTGAAATGCTACAGACTCTAACAATTCTAAATCTTCTTCTGAATATCGTTTCGTATTTGGTGTCGCAATATTAAGCAGTCCAAATTGTTCATTACCAGAACGCAGTGGCACAGTTGCATGATGTGTAATCCCATCCGTCTTATCATGATGTTCTTTAGTTGCTTTTACAATTCTCGAACATGTAATAATATTTGAAGCTTTCGTTAGTTTTTTATTTTGATATGCTGTTACACACCAACACGTACCTTCTGTCATGTATTGGCAGCTATTATGTGTTAAAGCGGGCGGTAACGCTTCTTCAGCAACAAGTTCATGTTTACCTTCTTCATCAATAAAAAATATCCAACCTGTATGAAAGTTACTACCACTCACTAATTTTTTAAGTGCGCCATGCATCATACTATACATTTCAGTCTCTTCATTTAAAAATTCTGCAATTTCTTTTAAAAGGCTTGTACGCGTTGGTTTTTCCATATCAATCACCTTTATTATTATTGATTATACGTAATATTATATACGTCATGTCGTCTATCTCTAAGATGTCTAACAGTTCCGTTTTCTCTACCTCTTCTTAATACTTCTAAATCAATTTCACCGATAGCAACCATTTCTAAATTCTCACCTGTTTCACTCACGATACCATCACGAGCAAAACCATAGTCTGAAGGAGAATATATCGCTGAAGCACTATATTGAATATCCATATTCTCAGTTTGTGGCAAGTTACCGCATGTACCTGAAGTCACTGTATAAACTTGGTTTTCTATAGCGCGTGCCATACAACAATATTTTACACGTAAATAACTTTGTCTATCTTCTGTTGAGAATGGTGTAAATATAATTTTTGCACCTTTTTCCATTGCGATTCTAGCCATTTCAGGGAATTCACTATCGTAACAAATTTGAATCGCTATTTTACCACAATCAGTATCGAATACTTCAACGCCATTACCAGGTGATACACCCCACCATTTTCTTTCATTTGGTGTTACATGGATTTTATATTGTTTTTCGATAGATCCATCTCGTCTAAATAAATATGAAATATTATAAATATCTTCCCCTTCTTCAACGAAATGAGAACCACCAATAATGTTGATATTATATTTCATCGCAAACTGATTGAACATCTCAATATATTGAGATGTATAAGTAGTTAATTTTCTAATAGATTCTGCCGGATTACTTTGTTCATCAAAGCTCATTAATTGTGTCGTTAACAATTCTGGAAAGACGATAAAATCACTATCCGCATCGTATGCAACATCAATAAAGTATTCAATTTGGTTTGCAAACTCTTCAAATGAATTAATTTTACGCATCATATAATTAACTGTGCATATTCTCACAGGTTCACTCGTTTTAAAATGAACATTACTTCTTGCTATGTAATCAGGATTATTCCATTCCATCAAAGTAGCAAATTTCATACTTTTTACATCATCATTTAAATAATTGGGATTAATACGCATTAACGTAAAATCATTCATCAATTGAAATGTTAATACTGGATCTTTAATACGATGTTTAATGACACCTTGTACATATTCACGTGGCGTTAATTCATCACTATATTGATGATAGTTAGGAATTCTACCGCCTATAATGATACTCTTTAAGTTTAATTCATAGGCAATTTCTCTACGCGCTTCATACAATCTTGCGCCTACTTTCATCCCTCTATAATCAGGATGAACCATGACTTCAATACCATATAAATTATGACCGTGATCATTATGGTTTGTAATATAACCATTATTCGTAATACTATCCCAAGTATGTCTGTCATCATATTCATCAAAATTGATGATAAGTGAAGAACATGAACCTATTATTTCACCTTCAAATTCTACAACAATTTGTCCTCTCGGAAACATTCTTAAATGACTTTCAAGGTGTCCTCTCTCCCACGGTTCCATCCCTGGAAAACATTTAGACTGTAATTCAATAACTTCATCAATATCATCAAAAGTCATCTGTCTAGTATTAATACTTACGTTAAATTCATTATTATCGATTGATTTTGACATGAAACATACTCCTCATCTCTTTTTCTTGTTATAATAATTATAACTTATTTTTTGTTATAATATAATTTTTCCCGATTTTGAGAGAAATATTCCTGGAGGGCGCTATGCTAATTACAATACCATCAAAATTTGAAGGTCAAACAATCGAAGAGATGTTTAAATCTTTACATCTACCAAAGAAAGAACTTCACCTTTTAAGAATGTCAAAAGAACTTACGATAAATGACGAAGTGTGTACATTAAGAAATACTGTAAATGCTGGAGATAAACTCAATATCCCATTATTTGACGAATCAAGCCAATATGTTTCTAGTTACCGATTAGCTGAAATTAAATACGAAGATGAATACTTAGCTATTGTTGTTAAACCTAAAGGTGTTAAAACACATCCAAATGATTTAAAAGAAGCAAACACACTTATGAATCACGTGATCTATACGTTAGATTCAGATTATGCTGAGCCTGTCCATAGACTTGACCAAGAAACTGTTGGTTTATTATTAGTCGCAAAACACCCTATCGCTAAAAAAATATTAGATCGTATGTTAGAAGATAGAGAAATTACAAGAACATATAAAGCGCAAGTTGATAGTCTATTACCACTTAAACCACAAACAATTGATATGCCAATTGGTAAAGACAAGTTCCATCCAAACAAAAGACGTGTATCACCAACAGGTCAACGTGCGATCACACATATACTTGAAAGTCATATGATTGATGAACATACAGCAGAAGTAGAATTAAAATTAGATACTGGTAGAACACACCAAATCCGTGTCCATCTTGCAGAAATAGGACATCCAGTTGTCGGTGATCCACTTTACAACAACAGTAAACTTAGAAAATTAAAATTACACAGCTACAAAATAGAATTCGAACATCCATTTAAAGATGAATTGATTTCAGTTACATTAGACGATTAAATAACGCGAAAAGCCAACAAAGCTTTAACTTTGTTGGCTTTTTCTATTTATCTCTTTAATCTTTGTTTAAATTTATTAATAAAGTTACTTCTTTTACCCGTTACAGGTCTCCCTATATTTAAGTGAGACTTTCTCATTTCTTTCCCTGCTAACATAGCCTCATCCATTAACATTTCTTGTGAGTTCATATGTTTATTCCCTGCATCATTGTATTGGTATAAACCTTCATTATTTTGAATACGGCCTTTTAGTCCATCATTGAGTTGTAAATCAACAATACCTTTTAAACGTTTAACTAAATTAGGATCTAATACTGGGAATAATATTTCAACACGTTTAATCATATTTCTTGTCATCATATCAGCTGAAGAAAGATACATTTTTTCTTGTCCATTATGGTAGAAATAATAGATTCTTGAGTGTTCTAAAAATCTACCTACAATACTGATGACTTCGATATTTTCACTTACACCTTTAATACCTGGTTTTAGACAACAAATACCTCGAATTATCAGTTTAATTTTGACGCCACACTGTGATGCTTCAAATAATTTTTTAATTACTTTTTTATCTGTTAACGAATTCATTTTAGCTATAATGAGACCATTACCATGTTCTTTATGAGATTCCATTTCTTGTTCGATATGTTCAACAAAGAAATCTCGTATTTCAAATGGTGCGACGATTAACTCATTATAATCAGGCTTTAATGAATAACCACTTAAATAATTAAAGAAGTTAATCGCATCTTGTCCTATTTGAGGGTTTGTCGTAATAATTCCCATATCTGTATATATTTTAGCTGTCTTATCATTGTAATTCCCTGTTCCTAGATGCACAAAAGGTGTCACTTTTCCTTTAACTTTCTTAATAACTAGCGTAATTTTACTATGTGTTTTAAGGAATGTCATACCATAAATAACATTACAACCTGCATCCTCCAGCATTCTTGCCCACTGAACATTGTTTTCTTCATCAAATCGAGCTTTCAATTCAACAAGAACTGTAACTTGTTTACCATTTTCAGCTGCATTTTTTAAAGCTTGAATGATTGGTGAATCACTACTTACACGGTAAAGTGTTTGCTTGATAGCAAGTGTATCTGGATCTTCTGAAGCTTCTTTTATAAATTCAACAATCGGCTCAAAAGATTCATATGGATGATGGAAAAATACATCTCTTTCCAATGCTAATTCAAAAACATTATTTTTACTTAATGAGGAAGGTATTTGTGGTGTATAAGGTTTAAATAGTAGTTCTGGGAATAAATCTTCTAATTGTCCTACAAGAGAGAATAACACTGTTAAATCTAGTGGACCATTAACTCTGTATATATCTTCGTTTGATAACTCAAGTTCATTCATTAAGAAAATACTCTTCACTTCTGAATCTATATGTCTACTATCAATTTCAAGTCGTACTGCTGCACCACTTTTTCTTTCTTTTAAAAATCGTTCTATTTCTATTAATAAATCTTCTGCACCTTCTTCATGAATTGTTAAATCTGCATTTCTTGTCACTCTGAATGTGTACGTATTAATCACTTCATATCCATTAAATAATTGTTCTATAAATAATGAAATGACATCTTCAAGAAATACAATATATTTAACGCCTTCATGTTCTAACTTAATAATTCTATCTAATAATGTTGGAACAGGAACGATTGCCGATTTAATTTCGCCATCATTTAGCCTAATATCTACAAATAAATTCAACATTTTATTATTTAATTTTGGAAACGGCCTGTATGCATCTATTCCTAATGGTGAAAGTGTTGGTAATATTTCAGTGTTAAATTGATGTTGAAGCTGCTCAATCAAAGGTTCTGGCAATCTTTCTGGTTGTGTAATAAATATTTTATAGCTCTTTAACAATTCTTTTAATTCATTAAATCGCTTATATTGAAGCTCGACGTTCACTCTATTTTTCTTTTCAATGCCGATAAGTTGTTCTTTAGGTGTCAATTGCGCTTTATTCTCTGGTTCATTAAAATTCATCTTAACTTGGTCTTTCAACCCCGCTACTCTAACCATAAAAAATTCATCTAAATTAGAACTATGAATTGCTAAAAATTTCAACTGTTCTAATAAAGGATTGTTAGGATCAATTGCTTCTTCAAGAACACGATAATTAAAGTCTAGCCAACTTAATTCTCGGTTGTTGTAATATTCTGGATTGTCTAAATAAAATTGTTCCGCTTGTGCTTCCATAATTATCTCACCCTTTACAAATTTCCAATCAAGATTATAAAATCACACTACTTCATTTAAACGTAAGTTTATTAATCTTGTGTAAATATAATATTAAGTTTTTTCGGTAGTAACTTTTCTAAATGTTTTTTCTGTCTATCTGACTGATATTCTTCAGCGATTGGGTCTGTAACATATTTGGCTTTTAATTCAAATTCATTTTTCTTTTCAATTAATGCCATTGATTCAATGCAATCCGTATTAGAAACATTTAAAGCATGCGCAAACTTAATGATGCCGCCAAGCTTTTGAATAATTTCCATTTCTTCATCATCAAACCAAGGCGTTCCCTTTATATAGAACTTTAATAATGTCTTGTTTTTAAAGCTTGCCAGAAGTGCTAATTTAACCCTTTCTTTATGCGATAAACCATTAATACTTGAATTGGCTATAATATAATACGTATGTTGTGAACTAGAATCTGCATCAATAAATGAACCTAAATAATATAAATATGCAGCTTCTTTAAATATTTCTCTATCTTCTTTTGAAATTTTGAAGCTAGTGATATCTTCTAATTTGTTTAACAAATCTTCAGCTAATTTCATGCGCTGTTTACCATTTGAAGCATTGATATTATATTCATTTGCTATATGTTTTAATGCATCACTTGTAACATTATTTTTATTAAATGCCTTTGGAAATTCTTCTTTAACTCTTGTCATCACTAAACCTTCACGTAGACCTTTTCTTGAGAACGTAAAACGTTTTGCATCTGCGATATCATATAATGTATTAAAGACAATAGAACTAGGTAAAATGATATCTGTACGGTCTCTACTTAAACCATCTAAATCTTTTAATTCACTTTTATCAGATTTTTTCAAGACATCAAACACTTCTTCAAGTCCTTTTTTAGTCATGTCATACCCATGTACACCTGCAATTGGATAATTATTTAATGACTGATGTATACGCGCATTATTTCGGGCAGATCCACCAATTCCTATAATAGGAACGTTTTTATCTTTTATCCATTTTTCAGACTCAAACTGTTCTTTAACATACTTCTCACATTTTTTTATCGCATTTTTATCATTGTGATCTTTATCAGAGAAAAACATTTTCTCTAAAGTTACAACACCAAAAGGAAAACTTATGGCCTCTTTTAACTTTTTATCTTCAAAATAAGTTATTTCTGTTGAACCACCACCTATATCAACTGTAATACCGTTATTTATATTTAAAGTATGTGTTGCTGCATAAAATCCGTAAAACGCCTCATCTTGTTCTGGAATAATTTCAATATCGAGATTCGTTTTGTCTTTTACACTTTTTATAATTTCATCTATATTTTTAGATTGTCTTACTGCTGCTGTAGCTGCAGGGACAAGTTCTTCCACTTGAAATTTTTCGGCAACTTTTTTAAAACTATTTAATGTTTCTACTAAAATATTGATTCCATCTTTGTTCATTGTTTTATCTTCTTCTAAATATTGACTCAAACGGGCTGGTGTTTTAACGTTTTGTAGTTCATTTAAACCTGTATCTTTAGAGTATTCAAAAATAACAAGTCTTATAGTATTGGAACCTATATCTATTAATCCTAATCTCTTCATAAATTGCCTCCAAAGTTATATTTTGATACAGAAAAAGGTGCCTATAGCACCTTTTTTCTGTTCTTTATATTTGTGTCTTAAAGCTGCTATTATTTTTTAGAGCTTATCATATCTTCTGGTTTAATCCACTCATCGAATTGTTCTTCTGTTAGAAGCCCTGATTCAATTGCAGATTCTTTTAATGTTAATCCATTTTTGTGAGCATTTTTCGCAATTGCTGCTGCATTTTCATATCCAATATGTGGATTTAAAGCAGTAACAAGCATCAATGATTGATTTAAATATTTATCGATATTTTCTTCAATCGGTTCAATTCCAACTGCACAATTGTTATTAAATGTTTCAATACCATCAGTTAATAAATAAATAGATTGTAATGTATTGTATAAAATAACTGGTTTAAATACATTTAATTCAAAGTTACCTTGTGATGCTGCTATACCTACTGCTGCATCATTTCCTAATACTTGAACAGCAACCATTGTTAACATTTCACATTGAGTTGGGTTTACTTTACCTGGCATGATTGATGAACCTGGTTCATTCTCTGGAATTGAGATTTCAGCTAATCCAGCTCTTGGGCCAGAAGCTAACCATCTTACGTCATTTGCAATTTTCATTAAGTCACTTGCTAATGCTTTAAGTGCGCCATGAACATAAACAACTTCATCATGAGCAGTTAATGCATGGAATTTATTTTCAGATGATACAAATGGATAACCTAATTGTTCGCTAATCTGTTTAGCCACTTTATCGCCGAATTCTGGATGTGCATTGATACCAGTACCAACTGCTGTACCACCAATTGCTAAGTTTAATAATTGACCTTTAGATTCATTTAATAATGATTCACATTTATCTAACATATATCTCCAACCACTAACTTCTTGACCTAAAGTTAAAGGTGTTGCATCTTGTAAATGTGTTCTACCAATTTTAATAATATCTTTGAAATTTTCTTCTTTTTTCTTAAATGTATCTCTTAACGTACCAATTGCTGGTAATAATTTAGATTCAATTTCATGGTATAAAGCAACATGCATTGCAGTTGGATATGTATCATTTGAACTTTGAGACATATTAACATGATCATTTGGATGAACGGACTCTTCTGAACCTTTTTCTTTCAAGTATTCATTGGCAACGTAGCTCACAACTTCGTTCACGTTCATATTACTTTGTGTACCACTACCTGTTTGCCAAACTACTAGAGGAAAATGTTCATCTAAGTTTCCTTTTAAAATTTCATCAGTAGCATATACAATGGCATCTTTCTTATCATCAGATAATTTACCAAGTTCATGATTTGAAATCGCTGCTGCTCTTTTTAAATGTGCAAATCCATAAATCACTTCAATTGGCATTTGTTCTTTACCTACTGGGAAATTCTGTTTACTTCTTTGTGTTTGTGCTTTCCAATATTTCTCACTTGGAACTTTAATTTCACCAAATGTATCATGTTCAATTCTGTAACTCATTTCAATACTCCCCTTTATTTCTTGAATTCATCATTCTTTATTCATCTCTATTATATCGTATAAAGAAAGCGATTTAAACTCTCAGTTGTCAGATAATTTAAATTAACGAAAAAAAGAGACTGAGACATTACATTATGTCCCAGACTCGTTTTTTAAGACTCTTGTTCAGATTTCTTTTCTTCAAAAGCTTCATCATTTTGTTCTGATATTTGTTCCATTTCTTTACCTAGTTCTTTAACATCTTCTAGGTCTTGAACCATTTCATTTTCTTCTTCTAGATTTTTATTCAAATTTCTCACCTTCTTATGAAAATTGAATTGAGAAGTAAGATCTAACGTCTTCAGGTAAGCCTTGTGCCGCTTCATTATCTAATACAACTGTTACCATTCTATGTTGTTTTAATTTAGCGGATTCAACAGAACCATTTGCAGGTTCTTGATATAACTGACTTACTGCTTTAGCTTTTTCTTTACCAGTGACAAGTACGATAACTTCTCTTGCTGGGTGAATTGCTTGATTATAGTCTAATCCAGTTCTACTATCTTCAGTTAAAGTGACAACATCTAACATCAATTTGTTTTTCTTTTTGTCAGTATTCACTTTTTCTTTAATAAATGCTTCAACATCACTACCGACATCAGTTTTTAATACTTGTTTAGCTGGGACACCTAATTCTGTGTAATAATCTTCTTTACCGTCAAAATCTAAAATATGAATTTGACTGAAGTTCACAGGATTTTTCTTAACATCATCTAATAGTTCATCGAAAAATGATGTTTGCTCAGCTTCTAAATGTACACCGACAACTGAAGTGCTGTCTGAATTAAATTGTTTGCGAACTACATCTGCAGCATATCGTGCAGCAATATCTTTTGTTTCAAATACTTTAAAGTTTAAAGCCATTTTGTCCACTCCTCATTTCAACTTGTCTATTTACAAAAATCATAACCTTTAGTCATTATTTATAATATACCCTTTTTTAATAGTAGTTAAAACATTTAATTCTGAATCAGCTATAACAAGATCTGCTTGTTTTCCAACTTTGATTGAGCCAATTCTATCATCAACTTTCAATCGAATAGCTTGATTTAAACTTGCTGTACGCCATGCTTCTTCAAGTGGTATATTTGCAAAGTCCATTAAATTTTTTAAGCCTTTGTTCATAAGTAATATACTTCCTGCAAGTGAACCTGTTTCTAATCTTGCTTCGTTATTTTTAACAAATACATCTTGACCTCCAAGATCGTATTTACCATCTTTCATACCTTTTGCACGCATTGCATCTGTAATAATGCAGAAATTCTCATTTCCTTTAGTAAGATACGCTAATTTTACTGCAGCAGGATGAGAATGAATACCATCAACAATGACTTCTGTTGTTAATCTTTCATCTGTCAGAGCGGCACCAAATACGCCTGGTTCTCTATGTGTAAATGTCGTTTGGGCATTATATAAGTGTGTAATATGCTTAAGACCATTTTGAACTGCTTTTTCAATGCCATCGTAATCAGATACGGTATGTCCTGCTGAAAAAATAACATCTTGATGAAGTGCTTTAATAACTTCTTCTGCACCTTCAACTTCTGGCGCAATTGTCACTACTTTAATCGCGCCATTTGCTTTTTCTTGAAAATCTTTGAATTTTTGCACTGTAGGTCTTGCAACAAATGCAGGATTTTGAGCACCAACTTTATGTTCAGAAATAAATGGACCTTCTAAATGTACACCGAGTATTTCAGCACGTTTATCATCTATCTGTTTATAGTTTGCAACATTTTCTAATGCAGCATTGATGGCTACAGTTGATTGCGTCATCGTAGTGGCTAAAAAGCTAGTCGTACCTTCAGATAATAATTTCTCAGACAATAAATTCAATGTTTCTGGTGTTGCATCCATTGCATCTTGGCCATAACCGCCATGAATATGTATATCAATAAATCCTGGAAGTACGTGTTGACCATTCGCATCAATCGTATGTAATGTACCTGTATATTCCCCTTCTTGAATATCGTGAATACACCCATTACGCACTTCGATATAGCCATGATCAATTTTATATGTTTCAGTATAAATTTGTGCATTTTTCAAAATATAATTATCCATATCAATGTCTCCTTAAAAATGTATTTAATTATTGCCTTAATTCGTATATAATAAAGATAACATAACATTACGAGGGGGCTAATTAAATGAATACGCTATTAATCTGTATGGTTGGTGTAGCATTTATTACTGCGATGTTAACTGCTGGTCGCGATTCTAAAGACTACGGTCTTAAGGAAGAAGATTTAAACAAAGAACTTGAATCTTTAAAATCAAATAATAATTAATAACTGAGACCATATGGCCTCAGTTTTTTTATTTCTATGATAAATTAGGATAGTTTTGTTGTCTTAACGCTTCATAAATTAATATTGCAGCAGTATTAGATAAATTTAAAGATCTTACATTATCATTCATTGGAATTCTTAATGCTGTATCTTTATATTTTTCTTTAACCCAATCAGGAAGTCCTGTTGTTTCTCTACCAAATATAAAGTAATGATTTTCTTCAACATTACTGTAATCAAACTGAGTATGTGGTTGAGTACCAAACTTAGTTAGTAAGTAATAGTTGCCACCTTCAGTCTTTTCGAAAAATTCTTCAATACTATCATAATAAACAATATTTACAAATTTCCAGTAATCTAGACCAGCTCTTCTTAACATTTTATCATCAGTACTAAAACCTAATGGTCTAATTAAATGTAAAGTTGTATCTGTTGCTGCACAACTACGTGCAATATTCCCAGTATTCGCTGGAATTTCTGGTTGATATAAAACTACATGATTTGTCATAATTTATTTTCTCCTAATCTCTAATCCTTTTATCATTTCTTCTTGGACTTCTTCTATTTCACGTTCATAGTGTGACATAATGAATGGTCTTGCCTCTTCACCTTGTATTTGACCGATAGCCCAAAACGCAGTACCTCTTATCATTGGTCGCGGATCTGTTAACGCAACATCTTTTAAATCAGGTATTGCACTTTCTTCATTAAAGTGAGCAAGTGCGACAATCGCATTTCGTTGAATCGGCTTTTTACCTCTCCATGCACCAGCTAAATGTCCATAAGTATTTTTAAATTCTTTATTAGACATTTTGAGTAGTGGTACAAGTCTAGGTTTTAGTACCTCAGGTTCTAATATAATGTCGTCATGTTCAGTATTAATCCCTCTATTTCGTGGACATACTTGTTGGCATGTGTCACATCCATAAAGACGATTTCCTATTTTATAGCGGTATTCATCTTTTAAATAACCTTTTGTTTGTGTTAAAAAGCTGATACATTTTTGACTATTTAATTGACCATTACCTACTAAGGCACCTGTCGGACATCTATCAACACAAATGTTACAATCACCACAACTATCTATAACTGGATCATCAGGTTTAAATGGTATACTGACTAACATTTCACCAAGATAACTCCAAGTACCTAGTTCTTCATTAATAATAAATCCATTTTTACCTGCAAATCCTAACCCAGCTCTTTCAGCTACTGAACGGTCAGACAAGACACCTGTATCGACCATTGATTTAATTTCTACATCAGGCACTTTTTCTTTTAGGAATAAACTGAGTTTATCAAGGCGATTTCTCATAATAGTATGATAATCTTGGCCCCATGAAGCACGCGCAAACATACCTCTTCTATCTCCTCTAACACTTTTAGGAGCACCCTTTAATTTATTCGGATACCCTACAGCAATTGCTATAATTGAGCGAGCAGATGGTAATGATAATTTAGGGACTGTTCTTAATTCAATATCACTTTCTTCAAACCCAGAAGCATATCCTTTAGAATGATAATCTTCTAACTTTTTCTTTAATTCATCAAAAGGATCAGCAGTTGTAAATCCAATACTATCAATACCAATAGAATGTGCATAATCTATCACTTCTTGCTTCAATTGATCTAAATTCAAATTTATTCACCTCACTATCAAACATGCTAATACATTTTAACACATTTAATAAATAAATTTACGGTATTCGTATTAATTCAATTAAATAAGTATATAAAAATTGCTTTCATAAACTATATGGTAAATGGTTTGGCAAGACAGTATTTAGCTTGTTTGAGGTGGGGGCTGTTATGAACACTTTTGGCTAAACTTGTTCATAACGGGGTTCTTGTGAACACTTTCGCCCAAACTTGTTCATAACGAGGGTGTTAGTTACAAAACTTGGCCGAACTGTTACTATGGTATGCCTTAGTTACAAAACTCGGCCGATGTGTTACTATGGTATGCCTTAGTTACAAAACTCGGCCGAAGTGTTACCATGGATAGCTATAATTACAAAAGTCAGCTGAAGTGTTACTATGGTATGCCTTAGTTACAAAACTCGGCCGAACTGTTACTATGGACGGCCATAATTACAAAACTCGGCCGATGTGTTACTATGGGTCGCTATAATTACAAAAGTCAGCTGAAGTGTTACTATGGACGGCCATAATTACAAAACTCGGCCGAAGTGTTACCATGGATAGCTATAATTACAAAAGTCAGCTGAAGTGTTACTATGGACGGCCATAATTACAAAACTCGGCCGATGTGTTACCATGGATAGCCATAATTACAAAAGTCCTGAGAAATGTAAACAAGACACTCGTTATTTGCACTTCTAACCCAATCTGCTAATAACGACACCAGTATTTGCACTTCCATCCAAATCTGCTAATAAGCGAACAAAAAATCCGACAGTGCTCAAAAACGCTGTCGGATTTTTTAATTTATAATGTAATTGTTGTACCTATTTTATTTGAATGAGAACTTTTTAATAATGCATGGTCTGATGATCCTGAAATAATCTTGACGCTTTTACAGCCTTCTTTTATTGCAGAAATTGCGCCAGTAACTTTAGGGATCATACCTCCATATATTTCAGTTGTTTCTATATAATTATGAATATCATTTATACTTAAATGACTTTGTACTTCATCTTTAATCAGTACACCAGGAATATCACTTATTAAGAATAAGTCGCCTTCCATTTCACTCGCTATTTTATATGCAAGGCTATCTGCATTAATATTATATCTTTGACCAGTATTTCTATCGATACCGATTGGTGCGATAACTGGAATACTGTTCGAACATATATTAGCCAGTGTTTCTTTATTAACGGATGTACATTCTGCTACAAATCCATATTTAGAATCTAAAGGTTTAATGTCAAATAAATTCATATCAATGCCATTTATTCCTAATGCTAATGAGTCGTGTTGATTAATTTGATACACAACTTGTGGATTGACTTCACCTATCAATGTACTTGAAGTTTGTAGTAACACTTCTTCATCAGTAACACGTAATCCATCTACAAATTTACTTTCAATACCAATTTTAGTTAGTTGTTTATTAATAAACGGGCCACCACCATGGACGATAATTGGCATATAATTTTGACTTTTTAAAGTAAGTATATCTTCTATTATCGTTTGACTTAAGTTGCTTAAAACACTTCCACCAATTTTAATGACTGCATACTTCACTTAATGACCTCCTATTAAGTTCTATATAATGCATTAATTTTTACGTAATCATAACTCAAATCGCATCCGAAAGCGGTAGATGAATGATGAGAATTTCCAATTTTTGCTTCTATTTCAATTGTGTCTTGCTCCATTTTAGCTTTTAAATCTAACTCATCAAATGTTACATTCATACCTTTACTGACTAATAAATGTCCACAAAGCCAAACGTCTACTTCGTTAGTATCTACAGTATGATCAGCATAACCGATTGAAGTTACGATTCTTCCAAAGTTTGGATCAGCACCGTGTATTGCTGTTTTCACTAAGCTTGAACCAACAATTGTTTTAGCAATTGCACTATTTTGAGCTTTAGTCTTAGCACCTTTGACATTAACTTTGATTAGCTTCGTCGCACCTTCACCATCTCTTGCAATACTCTGAGCTAAATATTGACTCACATATTGGACAGCTTGAGCGAACTTCTCCCATTCTGGATGTGATTTAGTTAATGTATGTTGGCCACTTTCACCGTTAGCTAAAAGTATAACCATATCATTTGTACTTGTATCACCATCAACTGTAATCATATTAAACGTTTCATCAACAGATTCTTTTAATAAGTCATTCAAATCATCAGAGTCAACATTTGCATCTGTAGTCATAAAGCCAAGCATTGTAGCCATATTTGGATGAATCATGCCTGACCCTTTACATGAACCGCCAATCGTAATAACTTCCTCATCAATTTTAATTTGTACTGCTATATGTTTAGTCTCTTTATCAGTTGTTAAAATAGCTTCATTAAAATCAGAAGAATGTGCATTATTGAGAATATCAATATTATTCACACCATATTCAATTTTTTGCATAGGTAAAAATTCACCAATCAAGCCTGTAGATGCAATTGCGATTTGATGTTCAGGTAGTTGTAGTTTAGATGAAATCCATTTCTGAGTTTGCTTTGCATCATCCAAACCTCTTTGACCTGTACAAGCATTTGCGATGGCAGAATTAATAACAATTGCCGAAAGTTTGTGTTCAACATTAATACTTTCTTCAGTGACTTTTAATGGGGCTGCTTTAAAAGCATTTTGTGTATATACCGCTGCACAATTAGCTGGAACTGATGAATATAACCAACCAAAGTCTTTCTTTTCTCTACGTAAACCAACATGCATGCCGCCAGCAATGTATCCTTTAGGTGATGCGACATCACCTTCTTCTATAATGATCATTTCAGAGTCAATTAATTCTTCAGTCTTATCTAACATCAAATTCCTCCTATTCTATGGGTATATTGGTAATAAATTTAATCCTTCATCTTCATTAAATCCAAATAATCTATTCATGTTCTGAATTGCTTGACCACTTGCACCTTTAACGAGATTATCTATAACTGCAACGATAATAGCTTTTTGTCTGTCTTCATCAACATAAATACCTATATCGCAGTAATTACTGCCTAGAACTTCTTTTGTTGTAGGGAATTCGCCAAGGTCTCTTACACGAACAAATGGTTTGTCATCATATTTCTGTTTATATATTTGATGTAATGCTTCTTCACTTGTTTGATCTTTTAAATCTACATAAATAGTTGCCAATATACCTCTTGTCATAGGAACGAGATGAGGTGTGAATGTCACTTTTATGTCTGATTTCGAGACTTGTGATAAATACTGTTCAATTTCTGGTGTATGCTTATGGGATCCTAATTTATAAGCTGAAAAGTTTTCATTTGCTTCGCCAAAATGAACATTTTGACTTAATGTTCTACCAGCACCTGAAACACCAGTTTTAGCGTCTATTATAATCGTGTCTTTATTAATTAAGTCACTTTCTAAAAGAGGGTGTAAAGATAAGAGTATTGCCGTTGGGAAACAACCCGGGTTTGCAATAATTTGTGTCGATGATCCATCCACATTTGACCACTCAGGCAAGCTATACATCGCTTCATCCAATACACTCTGAGGAGCTGGCTTTTCTCCGTAATATTTTTCATAAATTGTGGGGTCTTTTAACCTAAAGTCTCCAGATAAATCGATTACTTTAATACCACGTTCTATTAATTTAGGAATAAAATTCTTGCTCACATTTGAGGGGGTCGCAAAAAATATTAAATCACATTGCACTGTTTCTACATCTAAACTTGTGAATTGTTCAATAATATTATTTTGTAAATGTGGATATGTTTCCTTAATATCTTGACCAGATTTCGAGTGTGAGAATACATATTTGATGTTCACTTCTTTATGCTGATTTAATAATCTCATCAATTCGATTGCACCGTATCCACTTCCACCGACTATACCTATATCTAACACGAAAACACCTCTTCTATTTTTAGTATTATAATACTTTAGATAAAAATTGTTTCGTTCTTTCGTTTTGAGGATTATCAAATATTTGTTCAGGTGTACCTTCTTCTTGAACAATACCTTCATCCATAAAAATCACATGGTCGCTGACATTTTTAGCAAATCCCATTTCATGTGTTACAACGACCATTGTCATACCTTCTTTGGCTAAATCTTTCATAACACTTAATACCTCACCAACAACTTCGGGGTCTAATGCTGATGTTGGTTCATCAAATAAAATAACTGCTGGGTTCATCGCTAACGCACGAGCAATCGCTACACGTTGCTTTTGTCCACCTGATAATTTAGAAGGATAAACATCTGCTTTATCTTCTAGACCAACTTTTTGAAGTAATTGTTTAGCTTGATCTTCTAATTCGGATTTTTGTCCTTTTTTCAAAGTTAAAGGTGTTAGTGTAATATTTTCGATTACTTTTTTATGTGGAAAAAGATTAAAACCTTGGAAAACCATGCCCATTTTTTGTCTTAATTGATCCAACTTTGCACCTTTAGTATTTGTTAAATCATTATTTTCAAATACAATCTGTCCAGAGGAAGGTTCTTCTAATAAATTCAAACATCTAAGAAGCGTACTTTTACCACTACCAGATGGGCCGATAATCGCAACAACTTCCCCTTTTTCAATATTTAAATTAATACCTTTTAATACTTCATTTTTACCAAATGATTTGTGTAAACCGTTAACTTTAATCACTTACACTAAACCTCCTTTCAGCAAAGTACATCACTCTAGATAACGTAAACGTTAAGATAAAGTACAATACTGCTGCTACTAATAATGGTGTAAATGGATCAAATGATGCCCCTTGAACAACTTGAGCATTAAACATCAATTCACTTACGCCGATAACAGAAACTATAGAAGATTCTTTAATAACTGTTACAAATTCATTACCTAATGCAGGTAAAATATTTTTAATGGCTTGTGGCAAGATAACTTTAGTCATTGCTTGCGATTTATTTAATCCTAGTGATCTAGCTGCTTCCATTTGGCCATTATCTACTGCGTTAATACCAGCTCTAATAATTTCTGCAATATAAGCACTACAGTTAATGATGAGTGCGATAATACCACAAATTAATGCTGATAAATCTAATCCAAGTACTGCTGTTGTACCGAAGTAAACTAAAAATACTTGAACAAGTAATGGTGTGCCTCTTATAAATTCAATGTAAACTGAAGCAATCGATTTAAATATTTTACTATTACTTAATTTCATAAGTGCTAAGAAGCAACCAATTAATGCCCCAGCTACTACACCTAAGAATGATAATAAAATCGTATAACCTACACCATGTAAGAAATATGAACCATATTTACTGAAGAAAGAACCATCATCGAACATCGCTTCAGTTGCTTTATCTTGATAGTCTTTAATCAAATTATTGTCACGAACTTCTTTAACACTCTTATTAACTCTCTTCATTAATTCAGGTGAATTTTTCGGTAATGCAATAGCTGTTGTCTTGTCTGCATCTGAAAATGTTACATCTGAATATGTTAAATTAGGATTCTTCTCTAGGTACGCATCAGCAACAGGCCCTTCAATAATCATGCCATCTACTTTTCCAGAATTAAGTGACATAATAACTTCCGGTACTCTCGTTAATGAGCTAACTTGAGATTCTGGCATTTCTGTTTTTGCCAATTCTTCTTGAGTCGTTTGCTTTTGCACACCGACCATTTTACCTTTAAAATCATCAATCGTTTTTAATTTGTCTTTATCTTTTTTCTGTATAATCATTCTCTGATTAACTTCCATATAATCATCAGAAAAATCAACTTGTTTCTTTCTCTCAGGAGTTGGAGCCATACCAGAAATAATCATATCGATTTTTCCAGTTTTTAAAGCACCTAGCAAACTATCAAATTGCATATTCACAATTTTAAGTTTAATGTCATTGTCTTTTGCAATTTTTTTAGCAAGTTCTATATCTATCCCAGCATATTCACGTTCACCATCTTTAGTGTGCTCAAACTCATAAGGTGCATAATCTGCTGATAAGCCTACTCTTAACTCGCCTCGTTCTTTAGCTTTATCCCATTGATCAGTTTCTGCAGCTTGTGACTTTATGGGGGCTAAATAAGGAATTGTAAGTAGTAAACAAATTGTTGCTATAACTACTTTAGTAAATACATTTCTTTTCAAATTCGTTACCTCCTGAATTAATAATATTCATTATTATACGCATTTATGAAATTTTATGCAATAGCTTTTTATAAAAAAAGTATGAACGAACGTTCATTCATACTTTACTTAATTGAACTTCATTTTCACTGTATCCAGTTGTGATAACTTCAAGTGCACTATCTAATGAAATTTCAACCATATTTTGTACTGCTGTATGCGTATAAAATGCAATATGAGGTGAAATTAAAACATCATCACGTGACATCAATTCTTTTAAAGTAGGATCTTCAATTTCTTTGTCTTTATAATCATATGAGAAATATGCAAACTCATTTTCATATACATCTAAAGCGACACTATGTAATTTACCGCTATTTAATGCTTGAATGACATCATTAGTATTCACTGTCGCACCTCTAGCTGTATTCACTAAATATGCACCATTTTTCATATATTTAATCGTCTCTTCATTAATAATATGTGTCGTTTCTTCATTTGCAGGAACATGTAATGTGATTAAATCAGCTTTAGATAGTCCTTCTTGTAAACTTTGTACATATTCAATATCGCGTAACGATTGGTCATATGGGTCATAACCGATAACTTCCGCACCAAATCCTTTAAATAATTGTGCTGACACTTTACCAATTCTACCAACACCAATAACCAGTACCGTCATATTTCTTAGTTCTGTAGCGATTACTGTTTCATCCCAAGTAAAATCTTGACGTTCTACTTTTTTATTTATTTTATTAATGTTTCTTACTAATTCTAATGCTCTACAAACTGCAAATTCCGCTATCGCATTTGGACTGTATGAAGGAATATTTGTTATTTTTAAATCATGTTTAGCAGCTTCAGTTAAATTAAACATATCAAACCCAGCAGCACGACCAGCAATTTGTTTAATACCTACATCTTTAAGTGCTTTATATATTCTGTCATCAAACTTAAATAGCTGTTGAGTACTCACACCATCAAAAGATGATAAAGTATGGACATTATTTAAAGTTAAATCCTCTTCGGTACATTCAATTTCATGACCATTAGATTGCCCCCATTGATATGCATAAGGCTTTTCATCTTCTCTTATATTAAATAATTTAAATTTCATAATATGTTCTTCCTTTCAGTAAAAAAATAATAATGATTAATTCTACAACACTTTATGAAAACAAACAATCTCTTTTTCATAATATTCTTACAATTAAAAATGTATGTATGCAGTATGGTTAATAACACAACTAACAAGAAGTGTTACTAATTAGTGTCCTTGTGAACAGTTTTGTCTAAACTTGTTCATAACGGGGTTGTTAATTACAAAAGTCAGCTGAAGTGTTACTATGGACAGCCGTAATTACAAAACTACTGAGAATTGTAATTACTGATCTCCTTATTTGCACCTCTTGCCAAAACTGCTTAGAACGACCCCAGTATTTGCACTTCTCGCCAAACTTGCTAATAACGGCACCAGTATTAAGACAAATTTAAAGGCTGAGACATTTTTCTTGTCTCAGCCTTCTCTTCATTTTAATTATTTTCTTTAAATAAAAACATTTCTTGATTGTATTTTGGAAGTATTTTTAAACAAACTTTATGTACGATATATGCAAATACAAACGGTATGACGAAATATGCTACGCCAAGTATTAATATATTTAAAAATACTGATCCTTCCATAAATTTTAATGCGTTTGCTGGTCCAACAAATCCGGTATAACCAAATCCTGTAGACATTGGTGTACCTTTTATGCCTATGAAATAAGTTAGTAATCCACTCAATAATCCATTTATGATTAATGGTACTGCGATGATTGGATTTTTGAAATATACTGGAATCATCATTTTAGCTGCACCGATTATAAGTACGATATTGATACCTTTTTCGTTTACTTTCCATGAGCCCATTAAGAAAGTCACACATGCTGCAACAATACCCATATTGCCAGCTCCTGAACTTAAACCGTTTAAACCGACTGCAGTAGCTATTGCAACAACTGAAATTGGCGTAACCATTAATAATGCATATGTAATCGCGATCAATATACACATCATTAACGGATTCAATGTAGAAAATTGTTCTATTAATTTGCCGATGCCTTTAGTTACATTACTAACATATGGAAGTGTCAGCATACCTATAAATCCACTAACTACTGAAATAATAATTGGCATAATCAACATATCTAAAGAACCAAATTTACCTTTCAATTTAATCATCAAATAACAACTGATAATTAACACAACGATTAAATTGACGACATCCCCTATACTCACAAATATAAATTGACCATTTTGTATTTTTACAGCGCCTGAACCTATTAATCCTGCAGCGCCAATCATAACCGCATCAGTAGCTTGGAATTTAAATTGATGTGCAACAACGATCCCTATAATAAAACTCATCGCAAACTGCATGAGTAATAATGCTTGATTAAACATTTCTAATAGCGGATGAAACTGTGATAAATAACTAAATAACACACCAAGTATGGCGTTTGGTATTAATGCTATAACAATACCTACACCTATACCATTTAAAATATTAAAGAAAAATTCCTTTACTGTGAAATGTTTATCCATAAAAAGCCTCCTGAAATAATATGTATTAATGATATATGACTTTATTTTCATAGACAATGCTATTTTTACTATTTTACTTTACTTTGGTATAGATTAATGTAATAGTCTAAATAACAACGTTGTTATAGGAGGCTATTTACATGTTTAATATGATTTCACAAGATAAAAATACAATTGTAATCAGTGACAAGCAAAATGAGCATTTCTTTACAATCCGCATATTAGAAGATTACTTAATCAATATTAAATCTTCTACACAGAAAGATATATCTTTACCAACTTGGACCATTACACCAGGAGATACTGACTTACCGTTTGAAGGTCTCTCAAGATACGATCAATCTAACTTTTCATGTCCTCAATATGAAATTTCAGAAGAACAACACAATATTATAATTGAGACAAAATTATTAAAACTCATTATTGATAAAGAAGATTTCTATTGTAGTTGGTATGATTTAAGTTCATCTGACAAAGAAATTAAAATCATGCAAGACCGTCAGACAGGCAGCTATCATCATCAAATATCAAAAAATCACCCGACTTGTCATTATTTAAATCGAGATAAAAATGAAATGTATTTTGGACTCGGAGAAAAGAGTGGAAAAGTGAATAAGCATGGCAGACGATACAGAATGAAGAATATAGATGCTATGGGTTATAATGCTGAAACGACTGATCCGCTTTATAAACATATTCCTTATTATCTCACATACAATACTGACGAAAATATAGCATTTGGTATCTTCTATGATGATTATCAAGACTCTATTGTAGATCTTGGACAAGAGTTAGATAATTATCACGGTCATTATAGATATTATGAAACTAAATCAGATTTTCTTGATTATTACGTTATTGCTGGTCCGTCTATTCAACAAGTAACGACGCGTTTTAGTCATTTAACAGGAAGACCAACACTGATGCCTGAATGGAGTTTGTCTTATTCTGGCTCAACAATGCAATATACAGATTTACCAAATTCAGATGAAAGATTGTTGTCTTTTCTAGATCAGTGTAACACACATAATATAACGATTAGATCTTTCCACCTATCATCAGGTTATACATCCATTCATGATAAGAGATACGTTTTTAATTGGAATTACGATAAATTTAAAGACCCAAAATCTTTTGGTAAAGCTTATACAGACCAGAATGTAGAATTAGTTGCTAATATTAAACCTACCCTACTTACAGATCATCCTCTACTAGATGAGGTATTAGCCATAGATGGATTTATTAAAGATATGAATGGCAAACCGCTTCTTGTACAATTTTGGGATGAAAAAGGATACTACTTAGACTTTACAAATAAAGACACTATTAAATGGTGGCAATCAAAAATAGAACAACAATTATTATCTAATCATGTGAATTGCACATGGAATGATAATAACGAGTTCGAAATTTGGGATGATAAAGCTATCGTAAATGGATTCGGAAATGAAGCGAATTTCCAAGATTATAAAGCAATCATGCCTATATTAATGATGAAAGCATCAAGAGAAATTCAACAAAAATATCATAAAGAAGAATATCCTTATATCATTAGTAGATCTGGTGCAGCTGGTATGAGTAAATATGTTCAAACTTGGACAGGTGATAACTATACGAGTTGGCATACATTAAAATATAATAATGCTATGGCAATTGGTTTAAGTCTATCTGGTGTTTATAATTTCGGACATGATATTGGCGGTTTTTCTGGAGATAAACCAGAAGCAGAATTATTTTTAAGATGGGTGCAATGTGGTGCTTATTATCCGAGATTTTCAATCCACTCATGGAATGATGATGGTACTGTAAATGAACCTTGGATGCATCAAAAAGTATTATCTGAAGTTAAGCAAGCCATGCACTTCCATGAAAAGCTTAAACCATATCTTCAGTCATTAGTTATACAGGCACATGAATCGTATGAACCAATTATAAGACCTACTTTTTACCAATATGAAAATGATATCACTACTTTTGTAGAAAATGATGAATTTATGTTAGGTGAGCATATGTTAATTGCCCCTATCGTAGAAAAATCTCAACAAGAAAGAACAATCTATTTACCTAACAACAACAAAGGTTGGATTGATTTTCATAGTGGCAAACAATTTGAAGGTGGTCAAACAATAACCGTAAAAACGACTTTACAACATATCCCAACATTTGTAGTAAAAGGCGCAGAGATACCAGTTTATAAAGATGATTTAAAAACAATTGAAAATCTAAAGTTCTAAATGTAAAAGAACCTAAGACGATGCTGTCTTAGGTTCTTAATTATTATATAGCATCTACACCTTCGATATTATATAGAGACACGGCGTTATTAAAGCATATATCCTTAATAATTTCAGAAAGAATTTCATCATCATCAATGATTTCTCCTCTTTCCACACGTTTACCAATCATTTCACATAATATTCTTCTAAAATATTCATGTCTTGTATACGATAATAAGCTTCTTGAATCAGTTAACATACCAACGAAAGTAGATAACAATCCAACATTTGCGTATTCTACTAAATGTTGTTCCATTCCTTCTTTAGTATCATTGAACCACCATGCAGCACCTAGTTGCACTTTGACTTTATCTGAAGTAAAGTTTCCAGCTGTAGCTTGCACCATTAAGTGATCATTTGCATTATTAGGATAAATAATTGTATCTGATAATGCATCATTTTGATTTAAATGATCTAAAAATCTATTTAAATCAGACGAACTGAGCATATCACCTACACTATCAAATCCAGCATCTGGACCAACTTCTTCAAACAATAATGTATTATTATTTCTTACTGGTCCAAGATGAAACTGTACAACCCAATTATATTTTTTATACGTTTTACTTACTTCAGTTAAAATATACCCAGATAATTTACTTAAATCTTCCTCATCTAAGTCTTCACCTTGTTTAATCTGTTCAAAATACTGATCAGCTTGTTCTTTTGTTACATCCACTTTAAGTACTTTCGCAAAGCTTTGATCAGAACTTCTTGCGCCATTTTGATGAAAGTATTCAATACGTTCATTGAGCGCATTAATATATTCTTCCAAATGATTTATTCTTGTTCCTGTAGCATTTTCTAATTGATTAATTGATGCTTCTACATTATCTTTCGTTAAGGCGATATAACGATCAGGTCTAAATGTTGGTAACACTTTAACATCAAATGACTTATCTTCACGAAGTAATTGATGATATTTCAAATCATCACACGGATCATCAGTTGTACAAATGATTTGGACATTGCTTCTTTCTATTAATTTTCTTGGCAGAAATTCTGGTTGCTGTAAACTTTCATTTAACTGATTATATAATTGATCTTTTTCAATTTTATTTAAATTTTCATTGATGTTGAAATACCTTGCTAACTCTAAATGACACCAGTGATACATCGGATTCATAATACTTTTTGGCAATAAACTTATAAAAGCATCGAATTTTTCTTTGTCGGATTTATCTCCTGTAATATACGACTCATCAATTCCATATGCGCGCATTAAGCGCCATTTATAATGGTCATGTTTAAGCCAAACTTCAGTAATCGTAGTAAATGGTTTATTTTCATAGATTTCTTTCGGATCTAAATGACAATGAAAATCAAAAATCGGGATATCTTTAGCAACTTTATATAATGCTTGTCCTTTTTTAGATTGAACAATAAAATTTTCTTGAATCATACTCATAAATACTCACCTTTCCTAAAGCCCAAGTAATTTTGGTAAAAATAACGATAATTGTGGTACGAACGTAATTAATAACAACAGAATAATTAAAATAATAAAATATGGTATTAATGTCTTAATGACACTTTCAATTCGTACATTTGCAACACTACTACCAACAAATAACGCACTACCTACTGGAGGAGTTATATTACCAATACATAAGTTAAATGCGATCACAATACCGAAATGAATCGGGTCTAAACCGATACTATCTGCAATTGGTAAGAAAATTGGTGTGAATATAAGTACTGCTGGCGTTATGTCCATAAATGTACCAACAATTAGTAAAATTAAATTCATTAACAATAATAATAAAATAGGATTTTCAGTTAATGATAATATACCGCCAGAAATTGCTTCTGGTAATCCTGTGAAACTCATAACGAGTGAGAATAATGCAGATGCTGTAATTAAGAATAAAATCATACCTGTAATTTCAACCGTTTCTATAATAATCGCAGGTATATCTTTTATTTTTAAATTTCTATAGATAAGAGACAGTATAAATGCATATAGAACTGCGACAGCTGCACCCTCTGTAGCTGTGAATATTCCAGCTACAATACCACCGATTACAATAATAATTAATAGTAAACTTGGAATGGCATCTAAAGTTAAAAATAATTTATCTTTCCAACTCACTTTTTCAGAAACTGGATAGCCATGTTTTTTAGCTAAAAAGTAAGCAACAACCATACAACCTAGACCCCATAGAATTCCAGGAACGTAACCTGCAATGAATAATGCAGCAATTGATGTTCCACCACTTACAAGTGAATAAACAATCAATAATGAACTTGGTGGAATTAATAATCCTGAAGGTGCTGAAGCAATATTAGCAGCTGCAGAATATGATTTTTTATAACCTTGTGTTGTTTCCATGGGGGTCATGATTCTCCCCATTGCTGCAGCAGCTGCAACACTTGATCCTGAAATAGAACCAAACAACATATTACCTACAATGTTCGTATGTGCTAAAGAACCAGGTAATCTACCTACTAACACTTTCGCAAAGTTAATTAATCTAAATGCAATACCACCGTTATTCATCAATATTCCGGCAAGTACAAATAGCGGAATGGCAAGCATTGTAAAGTTATCAATACCTGTTATCATTCTTTGAGCTGCCGTAAGTATTGTGACATCAAATGGGAAAATAAGTATTAACGTTAATAATGAACTTAAAATTATTGAAATTGCGATTGGAATACCAAAAGCTAAAAATACGGCTAAAGATACAAATAATACGATTCCAGCAATTGTCGTCATTACACTTCACCGCCTTCATCATTTTCTGGTAACTCATTTGTTATAATGCCTCGAATTGAATAGAAAGCAATGAAAAGTCCTGATATAGGTAACGCACCATACATTAACGCCATTGATACACCAGTAGATGGTGCTATTTGAGTCCAAGTAAGTGCAACAATTTTAATACCACCATAAATCATCAAAATTAAAGCAACTAATAAAATAATGATATTCGTCAGCCTTTCTATAAATAACTGCGCTTTAACTGGAAACTTTTCTCTAATAAATAAAATGGCAATATGCTTTTTCTTACCAAATACATATGCTGCACTTAATAATGCAAACCAGATTAACAAGAAACGAATGATTTCTTCACTTGTCGTACTTGGTGTGTTTAATATATATCTAGTTATCACTTGCCAAACTGATAAAATAACCATTACAGTTACCAATACACCTGAAACAGAAAGCAAAGTTCTATCGATATAATATGTTAATTTATTCATTTTGTTCTGCCTCCTTAATCAATTTGTATTGTTTTTCAGTTCCTTTATTATTTTTAAATTCTTCTTGTAAAGGTTTTACAGCTTTTTTGAAAGATGATTTATCTACATCATGAAACTTAACATTCATATCTTCTTTAGCTGTCTTAATCCCTTCTTTAATAGCTTTATCCCAGATAACTTCGTGCTTTTCAGTTGAAGATCTTGCTGCACTTTTTATCCATCCTTTTTCTTCTTTAGATAAATCATTATATGCATCCTTATTCATGATTAAAATATCAGGAACAATAGCGTGTTCTGTATTATAATAATTTTTTGCGACTTCACCATGTTTATTGTCAGTCAATGCTGTTTCATTATTCTCAGCTGCATCAATAACACCAGATTGTAGTGCTGTATAAACTTCACCAAACGCCATTGGTGTTGGTGTACCACCTAATGATTTAATAAGTTCAACACTTGTTTTACTAGGTTGAACACGTGTTTTTAAACCATGTAAATCTTTATTCGTTTTTATCTCTCTATCTTTTGTATAAATATTTCTTAATCCTGCGTCATAGTAAGTAATACCTACAAACCCGTTGTCTTTTGTCGTATTAAAGAATGAATTTTGTACTTCAGGTTTTTTCATAATGGATCGGAAACTATCTTGAGATTTAAATAGATAAGGCATACTGAATAAAGAATACGATTCAGAGAAACTTTCAAGTGCACTTGCTGAAACTTTTGTAAATTGAATGGCATTTGTTTGCGTCATTTCAATCGCTTCTCGCTCACTTCCAAGTTGTCCGTTCGCATATATTTTGATTTTTAATTTTCCATGAGATTTCCTTTCTACTTCTTTTTTAAATTCTTCTAAAGATTTATGTACTGGATGTGTTGTTGATTGGTTATGTGCTAATGTTAAAGTCTTAACATCTTTATCTTGTGCGTCACTTTGTTGGCATCCGTACAAAACTATGAATACGCTTACAATTAACAGTAAAATTTTTTTCATCTCTCATCCCCCATTAATTCTAAAAAAGTAATCAATTTGATTACATCTTTAATTCTTATTGATAAGTATAAATGAAATGAATCAAAATAACAACGTTGTTATTTATAGAAATTGTGTGCTTATGGTATAATATAGAAAATAATATTTAAAGGAGACTCACATGGCTGTAACATTAAAAGACATTGCAAATGCCTGTGGTGTTAGTTATTCAACAGTAAGTAAAGCATTAAAAAATTCTCCTTTAGTTACTGCTGAAACAACAGAGCGCATACAACAAAAGGCAAAAGAAATGAATTATATACCTAATAATTCCGCTCGCTCTTTAGTCTCAAATAAGAGCCAAACAATTGGACTCATTTGGCCATCAGTAGACAGAGTTGCAGTTTCAACTCTTGTTTCAGAAATTAATAACTTTTTAAAGAATACTGGATATTTTATGTCTGTATCAATCGATGATGTGGAAACTGCTGCACATAAATTTTTAGAATTACGTTTTGATGGCATCATCGTATTTGATGAAGGTGAAGCTTCTACCTTACCAAGTATCATAAGTTCTAATATTCCAGTAGTTGCCTATGGTACAGACCGAAAGCTCGAATACCCTATTGTAAATGTCAATCATAAACATGCAATGATTCTTTCATTAGATGATTTAATGCAAAATAATATAACAAATATTTGTTATATTGGAGATCTTAACACCGATGATATTCGACAAATTATAAAGAAAGAAACCTTTGAACATTATTGTAAAGAACACCATCTTAATTATAATATGATTGATTCAAAAGGATTATCTGCTGAAGATACATTTTTTGCATTAAAATCATATTTAACCAATCATACTTTACCAGAAGGTATCATTTGTGGAAGTTATGATATTACTTTAGGACTCATACACACTTTAAAAGATTCACTTGATCAACATATTGTATACTCATACGACAATGTACCTCAATTTGACCATATGGATACAGTGATTCATTCAGTTGGTGTCCCTACTAAAAAAATTGCTGAAACATTAGTTAATATCCTTATCAATGCAATTGAATATAAGGAAAATCAACCAGATGTCTATCATCTTGAGCCTGAATTAGTAAAGCGGAAATAAAGACAAAAAAATGACTACAATTTTGTAGTCATTTTTTTACTATTGTTCCTTGATGGAATCTCATCTTCCACTCAGATTGTTTTCTAATCCATAATGTACTTCGCTTAGTTGTAATATGATCAGTTTTATTGATTAATTCATAAGTCGTTAGTACAATACCTTTTTGGATTTTTTCAACTATAAAATCCGAAATCTCATAATCAAATGTATGTAAAGTGCCCTCTTCAATATCACGTTTATATATCATTCTGCCAGACTTACCTATTTCTTTAAAATCATCATCAAGTAAATTTATGATAAACGACTTATCCTTTCTATTACTAGCATCCAAATGTGCACATTCTAATTCATAAAATTGCTGTTTAATAAATTACACCTACTTTATCTTTGTAAATATAGTTCAATTTATATGCTAAAATAATAACATAGTAATAAGTATAATCGAGGGGGTATGCAAATGACAAATTTAAAAGAAGTAGCTAAACGAGCTGGCGTTTCACCAAGTACTGTATCACGAGTAATTAATAACCACCCTTATGTTAATGAAGAAAAAAGACAAAAAGTACTTGATACTATAGAAGAATTAAATTATATACCAAATATCAATGCAATTCATTTAAAAAAAGGTAAAACAAATTTGATAGGTGTCGTTTTGCCATTCTCTAATCATCCCTATTTTTCACAGTTAATTCAAGGTATTTCTGAAGAAGCGATTAAATCAAACAAAAAAATTGTTTTGTTTCAAACTGCCTATGATACTGATCAAGAAATTGACGCTTTGGAAATGTTAAAATTAAAACAAATAGACGCACTCATTATATGTTCAAGGAATATTTCATTAAATATAGTTGAACAGTATATAGAGTATGGTCCAATTTCTATATTCGAAAATATTTCAAACTCTAAATTTAGAACTACATATATTGATCACTATAATGCCTTCAAACAAGCATTAAATCATCTATACAATAATGGACATAGACATATTGCATGTGCCATAAATAGAAGAAATAGCACTAGTTCAATTTTAAGAATACAAGCATATAAAGACTTTTGCAGTGAGAATTCTATAACTTACAATGATCAAGATATATATGAGAATTTTGTATTATTAGAAGATGGTCAAAGACTCGCACAAGAAATTGAAAATAAAGAAAATCCAACAACAGCAATTGTTGTATCAGGAGATAACACAGCAGCAGGATTATTTATAAGTTTAGATGAAGAAAAGAAGAAAAACATATCTATCATTGGGTTTGAAAATCATAAAATATCTAAGTTGCTGAACCTTACTACAATAGAGATTCCCCTCTTTCAAATTGGTAAAAGTTTGTTTAATCAACTATATGAAGATAAACTGAATAACTATTTATTTGAAACAAAACTTATCAAAAGAAACTCAGTATTTAAATTAAACCATTGACATGAAATGCATTTCATAGATTACCCTTTAATCAATCACAAATATTAGGGGGTAATTAAAATGAACAAACAAAAAGTTGGTATTGATGGTTGTAATATTACTTCAGAAATTTATGTAGAAATACTTCAACACACTAGCAATATTGATATTGTCGCTTGTACTGATGAGAGCCTATCGAAAGCAATTAGTATGAAAAACAAATATGATATCCCTCAAGTAATGACAAGAAGTAAAATGTATAAAGATAAGAAGATTGATTATATTATTAAACTTTAAAAGAAACTCTAAAAAAATAACATCTCATTCTACTGATTCACAGTAAAAATGAGATGTTATTTTTTATAATCTACGATTTTGTACGTGCATGCTTGCCTAGGGTATGGTTCGAGCCTGTAGTCTCTCACTCATACTATTCCCTCAGGCGTCAGCACTTCACAAAATCGTTATGCTATTCTAATTCTATACAAATTATATTTAGGCATAATAAAGATGTAATACTAGTATCCCAGTGATTTCTATTGATGATGGACAATCGTCCGTAAATTTCGGGGAAATGGCATTTTTTAGCTCTAACTGTGACCAATCAGTGACCAAAAATTTGAAACAACTAGGATTATTATTGCTAATCATTATAATTTCTATACTACAATAAAAATCTAAATCTAACTCTTTTATATATTAATAAAAAATTGCTACTATTAGAATTCCCATCACTGAAATCATGTTATAAAATAACATCATTCAAATATAAATCACATGAATTTTATTGTCTGTAATATTTATGTCATACTTTTTTTAACTTCCCCATACTTTGAAAGAAAAATGTGTACCAGAGTTTTTAAATTTACTGTTCACAGCTGATAACAATTCACTAGTTTTAGATGGTAAATATGTTTCAGAACTTAAAGAAGGCTGACATGCAATAACATTTCCCTTAATAGGAATATTATAATTTAAATATTCTTTTAGCTCATTTTTATTTCCAACTATAAATTTTGAATATCCTTTCTTATTCCTATCCAAAATTTTATATTTTAATTTCTCTTTATTTTTAATCCAAATAATAGACTTAATACATTGACCAATGACTTCATAAATATCTCCAACATTATTATTTTTGGAAGTCTTGGAAAAAGCAGCTTTTACATGAATAAGATCTACTAAAATATGATCCTCATATTTCTTTATACATATAAAATCAGCAATTTCACCTGTTCCATGATCATAAATTATCAAATCATATACTTCTAATTTCTTCAAATATATTTCTAAGGTATCATGAATACTCACATTATTATTATTTTTATTTCTAAACTCTAACGTTATATCTGTTTTATATTCAAGCCAATTAATTTTTTTAATGAGTCTATTATCAAATGGGACAATCTCTAAATTATTAACAGTAATTTGGTCATCATATATCTTATATAAGTTACTTGTATAAAACTCTAAAGGGAATTCATTAAAATAATCAGACAATGAAAGAATCTCATTTTTAAAAATCACTTTTATTATACTTTCTTTTGACTGATAATAGTACTTATTTATATCTTTATAAATAATTTCTTCTTTGTTATCAATTTTTACTAATATTTTTATTCTTCCACCTTTGACATCATACAATTTAATATCAATATCAGTTATATCAAATAATTCTATTCCGTCCAATTTATGACATGATTTATAAGATTGATCATTAAGTTTCACTGTAAATATATCTTCTGGATAATTATCCAGTTTCATTGGTAATGGTATAAAGTCATAGTCTGTATTTGTTTTAACATTTCTATTAGAAGTTATTTTAAGAGCATTGATATCACACCAATTTTTTATTTCTAATAAGTTTCCATATTTACTAGACCATATTTTCGAAGCAGAACTATAACCGATGGTTGACTGTTCTTCTGGATTACTTACTTTACAAAAAATATGTCCTGAAGAATATAATTGTCCTGTATCTGCATCAAATGTAGAACTTACATTTGATCCGCTACTTATCTTATATGATTCTCCTTCTCCTATATTGTTCGTTAATCCAGCATTAAAAAAATCATAACTATTATAATCTAATAATACCTTATGAACCTCACGAAGTTTTAGTCTGGTAAATTTATTTTCACCACAAAATTGTTCGGCTATTGTTTTATAAAGTGTCTCATTTTTTATGCTTGAATTGATAAATAAAAGGTTGCTTTCTTTATGAAAGTAGAGAATGATACAATTATATTTGTAATCAAGTATTTTAGAATTATCTGAAATCCATTTCGGTCTACTCATTTTTCTTAATATAAAAACCTTCATATTATCATTTTTATTAGTATAAATATTATTAATCTGGTATCCAGGAATAGACAAATTTTGATTTACATTAAAATAAAAACTTCTAAATAACTTTGCATGTAATCCCATATTAATTGAACGAAGTGATAAGTCTTCATCAGTTGATTTTACTTTATGAAATCTATCGATAAAATCTTTGTTTTCTATTTCTTTCATTATCTTAGTTTCAGAAGCATTAATTATTAGTTCTTCCCATATAGCATCTTCTGAAAATAGCTTGATATTCTCAATACTTAGTTCTTCATTATTAATTGCTAAAAATTTAGCACTTCCTAAATCTTCACCATTTACCCTTGTAAATCTTCCAATAAATTGTAGTGTAGAAGCTAATGATTTATGTGGTTTGTGAATAGCAGCAATTTTTAAATTAGGAAAGTCGAAACCTTCTGCCATCATATCAACACAAATTACTCCATCAATCTCTTGTTTCTCAAGTTTATCAATAATATTAATTACATGATGTCTAGTTTTAGAACTATTTATAACTTCTAATCTAAGATTAGTATGTTCCATATAAATTTCATTAAGTTTTTCTGCATTCTTTTTTGAATTTGTTCTAACCATTACTAGGTGAGAATATCCTTTTTTTCTATCTTTACAAAATATTTCTTCACAATGCTTAGCTAAATTAATGTCATTATCCTCTTTTGTCTTTTCAACATTTATATATTCTATTTTTCCAAATATTTTATCCTCGAAAGCTTTTGATAGAGGATAATTATAAATAATATCAGCTTTGATTTCATTATTATCTAATCTAAAAGGTGTTGCCGTAAAAAGGATCTTTTTAGATTTTTTGAATTTAATTAAAGAATCTCTCCAAGTTTTAGCTGGCTCATGATGTGCTTCATCTACAATAACTAAATCAAAAATACTATTAAACTTACTCTGAGAGAGGCTTAACGCAACAGAAGGAGTACATACAACCACATCAGAATTCGTAATTTCATTATTATAGTTAGTTTTATATTTAGTTTTCATTTCAAATACCTTTGGTAGAGGTGTAAGTTCAGAAAATATGTTAATATTTTTTAAGGTTATAAGGTTTTTAAAATCATTTGTAATCTGTGACCTTACTAAGATACTTGGAGTTATAATCAATACTTTTTTTGATTTCAATATGTAAGGTGATAACATTATTACAGCAGTTTTCCCTGTACCTGTAGGCATACATATAAGACTACTATTATCTTTTATAGAATAATAGCTAGCAATTGCAAATATGGCACCATGTTGCACATTTCGTAATTTTGCTTTATTTGAAAATATGTTTAACGAATTATATAGTTCTTCAAAATATGCCATATCTCACCTCTAGTAATTATTAACTTTTTTTAAAAGGATATAATAAATTTATCTCTTTTTCATTATCAATTTCTATGTCTTTTTTATTATAATTGTAGTTTCCTATATTTCTATTATATAATTTATTATCAAATCTTCAATATCTTAATTAATTATTAGTCTAAAGATTTGAGAGATAATTATATAGATTATAAAAAAAGGATAACCATGAAATATTATAAATAAAATTTATTGTGATAAATATGTACTATTTTAATTAAACGAAGAAGATATCTATATATTGATCTAATAACAATTTTAAAAATGATATATTTTAAAGATAAGAAAATTGATTATATTATTAAACTTTAAAAGAACAAAAAAAGTCTTAAGCTATTAGCTTAAGACTTTTTTACATTAGTTATATATACCGGTGGTCGGGTTCGAACCGACACGTCCTCAACGGACACGGGATTTTGAGTCCCGCGTGTCTGCCAATTCCACCACACCGGCTTAATAAAAATCCTACAAAAAAATCTTCCCAATGGAAGAAATAAATGGAGCGGAAGATAGGACTTACACCTATATCTCATTCCGGGAAGGAATGTATTCTAAGAGTTGAAATACTCCCGCATTTTAATAAATAGCAGTATTAATAATAATGGAGCGGAAGATAGGACTTGCACCTATATCTCATTCCGGGAAGGAATGTATTCTAAAAGTTGAAATACTCCCGCAAAGTTATTAATGGAGGCGGCAACCGGATTTGAACCGGTGAATAGAGGTTTTGCAGACCTCGGCCTTACCACTTGGCTATGCCGCCAGACTACTGGGCTAGCTGGATTCGAACCAGCGAGTGACGGAGTCAAAGTCCGTTGCCTTACCGCTTGGCTATAGCCCATTAATATAAAATAAGGGCGGCTGATGGGAATCGAACCCACGAGTGTCGGAACCACAATCCGATGCGTTAACCACTTCGCCACAGCCGCCATGGCAGGGGCAGTAGGAATCGAACCCACACCAAAGGTTTTGGAGACCTCTATTCTACCGTTGAACTATGCCCCTATTAAATTAAAATAATAATGGTGGAGGGGGGCAGATTCGAACTGCCGAACCCGAAGGAGCGGATTTACAGTCCGCCGCGTTTAGCCACTTCGCTACCCCTCCGTTAGATGGTGCCGGCCAGAGGACTTGAACCCCCAACCTACTGATTACAAGTCAGTTGCTCTACCAGTTGAGCTAGGCCGGCAAAAAGTTAAAAGATGGCTCAGGACGGAATCGAACCGCCGACACAAGGATTTTCAGTCCTTTGCTCTACCGACTGAGCTACTGAGCCATACATTAATTTTTAAAAAATGGCGGTCCCGACGGGAATCGAACCCGCGATCTCCTGCGTGACAGGCAGGCATGTTAACCGCTACACCACGGGACCATCATTAAAGCTATTGCGGGAGGCGGATTTGAACCACCGACCTTCGGGTTATGAGCCCGACGAGCTACCGAACTGCTCCATCCCGCGATAATAATATTAAGTTACAAATATAATGGCGGAGGAAGAGGGATTCGAACCCCCGCGAGCCGTTAAGCCCCTGTCGGTTTTCAAGACCGATCCCTTCAGCCGGACTTGGGTATTCCTCCAATATATAAGTATGGACCTTGCAGGACTCGAACCTGCGACCCAACGGTTATGAGCCGTTTGCTCTGACCAACTGAGCTAAAGGTCCAAAATTTAAAATATGTATTCATATTGAAAATTTTAATGGCGGCGGAGGGGATCGAACCCCCGACCTCACGGGTATGAACCGTACGCTCTAGCCAGCTGAGCTACGCCGCCATAATGATATTATTTTTAAATGGTGGAGACTAGCGGGATCGAACCGCTGACCTCCTGCGTGCAAAGCAGGCGCTCTCCCATCTGAGCTAAGCCCCCATTTAATATGTAAATTTTTAAAGAGTCGGGAAGACAGGATTCGAACCTGCGACCCCTTGGTCCCAAACCAAGTGCTCTACCAAGCTGAGCTACTTCCCGTAACCAAAATGGTCATTACGCGCCCGAGAGGAGTCGAACCCCTAGCCTCTTGATCCGTAGTCAAACGCTCTATCCAATTGAGCTACGGGCGCATATTAATATGGTGCCGAGGACCGGAATCGAACCGGTACGGTAATCACTTACCGCAGGATTTTAAGTCCTGTGCGTCTGCCAGTTCCGCCACCCCGGCA